>OMOD01000197.1:0-29337 GCA_900290255.1 Candidatus Sulfotelmatobacter kueseliae
AATAAGCGCCCGTCCGGATCCGCGCGGGGGGCGATCAGCGATGATCGTCCCTACCGCGATCTCGTTAAGAATCGGCCGGCGCCGCGCTGATGGTCGCCGGGGGCAGCCTGCGGTCGCACCTACCTTGGCGAAAAACGCCTGGCGTTGCGGCGCGCCTGGTCGATCCCGGCTTTGAGCCCGTTGGCCACGACCCGCGCGTAGCCGGACTTGTCCATCGCCAACATGGTGGCGGCGGCGATGCCGCCGGGTGTAGCGGCTTCGTGCAGAAGGCGGGTGAGGCGCTGGCCGCTTGCTTTCCAGTAGAGAATTCCGTCGCTGAGGGCGTGAGCCGCGGCCGTAAGGGCGATCTTCGGATCAAGTCCTGCGCGAGCAGCTCCTGCGGCCAGCGTCTGGAGCGCGTGATAGCCATGACTTGACGAGTAGGTTGCGGTAAACGCGTCGAATTGCAGCTCGGGAATCTCCAACACCGCCCCGACATGCGCGAAAAGGCGGCGGGCGCGGACGCGTTCCGCCTGGCCGATGCCGCGGTCGGAGCACAGCGCGGTGAGACCGTGGCCGATGCGGCAGACTGGACTCGGCATGGCGCGCACCCAGCGCGCGGGAGGGCCGAGTCGCGAGCGCAGTTTTCGAAGTGGAACACCCGCGGCCAGACTGACCCAGAGTCTTCGCCGCGCGGGAGCCCCGCAGGTTGCGACTTCCTCGAGCAGGCCAGCCACGGAATCCGGACGCACCGCGACAATCAGTATTTCCGCTTGCTCGACCGCCGACTTCAGGTTGGGCGCGACTGCCACGCGCGACTCCTGGCGCAGGGCGAGAGATTTCTTCGGATCGCGATCGTAGACCACAATCGGCCGTGCATATTTCGCCAGGCGCAGGCCCGCCACCAACGCGCTGGTGATGCGGCCTGCGCCGAGAAAGACGGCGGATTTCATGGGAGCTTTCGCCACTAGCCTGCGGTCCCTCCCCCGTCAACTACCAGCGCCGAACCGGTCATGAACGACGAATCCTCCGACGCGAGAAACAGCACCGCCTTGGCAATCTCCTCCGCCGAGCCCACTCGCCCCAGGGGACGGTTCGCGCATCCGGCAATGTAGTCCTCCCACTTCAACCCGCGCATTCTCGCATCCGCCGGCAGCATTGGAGTCTCCACATCGCCCGGGCAAACGCAGTTTACTCGAATCCCTTGCGCTCCGTGGTCAATGGCCATCGCTTTGGTCATCAGCACCACGCCGCCCTTCGAAGCGCAATACGCCACCGCATGATCCCCGCCCACAATACCCCATCCCGAACTGTTATTGATAATGACGCCACGCCCCTGCGCGATCATCGCCGGCAACGCATACTTCGACATCAGAAACGTGCCCTTCAGGTTGACGTCAATCTGCTCGTCCCACTCGCGCTCGGAGCACTCGATCGCCGTCTGCGGATAAAACACCCCGGCATTATTGAACAAAATATCGAGCCGGCCGAAAGCATGCAGCGTCTCCTCCACCGCCCTCCGACAATCCTTCGTCCGACTCACGTCCGTACGAATGAAGATTGCGTCGCCGCCCAACTGCTTGATCCGCTCCGTCACTCCGGCCCCACGTTCCTCATTGCGCCCCGTGATCGCAACTTGCGCGCCCTCCCTGGCAAACAGCAGAGCGGTCGCCTCGCCAATCCCCGAAGTCCCGCCGGTGATGAGAGCAACTTTATCTTGGAGGCGCATACACTTTGATCGAAACTATTTCGTCTGCGGAACTCACCTGCTCGCCAGTCCGCCCGCGGTTTCGCCGCCGTCGAGGGTGAAGACGTGCCCGGTCGCGTAAGCCGCGTCATCCGACGCGAGATAAGCAAACAGTCCCGCAATCTCCGCCGGTGTCGCGTGCCGTCCCAGCGGAATCTTGCGGTTCACTTCCTCGAGCATGGCGTCGGAATATTCGGCGCGCTGCATGGGAGTGAGCACATATCCCGGAGCGACAGCGCACACGCGAATCCTGGGCGCGAGTTCCAGCGCCATGGAACGCGTCAGCTCAATCACGCCCGCCTTGGTTGCGTTGTAATCGGCGTAATAGGGATAGCCCATGACGCCGTTGGTCGAGGCGGTCTGAAGAATGACGCCGCTGCCCCGCTCCCACATGTGCCGCGCCGCGGTCTGCGCCACGTAAAAGACACCGGTCAGATTCACGGCGATGACGCGGTCCCACTCTTCGGGAGTGATGTCGAGAAACTTGTGGCGGATGCTGATGCCGGCGTTGTTGACGAGAACGTCGACGCCGTCCATGAGGCGAATCGCTTCGGCGAACGCGGCTTCGACCTGCATGAGGTCGGTCACGTCGGCAATGATCGCCTCACCGAGCGCGGGCAGTTCGTGCTTGATCTGGCCGCAGGCGGTGCCGTCGCGGTCAAGTACGCACACGCGAGATCCCTCTTCCAGGAACCTGGCCGCCGTGGCCGCGCCGATGCCGCTGGCGCCGCCGGTGATGAGAACACGTTTTTCTTTCAAGCCTCGCATGGAGTCTCCTTGACGTGCCTGTGTGGGGACAGCCGCCCTCGGCTGTCCGGTCGAGCGAAGCTCGACGGATGCTCGGAGTTCACCTTACGCGCCCGCCGTTCTCACTCCAATCGTGTGCGGCACGGCCCGCAGCAGCCGCATCAATTCTTCGTCGCACGGGCGATTGATGTCGTAGATCGCGTATCCCAGCGTGCCGCGGGTATCGAGCACCTGACGCTCGATGTTGATGCCGCGATCGGCCAGAATGTCGTTGATCGCCCGCAGAATGCCCGGCACATTGTGATGAATGTGCATCAGGCGGTGCGAGCCCGGCTCGTACTCGAGATGACAGTGCGGCAGATTCACGCTGAGCATGGAATTGCCGGTGCGTACATAATCTATCAGGCGGGCGGAGACGAACTGGCCGATATTCTGCTGGGCTTCTTCGGTGCTGCCGCCGATGTGCGGCGTCAGGATGACGTTCGCCAGACCCTGCAGCACGCTGGTGAATCCCGCGCCGCTTTCCGGCTCTTTGGGAAACACGTCAATCGCCGCGCCCGCGATCTTGCCGGTCTTCAGATGCTTGGCCAGCGCCTCATGATCGACGACGAACCCGCGGCTCAAATTGAGGAAGCAGGCGCCATCTTTCATGGCGCAGAATTCGTCGCCGCCGAACAGATTCTGATTCTGCGGCTTGCCGTCCACGTGGAGAGTAACCACGTCGGAAATTCCGAGCAATTCGCGGAAGCCGACCGGCCGCGCATTGCCCCGCGCCAGCACATGGGCCACGTCGTGGAACACGACCCGCATGCCCATTGCCTCGGCCAGATCCGACAGCTGGGACCCGATCTTGCCATAGCCCACAATGCCCAGGGTCAGCCCGCGCACCTCATGCGCGCCGGCCGCCGACTTGTTCCACAGGCCCAAATGCATTTGGTTTGAAGAATAAAAGGTCCGGCGCAACAGCAGGATGATCTCGCCCATCGCCAGTTCCGCCACCGAGCGCGAGTTCGAGTGCGGATCGTTGAAGACGGCGATGCCGCGCTCGCTGGCCGCAGCGCGATCAATCTTGTCCACGCCGATGCAGAACGCGCCCACCGCGACCAGCTTCGGAGCAGCCGCAAGCACAGCTGACGTGATGCGCGTCTTGGAGCGCGCGCCGAGAATTGAGACCTCGCGGATTCTGTCGATCAGTTCGCGCTCGTCGAGCGCCGCCTTGAGCGACTCAACTTCATATCCCGCGTCGCGAAACTGCTGGACCGCGACCGCGCTGACATTTTCCAGCAACAGAACGTGCAAGGGGCCTCCCGGGAGATGTGAAGCAACAAGGATTATCTCAGACGGGGGGAGGAAGAGCGGTCAAACCCAAGGTCCCTCGACTCGGCAAAGCGCCTCGCTCGGGATGACAGGGTTGAGAAAACCCTGCGGCCCGATACATCCGGGCCGCATGGACGGACGAATGCGTCCGTCCCTACACAGGCATCTGTTTCTGCCCTACATCTTCTGCGCTACATCCCCGGACCCTCAGGATAGGCCGGAAGGTCGGGAGGACGCGGCGGGAGCTTCTTGGGATTGGCCTCGATCTGCTTCATGACTTCCTCGATGGCGCGATCGAGCTGGGCATCCTTGCCGCGGACCACGTCGTCGGGGCGGTTGTCCACCTCGATGTCAGGAGCTACGCCACGGTTCTCCACCACCCACTTGCTGTTCAGGTCGTAGCGGGAAAATTCAGGACGGGTGATGTAGCCGCCGTCGATGAGCGGAGTAAAGCCGCGGATGCCGCGGACGCCTCCCCAGGTGCGCTCCCCGATGAGCGGGCCGAGTTTGTAGACCTTGAAAAATTCGCTGAAGATGTCGCCGTCGGACGCGGCGTACTGGTTGGTGATGCAGACCATGTAGCCGTGGAAGACATTGGGAGGAACGGTGGTCGGTTCGAAGTTGCGGGCGGAGTCCATGCCGCCGAGAATACGGCGCAGGCGCTCGAAAATGAGTTCGTCCACAAAGCCCCCGCCGTTGTAGCGGACGTCGATGATCATGCCTTCCTTGCGAATCTGCGGGAAGAACTGCCTGACGAAGGCGTTGAGACCGGCGTCGCCCATGTCGGGGAGGTAGATGTAGCCGACACGGCCGTGGGTGGCGGCGTCGACTTTCTTGCGGTTGGTTTCGATCATGTTGAACTCGCGCAGCGGGTACTCATCGTCGATGGGTTTGACGGGAACGGTGCGGGCACCATCGTCGGAGGGCTTTGAGTTCAC
This sequence comes from Candidatus Sulfotelmatobacter kueseliae, assembly GCA_900290255.1. Classification (GTDB taxonomy): domain Bacteria; phylum Acidobacteriota; class Terriglobia; order Terriglobales; family Acidobacteriaceae; genus Sulfotelmatobacter; species Sulfotelmatobacter kueseliae. Next base: position 4,729 of record OMOD01000197.1, read on the forward strand.
GGTGATGGCAGTGGTTTCGTTGGCGGTGTTGACGAGCAACTCCTCGGGAGTTTGCGGAGCATGCAACGGGCGCCCATTGACGGCCAGCAGGTAATCGCCTTCCTTGACGTTGACGCCGGGTTCGGTAAGGGGCGAGCGAGTTGCCGGGTCCCAATTCTCTCCGGGATAGATTTTCTTGAAGCGATAGAGGCCGCTGGCGGAGTCGAGTTCGTAGTCGACGCCGAGCAGTCCGACATTGATGGGATGAAGATCGGGTTGGTCGCCGCCGCCGACGTAGGTGTGAGAGTTCGCGAGTTCACCGATTAACTCACCCAGGATGTAAGTGAGGTCATAGCGGTTGGCGGCGTAGGGCACGAGCGGCTCATACTTCTTGCGAACCGCTTCCCAGTCGACGCCGTTCATGCTGGCCTCGAAAAAGTAGTCGCGCTCCTGCCGCCAGACTTCGTTGAAGATCTGCTTCCACTCGGCAGGCGGGTCGATTTCAGCCCGCATGCCGGCGAGATTGAGTGCGCCGTCGCCGACTTTCTTGGCCGGGTCGGGTTTGGCGTCGATGATGCCATAGGTGTCCCTGGCCTGATAGAGGATCTTGGAGCCGTCGAAGGAGATCGCCCAGCGGGTGGGGCCTTCGATGAGAGTTTTTTCCTTGCGTTCCTTAAAGTCAAAGGCATGAATGGCAGGTTCTTCGCCGGGGAGTGGCCCGGAAAGCCCCTGCACGGGCTGAGTTGAATAGTAGAGGAAGCCTTTGGCGGCATACAGTTCAGTAATGATGGCGGGAGGCACGGGCAAAGCCACGATCCGGTCCTGAATTCCATCAAGATCGATGCGGAAATTCTTGGCGACGTCCTTGGCTTCCTTCTCGCCGGGTTTCTCTTCTTCCTTCTTCTTTTCCTCAGACTTTTTCTTCTCGTCTTCTTTCTTCGCTTTGTCTTTCTCGGACTCAGAGGCCGCCGGCGCCGGTTCTTCGCGCTTGATGGCAGTCTCGTCGCTCAACGCAGGAAAGGGCGAGGGAGCGTCGGCGTGCAGAGTCACCAGATAAGGACGTGTCGTTTTGGGGTTGGCGAACTCGAAATCGAAGTTGCCCAGGACTTCGTTGTAGTCGCGGTCGGAGAGAAAATACAGATAGTTGCCTTCGGGATCGAAAACGGCGTTGTTGCTGTTGACCAGGTCGCCGGTAACAGCGGTGATCTTCTTGTCCACGGTCGAGTAGAGGTAAACGACGCTGATTCCGGTCTGCTGCGCCTTGTCGTAGGCGATCCATTTGCTGTCGGGAGACCAGGTGTAGTTGGTGATCTCGTTGTACTTGCCGCGATCGACTTCGACCGGCTTTTTATCGCTGATATCGACGTACCACAGGCGGAGGTCTTTGTCGGCCCAGGCAAGCTTCTTGCTGTCGGGCGACCAGGCGGGAGCGAATTTGAAGCCTTTGTACCCGGCGGTGATTTGCTGTTCTTTATCCTTGCCGCGTTCTTTTTCTCGAACCGCTTCTTTGGCCGCCGCTTCCTTGTCCTTGGACTCGGGCTCTTTGCCGAGTTCGACGTTGCCCATGCCGTCCTGCGGAGTGATGTAGATTTCGTCTTCGCCGGTGCGGTCCGAGACGAAGGCAACCCAGCGGCCGTCAGGGGACCAGGAGACCTGTTTCTCTCGAATGCCGGGCGTGCGGGTGAGATTGCGGGTGGCGCCGTCTTTGGCGGGCACGGTGAAGACGTCGCCGCGCGCGGCGAACACCGCGCGCTTGCCGTCAGGAGCGATGTCGAAATCGGTGATGAGACGGCTGACGCTGGCCCAATGTTTCATGGTCAGGTCGCGCTCGCCGGCCAGCGTGATCGTAAGCTTGGTGGACTGGCGAGAGGCGAGATCGAACAGGTACAGGTAGCCGCCGTTCTCGAAGATGATCGACGCATCGCCCAGGCCGGGCCACATCACGTCGAAGTCGGTGAAGTGCGTGAGTTGCTGGACCTGCTTCGATGCGAGATCGTGGTTGTACAGGTTGAGGCGGTGCTCGGGCCCGCGATCGGAGGTGAAGTAGATCGTGTTCCCGTGCCACATGGGAAATGTGTCGGTGTAATCGGTGTGGGGAATTTTCTCTTCGAGGACGCTGTTCTTGATGTCGTAAAGGTAGATGTCTTGCGCGAGGCCGCCGGTGTAGCGCTTCCAGGTGCGGAAGTTCCGGAAAATACGGTTGTAGGCGACCTTCGTGCCATCGGCATTGAAGGAAGTGAGCCCGCCCTGATCCATGGGCAGAGGTTCGGGGAATCCGCCGTCAATCGAAACAGTAAAAGGACGCTTGGTCCAACCGTTGGAAGCATCGCGGCGCGAGAGGAACAGAATGCGTTTACTGTCCGGCGTCCAGTTGATGACCTGGTTATGGACGCCCATGCGATCGCTCAGCGGCTGGGCGCTGCCCTGGTAGAACGTCAGTTGGCGCGGCTGGCCGCCCTCGGCGCTCATGACATAAACGTTGAAGTTGCCGTCATACTGCCCGGTGAAGGCGAGCCACTTGCCATCGGGCGAGAACTTGGGGAACAGCTCACGCCCGGGATGCGTGGTCACGCGGCGGGCGGCGCCTCCGGAGGTCGAGGCCAGCCAGATATCTCCTCCGTAGACGAAGGCGATTTTGTTTCCGCGGACGTCAGGGAAGCGCAGCAAGCGGCCTTCCTGCGCCTCTTGGGCGAGCGCAAGAGTGGCGAAGAACAGGAAGCAGAGAACGACCAGGGCGGCACAACGGCGAACGAAGGGCACGATGAGAACCTCCATAAGAAGGGTGTTATAGGCTTGGAAGCCGTGACATCAGGCAAACGAATTCTACAGCAAGTCCGAGGGCAGAAGTTCCGCCGGCGGTGAGAAGTTGGCGGGTGCGCCGCCGGCCGCCGAGCTTCGCTCGGCCTGGACGGGTTCCTTCGGCTTCGCTCAAGACAGGCTCGACCCGTCCCCACACAAGCAAAACAGATTCCTCGCTTCGCTCGGAATGACAACTCGTGGTTCGTCGGAATCACAAGGGAGCGGGAGCGGTAGTGCCCACCTTTCGAAAACCGCGAAAAGTGGGGCAGCCCGCAGGAGTTCCGCAAGGCGTGAAAACTTCCCCGCGGCCCGATACACCCGGGCCGCCCGGACGGGCGAGGGCGCCCGTCCCCACATGGACCGATGTAGATCCGCTAGATGGGTTTGCCGCGGAAGAAGTAGACCAGTTCGATGATCAGGATGACCACCACCATCAGTTCCAGAACGAAGGCGCGGCTCTGGTTGAACTGCTCCACCATGAAGCGGTAGAGATCTTCGGCGGTCTGCAGTTTTTCTTTGACCAGGTCTTTGTAGTCGGGCACTCCGACCTTGGCCGCGCACAGCTTGTAGAGGCGCGCCGAGAACATGTCGCTGAGGAATTTGATGGCGTTGTCGGCGCGCTCGGTCAGTTCGTTCACGTCGAGCAGCACGGTGTGCAGCCTGGAGGCGGCGCGCGCCGTGCGCCAGCGCGACCAAAGCCCAGTGCCTCCGACTTCGAGGAAGTCGTAGACGTCTTCCAGTTCTTTGGTGAGCAGTTCGTCGTAATGGCGAAACTCGAGCAGCTGCGAGTTGGCATACTGCAGGAGCTGGATGGCGGTCTCGGCGCCGGCGGGTGTGTCGTAGATGAACGCCGCGTTCCAGCCGATGACGGCCAGATCGTTGGGATAGTAGGAAATGCGCGACTGCAGAATCTCCTGGCGCTCGCCTTCGGAAAGCAGGGCCGTCTCGCCGCGGACGACCTGGGCGATCTGGTTACCGTGGGCGGCGAGCAGATCAGCGGCCGACGGCCCGCCCTCGATCTCGCGCAGGTGGAAGATGAAGTAGTCCTCCTGCAGCCACTCGGTCTTGTAGGGCTTGATCAGCGCCGGAGCCGCGCGCTCCAGTCTCTGTTTCACGACGCGCGAGGCGAGACTCTCGAAGTTGGTGTCGGAAGTCCAGCGGCAGGAAACCTGGATCAGGTCGTCCCAGTTGCCGGAAAAGGGCAACTCGAAGACCAGGCTGACGACGCCATAATCGTAGTACTTGATCTGTCCCTCGAGTCGCTCGCCGCTGTCGAGGATGACCGGCTCCAGCGTCTCCTCCACCGGAGGACGCTGGTAGCGGACATAGGACGGAGCCTTTTTGAAGCTGGCCTCGGCCGTGCGCGCGCCGAAAATCTTGCGCAGCTCATCGAGCCGAATCTCTTCGCAGACGTCAACCTGGATCAGAACCAGCACCGACCCGCGCAAGGGCGCGTTCACCGACACTTGAGCCTGCCGGGCGGGAGCCTCGGCGGCGGCATTGCTGAGCGCTGTGGCTGTGAGTTCGCGATCCATAAAAGTGCCGGTTAGGGTTGATCCCGGAAGGCGCCGGAAGATGGCACCAGAGACTAGGTACATTGTCCCAGAAACGGGGGCGCTTGGGCTATAGGGGAGCACACCCGGACTTCATCCGGGGGGCGGACGAGGGCGTCCGCCCCTCCATAAACTGTTGATAAGTCAGCGGTTGCGGGCGAGTTCCCAGAGCAGGAATCCGCCGACGGAGATCGCTCCCAGGCCCAGCCCGGCCCGCTTCATGGAGGCCCACACCTCGGCCCCGTGCTGGCGGACAAGGGCGGACTCGGGGAAGGGATCGGAAGCGGTCAGAGAATCGGGATCCAGCGCCAGTTGCAGGACTTCCGCTAAATGCAGGGCGTGGCGGTCGGTGCCCTGCGCGATCTGCTCGCGGCAGCTGAAGCCGTCGGCAATGATGAGCCAGTCGGCGGGCGCTTTACGGACTGCGGGCAGGAGTTCGAGCTCGCCGATGGCGGTGGAGATGTCGTACTTGTCGTGATGGAAGCCGAAGGAACCAGCCATGCCGCAGCAGCCGGGAGCGGGCGACTGGAAGTCCACACCGAGGCGGCGCAGCAGCGATTCTTCGGCGGTCATCTTCATGATGGACTTGTGATGGCAGTGGCCGTGGAGCACCGCCTTGCGTTCGAAACGAGGGAGCGGAGAATTGCCGCAATTGAGTTCGAGAAACTCGCTGAGGAGAAATGTTTGTCGCGACAGGGCCTGCGCCCGCTCGTCGTGAGGAAAAAAATTCAGCAGTTCGTCGCGGAACACGGCGACGCAGCTCGGCTCGAGTCCGACGATGGGGATTCCGGCTTCGATTTCGGGAGAGAGCTCGTCGAGAATTTCGAGCAGCAAGGCCTGGGCGCGGTCGAGCATGCCGAAGTCGTAGAGGGGGCGTCCGCAGCAGAGATTGGCATACGGGACCACAACCCGGAAGCCAGCGGTTTCGAGGACTTCAACGGCAGCCTTGGCAGTCGCCGGGAGAAAGTAGTTGTTGAACGTATCGGGCCAGAGAAGAACCGTGGGGCCCCGGACGCCCTCGTCCGGGGGGCGGACGAGGCGTCCGCTGCTCCATGAACCGTTGCCATTTCTGCGACGAAACCACGACTTGAAAGTTTCGGGGGCGAAGGGGGGAATGCTGCGCCCGAGCGGAATGCCGGCGACAAGTTTGGCAATATCGCGCAGGAAGGGCAACTGCGTCGCTAGATTCACCACGCCGGGAGCGTTCGAGGCCAGGCGGGCCCAGAAATCGATGTTGCCGAAAGCGTAGGCGCTCAGCGGCCGGACGCGGCCTTCGTAGTAGTGGGAAAGAAACTCGGCTTTGTAAGTGGCGACGTCGACGCTTACCGGACAATCGCTCTTGCATCCCTTGCAGGCGAGGCAGAGGTCGACCGACTCCTTCACTTCTTCACTGCGCCAGCCGTCGCGAATGACTTCACCTTGCGTCATTTCCCAGAGCAAGTGAGCACGGCCGCGGGTGGAATGTTCTTCGTCGTGGGTGGCGCGGTAGCTGGGACACATCACGCCGCCTTCTTCGCGGCGGCACTTGCCGACTCCGACGCAGCGCAGGGCGGCGTGCGCCAGACTGCCGTGATCGGCGGGAAACTGAAAGCGGGTGGCTGGCTCCCAGGGAGAATAGTTGGCGCCGAGGCGAAGATTTTCGTCGAGCCGGTAAGGCTTGATCAGCTTGCCTGGATTCATCTTCCAGTCGGGATCCCAGGCGGATTTGAACTGGCGGAAGGCTTCGATCAGTTCGGGGCCAAACATTTTGGGAAGGAGCTCGGCGCGAGATTGTCCGTCGCCGTGTTCGCCGGAGAGCGATCCGCCGTAGCTGACGACAAGATCGGCGGCCTCTTCGACGAACTTGCGGAACTTCGCAATTCCCTCCTTCGATTGCAGGTCGAAGTTGAGACGCGTGTGCACGCAGGCGTGGCCGAAGTGACCATAGAGCGAGCCCTTGTAGCCGAACGCAGCCATCATCTTGCGGAGATCGCGGAGATAGCCGCCGAGTTTCTCGGGAGCGACGGCAGCGTCTTCCCATCCCTCCCAATTCAGCGGCTCCCCGGGAACGTGCGAGGTGGCACCGAGGCTGGCCTCACGAACTTCCCAAACGCGCTTGGCCTCGTGGCTGGAGCAGAGGCGGACATTCGGAGGATTGGCGCTGCGGTTGAGGGCCGCGATCAGGCTGCGAGCCTGGGACTCGGCTTCCGCGGCGGTCCAGGCGCCGAACTCGACCAGCAGCCAGCCGCCGCCTTCGGGCAGAAGGGCGAGACCTTCGGAATTGATGCCTTTGGTGCGGGTGTAGCCGACGAGAAGATCGTCAAAGCCCTCGAGACCGATGGGCTTGTGAGTCATGATTTCGGGCACGTGGTCGGCGCACTGATAAATCTCGGGATAGGCGACGACGAGCAGAACGCGCTCCGGAGGGCTCTCGACTAGGCGGCAGGTGGCTTCGAGGATGGTCGCGCAAGTGCCTTCCGAACCTACCAGTGCACGCGCGACGTGAAAACCGTTTTCGGGAAGCAGGTAATTCAGGTTGTAGCCGGAAACGCGGCGGGGGATGTTGGGAAATTTTTGGCGGATGAGACCGGCGTATTGTTCTGAGATTTGCCTTAGTGAGCTGTAGATTTGAGCTGCACCTCCGGAGTCGCTGCGGCCCGATGAACCTGGGCCGCTTGGGCGGACGAGGGCGTCCGCCCCTCCATGTTCTCGGATGAAATCTTGGCCGACTCGCAGGCGGACGCCGTCGTAGGTGACAACGTCGAGTTCCTCGATGTTGTCGTCGGTCTTGCCGGCCATGACGGAATGAACGCCACAGGAGTTGTTGCCGATCATGCCGCCGATAGTGCAGCGGTCGTGGCTGGCGGGATCGGGAGCAAAAGTCAGGTGATGTTTCTCGGCGGCGTTGCGCAGTCGATCGAGCACGACCCCGGGCTGCACGCGGGCGATGCGGCGCGCAGAGTCGATTTCGAGAATTCTTGCCATGTACTTGGAGAAATCGAGCACCACGGCAACGTTGCAGCACTGGCCGGCGAGCGAAGTTCCGCCGCCGCGGCAGAGCAGGGGCGCGCCGAATTCGCGGCATAGAGAGATAGCGGCGAGGACATCGTCGGCGTCACGGGGCAGGGCAACGCCGATCGGGACCTGGCGGTAATTGGAGCCGTCGGTCGAGTAGAGGGCGCGACTGCCGCGATCGAAGCGGACTTCACCGCGAATTTGCGAACGCAGGGCTGCAGCCAGCCCTGCGGCATCCACCGAGTTTGATCCGGGAACCGGCGCGGAATCGGCAACTCTGTCTTGCATGGCCCACATTCTTAGTTGGAGGACGCAGCCTTCTTGGTCACGCAGGCGATCTGGAACTTGGTGGTGTCGCCGTGCGCCTCGACATTGATGGTGACGACATTCTTCGGGTCTTCGGAAACGATCGAGCAGCGATTCTGATCCGAACTCTTGACGGTAGCGGCAGGAAATTTGGATTTGTAGAAGCTGCAGACCTTGTCGACCGAATCGCTGCTGTCGAAGTTCGCGGTGACGGTGTGGACACCCGCGAAGGTGAGGTCAGCGGACCCGTTCTTCTCGACCTGCGCTCCGGGATAGACGTCAACACCCAAGTCTTTCACGGCCTGTTCGGGATCGTTGGCGTTGATGCTGCCAAAGGGAGTCTCGACCTTTACGCGATCGCCCTCCTGGGTGACGTGCGAGCTTTTGGCGATGTGATGGATGACGATGCCGCACGTGACCATACCGAGGATGCCGATACCGACAATCACGGCGATGACGATCAGGATTACTTTGAGAGCGCTGCTGCCGCCCTTGGGAGGTGCGGCTGGCGCAGGGGATGGTTGCACGGAGGCAGCAGGCGGGGCGGCAGCAACGCCAGCACCGCATTTGTTACAGAATTTCGATCCGGGATCGAGAGTTGCACCGCAGGAATTGCAGAATGCCATAGGTCACCTCGTGGTCGGAATCGCGCGAACCTTGACGCGCGAGTATACCGCAGATCGACGGCCCCAGGTGCTAAAGCCCGGAACTTTCTAGACACATTACGCGGCCCTAAAGGGCCGCTCTTCCACGGTATTCCCGGCGCAGCGAAATTCTTCCGCGGTCGCTGAAGCTATGCCCTGTTACGAATCGCGACTCCACGGCACGAGTGAACTCGTGCCTTTCTTTTCCACGGAGATGCTGGAGATTTCTGCAGCCTGTGAAGCGCCTGACCGGAAAGCGGCTGTCGCCACTTGGATCTTGCTCAGGAAGCGACCTAGCTCCACGCCCGCGTGCCGTAGTCGGCCATGGAAAGAGCCAGGAGAATCAGCAGAAAAAAGACGGTGGAGATGACCACGAGCTTGAGCAGCTTTTCACTGGCGCCCTTGAGGTGCATGAAGAAGAGGGCAACCAGCAACGTTTTGGTCGTGGCAATGGTCAGAGCGACGGCGGCATTGAACGGGCCGAGGTCAATGCGGGCGGCGAAGTAAGTCAGGATGGTGCCGAAGATCAGGGCAGCCCAGATCCCCACGTAAGTCACAAGCGACGATGACGAGTGTTCAGACATGCCGGCCTCATTTATGCAAATCGATCAGGTAGAGCAAGGGGAACAGGTAAATCCAGATGATATCGACGAAGTGCCAGTACAGCCCGCCGATCTCCATCGGCGTGTTGTATTCCGGAGTGAAGCGCCCCCGCCATGCCGAGTACAGAAGCCAGGTGAAAATGCCGATGCCGACGATCATGTGCAGCGCGTGCAGTCCGGTCATGATGAAGTAAAGCGCGAAATAAATCTGCGCGTGCTGCGGGTTGGCCATCTGATCAGGATGGCCCGGAATCGACTTCTGGAACTGGAAACTGGCTCCGGGAACGTGATGCAGCTCAAACTTTTCCTTGTATTCATCGGCCTTGATGCCTAGGAAAGCGAATCCCAGGATGATGGTCAACACCAGGCTGACCAGCAGCATGGTTCGCCTGGCGTGCTGGGCCGCCCAGACCGCCAGCACGACGGTCAGGCTGCTGCAGATCAGGACCACGGTGTTCGCCGCGCCCAGCGCGGCATTTAACGTCTGGCTGGCGGCGGCGAAGTCCCCGAAATACTTGATGCGGTAAATGAGATAGGCGCAGAACAGTCCACCGAAGAACATGACCTCGGTAGCGAGGAAAATCCACATGCCCAGGCTGGCAGCATCGCGCTGCTGCTGCGGTTCGGCGAAATGATGCAGCAGCGCGGGATTGTGAACTTCGGGGTGAACGGCCGCTGCTTGGCTGTGCATGGTTTGGCTACCCGGCAACGGGAACCTCCTCTCGGTGAGGCGCGTCCAACTCTTCGTAGTTGTAGGCTTCCCAGGTCACGACCGGCTCTTGGTCAAAGTTGAACGTGGGCGGCGGAGAAGCCGTCTTCCACTCGAGGCCGGCGGCGTTCCACGGATTATCCGGCGCCGGCTTGCCGTAGCGCATCGACCACAGGAAGTAAATCATCGGCAGCAAATAGCCCACCCCGAGGATGGTCGCCCCGGCGGTCGAAAGCACGTTCAGCACTTGAAACTCCGCCGGATATTGATAATACCGGCGCGGCATGCCGACGTAACCGAGGATGAACTGCGGGAAGAACGTCAGGTTGAAGCCGATGAAAACGATCAGCGCCGCCAGCCGCGCCCAGCCTTCCGGATAGAGCCTGCCGGAAATCTTCGGCCACCAGAAGTGCATGCCCCCGAGATATCCCATGACCGCACCGCCCACCATGATGTAGTGGAAGTGGGCGATGACGAAATAGGTGTCGTGGACGTGCATATTCACGCCCAATGCCGCCAGAAACAATCCGGTCAGGCCGCCGATGGTGAACAATCCGAGGAAGCCAAACGCGTAGAGCATGGGCGCATCGTAGTGAATCGAGCCTTTGTAGAGAGTCGCGGTCCAGTTGAAGACTTTGACGGCGGAAGGCACGGCGACGGCGTAACTCAAGAGTGAGAAGACCAGCGCGGCGTAGACGGAGATTCCCGCGACGAACATGTGATGCGCCCAGACCAGGAATCCGAAAACGGCGATGGCAATCGACGACAGCGCGACGAAGCTGTAACCGAAAATACGCTTGCGCGAGAAGCAGGCAATGATTTCGGTGACCACGCCCATCGAGGGCAGAATCATGATGTAGACGGCGGGATGGGAATAGAACCAGAACAGATGCTGAAACAGCAGCGGATCGCCGCCGAGTTTGGGATCAAAAATCCCCAGGTGCAGGGAGCGCTCGGCAACCACCAGCACCAGGGTGATGGCGATGACCGGCGTTCCCAGAATCTGGATGATGCTGGTGGCGTAGTGCGCCCATATAAAAAGCGGCAGCCGCGACCACGTCATGCCCGGAGCGCGCATGCGGTGAATGGTGACGATGAAATTCAGTCCGGTAAGGATGGAGGAGAATCCCGCCACAAAGATCGCCAGCCCGGCTTCGATCACCTTGGTGTTGCTGAAGGCGGTGCTGAAGGGCGTGTAGAAGGTCCAGCCGGTGTCGACTCCGCCGGTCGCCATGCAGTGCAGCATCAGGATGCCGCCGATGACGTAGATGTACCAGCTCAACAGGTTGATGCGCGGGAAAGCCAGGTCCTTGGCTCCCACCATCATGGGAACCAGAAAATTGCCCAGCACGGCAGGGATCGAAGGGATCAGAAAGAAAAACACCATCACCTGGCCGTGCATGGTGAACAGCTTGTTATACGTGTCGGCTTGAACCAGGTCGCCCGCCGGTGTCAGCAATTCCAGGCGGATGAGCAGGGCGAAGAATCCTCCGATGAAAAAGAAGAAGGTGATGGAGATGAGGTAAAGGAGCGCAATGCGTTTATGGTCGGTCGTCAGCAGCCACGAGCCGATGCCGTACTCCTTATTCAGATAGTTGACCCGTTCGGGTTGAGGGTTCTCGATCGCCATACTTATTGCACCTGACTTCCTTTAGAAACGGCCCTGCCCGGAGCCTTCACCGGAACCGCCACGGCCGGGCTGGACGCGGCTCCGGATTTGCCCGACGGCGACAGCGATTTCACATATGCCACCAGCGCGTTGACCTGCTCCTCGCTCACCAGTCCCTGGAACGTCGGCATGATGGGCCGGAATCCCTTGACCCGCTTCGCACCGGGATCGAGGATGCATTCGCGCAGATAGTTCTCGTCCGCCGTGACCGTCCGCCCATCCGCCAGTTCCACTGGCCTGCCAAAGACTCCCTGCAGGTTGGGGCCGCGCCCTTGCGAGTCCGAACGATGGCAGGTGACACAGCCAAGCTCGGAGAAGATCTTCTCCCCCGTCGCGGAAAGCGGACCCGTCGAGCCCCCGCTCATCCAGGCCTCGTACTGTGCCGGCTCCATGACGATGACGTTGCCGATCATGCCGGAATGCTGCGTCCCGCAATATTGGGTGCAGAACAGGTGGTACGTGCCGGGCTTGGTGGCGCGGAACCAGGCCACGGTATAACGGCCGGGAAGCACGTCCTGCTTCATGCGGAACGCGGGCACGAAGAAACTATGAATAACGTCCTGCGAGGTCATGATCAGCTTGACGTCGCGGCCGACGGGCACGTGCAGCTCGTTGATCTCGCGCTGGCCTTCGGCGTGCTCCAGCTTCCACATCCATTGTTTGGCGACGACATAGACTTCGGTGGCGTCGCGCGGCGGCGTGCGCCCTTTGAAGTAGACGATCGCACCCCACAGAAAAATCACCATGAAAACGACGAAGGGGATGACCGACCAGATCAACTCCAGCGGCGTCGAACCTTCAATCTGCTCGGCCGGAACGCCGCGCCGGTGGCGGAAGCGCGCCGCAAAGAAAACTACCGCGGCAAGAATCAGCAGCGTCATCAACCCCGACACGATGAGCAAAAAGATGTAGAGGGCGTCGACGTTGCCCGCCATCGTCGAGGCTCGCTGCGGCCACAATGGAAAGTTATCGAACATAGCTTGCTTACTTTGACCCTGTTAACCCTGCCCAGTTTGACCGGACCGGCCTGACAGAATGCAGAATTTAGAACTCAGAATGCAGAAGCTAAGACCTGTAATCCCAGGTTTCTGCAACCTCTGCTTTCATACTTCTGCATTCTTACTTCTTACTTCGCCTTCACTTGATCCCAGTCTCTTCTCGGCGGAGCCATCCGCTCCAGCCGGAACAGAACCAGCAGCAGGCCGCCGACCAGCACAATCGTGACGCCGGCTCCCAGCTTCAAGATGTTGTTGATCACCGCACCGTACTTTCCGGCCGTGGGATCGTAGTGAAAGCAGTACAGCAGCACCTGGTCGGTAAGGTTCCCAATCTTGCCCTGCGACGCCTCGACCAATCCCATGCGCAGATCCTTCGGCGGAAAGTCCACGCCGTAGAAGTAGCGCGAGATGCGGCCCTCGGGCGTCAGCACCATGATCGCCGTCGCGTGCGCGTACTGATTGAGCTTGGGATCGTACTGGTACTGAAAGCCGACGGCTTTGGTGAGCGCATTGATCGATTCCGGCGGTCCGGTCAGGAAGTGCCAGCCAGAAGCCGCTCCGGGCCGGCCGTAGCGCTCGACATAGTCTTTCTTCTTGGCGGCGGCGATTTCCGGCGTCTCCTCGGGATTGAAGCTGACCGTCACAACTTCGAATTCCTTGCCCACGTCGAACTTGATCATCTTCATGGAGCCGGCCAAGCCCGCCAGCGCCTCGCCGCAAAGCATGGTGCAGTTGTAGTAGACCAGGTTGAGGATGATCGGCTTCTTGCCGAAGTAATCGCCGAGCTTGACTGTGCGTCCTGCGTCGTCAACGAAAGTGAGGTCCAGGGGTACTTGCGCGTCGAGACGCTGCTCGATGCCGACGTTTTGCAGGCGCGGCGGCCGCGCCGCCGCTGGAGGCGACATGATGCCCGGCGACATTCCCTGGCCCCAGGCTGTCGCTGCCAGCAGGGCGAGCGTCGCCAGAAGTCGCGTCGCCGTCGAGCTTCGCTCAACCGGACGGCTCCTTCGACTTCGCTCAGGGCCGGCTTGGGCGGCCGTCCCCACATGAGTCATGATCGAATTGCGGTTCTTGCTGCTCATGGCGTTCCCTTCACTTTCTTGCCGCCGTTGTCGGCGGTCTGCACCGGCGCCGGCCCGCGCGTTGGCAGTCCGCGCTGTGCGATCAGATCCATCGCCCGATCGATCGGAATGCGGACGGTCCCTGCCTTCTGATCAATCCAATCGTAGGCGCTCAGCGTCTGCTCTTCGCGCAGGCGGTCTTTGTTCAGTTCCGTGCGTTCATCGATTTCCAGTTGCGGGCTGGGAAAGTTCTTCCGCAGATACTCCTGGTAGTTCCCCTTGTATTCCGGGGGAAGGTGGCGCGTGTCCTTCACGGTGGTCGTCACCAGGGGACTGACCGGCGTTTGCTCCGCCTCAGACCGCCCCTGCAGATACGCATACAGCCCGCTCACCACGAAGTAAACGATCACGCCGGCGACCGCCAGACCCACCAGAAAATAGATCACCCCGGCGATGCGAATGTCGCGCCGCTCAAAGCCGCCCTGGCCGGTCGAATTCTCGTCCTGAGTTTGATTCGTCATACCTGCCTACGTGCCGCCATGATGATGCGCCGGGTGCATAACTTCCCCAGCGGAGGGATCGTACGCCGGCAGCAGCGGCATTGATCCCAGATTGCGGAAGAAATACGCCATCCACAAGCCGCCGATGGCGATGGGCACGACCACGTCCGCCGCGGTCAATTTGAAGGTTGGCGAAAAATTCGGCTCGATGATCCAGAACAGGTCCACAAAACGCATCAGCATCAGCCAGATCGCAAGCCAGACCAGCCGGCGAATGTCGCGCTTGAATGGACGCGACAACAGAATCGCGAATGGCATCGCAAAGTGGAACAGCGGGAGAATCAGCGCGATCCAGCCCCAGCCCCCGTTCAGGCGCTTCAGGTAAAACGTGATCTCGGCGGGCAAATTACCCGCCCAGATAATGAGCCATTGCGAGAAGCTGAAGTAAGCCCAGACCATCACGAACGTCAGCATCCACTTGCCGTGGTCGTGCACGAAATCCGGCTTCAGCATCTCCGACATCGGCTTGTAATTGAAAAGAATGCGCTCCACCACCACCGCGAAGCAGATGGCCGACAGCATCTCGCCGATCAAAATGATCAGGCCGAAAATCGTCGAAATCCAGCTGGGATCGAGCGACATGACCCAGTCAATGGCGGCGAACGAAATGGTGAACGCGTAGAGAATCAGCCCCGGACCGGCGACGGCTTTGAATTTCTGTGTGTTGTCGGGGCCGCCGGGACGGTCGGTTTGACGCGACCACATCGACAGCAGGAACGAGCACAGGTTCCAGATCGCGAAATAGATGGCCGCGCGAATCCAGAAGCCGGAGAAATTGAGATAGTCGCCTTTAATAAAGCTGTGTTTTTCCAGGTGCTCGCGGATGTGCGTATCCCGGATGGCTTCGAGCGGCATCGCCCAGGGATAGATCCGGTGCTGCCCAACGGCGATGATCATCGGGATGAACAGAACCGCCAGCAGCGGCAGGGTGCGCATGGCCGCGCCCAGAATCCGCCGGATGACCATGCCCCATCCGCCTCCGGTCAGGTGGCGAATCATCAGAATCGCCATCGAGCCCAGCGCCACGCCCAGCCAGAGCATAAAGCCGAGAAGGTAGCCGCGATAGAACTCGTCGCGACGAGTGAACGCAAGGAAAACGGCGACTGCCCCGAACAACACGCCGGTGATCAACGACCGCTGCGCGATGATTCTCACCACCGGCGGGGCGGTCAGATCGAGTTTGGCGGCGGTCGTCGAGTTCATTTCTCTTCCTCCTTCTGTGTATCGGATTCCGACTCTGGCGCGAGGACTGGCAACGTCGCACCCGATCCCGGCTCCGCGAACCTGGGCGGGGCCGACGGAATCTTCTGCCCGGCGGGAACGTCCGCCATAGTCGCGTTCTGGCTCAACTGCAGCGCCCGAATGTAGGCCACGATGTCCCAGCGATCCTGCGGCGGAATCTGTGAGGCGTAGTCAGGCATGATCCCGAAGCCATTGGTGATCACGTCATAGAAATATCCGACCGGAGCTTTCTCGAGTCGCTCGATATGGAACGACGGCGGCTTGCGGGCGAATCCTCGCGAGGGAACGATGCCGTTGCCATCGCCCAGACGCGAGTGGCAGGGCGCGCAGAAGATGTTGAAGCGCTCGTGGCCACGGTTTAGAACCTCTTTCGTGATCGGGAACGGCATCACGTCGCCGGGGTTATTGCCAATTTTGCCGGTATAGAAGTAGGTGTCCGCGCGCAAGTCGCCGCGGGCGACCGTGCCTTCGACCGGCGGACGGGCGGAGCGCTGGTCGGAGTAGAAGTCGCTGCGGGAGAGCGGATTCTGCCGCGGCTGCTCGTGCATGTCGATGCGGCAGGCGGTGGTGAGGGCGAGCAACACCAGTAGCGCTGCAAAGGAAACCGCCGTCGAGCTTCCCCCTCGACTTCGCTCGGGGCTTCGGCAAATACCGACCGGACGGGCGAAGGCGCCCGTCCCCACATGACCCGTCCCCACATGGGCACTGCCACTGCCTAGATTCAGTTTGCGGAAGTGCTTCATTTTCAGCTGGGCACCTCCGAAACCGAGCGCGGCGCCAGACCTTCGAGGAACTTTCGCGTGCCGGCCGCGTCATATTTCTTGTCGGAAGAAAACACGATCAGGAAAAATCGGTCTTTCGAAGCCGACGAGAAACGTGGCACGTTAAACACCGGGTGATACAGCATGGGCAAGCCGTTCAGGGCAAGCATGCCAAGAACCGCAGAAACGCCAGCGAACAAGATGGTCATCTCGAAAGTGATCACGATGAATGCCGGCCACGAATGATACGGTTTCCCTCCGA
Source organism: Candidatus Sulfotelmatobacter kueseliae (assembly GCA_900290255.1). Taxonomy (GTDB): domain Bacteria; phylum Acidobacteriota; class Terriglobia; order Terriglobales; family Acidobacteriaceae; genus Sulfotelmatobacter; species Sulfotelmatobacter kueseliae. Next base: position 20,868 of record OMOD01000197.1, read on the forward strand.
TGTTGAGCGGATAGTCGACGGCCGACATCCAGTACTGCATCAGGTATCCGGTCAATCCACCGACGATGCCGCCGATCAGAACGACCAGCGGAACTTCATCGTGATGGAATCCAACTTCCTCGGCCAGGCCTTCAATCGGGAATGGGCTGTACGCGTCGATCTTCTTGTAGCCGGCTTCGTGCGTCTTGTGCGCCGCGTCGATCAGCGCCTGGGCGGAATCGAATTCCGCCATGATGCCGTAGATGGGATCGCGCTTGGCCATTATTCCCTGACCTCCGCTTCCGGCAGAAGCGTGCGCATCTCAAAGATCGAAATGGCCGGCAGGATGCGCAGGAACAGGAACATCAGCATCAGAAACATGCCGAGTGTGCCGATGTAGGTCATCCAGTCCCAGCGCGTCGGGTAGTACATGCCCCAGGAAGATGTGAGGAAGTCGCGGTGCAGGCTGACCACCACAATGATGAAGCGCTCCAGCCACATCCCCACCAGGATCACGCCGGAGATGAAGAACAACGCGACTGGGCTGGTGCGCAGCTTGCGGATCCATAACACCTGCGGGATGAAGATGTTGCAGGCGAGCAGCGCATAGTACAAAGGCGCGTAGGGGCCGTGCAGGCGATTCCACAGAGTGAACGCGTCGTAGCGGTCGCCGCCGTACCAGCCCATGAAGGCTTCGATCCCGTAGCCGTAGGCGACGATCAGGCCGGTCGCAAGCATGACCTTGGCCGAGTTCTGCAGATGGCGCTCAGTGATGAAATCCTCCAGGCCGTAAATCTTGCGGATCGGAATCGCCAGCATCAGCACCATCGCGAACCCGGAATAAATCGCGCCCGCGACAAAGTAGGGCGGGAAGATGGTGGTGTGCCATCCGGGGACGATGCCGACGGCGAAGTCGAAGCTTACGACCGTGTGAACCGACAGGACGAGCGGCGTGGCCAGGCCCGCGAGGAGCAGATACGCGGTTTCGTAGCGGTGCCAGTGGCGGGCCGATCCGCGCCAGCCAAAAGAGAGTATGCCGTAGACAATCTTCAGCCAGCGATTTTCCGTGCGGTCGCGCAGGGTCGCGAGATCGGGGATGAGGCCGATGAACCAGAACAGCGCGGAAATTGTGGCGTAAGTCGAGACCGCGAAGACGTCCCACATCAGCGGGCTGCGAAATTGCGGCCACACGCCCATGGAGTTGGGATAAGGGAAAAGCCAATAGGCAAGCCAGGGACGGCCGACGTGAATTGCGGGAAAGATTCCGGCGCAAGCAACAGCGAACAGCGTCATGGCCTCAGCAAAACGGTTGATGGAATTGCGCCACGACTGGCGGAGCAGCAGGAGGATGGCGGAAATCAGAGTGCCGGCGTGGCCGATGCCGATCCACCACACGAAGTTGACGATGGCGAAGCCCCAGCCAATGGGGATGGTCACGCCCCAGATGCCGATGCCCTTGAGGAACAGATAGCCGATGGCGAACAGCATCATCATGGTAAGCATGAAGGCGATGCCGAAGCCGGCGAACCAGCCGTTCGAGGCGGGACGGGTCAGAACAATGGCGCTGATCTTTTCCGTGACCGTGCCGAAGGTATGGCCCGGTTCAATGACCGGGGCGCGGTCGGCCGTTACTCTTACTTGCTCATCCATGCGTCTTGCCAAGTCCCTCAGGGGCTAAAGCCCGCATTCTCTTAGGCCCATACGGCACGGCTGAAGCCGTGCCCTTCCCAGAACCTTCGGGGGCTGAAGCCCCTTTACTTCGTTCCTAACGCCCGGCTAAAGCCGGGCTCTTCCACCAAAACCTCAACGGCTAATGTCGTCCTTGGGCCTTCACCGAGACTTCTATCACCGTGGAAGAGCGGCGCTTCAGCGCCGCGTCAGCCACGTAAAGAACATGGGCTTCAGCCCCGGTGAATCCTTCATCCTTCCAACTCCGGATTCGGGTTGCGAACTTCCGCCAGGTACGTGGTGCGCGGGCGGGTATTCAACTCGCCCAGCAAACTGTAGTTCCGGGCCTGCGATTTTAATTTCGAAACTTTGCTGTTGGGATCATTGATGTTGCCGAAGACGATCGCGCCCGCGGGACACGACTGCTGGCAGGCGGTTTGCAGTTCGTTTTCGCGCGCGGGATCGTTGATCTTGCGATCTTCGCGCTCGGCGTCAATGCGGCGCTCGTTAATGCGCTGCACGCAGTAGGTGCATTTCTCCATCACGCCGCGGCTGCGCACGCTCACGTCGGGATTGCGCATCATCTTGTATTGCGGCGTCTCCCAGTCCTGGAAGAGCAGGAAGTTGAAGCGCCGCACTTTGTACGGACAGTTGTTCGAACAATAGCGCGTGCCCACGCAGCGGTTATAGACCATGTCGTTCAGGCCTTCGGTTGAGTGATTGGTGGCGCCAACCGGGCAGACCACTTCGCAGGGCGCGTTTTCGCACTGCATGCAGGGCACGGGCTGGAAGAATGCCTTGGGATTGTCGCGGTCGCCCTGGTAGTAGGCGTCAACGCGAATCCAGTGCATGTGGCGGCCGATGACAGTCTGCTCTTTGCCGACGACGGCAATGTTGTTCTCCGACTGGCAGGCCAGCATGCAGTTGTTGCAGCCCACGCAGGAGTTCAGATCGATGGCCATGCCCCAGGCGTAGTCTTCTTTGTCGTAGGGATAGGGCGTGTAGAGCGTGAGACCCGGCGCGGGCTCTTCTTCCTTGGCGAAGTTCGGGTCTTTGATGTACTCCGCCAGCGTGGCTTCGCGGACCAGCGGGCGATGTTCGCCGTCGGGCGTGTCCATCGACTGCATGCCCTGCGTGGAGGCAAGCTTGTAGGTGTCGCCGGTCTTAGTGATCTTCACGCCTTGCGCGATCCACGGCGCGTCGCTGGTGCGGAGGGCGTAGGCGTCGAAACCTTGGGCGGTGCCGACGCGGCCGGCGCGGGTGCGTCCGTAGCCGAGGGTGATGGTGATGGAGTTGTCAGGATGGCCGGCCTGAATCCAGACCGGGCCGGTGACCTTCTTTCCGCCCAGTTCGAGCTCGACGACGTCTTCGGTCTTGATGCCCAACCGCTCCGCCATCTTCGGGCCGATGAGCACGGCGTTGTCCCAGGTGAGCTTGGTCATTGGCTTGGGGAGTTCCTGTAGCCAGCCGTTGTTGGAGAATTGTCCGTCGTAGATGGTGGGGTCGCGGCGGAAGTTGAGCTCGATGGCGTTGGGGTCGGGCCTTGGGGACACCCACGGTCCCTTCTCCTTCGCTGTGAGCTGCTTGGGAGCAAAGGCCGTGCCTCCGAGCCAGCCATCGTGCAACGACTTGCGCCAGAATTGTTCGAAGTCGGCGCCGCTGTGCTGCTTCTGCCAGTAGGCGCGAACGAGATCGTATCCCGTCGCAGCTGCCTGGCCTGCAAGGAGAGCGACGAATTCTAGCGGGCTCTTGCCGTTGTACAGAGGAGCGATCAACGGCTGGATGATGCTGACGGTGCCGTCGTAGGCACGGGCATCGCCCCACGCTTCGAGTTCATGCGCCTGACTGACGTGCCAGTGGCAGAGTTCGGCGGTTTCGTTTTGATAGAGGCCGTGGTGAACGCGAAGAGGAATTTTGCTGTTCTTCAGCGCGTCGGCGAAGTTCAGGTCGGGGGGCGCGTCGTATGCCGGGTTGCCGCCGAGGATCACGAGCAGATCAACTTTGCCGCCGTTCATGTCGGCAACGAGTTCCTTCAGTGATTCGGATTGACCGACCGGGTTCGCATCGACGGGATCGGTGTAGAAGACGGTCTTGCCAGCATTGCCCAGGGCTGCGTTTATTGCATGAGCCAGAGCGTGAACTGCCCAAGGCTGGTGATCACCAGCTATAACCGCACTTGCCCCAGCATGCGACCGCAAATCATCCGCTATCGCCTGTACGGACTTGGGTCCGCGATCCTCCATTGGGTAGCCGGGAACCTCCATCACTGCAACCACCATCACTGCGCGGATAAGCTGCTCCGCGAAGGGCTCAACTTCCCAAGCCCGCATCGGAGTCCGGTGGTCCGCCTTCGCTCCGGTCGTGCTCGGCGTGCTCTCGATGACGTACAGGCGGTTCATGTTGCCGGTGTCGGGATTGCGGCGGGCGGCGAAATCGCGGATGTAGCGGGTGTTGCCGGGGAATCCGGCGGAGAGGAAGTCGGCGTCGAGCGAGACGATGACGTCGGCCTTTGAGAGATCGTAGCGCGTCTCGACCGGCTGGCCGAAGGCGAGCTTGGCGCCTTCGAGCACGTTGTCGCGATTGACCGGCTCGTAGACGTGCCATTTCGCCTGCGGATAAATTTTCAGGAAATTGCGCAGCTGGTCGGCGAGCGTGGGCGAAGTTGTCGTCGTCGTGAGAATACGGATGCCCGCGCCTTGCAGCGCTTTCTGCGCGCTGAGCGGGCCGCGGATGGCGCCGAGGAATGACTGCCAGGATCGCTGGTCGCCCATCGACATCACGCTCTGCGAGCGGTCGGGATCGTAGAGGCCGAGGATTGAGGCTTGAGTGAAAATGTCAGTGCCGCCGAGCGAGGCGGGATGCAGGTCGTTGCCTTCGATTTTCGTAGGACGGCCGAGATGGCTTTCGACGAGGACCGGACTGGCGTATCCGCCGAGCGTGACCGCCGTTGCGTAATACATGGGGCGGCCGGGGACGACGTTTTCCGGCTGGCGAACGTAAGGGATGATTGGCTCGAGCGGAAGCTTGACGCATCCGGTCATGCCGGCGAGGCCGAGTGACGCGCCCATGACTTTCAGGAATCCGCGGCGGGAGACCGAATCGAGCCATTCCGAAGCGCCCTTGGGGAATTCGCGATGCAGGGCTTCCTGGAATTCTTTGCTCCCGGCGAGTTCTTCGAGACTGCGCCAGTATTCGGGGCCGGTTTTTGCGGCAGCATCGTGCGCGGTCGCGAAATCAATTTTCTCGCGGACGGCGTTCAAGTCAAGTTTGCCTTTATCCTTTGCGCCGGGACACAAGTCCTCGCGCTTCTTGATCTGAACCAGCCCGCCATTATGGTTTTCGTTCGTCATGCGATCGTCAGGAGCTAAAGCCCCGTTCTATTTCGCTTCTCTGACGCCCGGCTAAAGCCGGGCTCTTCCACTAAATTCGGACTCAGCGGCACGGCCAAAGCCGCGCCCCTTCAATACTCATCTATGGCACGTGCTGCAGGTCGTAATGTCTTTCACGCTGCGCACGTTGTACTTCTTCACCAAAGCTGTCCCGAGTTCCGCTTGATCCGTATAACTCTGCCCGTCCACCAGCACCGGATTCGCGCTCGTGGGCTGCTGATAGCGCATGTTGAACACCTGATCCCGCGGGCGCAGATTCTTCTCCGGCGCGCGATGGCACCCGAGGCACCACTCCATCTGCAGCGATTCCTGCTGGTACATGAGCGGCATCTGGTCCACTGGGCCGTGACAGGTGTTGCAGCCAACTCCTTTGTTGATATGAATGCTGTGATTGAAGTACACGAAGTCGGGAAGCTGATTGACCCGGGTCCACTGGAGCGACTCTCCCGATTTGTAGCTGGCGCGCACGGGATCGAGCAGCTGGGCATTGGTCCAGATCTGCGAGTGACAGTTCATGCAGGTTTTCGTCGGCGGAATACCGGCGAAGCTCGAGGTTTCGACCGAGGTGTGGCAGTAACGGCAATCAACGCCGAGCCCGGTGACGTGGTGCTGATGGCTGAACGGCACCGGCTGCGGCTTGCGCACGCCCGCGTAAGTAATGTAGGGCGAGCGCTGAACTTCCATCGCCACCCAAGCCAGAGCGGCGACGACGAACACGGCGCCAAAAATCGTGGCCCGAGACAGAGTATTCGTACTGCGATGAAAAATCTGCGACATTCCCTTTTCGAAATCTGGCTGAGGAGACCCGGCGGATCGTCCAGTGCTACTTCTTGAAGTCAATTAGAGCGGTAAGAACGAAAACCACCCACAGGTTTCCGATGTTTTGTATGAAGGAAAGATTATAAATAATTTCGTGGAATTCTGTCGCGCGTTATTCCGGCGTCGCGGACAAAAATAACAAAAAAGTAACCTTACTAGAAAATTGTTGAGTTTTGCAACGTGGGCAGGCGATGGCATCATCCTGAGCGCAGCCGTTCTTCAGGCGGGGCGAAGGATCTCCTGGCAGGCAAACGGCTAAATGGAGATCCCTCGGCCCGCTGGATAGAACGCGGGCCTTCGGGATGACGCCGCGGGCTAACGTGACATTCAAAGCGGGGCACGGTCCAAAGGAAGGGCGGCCTCTTCCACGCGGCGGTTATCGCAGGTTCATCACCAGCAGCTTGGGCTCGGTCATCTCTTCGATGGCATAGCGCAAACCTTCGCGGCCAAGGCCGGAATCCTTCACGCCGCCGTAGGGCATGTGATCGACACGGAACGAGGGAACGTCGCCGGCAATGACGCCGCCGACCTCGAGTTCTTCGTAAGCCTGGAACAGCAGCTTGGCATCGCGGGTAAAGACGCCGGCCTGCATGCCGAAGGCGGAGTTGTTGACCTGGCGCAGAGCCTGGTCGAAGTTCTTGAAAGGCTCGACCGTCACCACCGGGCCAAAGATTTCCTGGCAGTTCACTTTCATGTCGGGCTTGGTGCCGGTCAGCACGGTGGGCTCGACGATGAGATGGTCGCGCCCGCCACCGCAGAGCAAGCGAGCCCCAGCGCGGACCGCCTCTTCGATCCAAGCGATCGTGCGCGCGGCATCGCTCTCGCGGATGAGCGGTCCGACGTCAGTGGATTCATCGAGAGGGTCGCCGATTTTCAGCTTTTTCACGCCTTCCACCAAAAGATCGACGAATCGCCCGTAGACCGAGTGTTCGACCAGAATGCGCTGCACCGAAATGCAGGTCTGACCGGCATAGGCAAAACCACCGGTGATGCAGCGGTCGGCGGCATATGCGAGGTCAGCGTCATTGTGCACGATGACGGCGGCGTTGCCGCCCAATTCGAGGATCACCTTCTTTTTTCCGGCGCGGCGTTTGATGTCCCAGCCGACGGGCACACTGCCGGTGAAGCTGATGAGCTTGATACGGTCGTCGGTCACGAGCAAGCCGGCGTCTTCATTGGAGAGGGGCAGCACGTTGAGCCCGCCGTCAGGCCAGCCCGCCTGCTGCACGCACTCGGCCAAAAGCAGCGAGCAGAGCGGCGTCTGGGGCGCGGGCTTGAGGATCATCGGACAGCCGGCGGCGATCGCGGGCGCGACTTTGTGAGCCACGAGATTGAGCGGAAAATTGAACGGCGTGATGCCTGCGATGGGGCCGAGAGGGAAACGGCGCACGATACCCCAGCGTCCGGCGGTGAACTCCTGCCAGTCGAGGGGAAGGAATTCGCCGTAAATGCGCGTGCTCTCTTCGGCGGCGATGTTGAAGGTGAATACCGCGCGCTCCACTTCCGTGCGCGCGCCTTTGAGAGGCTTGCCGGCCTCCTGAGCAAGGGTGCGCGAGAATTCCTCCTTGCGTTCGGCGATGGCGGCGGCAATCTGCCGGAGAACACGCTGGCGCTCGAAGGCGGGGAGGCGGCGCGTGGTTCCGAAAGCCTTGACCGCGGCGGCGATGGCCGCTTCGGCGTGCTCGCGGCGCCCCTCGATGACGCGGGCGATCAAGGTCCCGTCGTAGGGGGCGCGAATCTCGACCGCGTCGCCGTTCTCCATCCAGCGGCCATCCACAAAGAAACCATGCGTCGCAACCGGCGCGATCGTCATTTCTGCCATGATTTGTCCGGAGCCCCCATGAAAACGAACTTCGCTCATTATAGCGATTCGAGCGCTGCGGAGCTTCGCTCCGCCGGGCGGACGAGGGCGGCTGTCCCCACAAGGTTGTTTTCGCCCGGCTGGGCGGACGGGGGCGTCCGCCCCTACACAAGCTTCCGGGACCACGGAGGGTACAGAGAACGTACACCCAACCTTTACAATAGGCTCGCCTTGATGCCCAGCCTCACAATATCCGAACTTGCTCCCCGGTTGCGCCGAAGAGAGATTTCTCCGGTTGAGATTACAGAGGCATGCCTTGAGCGAATCGAAAGGCTGAACCCCATACTCAATGCGTTCATCACCGTGACGGCCGAGTCTGCTCTGGCTGAAGCACGTGCGGCAGAAATTGCGATAGGGAAGGGCGAGTGGCGCGGGCCGCTTCACGGCGTTCCTGTGGCCCTGAAGGATCTGATTGACACGGCAGGGGTGCGAACGACGGCGGCCAGCGCGCTATATAAAGATCGGATGCCGGTGCACGATGCGGAAGTCGTGCGGCGCTTGCGGCAGGCGGGCGCCGTAATCCTCGGGAAGAACAATCTGCACGAGTTTGCCTACGGCGGCAGTTCGCTGGTCAGTTACTTCGGCGACGTTCACAATCCGTGGGAGGTTGGCCGGATTGCGGGAGGATCATCGGGGGGATCAGCGGCTGCGGTGGTTGCGGGCCTGGCTTGCGCCGCGATTGGGACGGACACGGCTGGCTCGATTCGCGAGCCTGCAGCACTGTGCGGCTGCGTGGGACTGAAGCCGAGTTACG
>OMOD01000197.1:29347-65704 GCA_900290255.1 Candidatus Sulfotelmatobacter kueseliae
GAGCCTGCAGCACTGTGCGGCTGCGTGGGACTGAAGCCGAGTTACGGACGAGTGTCGAGCCGCGGGGTAATTCCGCTATCGGCGTCGCTGGATCATGTGGGGCCGCTGGCCGCAAGCGTGGAAGATGCCGCTATCGTGCTGCAGGCGATCGCGGGATACGATGCGGATGACGGCACATCCGCGGATGTTCCGGTGGCAGACTGGGCCGGTGTTCTGGGCGAGGGAGCGCAAGGATTGCGCGTGGGAGTGCCGCGGGCCTATTTCTACGACGAACTTGATCCAGAAGTGGCATCGGCGATGGAACATGCACTGCGGGGAATTCAGACTCTGGGTGCGGAGATGAAAGAGGTGCAGTTGAATGCGCCCACCGACCGCGCGCTGCAGGCGGCCGAGTCCTACGCCTACCACGCGGGAAACGTCAACCGGACCCCGGAGTTTTACCAGCCGGAAACGCTGCGCCGCATCCGCAGCGGAGAAAATGTTTCGCCGGCGGAGATTACTCAGCGGCGACGTGAGTTGGAGGAAGCACGGCGAAACATCAGCGGAATTTTCACGGACGTGGACGTGCTGGTGACTCCGACCACGCCCATTCCGGCACCCTTAATTGACGACTTGAAGACGAACCCGGATGCCTTGCGTCCGGCGGAGTTGAAGCTGCTGCGCAATACGCGTCCCTTTAATGTCTGGGGATTGCCGGCGATTTCAGTTCTCTGCGGGTTCACGCAGGCTGGGCTGCCCATCGGCCTGCAGATTGCGGGACCGCATTGGCGGGAGGATCTGGTGCTGCGGCTGGCGCATGCTTATGAGCAGGCGACGGCGTGGCAGAGGAGGCAGTGTCCACCTCTGTGAAAGAACCCGAACATACCCCTGGGGGCCGCGCGGGCCGGGCTTCGCCCGGCCGGACAGCCGAGGGCGGCTGTCCCCACATGGTTGTTTTCGCCCGGCCGGGCGGACGAGGGCGTCCGCCCCTACATGGTTGTTTTCGCTCGGCCGGGCGGACGGGGGCGTCCGCCCCTACATGGTTTGTTTTCGGTGCCTAGTCTACCGTGCGCACGTCATCCGGCAGCATCAGGGAGAACTCGCATTTGCCGGTAGTTACGGAACACGACAGCGTGCCGCGGCGCAGGACTTTCAGCGGTGTGCCGTCGGGGAAGGTCAGGTGGTAGTCGGCGGTGCGAAGCGCGTCGGTGTACGCCTTCAGCTTTTCGTCTCCGCTGACGAACTTCACGGCAGTGACGCTGGCGGCCGAGCCCGCGCCTCCGCTGAGCAGGATGAAGAAGTCGGCATTGCCGGTTTGCGTGGTTTTGCCCAAGTCAATGATCGGGAGATGCTGCAATTCGTCTTTATAGCGGGCGACGGCGGCATCGGCTTTGGCGTCTCCCCCGGCCAACGAGGCCAGCCGGCCGCGGGTTTCAGGAATAGGCCGCAGACCGCTCATGGACAGGGCGTAGGTGCGCAGGGCAAGACCTTTCTCGCCGCGCTTCTCATAGATCTGACCGAGATGGTCGCCGACTTCGCCGTGGTGGCCAAGGTCCCAGGCAGCAGCGACATATTTTTGCGCCGTGGTGAGGTCGCCATTGGCGAAGTGCACCCAACCCAGCGTGTCCCAATAAGCGACCAGCGACGACACGAGAGGCAGTTCCTGCTGGGTAAGGCGGTCAAGAGAAATGTTGCGCAAGGCTGCGGCGGTGGCTGACACGGCAGATTCGGCGTACTGCTGGGCACGATCGAGGTGGGACTTCTTGAGCGACAGTTGATAGGCGATGTTGTTCCACACCAGCGGCGTAGCCGAGAGTTCGACGGCATGATCGAATGTGGCCAGCGCTTTGTCGTCCTGGCCGAGATTCAAATAGGCGTCGCCCAGGCTCACCTGCAATTCGGCGCTGTCGGGAGTGAGCGCAGCGGCCTTCTCCAGTTCCGGCACAGCCAAGTCGTACTTGTGCCACTCGGCATACATCACACCCAGGTTGGCGTGGGAAGATTTGTCGAGCGGATTATTCTCCAATTGCTTGTTGAACGCTTTGACGGCATCGTCGTAGTTGCGCTCGCTCCAATAGACGCGGCCCAGATTGTTCCAGGCATACTCGTCATAAGGATTGACCTCAAGCTGTTTCTGGAAGGCGGCGATGGCCTGCTCGTTCTCGCGCATCGCGAGATAGATGAGACCAAGGTTGTTCCAGGCGTACTTGTTCTTGGGGTCGACTTCAGTTGCCCGTTTCAGCAGCGCCAGAGCGACTGGGAAGTTGCCGCTGTCCGAGGCGGCGCGTGCACTCTCGACAAGGTCGTCGGCTTTCATGTCGGGCGGAGGAACTGGCGCTCCCGCCACCGAGCTTTCGACCGACAGTTGCTGCTGCAGATCTGCGCCGACGGCGCGTCGGAAGGACAGGTAGTCCGCAGTGCGAGTCGCAGGTAGTTCAGACTGGTGAAGTGTAAGCTTGCGGCCCGCCGTGAAGACTCCCCCTTCGGCCTTGTAGGCCGCTTCGTATTCGGCGTAGTCGCGCTTCAGAGAAAAAGCGAGGGGAACGTGCGCGGTGTACTTGGCAGGAAGCTCCAGCCGGATCTGGTAGGAATACTCGGCTCTGGGGCCGAGCTTCAGAGGTTCGGCATCGGCATCAGTGTCGCCGTCGTCCGCATCGGGCAGGCTGAACTGCACGAGCGGCAAAGCGATCTCCGTCTTCTTCTTCGACCAGTCGAGAAAATTCACCTTGGAAACGTCATAAGAGAGCGTGAACGGCTCGCGCGTGGCTGACGGATCGCTGACCTTAAGGTTGGTAACATCGCCGCCAAGGCCGGCGTTGATGTTCTCGACCACACGCTGCCAGTTGGCCTGCGGCACGCGGCGGAAAACCGAGCGCAGCATGAGTTCCTCGTCGCCGCGGAACTCGTAGTGCACGTGGGCTTCGAGTTTGCCCAGGTCGTTGACCTTGCCGTCAATTTCCGATGCCTCGGTGTCAGGCATGGGAGTATCAGCTGGGGTCTCTTCGAGATCAGGGGCCACGGCGGAAGCCGGGTCCGCCGGTGGAATCACGAGCGCCTGCTTGTTGCGCAGGGTAAAGGCCAGCAGGCGGAAGGGAGCCACCTCGCTGGTGGTGTCCATCCAGACTTCTTCCTTGTCGCCCTTATGGTCGAGAGGCAGCATGGTGATGACGTGGTCGAATTGCGAGGGCGAAGGAACATCGGGATCAAGTTTGCGGCTGGAATTAATCAGCACCGACGAGGCATAAAGGCCTTCGGCCTGAAGCAGCGAGGCCAGCAGCGTGTGCTTGTCCTTGCAATCCCCGTACTGGTTTTGGAGCACGTCGGCGGCGGCGTGCGGCTGGTAGCGGCCGACTCCCAGCGAGAGGCTGACGTAGCGGAAGTTCTTGGCGACGAAGTCGTAGAGGGCCTCGGTCTTTTCCAGATCGGTAGCGAGGCCCTTGGTCAACTCGTCGGCCTTGGCGCGGACTTCGGGCGAGGGTACGCGGCGGTCTTTCTCCAGACTGGCGTACCAGCGGCCGATCTGCTCCCAGGTTTCAAACGTCGTAATCTGAACATCGGGCCGGTCTTCGTCGGGACGATGTTTCTTCTTTTTGTCTTTGTCCTTGTCTTTGGCTTTCTCGTCGTCCTCGCGCTCCAGGTGAGAGCTGGACCAGTGATAAACGCGGCGGCCGTTCTCCTCAGTGACCTTGGGATCCATCCCCGGCTTGCTTTTGACTTTAAGCGGGCGGGCGGCGGGGAGATCTACATCAACAGTTTCGTCCAGAACAATGCTGGACTTGTCGAACTCGTACTCCGTCCAGAATTGCCCGGGGGCGAGCGGCGTATGAATCACGGTCACCAGGTCGTATTCGAGGACTTCACCCGGACGCAGGCCGGGCACGGTGATGTGCTTCTGGCGGTAATCGGTGTATACCGGGGCTTCGTGCTCGATGGGCGCGCTCAGATCCTGCACGGCATCGTCGCCCGCTTTGACTACACTGCCATCCTGCTTGAGCACCCGCACATAGGGAATCTCGACGCGCTCGTTGGCCGAGTTATAGCCGACTTGCAGTTGTCCCCACTGCTGCACCCCGGCCTCGCTTTGCACGCGGACGCGGGCGGTGACTTCTTTGCGGCCGGTGCCGTCGGCCTCAAAGCGGTAGCGTGAGTGCATCTGCTCGACGACGAAGGACTCCTCTGAATAGTCGTGGCTCTTGTCGGCGGCCTTGGCGGAGTCCGCCGGTTTTTCAGCGGCCGCGGCGGATTTCTCGTCGGGCTTCCCGGAAGGGGTGGTCGCGCTGGAACCGCTGGCCGGAGCAACAGAAGATGGCGAGGTCTGGCTGGACTGCTGGGCCGGGGCGCCTGCCGCCAGCAGACACAAAGAAAGGGCAAGGAAGCAAACACGCATAGGTGGCACGGGGATCCTTTTTTTCATTATCCCATGTCGCCAGGCGGCAGGTGTTGCGCCCTGAGTGTCAGTAGGTTGCAGGCCGATGCCACAAAAGCAGGGACTCCCGGATGGAAACGGCGCAGGCTCTCAGGCAAAGGGCAATCGAGGCGGCAAATCTATTGACGCCCAAGAACACGAATTATCGTAATATGAAAATATAATATCGTATTAGTATTGTGATTATAATCACATTTTCCCCTGGCAACGGCGGCTATCCGAGATAAAATTGTTTCTCGATAGTCTTGCCCCCGCCCGGAGCGCGAGGCAAGCGTGACGCATAACGTGCTGCGCCACGATCTTTCCGTCGGGAGGTTTTGCATGGAAGATCGGGCCCCTGTCGTCTCTCCTGCTGAGGAGTCCTCTACTTCCACTACCAGGCAACATGAAGGCCGCGGAGCGTGGGTTCTCACCTGCTACGGCATTTGTGGCCTGGCGCTGTTCGGGGTTCTGGCCTACTTTTTCTCGGACTTCATCTCCCACTAGTCCGTGCCTGCAGCGACGAACGGGCGCGCGCGCCCGCGGAAGCGGATGACGTGTACCGCCTCCTGTTGGAGATCCAAAACCAGAGTGAACCCTCCGAAGAACTAGCCGTGAACGTGCTACAATGAGCGGCCTTAGCAACGTTTGTTGCTTCGGCACGCGGATCTGAGCCCGCGCAGGATTACGAGCCCTCACGGAAGAGAATCTGTGGCCAAGACTCCTACGCCCAGCCCCACGCCTGTCACCTACGCCGACGCCGGTGTGGACATCAGCCGCGCCAACCGCACCAAGCAGCGCATCAAGTACCTTGCCCACAAGACGTTCACCCGGGGCGTACTGAGTGAGATTGGCGGATTTGGAGGGCTGTTCGCGGTCGATAAGACGAAATACAGCGATCCCGTGCTGGTGTCGAGTGTGGATGGAGTCGGTACCAAGCTGAAGGTCGCGTTTGAGATGGGCCTGCACTCAACGGTGGGAGCCGACCTGGTCAATCACTGCGTGAACGACATTGCAGTGCAGGGCGCGGCACCGCTGTTTTTCATGGATTATCTGGCCACCGGGCAGCTCGATCCGGCGGTCGCTGAAAAGGTGGTCGAAGGGATTGCTGATGCCTGCAAGCACAATGGCTGTGCTCTGATCGGCGGCGAGACGGCCGAGATGCCGGGATTTTATCCGGATGGAGAATACGATCTGGCGGGCTTCATCGTGGGCGTGGTGGAGCGGGAACGCATTATCACGGGTAAAGATGTGCAGATTGGCGACATCATTCTGGGTCTGCCCTCGAATGGGTTGCACACGAACGGATATTCGCTGGCGCGCAAGCTGCTTTTTGAAGTTGCGCGATATTCGCCCGAGACGTATGTCAACGAAGTCAAGAACAAGGTCGGCAACGAACTGATGCGCACCCACAAGAGCTATTGGCCGATCCTGAAGAAACTGATTGATGCCCAGTGCGTGTCGGCGCTGGCGCACATTACCGGCGGTGGCATCACGGAAAACCTGCCGCGCGTGCTGCCTCGCGGGACAGCGGCGGTGATTGAACTGGGATCATGGCCGGTGCTTCCTATTTTTGAGCACTTGCAGCAGCTGGGAAATGTGCCCCAGGACGAGATGCTGCGCACGTTCAACATGGGCATGGGCATGCTGCTGGTGGTTCCGTCGGCGAAATTCAAGAAGGCCCAGACTGTGCTGGAGCGCGTGGGCGAGAAGGCCCATACCATCGGCCGGATCGTCAAGGGCGAGCGCAAGGTTACATACAGCTAGAGCAAATTTTGATTGATGATTTTTGATTGTTGATTTCCCGTGCCAACTTTCAGCGTTGTTGGCGATTTTCAATCAACAATCAACAATCAGCAATCAGCAATCAACAATGCATTCTCTCGGCATTCTTCTTTCCGGGCGCGGCTCGAATTTCGTTGCGATCGCTGACAGTGTTGACGCGGGCCGTATTCCGGACGCGCGCATTGCAGTCGTCATTTCGAACAAGGCCGACGCGCCCGGGATCGCGATCGCCCAGGAGCGCGGACTCAATGCGCTGGTGATTCCGTCGAAAGGCAAGCCGCGCGAGGAACATGACCGCGAAGTCGTCGCCGCCCTGAAACAGAACAAGGTGGACCTGCTCTGCCTGGCGGGATACATGCGGCTGCTTTCGCCGTGGTTCGTGCAGCAGTTTCCGCACCGTATTCTAAACATTCATCCGTCTCTGTTGCCGGCGTTTCCCGGCCTCGAAGCGCAGGAGCAGGCCTTCGCCTATGGCGTGAAGGTTTCCGGGTGCACCGTGCATTTTGTGGATGAGGAGTTGGATCACGGGGCGATCATCGTGCAAAAAGCCGTGCCCGTACTCGATACCGACGATGAACACACGCTGGCGGCGCGGATTCTGGAACAGGAGCACCTTGCGTATACCGAGGCGATCAAGATTGTGCTGGAGGGGAAATTCACTGTTGTTGGTAGGCGTCTTGTGACGAATGTCACATCGGCACACAGGGGAATCTGAGTACATTTGAGATTGCAGATTTTAGATTTCAGATTTCCTGTGGTCGCCACTAACAATTCCGATGCCCTGAAGTATCGTACAAAGCGTTTCGCTTTGCTCATAATTCGTCTCTGTCGTTCATTGCCCCGCAGCCAAGAAGGGCAGGTCATCACCCGCCAACTCCTGCGATCGTCCACTTCGGTCGGGGCAAACTATCGCGCCGTGTGCCGTGCCCGCTCGGCGGCGGATTTCATTTCCAAGCTCGGCATTGTGCTCAAGGAAACAGATGAAACGCTGTTCTGGCTGGAGCTTCTGGAAGACAGCGGAGTAGCTCCACCAGACAAGACTGCTCCATTGTTGATAGAAGCAAACGAACTGGTGTCCATCTTCGTAGCCTCGCTACGGACGGCGAAGGGTCTGAAATCTGCAATCTGAAATCTCCAATCTGCATTCCTCCACATATAATGAATTGGTGACAACCTTCTCTCCGGTAGACGAACAACTCACATATCTGAAGAAGGGCGCGGCGGAGATCATCCGCGAAGCCGATCTGCGCGCCAAGCTGGAAAAGTCACGCGCCACGGGCAAGCCGCTGCGGGTCAAGCTGGGCATGGACCCGACCGCGCCCGACCTGCATCTGGGCCACACGGTTGTGCTGCGCAAGCTGAAGCATTTTCAGGATCTCGGCCACACCGCGATTTTCCTGATCGGCGATTTCACTGGGATGATCGGCGACCCAACGGGCCGCTCGGCCACGCGCCCGCCGCTGAGCCGCGAGCAAATCGAGCAGAATGCGGAGACGTATAAAGCGCAGGTTTTCAAGATTCTCGATCCCAAGAAAACGGTGATTGACTTCAACCGGCGCTGGTTTGGCCAGTTCACCTCCGACGAGTTCGTGCGGCTGGCGGCGAAGTACACGGTTTCGCAACTGCTCGAGCGCGAGGACTTCCACAAACGTTTTCAGGAAGAGAAACCGATCTCGGTGCACGAACTGCTGTATCCGCTGGTACAGGGATATGATTCGGTCGCGCTCGAAGCCGATGTCGAACTCGGCGGCACGGATCAAAAATTTAATCTGCTCGTGGGACGCGAAATGCAGCGCGCCTATGGCCAGGAATCGCAGGTGGTGCTGACCACGCCGATTCTTGAGGGCCTGGACGGCGTGCAGAAGATGTCGAAGTCGCTGGGCAACGCGATCGGCATTCACGAGGTGCCGCTCGAGATGTACGGCAAGATCATGAGTATCTCCGACGAAATGATGTGGCGCTACTACGAGCTGCTGACGGACGTGCAGGTCGCCGAGATCGAGAAGATGAAGCGCGAGGCACACCCGATGCAGGCGAAGAAGGCTCTGGCGGGGAAGATCGTGGCGGATTTTCATTCCGTGGAGGCGGGCGCGAAAGCTGCGGAAGATTGGGCGAAGCAGTTTCAGAAGGATGAAGTGCCGGAGGACGTGGAGGAAATCTCAATTAACCTTTCTGAAATTGGAGGATATGTTTCTAAAGGTGACCACGGCCCCGAGGCAACAATGAGGGCAGATCGCCTTCTGGTCCGTTGCGGATTGGCGTCTTCTACAACTGATGCGGGTAGAAAACTAAAACAGGGTTCCGTCAGAAAAAGCGACTCAATACAGATCGGCGATCACATACAAACCGAACCTTTTATCTCTTATTCAGGACCACCGCCGGCGAGATTGACATTGCGGGTTGGCAAACGATTAAAGATCGCGGTCGTCCATTGGTGAGCACCACTGCTCATGTAGGGACAGCCGCCCTCGGCTGTCCGGGCGAGCGCAGCTCGCCCGGTTTTTACGCTCGACTCGGCTTTCCCAATCTGGAATTCACCAGAAGTCTTGGTGAGCTTGGGAGGATCCCTTGTCCCAAACTTCCAGCTACACTTCAAGACTGCGGAGCTTCGCTCCGCCGGACAGCCGGGGGCGGCTGTCCCTACATAATCTAAGGCTGCCCCTTTGATAGATCAAGGCTGTTTTCCCTTCAGCCCGGTTTCCCAATCTGGAATCTGCTGACGGTTTAGTGAGCTTGGGAGGATCCCTTGTCCCAAACTTCCAGCTACACTTCAAGACTGCGGAGCTTCGCTCCGCCAGACAGCCGAGGGCGGCTGTCCCTACATGGACCATGCCGAAGGCCTTCTACCGCAGGCGGCTTCCTCACCTTCAGGTCGATGACCACCAGCATTTTGTAACCTTCTGCACCGATCACAGATGGATATTGCCAGAGCCTGTGCGCTCGATCGTGTTGGAATGCTGTCTCCATGACAACGGAGAGAAACTCGATCTGCGGGCTGTCGTCGTGATGCCGGACCATGTGCATATGATCTTCACTCCTTTGGTGAACACCCAGGCGGTGGAAATTTATTCCTTGGCCGAGATCATGGACGCGCTGAAAGGCGCTTCTGCTCACAAGGTTAACCAGATGCTTCACCGCAAGGGACGAGTGTGGCAGGTCGAGTCGTTCGATCATGTGCTTCGGTCTTCGGAGAGCCTGGATGCGAAGGTCCAGTACCTGTTGGAGAACCCGGCCCGGCGGGGCCTGGCGAGGACTTGGACTGATTATCCGTGGTTGTGGAAGAAGCCGTTTGTGAACCCGTTCACGTTGGCTGCGAACACGTGAGCATTTGCCGAGCAGCAGCGGAGCTTCGCTCCAACGGACAGCCGAGGGCGGCTGTCCCTACATAATCAAAGGCTGTTCCTTACATAAATCAAAGCTGTCCGCTGCGACGAATTCTGCTAACCTCATCCCGCACATGCGCGCGGCGGCCATCCTCGGGCTGGGATGTTCTGCGAAAGACCTGAAGCCCTTTCAGGCGGACAAGGTGCTGGCCGCCAATAGTATCGAATGGCGGATCGGCATGCCCGCCTCACACGATCAGGCCGATGTGATCCTGGTGTTCGGCGGCGATGGGACCATTCATCGTCATTTAGGTCAACTGGTCAGGATTGGCTTGCCGGTGCTGATGGTGCCGGCGGGCAGCGGAAACGACTTTGCTCGCGCCCTTGGGTTGCGGCGCGTGCGCGATGCGCTCGCCGCGTGGCAGAAGTTCTGCCGCGGCACAGGGAATGTGCGCGAGATTGACTTGGGAGTTATTTCGGCTGCCGGCGACGCGGGCGGAGCGCCCGCGCCACACAAACATTATTTCTGCTGTGTCGCGGGGGTTGGCCTTGACGGCGAAGTCGCGCGGCGCGCGAACCGCCTGCCGCGGTGGCTGCGCGGGCACGGTGGTTATGTGCTGAGCCTGGCGCCGACAATTTTCACTTTCGCGCCGGTCCCAATGAAGATCTTCACGAGCCGCGAAGCCGTGACACGGCCAGAAAGCGCCGCGGAGCTTCGCTCCGCGGGACAGCCGGGGGCACCTCCACCCCAGCACACCAAGACCGGGCGCGCTGGGGACCCCGGGGCTGTCCCCACAGATGTTAGTTGGATCTCCCGCAGCGATCAGCCGACCCTGCTGGCGGCATTCGCGAATGCTCCGGTATACGGCGGCGGGATGAAGATCGCTCCGCAGGCGAAAATGGATGACGGCCTGCTCGACGTCTGCATCGTCGGCGGGGTTTATCCTTTCAAACTCTTCTGCATGTTTCCCACCGTCTACGCCGGCCGCCATCTGACGATTAAAGAAGTCGAGTATTTTCATACTGGCCGGGTGCGGGTCGAAACCGAGCACCCGCTCGACGTTTATGCGGACGGGGAATACGTCTGCCATACGCCAGTGGAGATAGCGGTGCAAGGGGCAGCGCTGAAGGTCGTGACCCCGTAGTGGCTGTCGAGCTTCGCTCGACCGGACGGGCGAGGGCGCCCGTCCCCACACGGTCCCACTCGTTCGCCGCCGCGCGAGGGCGCCCGTCCCCACGCGGTCCCACTCGTTCGCCGCCGCGCCGCCAGCGCTCGCAATCCCACTTGCAGCTTCACTTGGTGCTAAACTTTCCCCATGGCTGACGGACGTTCGCGCACGCTGCTCTGGGTTTTGATCGGGGGAGGAGCTTTCTTCCTCTTCGTGCTGGCCGTGTTTTCGATCGTGTACCTTACGCTGCACGCGGGAGGGGGCGAGACCGGCGGGATCACCAGCTTCGGCGACCGCATCGGCGTGGTGGATCTCGACGGCGTGATTCTCTCGCCGCAGCCGGTTGTGGGCCAGCTGAAGAAATTTGGCGACGACTCTTCGATTAAGGCCATCATTCTGCACGTGAATTCGCCGGGCGGGGGCGTGGCCGCGTCAGAGGAGATTTACCGCGAAGTCAAGCGCATCCGCAACGAGAAGAAGAAAAAAATCGTGGTTTCCATCGAAAGCGTGGGCGCCAGCGGAGCGTATTACGTCGCTTCGGCTTCCGACAAGATTTATGCCGACCAGGGCAGCATCGTGGGCTCGATTGGCGTGATCGCGCAGTGGGTGAATTATGGCGACCTGCTCAAGTGGGCCAAGCTGAAAGATGTGGTGATCAAGACGGGCGAATTCAAAGACACCGGCAACCCGGCCCGCGATCTCACTCCGGCCGAGCAGGCCTACATGCAATCGCTGATTGACAATATGTTCGGGCAGTTCATACGAGCGGTGGCCGACGGGCGGGGCTTGAAGTACGAAGATGTAAAGTCGTTTGCCAACGGCAAGGTCTGGTCGGGCGAACAGGCTATGTCCATGAAGCTGATTGACAACGTGGGCGACTTCGAGACGGCAGTGGCGGAGACGGCGAAGTCAGTCGGAATCAAGGGCGAACCGACGCTGGTGCGCCCGGAGAAGGAGCGCAAGACCCTGCTGGACCTGCTGCTCGGCGATGTTTCGCAGTACCTGCCTAGCCGGGAAAAAATGCTGGAGCAACAGGTGGGGTTCTACTACCTCTGGAAGTGAGCCTGGCGTCCCCAGGCATAGCCTGGGGCCGGTCCCAAGGGCGTAACTTGCATTAAACCCCTGAAATTTGAGAAGGTTATGGAAGGTGGTAGGGCAGGATTCCGGTTGCCGCGCGCATCTGGGCACACGGAATTTCGCGGGGAATTCTTAGTTTGAGTTCCAAGCCTGAGCAAGAGAGGGGCGTTATGACCAAAGCCGATTTGATTGATGAAGTCTCCCGTTTAGCGGAACTTACGCGGAAGGACAGTGAAGTGATCGTGGAGACGATTTTCGACAGCGTGGTGCGTTCACTGCGCGCCGGCGACAAGATCGAAATCCGCGGCTTTGGCAGCTTCCGAACTCGCCAGCGCAAGCCGCGCATCGGGCGCAATCCCAAGACCGGGGAGCGGGTCGAAGTACCTGCCAAGAAGATCCCCTTCTTCAAGCCCAGCAAGGAACTCAAAGACCTGGTGAACGAGGCCACCTCCGGCGCGCCGCCAAGTCCCGCGCCGCCAACGAGTTCTGCGCCTCCGACGGCATAGGGCACAAATCTGTTGTAGAGATGTTGCCTGCGACGTCCCTTTTTTCTCTTTGGACGGTAATCCTGTCCGCCAGGGATACTGCCGCGCTTCGCGCGGCGGACAGCCCCTTCGACTTCGCTCGGGACGGCGAGGGCGGCTGTCCTCACTGAAACTACGGCTACTGCTTGGCTCCCAAGTACAAATCCGCGACCTTCAGCGCCAGGGCTCCCGGATCAACGTCGGTGCGGTTGGCCAGCACGATGACGGTGAATTTGTCGTCGGGGAAGCGCTGGATCGTGGTGCGGAACCCAATCGTCTCGCCATCATGCCACATCCGCTTGTGGCCCCGGTACGGATCGAGAAACCAGCCAAAGCCGTAGCTGACCGGCGGCCCCTCCGCCGACTTCGCCGGGCCAGCGGTGGGCTGTACCGCAGTCAGCGCCGGCTCCATTTCCGCTTCGCTCAACAGCGTGTGGTCGCGCAGGGCGCGGTCCCACTTGGCAAGGTCGTTGAGCGAAGAGTAAATGCCTCCATCGCCCAGCACCGCCGAGGTTGGGCTCTGGTCGGTCTCGCGCCAGCCGTCTTTTTCCTTGGTGTGTCCATAGGCCCGGTGCGGCACTTCGTTCTTGCCCTTCTCGTAAGCCAACGTGTTCGTCATCTTGAGCGGATTGAAGATTCTTTCCCGAAGAAACTCCCCGAAGCTCTTGCCGGAGGCTTTCTCCACGATGATGGCCAGCACGGCATAGCCGGAGTTGCTGTATTCCCATTTTGTTCCGGGGGCGAACTTGCCGGCGGTCTGCTGCTCGAGCAGTCGCAGCACGCCGGCATCGAGAATCTGGGGAACTTTCTCGGGGGGCGTGTCGGGATACTGCTTCATCAGAATGTCTTCGTAATCGGGCAGCCCGGAAGTGTGGTTGAGCAGATTGCGCACAGTGATCGGTTTGCCGTAAGCCGGAAACTCGGGGAAGAAGTCGGTTAGGTGGTCGTCGTAGTGTAGTTTGCCGTCTCGCGCCAGCAGCATGATGCTGGCGGCGGTGAACTGCTTGGTGAACGAGGCGAGGCGGAAATTTGTTTCCGCGTCGATCGGGTGCAGAGTGCGCAGGTCGCTGACGCCGTATCCGCGGCGAAAGACCGGCTGCCCGTTGCGGACAACCAGCACCGCGGCGCCGGGAGCATTCGTGGACTTCAGAGAAGCGAAGATGGAATCGATCTGGGCAGAGGGAACTTGGGCGGAGGAGAGGCTTGGCGAGGAAAGCACGAGCAGGAGCGCGAACAAATATCTCGTATTCAAGGGGGCCTCTGAAATTCGCAGCCGCAAGAGGACGATAGCAGATAGCGGCCGGACACGCCGGCTTCGCCTCATTTTGAGCGCCACGCTGTCAATCGCTGTCGGGCTTGGCTCCCGGCAGGCGCTTTTTCAGGAACTTGATCTGGCCATTGTGGTTGGACTCGTGTTCGCACACGTGAAACCACTTGCAGTAATTGTTGGTCGGTCCCCAACCCCAGTCTTTGTCCACCGTCATGAGCCATGTGTCGTCGCGCTTGCGAAATTCGGCAAACGTCTGCTCCCGGACTTCTCCCAGCATGTTCACATAGAAATCGAGGCTGTTCCCTTTGATGGCCTTGCGGGCCGGCTCGCCCAGTGCCATGGCCACGCCCCATTTGTCTTTGTAAGACGCAGGCAATTCCTTCAGATTGTTTCCCTCGAACGTGTTGATCTGATAAATCCGGTCAGTCGCGGCCAGGTGCATGAGCAGTGCGCCGATGGTGTTGGCGTTCGGGTCAAAAAGATAATCGAGGTCTTTCTGCGACATGCCCTTCACCGACATCAGGACAACCATGCGCATCCACGTCATCATCGAAACCAGCGTGCCGATCTGCGGCGAGTAGCCTTTCTTCGGACCAAGGATGTTCACGTCGGCATCTTCCGAGAACGCGGGCTGCGGCAGAAGCGCCAGTCCGGAAACTCCGGTCGTGAAGGCGGCTGCGGTCTTGAGAAAATTGCGGCGATTGGGTGCGCACTCCGCTGGGAACATGGCGATCTCCTTTCGTGTGGGCCCGGGAGGTGCGATTGGAATTGAGGGATGGTATCACAGGGGGCGGCTTGCACGGCTTGAAAATTCCACCTACTCGGAGGCGTCATCCCGATGGCCCGCGCTTTTACCAGCGGGCCGAGGGATCTCCTGCGCAACGGTTTTGTGTAAGGGAGATCCCTCGCTCCGCGTGAAAAACCGCTTCGCTCGGGATGACGCCATTTGTAGACGATCAGCTGAGCCATTACAGATGGGGGCTGTTCTTAGGTCTCTCTTGCCTGGTACGCTTCACTCACGGATTCCCACCACCCCCATCATGCGGCCGGTCTTTCCCTTTTCAGCGCGATAGGAAAACAGCAAGTCCGGATGGCAGTTGGTGCAGAACGGCAGCGCCTCGATATTTTTCTTCGGTACGCCCGCGCCCAGCAACTGCCGGCGGTTGGCTTCGACCAGGTCGAGAAATATCTTCCTGGGAAGTTCGCCGTGGCCTGGGGCACGAGCGTTCAAAAACAGAAGGGGATACTTTTCCCGCACCGGGTCGGACTCTTTCACTTCGCGGAACAGACTGGCCGCATAAGCGAACTGCGACTCGAACTGCGTGCGCACCTCTTCGCCCACCTCGTAGCAGCAGCCCTGAATTCCGGGACCGATCGCGACTTTCAGATCGCGCAAGCGGCTGCCGAAGCAGCGAAACATCTCGCCCACGCCCTTCTCGACGATGCGCTGGACCGTGCCGCGCCATCCGGCGTGAAACACGCCAACCGCGCGGCGTTTGGTGTCCACCAAGATCACGGGTAGGCAGTCGGCGGTCTGAATGGCAAGCAGGAGGCCGGGAGTCGCGGTGATCAGGCCGTCGCCGGCCAAAGGTTCGTCCGCAGCCGCATCTACCGCGTGAATGATGTCGGAATGAATCTGGCGCAGCGTGATCAGAGGCCAGAAGGAATTTGCAGCGCCGTCGAGCTTCGCTCGACCGGACAGCCGAGGGCGGCCGTCCCCACATGGGTCTTCTCCTCCGCGAACGGCTCCGATCTCTGGCAGAAACGCAGCGCGGTTGCGCTCGACGGTGGCACGGGAATCATCTTTGGTGAAACCGAGATTGAGATCGCTTTTGCCGTAGGCCCGGGAGAATCCGCCCACTCGCGTGGAAAAACCATGCACCAGCCAGGGGATCTGGTTCAAGTGACGAGCGCGAAGAATCGTTAGCTTGGTTTGGTCAGGGGCCCGGGTTGGCACACGATCCATGATAAAGGAAGTCCTGTGTCCCCACTACCTTCGTGCCTTGGCCGCATCGGCAGACGCCCCTATCCTGATTGTGGGATTAGGATATGCCGGTCTCAAAGGCTACCTTCCGTTGGACCACAGCTCAGAGCGTGAGCATTGAGTTTCTCGACAGGCAGCACGCGCGGCTGTTCGACGCGATCAACGATCTGCATCAGGCTCTGCGAAGCGGAAGAGGCAACTCCGCGATTGACCCGGTTTTGGCGCACCTGGCGGACTACTCCCGGCAGCATTTCGAAGCCGAAGAGTTGCTGATGGAGAAACATGGCTTCCCCGGCTTGCCTGCTCACAAAGCTGAACATGCAATGTTCCGCCGCAAGTTGGCCGCTTTCCTGCGAGCCCACAGAGTCGGCAAGGCCGGCGTCCCGGTATCACTTATATTTTTCATGCAGACTTGGCTGAAGGAGCACATTCTGACTGTCGACCGGCAATACAGCTCCTTTCTGAATGAGCGCGGCGTCCGCTGATTTTGGAAACGCTTAGGTAGTGGCTCAGTTTGAATTTTATCCTCCTGTGAGGCGTCATCCCGAAGGCCCGCGCTTTCACCAGCGGGTCGAGGGATCTGGCGCGCACCACCGAGACGCCTCGCCCGAGATCCCTCGCTCCGCCTGAAAAGCGGCTGCGCTCGGGATGACGCCATCGAGGAAGGTGAGGAAGGCAGGAAATTCAAACTGAACCACTACTAACTCTTATCAGCGTTTGCCCGCAGTACAACTCTCCGCTATAGTTTTAGCCATGTTTGAGAATTTCCACGCCACCGACCGCTGGTCCAAAAGGCAGGTCCATTGCGTCTACCAGGCAACGATCGTGGCCATCGCCACACGGCACGCGGATGCGGTGGACATCAAGTTTCTGGTGGATGGCCGGAGAGTCTGGGTAGCTCTGCCGCATCCGGCTTGGGTGGAATACAAGAAGCGAACCGGCAAAGCCATAACGGATTCGCTGGCGGTGGGGATTGCCGGACACTACCTGAAGACGGCGCTCGAATCCGGCGAGGGCTCGGGAAGCGAAATGTATTCTCTGACGGTCGAGGAAACGCTGGCGCATCTGGAAGCGGCCGTCGCCGAGATGCAGGCCCAGCCGGCGTAGCCCGTGTGGCGCGGGCACTCCCTTCGGCAGGCTCAGGGCAGGCTTTGCCCGCGAAATGCCGGCAGCAAGCGTTTCCTAGAACTGGTTTGGCTTTGTTGACATGCTCCGAGAAGCTGGAATAGCCGTGGAAGAGCGGCGCTTTAGCGCCGCGTAAGCATGCTGCCAAGACGGGCTTTAGCCCCAGGGCCTAAAGGCCGTTCCCCAGGGAAGCGGGGAACGCGGCCCTGAAAGGGCCGCTCTTCCACGCCGATTTCGGCGTTTTCGCCAGAACGAACTAATCGCCCGTATGCGGCTCTTATCGGCACGGCTGAAGCCGGGCCCTACCCAAAACCTATTTGTGAAACCAGTTTGTGAAACCAGTTCTCAGATCACCACCGCTTCTTTATATTCTCCGAACACCCGCCGCATGGCGTCGGAAATTTCTCCCACGGTGGCCGAAGCCTCGCCGGCGGCCAGAATTCTCGGCATCAGGTTGGCGCCGGATCGCGCTGTATCCTCCACGCCAGCCAGCGTGGCTTTCCATGGCCCAGGGTCTCGCTTTGCCCGCAGCGCCCTGACCCGTTCGACCTGCTTAGTCTCCAGTGCCGGATCAATGCGTTGAATCGGGATCGGCTTTTCTTCTTCCACTTCGAAGCGGTTCACGCCTACAACGATGGCCTCCTGCTGGTCCACTTGCCCCTGGTATTCGTAGGCTGCGTTCTGGATTTCCTTTTGCACGAAACCGCGCTCAATGGCCTTAAGCATGCCGCCGAGAACCTCGATTTTTCCCAGATATTCAGCCGCGCGTTTCTCAATCTCATTGGTCAGCGTGTCGACGTAATACGATCCAGCCAGAGGATCAATCGTCTGCGGGGCACCCGACTCGTAGGCAATGATCTGCTGCGTGCGGAGGGCAATCCGTGCTGCCTGCTCGGTGGGCAGCGCTAAGGCTTCGTCGTAAGAATTCGTGTGTAGCGATTGCGTTCCGCCGAGCACCGCTGCCAGCGCCTGGATTGCCGTGCGCACGATGTTGTTCTCCGGTTGCTGCGCGGTCAGCGTCGAACCGGCCGTCTGGGTGTGGAAGCGCAGCATCCATGACCTTGGATTCTTGGCTTTGAAATGTTCGCGCATGATGCGGGCCCACATCCGCCGTGCGGCGCGGAATTTGGCCACCTCTTCCAGAAAGTTGCTGTGGGCATTGAAGAAAAACGACAGCCGCGGTGCAAACTGATCTACATCCAGCCCGGCCTGGATCGCCGCTTCGACATAGGCCATGCCGTTGCCCAGCGTGAAAGCCACTTCCTGCACCGCGGTCGAACCGGCTTCGCGCATGTGATAGCCGGAAATCGAAATCGTGTTCCAGTCGGGCACGTTCTCATTGGCCCAGGCAAACATGTCGGTGATGACGCGCATGGCCTGTCGCGGCGGATAAATGTAAGTCCCGCGCGCGATGTACTCCTTGAGCACGTCGTTCTGCACGGTGCCCGACAGCCTGCGAATATCTGCGCCTTGCCGCCGCGCGACGGCCACGTAGAGCGCCAGCAGGATGGACGCCGTGGCGTTGATGGTCATGGAGGTGGAGATTTTCGTCAGCTCAATACCGTCGAACAGCCGTTGCATGTCCTCGATCGAGTCGATGGCAACGCCGACCTTGCCGACCTCGCCTCCAGCCAGCGGATGATCGGAGTCCAGCCCGATCTGCGTGGGCAAATCGAACGCTACCGATAGGCCGGTCGTGCCGTTCGCCAGCAAATACTTGTAGCGTTTGTTGGACTCTTCGGCATCGCCCATGCCCGCGTACTGGCGCATGGTCCACAGCCGCCCGCGGTACATCGTGGCCTGCACGCCGCGGGTGAAGGGATACTCCCCCGGATAGGCAACTTCGCTCTCGTAGTCCGAACCTTTCAGATCGGCGGGTGTGTAGAGCGGATTGACCGGAATGTGCGAGGAAGTCTCGATTTCAGCGGCAGGAACATCGGGCCGGTTCTTCGTTTTCTCCGACATGGTGGTCAACCAGGGAATTGCAGAATTCAGATTGCAGATTTCAGATTCGACCGGAGACCTTAAATCTGCAATCTGCAATTTGCAATCTACAATCTTCAACCGCACCAGACCTCACGGGCGCTGGCTTTTCCGCTTCACCCGCCAAAAGGAAGTCAGTCCGAACCACGCAAACGTCAAGGTAAAGCCAACTGCAATCGCGACCCGGCCCGCGGTCGTGCGGCCGGCTTCGTATTTCAGGTACTCGCGGACGAGCGTGACGGCACCGAAGCCCGCAATCGCCAGAAACAGTGTGCCGATGACCTCGAGCCACAACTGATGCATGGCATGAGCGAACGAGCGAACCGTGGTGGCCACCGCTCCCTTGATCGCCTTGAGCGTGCGGCTGCGCCCGGCCTGTTGGCCCGCGACCCGTGTCACCACCCCCAACTTTTGCCAGGCCGAGATTTTGCTCACGGCCTCGATTCTAACAGCCCCCGGCGCTACAATGACGCCACCGCGGAAGCGGCGAACCGTCCGGTACCGAGGGTGCGCCAAAATCATTTACACTATTTAGAGAAGATCAGGGGGAGCCAGTGGATCCGCAACTGAAGCAACTGATGAAAGAACTCGGCGACGCCATCAACGAATCTCTATCCGACTCGGAACAGATTTCGGAGGTGGTTTCTCGGATTAAAGAAGGCGGATACGACATCTTTCTGGTTCTCGAAGCTACCATCGGCGTGAGCAAGCAGGGAGAGAAACCCGCCGATAAGACTTCGCTCGTTACCACTTTGTCCACCAATCCCGAATTCAAGATCAACGATCAGGATCTCAAGTTCCTGAGGTCCCTGCGTATCAAGATCGAAGAAGAAAAACCGGGTAAGGACAAGTAACCACGCGGGGTGTGCGGTACCTTCACTTCGGAGCAAGTCTCGCTCAAGCAGCTGCCATCTGATCCAGCACCCGCTCCAACCGCACGATTTGGCGAGCCACCAGTGGCCATCAGTGACTGTGCTACCATCTAGTGTTTTCTTCCCGCATCTGCCGTGCGGGAAGAAGATTCCGTGGCAAGGCGCAAGAACGGAATCTGAGGGGTAGTGATGAAAGATACTCTCGGGGTGGTTGTGGCAGGCGGCGTCGGCGAGCGCCTCTATCCTCTCACTCGCGACCGGGCCAAGCCGGCAGTGACTTTCGGCGGCATTTATCGCATCGTTGACATCACCCTCTCCAACTGTCTGAACTCCGACCTGCGCCGAATCTACATCCTCACCCAGTACAAGGCGTTATCGCTCAACCGGCACATCCGCGAAGGCTGGAGTATTCTGGGGCGCGAGGTGGGCGAGTTCATCGAGGTGCTGCCCCCGATGAGGCGCGTCAGCGACCAGTGGTATCAGGGGACGGCCGACGCGGTCTACCAGAACATTTACTCCATCGGCTCGGAACAGCCCAAGCACGTGCTGATTCTTCAGGGCGACCAGATCTACAAAATGGACTACGGCAAGATGATGAAGCAGCACCAGGACTCGGCGGCCGATATTACTCTGGCCACCATTCAGATTGATCCGCAAGAGAGCTTTCGCCTCGGCGTTGTAGACGTAGACAAGGACGGCCGCATCAACGGTTTTCAGGAGAAGCCGAAGGCCACCACGCTGCGCTCGCCTCTGAATCCGGATAAGGTTGCGGCTTCAATGGGCATTTATCTGTTCAACGCCGACGTGCTCATCCCCGTGCTGCTGAAGGACGCTGAGAACGCACAATCCAGTCATGACTTTGGCAAAGACATTCTGCCTAAGATGGTGAACGATTACCGCGTCTTCGCCTATGACTTCGTGGACGAGAATAAGAAAGAGGCGCTCTACTGGCGCGATGTGGGAACCCTCGAGGCCTACTACGACGCCAACATGGACATTGTCTCGGTTTCGCCGATCTTCAACCTGTATGACGAAGAGTGGCCGATTCGCACCCACCAGCGGCAGTATCCGCCGGCAAAATTCGTCTTCGCGGAGGCCGGCCGTACCGGTACCGCAGTCGATTCCATCGTTTCGAATGGTTGCATCGTCTCCGGTGGGATCGTGAAGAATTCGGTCCTGTCTCCTGACGTGCGGGTCAATTCCTACTGCGAAGTGGACCAGTCCATCCTGTTCTCGCATGTCAGCGTGGGCCGGCGCTGCCGTATTCGCCGCGCCATTATTGACCGCGATGTGCACCTTCCCGAAGGCACGACCATCGGCTACGATGCCGAGGCCGACCGCCAACGGTATTTTGTCACCGAAAGCGGCATCACCGTGGTCACCCGCGACTACTCGCTGTTCGAAAACCCGGTAACGGTGGACTACTTCACCAGCGAATAGAAGCCAAGCGCTACCCCTTGGGATTTGGCCCTCAAGACTTCCGGTCCGTCGGGGACGGCATCTTGAGGGGCAACGCACAAGGGCATCTCTCAGTTGACAGCGGCCACTGTCGGGAACATAATGCCGTATCCAATCGTGGCCCAACTTACAAGCATTCCATCAGCTTGCGGCGCGGTAGCGGCTTGTTTTCTGGCATGCCCAGCCTTTCCGAACCTGCGCAGTGCAAGGCTCACCCTACAACTCACAAGACTCTATTAGAGGAGGAGCGAAACCCATGAGGCGTAGTCGTTTCACGAAGTTCACCCCACTGATCGCGGGGCTGATGACCGGCCTGCTGTTTGCGATCCTGGCTGTTCCACTCAATGCCCACCCGGGCGATTTCCCAGCGTCCTACGACATCAGCAAAGAGATTACCCTCAACGGCACAGTTTCGAGTGTGCTGCTTAGACCTGCCCCGGGAATGACTTGGGGTTCCCATCTCATGATCGAGACAGCCTCCGGCAGAGTCGATGCCAGCCTCGGCCGATGGGGTTTGCAAGGCAAAGACGCGGTCTCGGTTAAGCCGGGCCAGCAGATTGAAGTGACCGGCATCATGAAATCCCTTAGCGACAAGAAGGAAGTCTTTGTCGCTCGCACCGTGAAAGTGAATGGCAAGCTCTTTACCATCCGCAACCAGCACGGAATTGAGGTATCTCCGCAGACCCGTAAACGCGCGGCTGAGAAAGGGGAGTCGCTATGAACCGCAAAACATACGGCATTCTCGGTTTAGCCTTAGTCTCCCTGGCCTTCGGTTTCCTGACCGGCTGCAGCAGTTCAAGCGCGCCGCCTCCTCCCACCATAGCGATCACAGCGACGGGCGGAGCTACGCAGACCCAGACGATTACTGAGGCATTTCCAACCGCACTGGGAGTGAATGTAACTTCCAACGGCTCGCCGGCGACGGGCGTGACGGTCACATTTGCGCCTCCGTCGTCAGGGGCCACTTGCACGCCCTCGGCCACCACGGCTACCACCGACTCCAGCGGCAATGCATCGATCACATGCACCGCCAGCTCCACGCCCGGTGCTTACTCGGTCACGGCCACAGCGACGGGGGCGACAACTCCGGCCAGCTTCAGCCTGACCAACGCGCCTCCCAGCGTGTTCACGTTCTACGTGAGCGGCCTGGAGGCCATCAACGAAGCTGCCTTCGGAGGGCCAAATTATTATGCCCTCGCCGGCGCAGTGGCCTTCGACGTCAGTGGCAACACCTTTCCGGATGCGAACGGCAATTGCGGCGAGCAAGACTATAACGATGGCGATGGCATCACGTCACCGACGACCGGCGACACCATCGCGGCAACCGGCAGCTCGATGACGGTGAATATGACCACGGGAACGGGGACTCTCGTGCTGGCCACGAACAACACCAACCTGGGCGTTGCCGGGATCGAAACCTTCACCGTGCAGTTCGTGAACGCCAGCCATGCGCTGATCACACAGTTCGACGGGTCGGCAACTTCCAGCGGGAGCATGGATCTGCAGAGCGCCACCACCGACTCGAACTTTGCCTTTACCATCTCCGGGACGGACCTCAACTATGCCCCCGTCGGATACGGAGGAATATTCTCGGTTGGCACCGGCGGCGCACTCACCGGCACGGCTGACCAAAATGATAACGGAACCGTGACGCCGGACAACGCTTTAGCCGGATCGGTCACGGCCCAGGCGGATGCCTACGGACGTGGCACGGCCAGCATTACGATCAACGGCGTGACCCTCTCGCTGGTCTACTACAACGTGACTGCCGAGGCGATGCGGCTGATTGATGTGGATGCAGGCGGCGCCAGCGGAGCCGGCAGTGCGGCAATTGGCTCAGCCTACGGCCAGGGCGCCACTCCTGCCTTCGACAGCACGGCGCTGGGAACGGCGGACGTGTTTGGGGTTCAAGGCAACTCGTGGGGAGTCCTTTACGCCGAAACGGGGAGCCTGGTTACGTCCGGAGCCGCCACCGGGATAGCCCCGGCCACCTTCTCGAGTGGTGAGGGAGATGGCAACTGGGAGGGCTACGTTTCCACACCGACAGCGCCCTCTACTCCTAACGTCTCCGGCAGCTACACGATCGCCAGCAACGGATATGGCGGCGCAACCATCAACGGGCTGGCACCGGTTGCGCTTCCCTACGGGCTGTACGCTACGCTGTCGAGCGTCAATCTGATGGATCCCAACAACACCAGCGGCGGAGGCGGCGCCCTTGCGCTCGACCTCTACCCCAGTTTCTCCGGCGGCACCGGCGTCATCGTCCCACAGGGCACGATTGCATCCGATGGTTCTGACCTCAACAACAGCTACGGCTTCGGAGCGCAGGAGTTCAACGACGTATCGACTCTTCCAGTTGCACCCGACTATGTGGGTTGGGAGTTCGACTACGTCGGGCAGGGAACGTTTGCAACCCTGGCTTTGACCGGAACCGGAGTCATCAGCGATCCGTTCGGATACTTCGTCTCCGGCACGGCGGGATTGTACGGAACTCCGACGACGCCAATTCCGTTCGCGGGAACTGCGGCCGCGCCTGACGCGGCGGGACGCTACGCGTTTCCTGCTGCCGGAACCGCCGGCAACTTTGCCGTCGGTCCTGTCGGCACGAACACTACAGCGAATGCCTTCACCGTGGTCATGTACGAGGCCAGTCCCGCGCTGGTGTTCTCGATCGATGAGGACGAGACTGCCACCCCCACTTACAGCCTGTGGCTGGGTACCTTCCAGGAGCAGAGTGCCAGCTCGCTGAAGGCAATGCACGTGAAACACGGGGCCGTGCCGAAAGCGCAGGCGAAACGGAAACATTAACCAATAAACCGAAGGGGCACCACCGGGACTGCCCGGCAGTGCCCCGAACCTAACGGTTTTTCTTGAGTGGCGCACTCCGGTGCGCCACTTTTTTGTTGTGAAGAGCGGCCGGTTGGGGGCCTGCCCCGGGCGAGTGCGAAGCGCGCCCAGCGGACCGCGTGAGAGATTTTGTATGGGTGAAAGAGCGGCCCTTTAGGGCCGCGTAAGCGGCTTCCCCGTGTAACGGCCTTTAGGCCCTGAGGCCCACCGGAGCTAAAGGCCCGTGCGATTCCAAAGGATCGTTCTCAACGCGGCGCTGAAGCGCCGCTCTTCCACGCGACATCACGCGTCCTCGGAGCACGCGAGGTGCGCGAGCATCTTCAGTGTCCCAGAGTGCGGCTTCTATGACCCCACGATCACGGCCACCGCGCCGGCGGCTGCCGCGTCTTCTTCGGCCTGCAGCACGCGATACCAGGCGAACATGACGAGCAGCGACACCCGGCTCCCGGCGACGGCCGCGCCCGCCGGCAACTCGACGCTTCTCTCGCGCCTGTGCAGCAGAAGCACGGGCTGCCCGCCGTCTGTGGTCACGCTCCACAGCGGACGCCACCAGCCTTTGCACTCCAGGTGAAACGTCTGGCCGTCGGCGAAGGTCAACGTGCCGCGGCCTCCGCCCCAGCAGGATTTGAAGGCCGCGATCGGCCGCCCCGAGGCTGCATCCACGATCTCGGCCCCAGTGCCCAGGAACCCTGCGCGGCGGAAGGTCCAGCGGCCATCTTCGGTCTCCGCCACTAAGTTTGAGGACCAGAAGCTGCGAGGCTCGAGTGTACCGACAACTTTGTCGTTGCGTTTAAGTTGGTAATTTCGACTGCGTGGGATTTTCGACCAGGTCAGCTCGCTGGTGACGGCGGAAGAGAAGGGAATCATAAACACCTCCGAAAAGGCATTCCGATCCAATTCCATGCTAGCAGAGGGATGTTAATAACAGATGAAACGAAAAGGAGGGTAATGTCAGTTTTTTCCACCACAGAATCACAGAGACACAGAGAAACCCAACTACCTGGCAAACCCTTCCACTTCCGTTTTCCGTTTCCTACAGGTTTCGAGATTTTTCTCAGTGACTCCGTGGTGACGAAAGGCGAATCAAGGCGGGCGCTGCTACAATTCCCTGTCCTGCACAAACTTAGGAGCGAGAAACTTTGGTGTCGACATTCGCGTACTGTCTTGTGTGGGTCTGAGCTAAGAGCCACAAGCTGCGAGCTCTGAGCTAAATTCGCAAGCTGCATCGCTCGGAGCTCATAGCTCGAGGCTCATAGCTCGAAGCTCATAGCTAATTCCGGGGAGCTCAGGTGGAAGACGTCCAGGTGGTCGCGATGCTGGTCCGGCGCTGTCTTGCCGGCGACGCTGCCGCCTGGGAGGAAATCGTCGAGAGCTATAGCCGCCGGATATATAACATCTGCTACCGCTTTGCCGGATCGGGCGACGATGCCGAAGACCTCACCCAGGAAGTTTTCATCAAGATGTACCGCACGCTTTCGAGTTATGACCACACCAAGGGCGCGTTTGTCACCTGGGTCACGACGATCACCCGCAACCTGCTGGTGGATCACTTCCGTAAAACCAAGCAGGATCGAATGACGGATTCGATCGACACGGCGGCGTCCGAACATGAGGACGCCCAGCCGCTGAGTGAGCAAATCAGGGACCAATCGGCTCCCCCAGACGCCCAGGTACGCCGCCGTGAGGTCAGCGAAACCGTCCATTCGGCCTTGGCCCGTCTTTCCCCAGAGCTCCGGGAGGCAGTGATTCTAAGGGACTTACAGGATATGGACTACCGGGAAATCGCCACCGTTTTGAGGGTTCCGGAGGGAACTGTGAAATCTCGAATTAATCGTGGGCGGGCGGAACTTGCCCGCCTCCTACAACGTACCTATAGGCAGGTGATGTGATGCCAGACCACACCGGTAACGGAGTGAAGTGCAGCGAGTTCGACCTGCTGCTCACGGACGCGCTGGATGGCGTTCTGAGCGGGGCGGAACTCGACCGTTTCCAGGCGCACGCGCGGGCTTGCCCGGCGTGTGGTCCGCTGCTCGCCGAAGCTGAGGCGGGCCGCAACTGGCTGAAGGGGCTCACGGAGGTGGAGTCTCCAGCCGACCTGGTCGCTAATATCCTGGCATCCACGACGGGCGTTGACACCCAGCGCCTGCGAGCCGCTGCACGCGCACCCCAGCCGCGTATTTCGTGGCTGGAGCAGTTGCAGGCCACGGTCTTGGAGCCGGTCTTTGCTCCGATGTGGGCCGCGGTTCGCCAGCCGCGCTTTGCCATGTCGTTTGCCATGGCATTCTTCGCGCTGTCGGTGGGCCTGACGGTTGCCGGGGTCAAACCCGCCGACCTGGGCAAGATCAGCCTGCGGCCGGCGGCAATCCGGCACACGTACTACGCTACCGAGGCGCGGATCGTGCGCTACTACGACAACGTGCGGCTGGTTTACCAAGTGCAGGCGGCGGTGCGGGGAATCAAGCGGAACCTGGCTCCGGCCGAACCCGGACCAGAGAAACAGAAAGAACGGAAGAACGACACGTCACAACAGCCCGAACAGAAGCAGGAGCGCAATTACAGCCAGACGGACAGCCATCTCTTTCTGGCCAGCGCTCCGCTGGGTCCATCTCTTCGCGATCTGCCTGTAGTGTCGGTGACCACGTACAGGAGGTTGGTATGAACTGCGCCACACACAATGACGTTGCTGCTGTGGCCTTTTGCCGCACTTGCGGCAAGCCACTTTGTCAGAACTGCACCCGCGACGTCCGCGGCGTGATTTATTGCGAGTCCTGCCTGGCGGCACGCATGGAAGGAACAGCGCCGGCCGCGGGATTCATGCCGGTTGGGCAAACTATGTACCCGCCGGGGCCGCCGCCGATGGCGCCCGCCATGCCGTCCGTCAGCTCTGGGCCGAACCCTGCAGTCGCGGGGATTCTCGCCGGATTCTTTCCTTTCGGCGTGGGCGCGGTTTACTGCTCGCAATACGCCAAGGGACTGGCGCATCTGCTGATTTTCGCGATGCTGATTTTCGCCGCGAATCATGCGGGGGGGCTCGACTGGCTTTTCGCGCTGGCCATCGCTTTCTTCTATGTTTACCAGATCATTGATTCGGTGCGGACAGCACGGGCAATCCAGCTTGGGCAGCCCGCACCCGACCCAATGGGCCTGGCCCAAACCTTCGGCGTTGGAGAGAAGTTCGAATCCAGCAAGGTTCCGGCTGGTGCCGTGATCCTGATCGGCATGGGAATCCTCTTCCTCCTACACACCACCGACATTCTGGAATTCAGCGGCGAGTTGTTTATCGGCCTGGTGATGATCTTCCTGGCGGGGTGGATTTTCGCCAGGCGATGGGGAGTGTTTGGAGCGGCCTCTCGCGCCTGCGCTTGCGGCCGATGCCGCATGCGTTGCCTGATGGGACCGGCAGTTATTTTGACCATTGGAGTCATGTTGCTGCTGGACAGCCGCGACATCCACGGCGTGGCCTGGGATCGGACCTGGCCTGCGATACTGCTGGTCATCGGAATCGTGAAACTGCTGCAGAGCACGGCCTCCGCGCAGGGCCACATCGAGCCGCTGCCGCCAGCGCCGCCCAGCGCTCCGCCGCCGCAGCCTCCGCCTGCACAGCCGCAGCCGCCCGCGTCGAGTGATGTGAGTGGGGAGGTGCACAATGGCTAGTCCAACTCAATCGCCGGTTCAACCCCCTGTGCCGCCGCGGCGCCACCGCTCGTTTGCCGGCCCGCTGGTGTTGATCATCCTCGGCGTCGTGTTCCTGCTGGGTAATCTGCACATGCTCTCGTGGGCCCGGATGTGGCACCTGTTTGCCAATTACTGGGGCGCACTGCTGATCCTCTGGGGAGTGATCAAGCTGATCGAGCACATGCAGGCGCAGCGGGAAGGCACTCGCACGCCCGGGATTGGCGCGGGAGGGATTTTCCTGATCATCATGCTCGTGGTCTTCGGCCTGATCGCGAACCAGATGGAGCGCGTCAACTGGTCGGGTCTGCGTGACCAGATGAATTTCGACGACAATGATTTCTCCGACATGTTCGGACAAACTTACAACTTCAACGATCACCTCGAGCAGGACTTTCCCGCGGGAGCGAGCTTTAAGGTCATTGACAATCACGGGGCAGTCAGCGTGCACGCTTCGGAGGACAATAAGATTGCGGTCGTCGTCCGCAAGCGCGTTGGAGCGGAGAGACAAAGCGACGCCGACAAGTACAACAGTGAAACCAAGCCCACCCTCACGACGATCGGCGGGCTGGTCACGCTCGATGCCAAGGTGGAAGGCGCAGGAGATCATCCCGTAGAAGCTGATCTGGACATTTCCCTGCCGCGCAAGGTGGCCGTTTCCATCATTTCGCGGCGCGGCGACGTGAATCTGGCCGACCGCGAGGCGAACGTCGACGTTTCCGCCCAGCATTCCGACACTTCGGTCGAGGATGTGAAAGGCAACGTCAAAGTGAGTCAGGAAAAAGGCTCGGTGAAAGTCGAACAGATCACCGGCGACGTGCATGTCGAAGGACGGATGAATGAGGTCGCGGTCAACGACGTCAGCGGCGCAGCCCAACTCGATGGCGAGTTTCAGGAGAGCGTGAAGCTGGGGCGCATCGCCAAGACCGTAACCTTCAAGTCTTCGCGCACCGATATGGAGTTCTCGCGCATTGACGGTTCCCTGGATCTCGATTCGGACGAGTTGCACGCCGACGCGATCACCGGCCCCCTGCATCTGACGACCCGCTCCAAGAACATTCGCCTGGACGGCGTTTCCGGTGATGCCCGGCTCCAGGACGACAACGGCACGATCGAACTAATCATGCGCGCGCTCGGCAATGTGCAGATTGACAACCGCAATGGCGACATCCAGTTGAGCCTGCCGGAGAAGGCCGGATTCCGCCTGGATGCGCGTACCCGCGATGGCGAGATTCAGTCGGACTTCCCCGAACTGAAAGTCAGCAGCGACGAGCATGAGGCCAGAGCCAGCGGCAGCGTTGGCAATGGCGCCGCGCACGTTGTGCTCAACAACGAGCACGAGGGCATTCAAATACGCAAAGCCCCCGTAAGCGGCGGACCGAAAGAAGGAGTACCGGGCGGCGTCACGGGTGGGATCAAGGGAGTACCGGGAGACAAGCAGTCCAAACCTGGAAAATCTCTACCGGAACCGAAGCAGAAGGTCGAACCGAGCGAGAACTGAATCGGATACAAGGTTTCAAAGTTTCAGAGTTTCAAAGTTGGCCGTCAATCGCCCCTAAACCTTGGAACGTTGAAGCCTTGAAACCTGATTCGAGTCAATTCTGACTTAATTTCTGCCGCGCCAGTTCTTCCACCTGAGCCAGCACTTCGTCTTCCGTCAGCGCCGTGGAGTCGATCACCACCGCATCTGGCGCGGCGACCAGCGGAGATGCCGCCCGCGTGCGGTCGCGCTGGTCGCGCTGGCGCAACTCCGCAGCCACATCAGCCGCCACTTCACGCCTGATCTTCTGCTGCGCCATGCGCCGCTGCTCACGCACGACCGGATCAGCGTCGAGAAAGATCTTCAGCTCTGCATCGGGAAACACTTTTGTCCCGATGTCACGGCCTTCCATGATCACGCCGCCGCTTGCGCCCATTTCCCTTTGCCGCGCCACCATCCATTCCCTCACCTTGGGATGCACCGAGATGCGCGACGCCCCTTCGGTCACATCCCGCTCCCGAATGCGCGCAGAAACGTCGTGCCCATCGAGCAGAGTGCGGTTGCCGCCAACCACTGGCTCAAGCTGAATCCGCGAGCCCTGCGCCAGCTTCACCAGCGCCGCTTCGTCGTCGAAGGAAATGTCCTTTTCGATCGCCTTCAGCGCCAGTGCGCGGTACATGGCGCCGCTTTCCAGATTCACATAGTCCAGCTTGCGGGCCAGCCGCGAGGCAATCGTGCTCTTGCCGGCGCCCGCCGGTCCATCAATCGCAATGGTCAGTTTGCGGGAGGAGTGGGGCTTGATCGGAGGGTCGCTCATCGTCGAACCTAAGATTGTACACGCTCGGAGCGCGAGCTTTCTCCCCGCGCTGCAAGTCGGTTATGTCTCATCAGGTTTAGTGGCTCGGATGGACTGCGCTGTCGAGCTTCGCTCGACCGGACAGCCGGGGGCGGCTGTCCCCACGCGGTTTCTGCAAAGTGAGGCATCACCCGCAACCCTAGAGCCGTACCACCTGCCGTTCCACGTCCGCTTCCGCTTGCGCTATGTTTCCCGGCCTTCCCAGATCGCGCCAATAGTATTCGTCTGCCCGAAAGGCAAGTATTCTTTCTCCCTGCCCAGCCAGCCGCAGATATGACTGGACGATAGAGAAGGCACCGTTCTCCGCCATCATTCCAAGAAAACGAGAAGCGATTACGTGTACCCCCGAAAATGCCAGGGCCTGCACTTGCCGCGAAGGACGAGCCATTTCCGGCGCCTGATCGCGTCCGGCTTGCCGGCCGCACAGCTGACCTTGTCCGTCGAACAGCAGGTATCGTGAGGTCTCCCGGTCCTGCACTGCCAGTGTGGCGAGGGCCTGGTTCTCGCGATGAAACTGAACAATGCGCTCGAGATCGATCGTGCTGATCACATCCACGTTGTGCAAAAGAAAGGGCTGTTCCACGTTGCCGGGCGCGTGGCCGGAATCTTCAAGAAAGAACCAGGATGCTTTCTTTAAACCGCCTCCGGTGTCGAGAAGCACATCTTCCCGCGAGAGTTCGATCCTCATGCCAAAGTTGCCGTTCTTTTTCAGATACTCGGCAACCATGTCGGCAAAGTGATGCAGGTTGACGATGACCTCGCGAATGCCAAATTCGCGCAGGCGGCGCAGGGTAATTTCCAGCAGCGAGTGCCCGCCGACCTCGACCAGCGCCTTGGGGCGATCCTGGGTGAGGGGCCGCAGCCGCGTGCCGAGACCGGCGGCCAGGATCATCGCTTTCATCGCACGATTTTCTCCGGGGCGACGTTCTGTTGGGTGCTGTCCGCGGAATTTTCCGGCTCAAGCTTCTCTAGTTCGCGATGCCGCACAATTACTTCGACGTTGCGTCCGCGCAGGTGCTTGGCCAGTTGCTCCGCCAGATACACGGAGCGATGCTGCCCCCCAGTGCAACCAAACGAAACCATCAGGTTCTTGAATCCGCGCTGTTGATAGCTGCTTAAGCTGGCATCCACCAGCGACATTACGCCGGCCAGGAATTGGTGCACGGTCTCCTGCTGGTTGAGATAGTCAATTACGGGCGCGTCCTTGCCCGTCAGCGTCTTGAATTGCTCTTCGCGCCCGGGATTGGGCAGGCTGCGGCCATCGAAAACAAATCCGCCGCCATTTCCGGTTTCGTCCTTGGGCAGGCCGCGATGAAACGAGAAACTCCAAATCCGCACGACCAGAGCATCCGCCTCGGAAGCCAAGCCTTGCAGCTTCTCCGAGCCCAGCATGCCGTGAAAAGCGTCCATCAGAGCGGGAAGCGGGACCGGCAGCGTGACATTGTGCAGCAGCCAGCGCAGGTTTTTCAGCGCGTAGGGCACGCTCTGCAGAAAATGCGCTTTGCGCTCGTAGAACCCGCGGAACCCGTAGGCCCCCAGGGCCTGCATGATGCGGATATAGACGTAGGCGTAGTAATAGTGCAGGAACACATCGCGCTTCAGATCAATAAACCCGCCCAGAGTATCGAGATAGTGGTCGAGCAACTGCCGGCGCAGTTCCGGCGGCAGATCGGCTTTGGCGTCATAGAGAAGAGACGCGACGTCATATTGCAGCGCGCCCTTGCGCCCGCCCTGATAGTCGAGGAAGTAAGGCTGCCCATCGCGCAGCATGATGTTGCGCGACTGAAAATCGCGATAAAGAAAATAGTCGCGATCCGCACTCAGCAGAAACTTAGTCAGACGGCCGAAATCGTGCTCCAGCGCCTGCTCGCTGAACGGAATGCCCGCCAGCCGCAGGAAATAGTACTTGAAATAATTCAAGTCCCAGGCGATGGACTGGCGATCGAAACTGCCCCGCGGATAGCAGACCTTGTAATTCAGGTCGCGGCCGGCCTCCACTTGAAAGCGCGGCAGAACGGCTACTGCCCGCCGGTAGGCCTCGACCGCCTGGGCAGCGATATCCTCGCCGCTGCGATTCTTCGAGAGGAACTCGAACAGGGGCGTGTCACCGAGATCCTCCTCGAGATACGCGCCGTGATTCAGATCCTCGGCGTAGATTTCTGGCACGGGCAGACCATGCCTGCGGAAATGGCGGGAGAATTCGAGGAACGCGACGTTTTCCTCGCGAACGTCGTACAGAATGCCGACGGCCGTAACCTTTTCCGAGGCCAGGCGCATGATCTTGCGCCCCGAACCGCCCAGCTGTCCCTGCAGCGGCTGCACCCGCACGACACGCGAATGAAAATGCTGCTCGAAAAGGCTGCTGAGAACGTCCATGTGTATGGAGTCGGAATTCAGCTCCGGCGCCCCCCCCAAAGATACCATCGAAAAGCAATAGCGGAAGGCGCAGGCACCTTTTTCGGCAGCCGTCCGGGATACTGGCTAGCGCATTTGGTGTTTGGGCGCGATCAAGCGTGGTTGTCGAGGCTACCGGATGCAGCACGCCGTTTCCTTCAGGCTAAGCGGCAGCTGCAAGGGGCCGTGCTTTCAGCCACAGGAGGGTGACATCCTTTGAGGTCGATGAACGGGTATGGCAATGACAAATGCATACGAAGACTTCTGCTATTTTCAGGTTCTACCAAATATCGGCTCTGTGCACCAAGGGGCGGTTCCGGGTTGGGATTGGGGTGTGCACTACAGTGCACTCCCAAGTCGTCCAATGCGTGCAATCGCGACGCTTCACCAACAATCCATGGGTGGAGTGTTTTCGGTACCTGGATGGGAAGAAGAACTACAATCTTCATGGCGAACATGGAAGTCGATCCGACAGAGCGCAGTTGGGCAAGATGGGAGTGGATCTTTGGCGTTCTCATCATCGTTTCCCTTATTGCGTCTTCGCGGTTAGGACATCGACTGCCGATGATCCTACAGAATTTTGCTCAACTGGTAGCTATCTGCGCGCCGC
This sequence comes from Candidatus Sulfotelmatobacter kueseliae, assembly GCA_900290255.1. GTDB lineage: Bacteria > Acidobacteriota > Terriglobia > Terriglobales > Acidobacteriaceae > Sulfotelmatobacter > Sulfotelmatobacter kueseliae. Next base: position 62,161 of record OMOD01000197.1, read on the forward strand.
TTTTGCTAACCATGATGTCCTGGGTGCGGCTCGCACGTGTGCGGAAAGATGGAAGTGTATCTCGCTGGCGATTCCGGGTATCTTTTCTGGGATGCGTTGCGCTGTCTTTTGCGCTCTTAATCCCTTTGGTTGTCATATTCTTTTCTATGCTTTTTCCTTTAGATTGGCTGCGGCTCGCAATCTGGTCTCTTGCTTCGAGCCTGGTGGCATTGCTTGCCGGCTGTTTTGGTGCAGGATCGATGCGGTTTCCGTTGATCCTTGGGGGTCTGGTTATGGGCGGCCTCGTTGTTATTGTTCCTGTGGGAATCTTGTAAGATGCTCGTGATGCGAGGGACAGGCAACTGTTGGGGATCGGCGATTACACTCAGGGCTAGGTTCTGAGTGTAAAAGAGATTTTGCGACAGTGATCGGACGCAGAGTCAGGAAGCAGGTCGCCACATGGACACCCAATCTGCCAGACACATCCGTGTCGCAAGCGTGAGGCATTCACCTTGGGAGGCGCGGCCGTAATGGCTCCCATCCTTTTCTGGCTCATCCTGGTCCTGTGCCTGTTGATCTCCGTGGTCAAGTACTTGATGGGGATCATCATGAGACTCTCTTTCCCCGGCACAAAGGCCAAGAAAGACTACACCTACGAGCCGACGGTGAGCGTGCTCATGCCCTGCTTCAACGAGGGCAAGACGGTCTACGAGACGATCGAGAGTATCAGTAAGAGCAACTACCCGAACGATAAATTTGAGGTCATCGCGCAGGACGACTGCTCGGTTGACGACAGCTACGAGTGGATGCTCAAAGCGCAGCGCGACTTCACCAACATCCGCGTAAGGACCGGGCGAAATGAAGTCAACAGCGGTAAGGCACGCTCCGTCTGTAATGCGCTGCAGCTTTCAACCGCGGAGATCATCATCTCGATTGATTCGGATTGCATCTTCCATCCGCAAGCGATTCGCGAGCTGACTGCCTGCTTCGCCGAGCCGCGCATGGGATCGGTAGGCGGCAGAGTGGGCGTCAGGAACCCGAACGACAGCGTGATCACCGCCATTCAGACCGTGGTTTACTACTCCGCGTTTGAGCTCTACAAGATTCCGGAAAACTGGACTCGCAGTGTGTGCTGCATCAGCGGATGCCTGTTTGCCATCCGGCGCGAGTTGCTGCTGGAGATCGAACCTGCCATCCGCGCCCGCAACTGGTTCGGGATTCCGGTGAATCAAGGAGAAGACCGGTTCCTGACTCATCAGACCTTGCTGCGCGGTTATGGAACTTACATCAACAACGACGCCCTGTGCTGGACCACGGTGCCGACCACGCTTTCCGTGCTGTTCAAGCAGCAACTCCGCTGGCGGCGCAGCATCGTGCGCGACTTTTTCTTTACCCTCAAGACGCTGCCGCAACATGTCTGGAAGCTGCATCCCAACACGGTTCTCACGCTGGTTTTGACTCCGGTGGGAGCGCTGGTTGGATTTCTGGTGGTAGTGACCGCGCTTACGTCGGACCCACTGGCGTGGGCTGGGCCGATTCCCTTGATCACCGCGCTTGCGATTGGAGCCGTGCTTACCTGGGTGATCAAGAAATACAGCGCGAAAGAAGCGGTCACACATCCACTTGCCTTTGGCGCTTATGTAGCATGGTCACTGGTCAGCAGCCTGTTTCTCACGCCCCTCGCTCTGTGCACGATGGACTCGGCAGACTGGGGAACTCGAACCAAAGAACAGCAAGAGGTGTCCCTTGGCAACGCCACCAGTTGACTCGCTTCCTCGCGAAACCAAAGTTGAAGCGGTTGCTTCCGAAACCAAGAAGGCTGCTGCCAAGCAATCACTGCATTACAAGCTGGTGATTACTCTCTACCGGGTTTTTGCGATTGTCGTGCTGTATCTTGTGCTGGGCGGCATTGTCATCTATGCCTTCGTAATGGGCTTTTATGCCGTCAACAGCTCGTGGGCTGCGCCAGTGATTCTCTCAGCCGCGGACGAGAAGAGCCTCGACTTCCGGGAAAAGCTGGTGACCAGCCAGCAGACCATCGAAGATCTGAAAGTGGATACAAAGAAACTGGATAGCGGCGTGGCCGAGATGAAGAAGCACCGCGCGGCGCTGCTCGCGCTCGAGCCCGAATTGCAGGCCGCCATTGTGCGCGAGCAAACCCACAACCAGACCGCTGGCCCGGAACTCGCAACCCTCGACAAGCAGAAACTGGCCGACAACGTGACAACCCAAAAAGTGCTGGCGGAACTCAACGAAGTTGAGTCCAACGTCAACAAAGACCTGGCTGCCGGATTGATCACGCAGGGCGACGCGGCGACGCAGTTGGTAGCGCTGAACCAGGCCAAGGACGCCTACACGGATAACAAAATTGCTGAAGTCCTGCTGACCGACAGCGTTCTGGACAAAACCACGATTGGCACCAGCTCTCTGAATGTGCTGGTTAAACAAGCAGAATTGCGGTCAGAAGTCGCGCAACTGGATGTCGCTATCAACGTCGCGGAAAAGCAACTGCAGGAAGAAACACGACAGGTCGATCGCCTGCACCAGGCGATTACCACGGCCAAGCAGAGCCCGTATTACCTGAATGCGGTTGGGGGGCAGACGTTGTATTTCGCCTTCGTTCCTTATGACAACCGGGCCAACGCGGTAGGCGGAAGCGCGGTCTACGACTGTTACCTGAATATGATCCTGTGCCGCAAGGTGGGCACGGTGAAGCAGATATTCCCGGGCGAAGAGCAAGCCATCCATCCCATCTTCAAGACCCAGATTCGCGGTTTTCTGATCCAGATGAATCTGGATCATGCAGAGTCTGCAAAATCAAAGACGGTGTTCCTGGGCCGCAAGCCGGTGCTGTTCTAACCCGTGCGGCGCCGCCATTCTGAGGAGAACGAGAATGTCCCTGAATAACTGGAAGTCTGTGTCGTGCTCGATCCTTTTCCTGGCCGTGCCCGTGCTGGCCGCGGACCTTACGGACCAACTGGCTTACTGTTCCTACGTAATGGAGCAGGCACAGGCCCAGCGAGACCTGCTGCGCACACCCATCGCCGCGGCAGGCATGACCCAGCCCGAAACCGGCCTGCCGCTGCAGCTGGTGGGTGGAGCCTCGCTTGGCCTGTCAGACCTGAGGAAAGCCAGTCTGACCATGGATGTGGCCCGCAAGAACTGCGAACTGTATAAGGCCACCACGTGGGCTCAGCAGGACATTCAATATGCCCTGCCCAGCCTCGAGAGGGAAGCTCTGCGCAACCGGCTTGCTCTAATCGAGCAGGCGTCGAAGTCCCTGGATGCGATGATGGAAAAAACCGCCAAGATGGTGGAGGCGAAGAACGCGACCCGTCTGATGCTCTTCACGCTGCAGGCGACGAAAATCAAGTTGGACGCAGACCATGCCGACACGCAGTCGAAGATCGCAGCACTCTATACTCCACCACTGAGTGACCAACCATTGAAGGAACTGGTTGCGGAAAAACAACACGGTGAAGCCAGCGAGCAAAAAGCGCTGGGTGTGCCACGTCAGCGGAAATGGGACCGTTTGAGACCGGAAGTTAAGCTACACATCTGAGAT
>OMOD01000196.1 GCA_900290255.1 Candidatus Sulfotelmatobacter kueseliae
GTTCCTGTCTGCGTTGCCTCCATTGCCGCATATATACGGGCCGCTCTCTCATAATGCATTGACACGCTCTGAACGCCGTTACGATCATTTCGGCGGCAACGGATCCATCTTATCGAGAATGCGCACCGTCTCCAGAATCACGCTGCCCACAATCTCGATGCTCTTGGGGCTGAGCTTGTCAATCGTATCCTGCGGAGTGTGGTGGTAAGCGTCGTTGTAGCCGTAGTTGATGTCGATAATGTCGGCACAAGGCACGCCGATCTTCATGAAAGGCAAATGATCATCCTGAATGGCATTTTCGCGGGCGAAGAAATGCGACTGGTAACCCAGGCGCGTGGCCGCTTCGTACACAACGTTCTCCAGCCAGGGCGTTGAGTTGTCGTCGCGGTCGATGTCGAGATCGGCGTCGCCGATCATATCCGTCAGCAGAAAGGCCTTGATTTCTTTCGCCGTGCCGTCCTGCTGCCAGCGCGCCGCGAGATGCCTGGTGCCGTACAGGCTGTCGGTGTCCGACCAGGTACGCACGGCCTCTTCCGCGTCGGTCCACAGCAGCCAGACGCTATAGCCATCGCGTTTCTTGCCGCGAAGCTGGTTGGCAAACTCCAGCAGAATCGCCGTGGTCGAGCCGCCGTCGTTCGCTCCCACGTAGCCCGTGCCGCGCAGCCAGTAATTCGTGTCATAGTGGCCGGCGATCACGATGATGCCGTCTTTCGCGCCCGGATATTTGGCAATGATGTTATGCGCCGGGAATTTGCCTTCGACCGTGTCGGCAGTGAACGTGTCGGACTCGACCTCGTCGCCCTTCAAGTGTTCCAGGATGTAATCTTCCAGCTTCTTGTGATTGGCGCTGCCGATCGGGCGCTCGCCGAACTTCACCACCTCTTTCACATACTGGAAGGCGCGGTTGGCATCGATCGAGGGCGGCGGGCTGTTGTCTGGCGGAAGATTCAGCGCGGGGGCGGGCGTTTCAGAAGCGGCCTGCGGCGCGGATTGGCTCTGGGCCGCGTCCTTTATGTGGTCACAGGCGAATCCGCCCAACGTGCACGATAGAAGAAGAATGCCTCGAACACACGGCCATCTCATGATTGCGCCTGCTTCTCCTTCCGAGCCTGCCGCTGTTTGGGATGCACCAGCCAGGCCACCCCGACACTCAATGCGTACAGGCCCAACATCGGCGAGGCGAAAACGCACATGTTGAAGATGTCGGGCGTGGGCGTCACGATGGCCGCAATGATAAAGATGATCAGAATCGCGTAGCGGAAGTGCTTCAACATGAAGCCGGGGCTGAGGATGCCCATAAACGAGAGGAAGAACACCAGGATCGGCATTTCGAAGATCAGCCCCATGCCCAGCACAATGCTCAGAAACAGCTGGGTATATTCGCCGATCGTGATCATGGGCTGAAACTGCCGGCTGAAATCGATCAGGAACTCCAAGGCGCGCGGGTAGGCGACCTTGTAGCCGAAATATCCGCCGAGCGTGAACAGCGTAATCGTCGAAATCATGAAGGGCATGACGTAACGCTTTTCGCGGCGGTAGAGGCCCGGCGAAATGAACATCCAGACCTGGTAAAGCACATAAGGCGAGGTAAGAAACAGACCGGCCAGGGCGGCAATCTTCAAGTAAAGGTTGAAGGGTTCGGTGGGATTGAGATAGACCAGTTTCTCCGACAGGCCGTTCTTCTTGAGGGCATCCATGATCGGCCTTTGCATGACGGCATAGATGCGCTCGCGATATCCCCAGCAGGCCACCGCGCCCACGGCAATGGCAATGATGGAACGAATGACGCGATCGCGCAGCTCCTGCAGGTGATCGAGGAAACCCATGGTGGGCATGGGCTCGGGTTCCCGCTCACCGCTGGAGGGCGCGGCCGCGATCTCAGGCATGAGACTCCTGCGAAGTGGAAGCGGTCACGGCTTCGTCGGCGAGGGGCGCTTCCGTGGCCCCGGCCGGCGGCTCGGAGGGGGCCTCGGACCGAGTATCAGGAGTCGCCGCGGCGGCAGCCGTGGCGGCGGTGGCAGTAGCAGTAGCGAAGAGCGGTTCGTCGCCGGGGTCGGCCAATGCTGCCATTTCCGGGGCGCCGGCCGGGGAAGTGCTGGAGTCTGCCGAGCCCGCAGCGGGCTGAGAAGCCGCGCTGGGCGAGGCATTCAGCGCGCGGCTGGCAGTGCCCTCGGGCGCCGGGCTGGGCGGCAGAATCGTCCGCCTTCGATTCTCCACCTCGAGATTATTGATCTCCTGCTCGATCTGCGATTTGAACTCGTTCGAGGCGCGCCGGAATTCGGCCATCCATTTGCCCACCATGCGGGCAATCTCCGGCAACTTCTTGGGCCCGAAGATGATGAGGGCCAGGAAGAACAGGAAGATTGTCTCGGAAAAGCTCATGCGCTTCATCATACTGCCCAGGAAGGAAAAGCGGCAATCGCAGGGAGAGGCAAGGCTCTGACAAGCGCTTCTGGATGTGGGCGATGGGCGGCTTGCGTCGCGCGGCACCCAGTTCGACGCCGTTCGCAACGAGCATCGCGGGCATAACTTGCCGAGTCCCGAGGGCACGCCTTGCCTCTTTACCTGCGTATCCCCAAGGCACGCTTCAGCTCTGGTCGCTAAGTCTCGCGCCGGGTGGGGGTTCGCCGCGGCGGGCGGTACGAGGCTTTGGCATCATGAGTGCGCACTTAGGCGGGAAGATCGGCGATTGCAGTCCCCGACTGAAGTCCATGGACCAGCGTGCCGATAAACATTTGTGGGCGAGCTTTAGCTGCCGACAGGAGACGCTATGTCAGTATCAGGAATTTTCAGCAGCGGTTTCGCGAGCTACAACAGCCAGAACATCCAGAACCAATTCCGGCAGTTTCAACAGGAGTTCCAGCAACTCGGCCAGGATTTGCAATCGGGCAATCTGTCGGCTGCGCAGCAGGACTTCGCGGCGTTGCAACAACTAAATCCGCAAAGCAGTTCGACCTCGTCGACCCAGAGCAACAGCCCTATCGCCCAGGAGTTCAACCAGCTTTCCGAGGACCTGCAGTCCGGCAACCTTTCGGCGGCACAGCAGGACTACACCAAGATTCAGCAGGACTTCCGAAACCAGACATCGTGGCAGGATCAGACGAGCGAGGTTCATCACGGCCATCATCATCATCACGGCGGCGGCGGTGAATCGAGCCAGCTCAGCCAGCTGTTCAGCGAACTGGGCCAGGAGTTGCAATCGAGCAACGTTTCGGGGGCGCAGCAGACGTACAACACCTTGCTGCAGGACTTGCAGCAGTTCAGCCAAAGCACTTCGACGCAGCCATCGTCGCAGTCGAGCGCGAGCGGCATCTCGGTAAGCGCATAACAAGTCGCGGGAAAGTCCGGCTGGGATGGTGAGGCCGCGGGTTATGATGTTGCCGCCATGCAACTCTGGTTTGCCCGCGGCAGTGACGTCTCGATCCGTGAACAACTGGTCACGCAGGTCGTCCTGGGCATCTTGAGCGACGATCTGGCGCCCGGCCAGCGCCTGCCTTCGACGCGCGAACTGGCGCGGCGGTTTCACCTGCATCCCAACACCATCAGCGCAGGATATCGCCAGCTGGAGCGTGAGCGCTGGGTCGAATTCCGTCGCGGCAGTGGCGTGTACGTGCGGGCCAAGAAGCCGGAGATGCCTCCCTCGCCGGCGCTCGCTCTGGACCAAATGATTGCCCGGCTCTTCCGGTCGGCGCGAAAATTGGGCGTGTCGCTGCCGGCGGTGCGCTCGCGCCTGCGGCAGTGGCTGGAGCTGCAACCGCCCGATCACTTCCTGCTGATCGAGCCGGACGAAGAGCTCCGCAGAATTCTCGCGGCCGAGATCGCCCAAGCGGTCAGTTTTCCCGTCAAATCCTGTGGGCTTGATGATTGTCCGAAGACGCCGGAGGATGGTATTCGCGTAGTGCTGCCCAACCGCGAAGCGACGGCGCGCCAGTTGCTCCCGGCAGGAACGGAATTGCTGACGCTGCAAGTTAGCTCCGTACCAGCTTCCCTGGCCGGATATCTGCCGGCGCCGGCCAGCGCGCTGGTCGGCGTGGCGTCGCGCTGGCCGGAGTTCCTCAAAGTGGCGCGCGCCGTGCTGAATGCCGCCGGATTCCATCCTGATAGCCTGATCTTTTGCGACGCGCGCGAAGCCAACTGGCAGCGCGGCCTGAAACAGACTGCAGCGGTCGTGTGTGATTCCCTGACTGCAGCCGAGCTTCCGCCAGGCTGCCGGGCGATTCCCTTCGCGCTGCTCTCGGAATCGTCCATTGCAGAGCTGCGGCGCTACGAGGAATTCATCCGCCAGCCGATTGAGACTCTGTGACACTCGCGAAACCGTCCTAGACTCGCCCCACATTTTTCTGATCTGGCGCTACTCTGCGCTCATGAAAAACCTCGGCCTGCTTTCCTCGTTGCTCTTACTGTTCGGACTCGCATCGGCCGCTGCGGCGCAAGCTCAGGAACTGCAATCGGCAGATTCCCCGAATAACGCCGTCGCCGCCGCCCGCTGCCAGTACACGCCCAACGAACCAACTTGCCGGGGCGAAAATGACGCTGGCCAGGCTACCGACAACAACCGAACCCTCGCTCAACTTCCCCGGCACATGCCCGGTCCTCCCGCGCACCGGCCTCCGGCGGCGTATGGGCGCCGGGGCTATCCCGGCATGGGGGGGCCGACGGTCAGCGGACGCCACATGCTGATCGGCGCTTTGGTTGGCTTTGGACTCGGCGCGGCCGCAGGCGCCAAGGCCAACACCGATCCTCATCCGGGCGTTGAGACGAAGGCGGTCGTCCTGGTGGGGAGCGTCGGAGGTGTGCTGGGGGCACTGGTCGGGGCGGCCGTCCCCGCCTTTTCCGCCCGGCCCCGGCATTGGCACCACTCCTGGCCGGACGATGAGGATGTACAGGCCGCGGCTAGAGATCAGGGACCAGCGGCCAGGGGTCAGCCCGGAGCGGACTCTATCACGACGGAACTGAAAACCAACAACTGATCACGGGCCGCCGATCACTGGCCCCCGACCGCTGCCCCTGATCCCCAGAAGGCACCTCCGCCCTCCCTTCCTGCATCTCACAACCATGCCCATTTCGGCAGGGTTACCAAGGTTAACCTTCCCGGTCCGGGGCAGTCTAAGCAGGTGATATACTGCGAATATTCAGTGCAGTAGCTGGGGTGGAAGCTAGCCCTCAACCGAAGGAATTCTCAAAATGGCTCGTAGTTCTCGCCGCTCACTCTTCCTGGTAGTTTTTTTCCTCCTCGCCTGCGGCTTTCTGGGAATTCTGTATGCCCAGCGCAGCGGCCAGCAGTCGTCGGTGGCGGGCGACTCTGAGGTCAAAGACAGCCTCAAGCAGTTCACTGACGTCTACTCGGTGGTCGAGGAGAACTACGCCGAGCGGGTCAACCCGGATAAGGCCATCTACAACGGCGCCATCCCCGGAATGCTGCATGCGCTGGATCCGCACTCGAATTTCTTCGATCCCAAATCCTACGCAGCGATGAGGGAGGATCAGCGCGGCAAGTATTACGGCGTCGGCATGACCGTCGGCCCGCGCAACAATAAAGTCATTGTGATTTACCCGTTCGAGGGAACGCCCGCATTCAAGGCCGGCATTCATCCCGGCGACGCTATCATCGCCGTAGACGGGAAATCAACGGAGAACATGAGCACCAGCGATGTGGCTGACATGCTCAAGGGCCCCAAAGGCACGACCGTTCACATCAGCATCAAACGCGAAGGCGTGGAGCAGCCGATGGAGTTCACGCTCATCCGCGACGAGATTCCGCGCTTCTCTGTCGATGTCCACTTCATGATCCGGCCAGGCATCGGCTACATGCACGTCAACGGATTCAATGAGACCACCGAACACGAGGTCAGCGACGCCCTCGATCAGTTCGGCGATTTGAAAGGATTGATTCTTGACCTGCGCGACAATCCCGGCGGTCTGCTGAGTGAAGGCGTGGGCGTGGCCGACAAGTTCCTGAAAAAAGGCCAACTCATCGTTTCGCACCACGGCCGGTCATCACCGGAAAAGCGTTACGTGGCGCAGCATGGCAACGGCGGCAAAGATTATCCCATTGTGGTGCTGGTCAACCGGCTGACCGCCTCGGCGGCGGAAATTGTTTCGGGAGCGATTCAGGACCACGACCGCGGCCTGATCGTGGGAGAAGTCACGTTCGGCAAGGGTCTGGTGCAGACCGTCTATCCGCTGTCGGAGAACACCGGCCTGGCTCTGACCACGGCGCACTACTACACGCCCAGCGGACGGCTGATCCAGCGCGACTACAGTAATATTTCGCTCTACGATTATTACTACAGCCGCGACAGCGCCGAGAGTTCCAACACGGCGAACCGCGAGGTGAAGCTGACCGACAGCGGGCGCACGGAGTACGGCGGCGGCGGCATTACTCCCGACGTCCCCATTCCTCCGGTGAAAAGGAATCACCTTCAGGAAACGCTGCTGCAGCATTACGCCTTCTTCAATTTCGCCAAGCGCTATGTGGTCGACCACCATCCCACGAAGAGCTTCGAAGTGGACGACGAAACCTTGCAGGAGTTCCGCAAGTCGCTCGACGATTCCAGTGTCCCCTACACGCAGGCCGAACTGATGGATAACGACGAATGGCTGCGGTCGAGTATCAAGGCCGAAATTTTCATCGATGCGTTCGGGCAGAGTGAAGGCATGAAGGTGCGCGCCGAGTCGGATCCGGAAGTGGTCAAGGGGTTGGAGTTGTTGCCCCAGGCCAAGGCACTGGTCGACAACGCCCGCAAGATCATCGCGGAGCACAACGCGGTCCCGGCGTTCAATCGCTAGAGGCGGGGCTTTGAAAGGGCGCGGCTTCCAGCCGCGCCGACACCGGCAAAAACAAGTCCGGCTTTAGCCGCTGGGGTGAGCAGTTTGGCAGCAGACTAGCAGGTGGCAAGATAGCAACGCGTTTGCCTCCGGGGGCTCAAGCCCCAATTTTCAGGGCGCCAAGGCGGCGCGGCTGGAAGCCGCGCCCTTTCAAGGCAGCTTCATGAACAATGCAGGTTGGCGCCAAAAACCGAAGACCCGAGACCCGCCACCCAAAGACCCACCCCGGTTACCCCGTAACCCGGCGGTTCCGTTGACTTCACCCTCCCCGTATGTGAGAATCCGCGCAAGAGGCTGCTTTTGCTTGAGATAATGGCGAAGGCGGCGGGAGTCAGCGATCCCTCCCCGAGCACAATTTCAGAAGCCTAATGCGTTGGGTCTTTTTCAATTTTTCCGGGAACCGGGTTTCTGGAAATCCGGCGCGCCGCAAGTGGAACGGCCCGGCGTGAGGCCGGTTTGAAGCCGGTGATTCTGGCTGGCGCCGTGGTCTTTGCCGTCTTCGCCGGCTGGATTGACCTGCGCAGACGGCGCATCCCCAACTGGCTGACCGTCCCGGCCTTGGTTGTAGGAACGGCGTTGAATTTGACCTTGGGGGGCTGGAACGGGTTGAAGACTTCCCTGCTGGGTGCGGGGCTGGGCCTGGCCTTACTTTTGCCTTTCGTGCTGGTCCGCAGCCTGGGCGCCGGAGACTGGAAAATGGCCGGAGCGCTGGGCGCTTTCACGGGCTGGAAAGCATTGACAGATATTTTGATTGGATCGGTTTTCGTGGCAGGAATCATGGCGGTGGCTCTGGTGATTTACAAGGGGCGGGTGCGGCAGACCATGCGAAATATAGGCCATATCCTGGTTTCACTGGTGACGTTCCGGCTGCCCGAGTCTCGCGTGTCGCTGGACAATCCCGATTCTCTGAAGGTTCCTTACGGCGTGGCCTTGGCGCTCAGCTTCGTGCTCTACAGCGCAGCTCATCTATGGGGAGTTGCCTGATATGGCGGCTAGGATGACGACGGTGGCGCGGATCTGGCGCGGGTTGGCGGGCGAGACCCGTGCCGCTGAAATCGCCGAAGCCGCAGCCGTGTTGCCCCTGATGTTCATGGTCCTTCTCGGTATCTTCTGGTTCGGGCAGGCTTTCAGCATTTACGGAACGATTACGCGAGCGGCGCAGGAGGGAGCGCGCGCCGGCGCGGCGGTACCGCAGTGCACCACCTGCACGGTAGCGAGCGGATCTGTACAAAACGCCAGCAATGCGGTGCAGGCTGCCATGGCCGCAGCCAAGCTGGATGTAACCCAAGCCCGCTACCCAGTGCCGCTGCCAACGGTGAATGTCTGCTCGGGCGGCAGCGCGAGTTGCGACGGCACAAGCAGCAACGTTTGCGTGCAGACCGGAATTCAGTTGTCGAACACGGCGTCTGGCGGGGCGGGGGTGTGCGGCATTGCGGTCAGCTTTCAGTACCCGTTTCAGTTCTGGCTGCCGTTTACCTCACTCAACAAACAGCAGATCTGGCTGACGGCAACGGCACACGCCCGCGTGGAGACCCAGTGATGAGTTGGCCTCGCCTTCGTGGATGCAGCCGACGGGCCCGACAAGCCTGGCGCGACGACCGCGCGGCGCAGATCGTCGAGTTTGCCGTGGCCCTGCCACTTCTGATTTTGTTCGTGGTGGGCATCTTCGATTTCAGCGGGGCGTTTACGCTCAAGCAAAAACTCACGAACCTGGCTCGCGACGCGGGGCGCGCGGCCGCGGCTGATCCGGCCAACGATCTATCGCTTCCTTCAACCCCTGTTCCGGCTTCAGTGAGCGACGCGTATCAGATGATCGACAATTACCTGGTGGCCAACAAGATCAACGACTGCGGGCTGCTGACGACGGCACCGGTCCAGACCCCTGCGGCAACCTGGACGTACTTCAGCAACGTCAACGGCTGCCCGGGGACGGGACTGATCATCACCATCAACCGCGCGTACTTCTACCCGCAGAATGGCGGGGCGCAGATCCCGAGCGTGAACTGCGTGCCACAACCAGGCGGCTCACAAGCCAAGGTGATCGCCACCTGCGTCAGCATTCAGTATGCCTATCAGTGGAGGTTTGGCCGGGTAGCGAGCCTGCTGGGATCGACGGTTGGGTTGCCCAATTCGATCAGCGCTATTTCTGTGACCATGAACGAGAATTGACCTCACTATGAAACCTCCGTTCATCCTCAGATCGCGCCGTGCTGGCAAGCTCCACCGGCAAGCGGGCATCACCATGTTGCTGGTGGCGATGGCCATGGTCGCGATCATCGCGATGGCGGCGCTCTCGATCGACGTGGTAACGCTGTACCTGGCCCGGATGGAGGCGCAGCGCTCGGCCGACGCGGCCGCCCTCGCGGCAGCGCGGGTGATCTCGCTCTCCGGCATTACCGGCGACCCCAGCGACTCCTCGGGTTCGTGGGCATTGATTTGTGGCGGATCGTCCAGCCCGGCCACCCTGGCGGCGGTGGCCTCAGCCACGCAGAATGTGATCGGCGCGATCACGCCCACCGTTACGGTCACCTACTTCACGGTCGGCACCTCACCGACGGCTGACTGTTCCGGACTGCCCGCCGCCTTCGGGGTGAATCCCCTGGTCACCGCACAGGTCACGCGGTCGAATCTGCCCACGTTTTTTTCGCGCATGTGGGGAAACACGGGAAACACGGTAACCGCGACCGCTACCGCCGAAGCTTTTAATGCCTCAAATTCAGCCAACATCGGCAACGGCCCTACGGGAACGATTACGCCGGTGCAGCCGCGCTGCGTGAAGCCGTGGATGGTGCCCAATCAGGATCCGCTATACCAGCAGCCCACCGGCGGCAATTACTGCAACCAGAGCGGCGGGCCGGGGCCGTGCACATCGCTCGTTGACATATCCAGCGGCCAGATCCAGCACCCGGGGGTCTCGCTGAACGGAACCGGCGCCGGCGGCGTGATTGGCGAGACCTTCTGGTTGTCGCCTGATTGTACGCACACGGGCAGCGGATGCACGTTCAGAACGCAGATGCCGAAAATTCAGCCTTACGCCAACTTTACCGGGAACCCCTACGTGCCGAATCCACCGAACCTGCTGTACGTACCCGGGCAGGCTCCCACCGCGATCCCCGTCGCGGTGCCTTCCTGTTCGTCAGGACAAGATCTGTACCAGCAGGCAGTAGCGGGATGCGACCAGTCGACGGTTTATCAATGCGGCGTACAAAACATGAACACGGTCGATTTGAGCCAGAACCCAGACTACGACACCAGCCAGGGCGTGCAGTGCCTCATTGACGAAGGCAGCCCGAACACCAGTCAACCCGATGGCCAGGACACGCTCAATCCCTACGCCGCGCCCTCATCGTATCCCTTTCAGATTCTTGCCGGCTCGAGCAACCCCCTGCTTGGTGCTGGTCTCGCCACGGGCACGCCCATCACCAGCAGTGCTTCGATTGTCTCTTTGCCCATCTATGACTCGACGCAGAACATTAATACAAGCGGAACCACCCAGGTCACGGTCGTGGGGTTCCTGCAGGTTTTCATCAACCAGGTCGACCAGTACGGAACCATGAGCGTGACAGTGCTCAATGTCACCGGTTGCAGCAATGGCCAGGGACAGCCGGTCGGCACGGCGGTGACCGGATCCTCACCCGTGCCGGTCCGACTGATCACAGCTCCCTAGACATGCCGCGTGGGCATGGCCCGCAGACCCACTGCGCGGCGCCCTCACGCAATTGTGTATTCGATTTTGATGCCGCGCTTTTCCACTTCCTCGAGGAACAGCTCGGCAGGGACATCGCGCTCCTGCAAAACTCCGCCCCGCTTGCTGATGGCGCCCGAAGCCATCATCTGCAGGACGATGGACGCCGGGTAGGCGGTGGTGCGCATCATGGCGCTGGTATCGGTTTTCGAATCGTAGCGATCGACCATGGTGAACGACGCCACCCGGCCCTTCAGCCGCCCGCCCAGCAATCCCCGCACGCCCGGCCGGTTCACCGATTCGTGCGCTTCCACGCGCATGATGCAGACGTCCGGTGCCTTCGAGGCAAACTTGCCCTCGAAGATTTTCGACATCATGGCGCGCGGCGCGATCTCTGTCCCATTGATCTTCATCTTCTCGCTGGAAAACAATCCCAGTTCCTTCAGTTCGCACAGCAGATCGTAGTGGCCGGGATAGCGCAGGGTCTTTTCAAAGCATTCGCCCACGCCGCCCTCGAAGGTCTCGGGCAGCGTCGAGGTGCCGCCGGAGGTGTGAAAAGCCACCAGCTGCGAGAATCCCGGAATATTGAAATCTTCCGGTTCAGTCAGCGGATCGATGGTGATGAGTTTGCCTTTGCGCAGGATGCGCGCCGGTTCCACGTATTCGTTGATCAGCCCTTCGACCGAGAACACGAGTTGATAGTGAAACGGCGGCGTGGGTTGCTCGGGCAGACCTCCGACATAAATTCGCAGCGCGTCGGCTCGGCCTCCCAGCCGGCGGATGAGTTCACCGCCCAGAATCGATGCCATCCCCGGAGAAAGCCCGCAATCGGGCGCCAGCGCTACGTCGTGCTTCTCGGCTTGTTTGGCCAGTGCCAGTTCGTGCCGCACGACCGTGTTATTGCCGCCCAGATCCGCGAAGTGACAACGGGCCTCGATCGCGGCCCGGGCTAGCCCGAGATTCAGAAAGTACGGCACCGCCGAAAGTGCCGCGTCGTGTCCACGCATCAGCCGGGCGGCGGCTTTCTCGTCGCTGGCATCGAGTCCGACCGCGCGCACTTTTTTCTCGCCGGTCATGCGATTCACTCGTGCCGCCACATCGCGGGCGAGCTTCAAGTCGCTATCCGCCAGCGTTACTGCATTCACTTGCGGCGTGCGGGCCATATCGAATGCCGCCGCCGAACCCATCATGCCCGAACCAATCACTAAGAGTTTCATAGGAATTCCTTTCGTATGAATTTGTGGGTTACCATGTCTCGCCGCTTTTGTGAGGCCTGGGAACCGCAGTTGTAGATCTGCCGATCAGTCTCGGGCGCACACGCCCCTGATCGGAGAGCTGAGTTGTCTACTGCAGAAGCTCAAGCCGCAGATGTACGGCTCAGAATGTGAGCATGGGGAGTGACTTACAGACCGGACGGAGCCAGCCGCTCGCAGATGTAACGGCGAAGATCAAGCCGAAGCAGGTTCACAGACAATAGTACCACTTCAGGAGGCAGATTCGAAGCGTCGAGTAGTCTCCAGGCAGTGGCGCAGTTTGAGAGATTCGTATCAGGGGATGCCTTCAGGCATGCCGCGGTCTGCGCTGCTCACCGGTTCGGCTTCAGCCGCTGGCGGCGCGTACCAGCCAGTGCAGCGGCTAAAGCCGTTGACGTCCGACGCCATGGGCGGCATCGCTTAAGCGATGCCCTGATACGAACCGTTATTCCCAAACTGCACCACTACCTGTCTCCACTGCTTGTGGAGAAGCCTGCGGTCATGCGCTTCTCAGAATTGGAACGGTGCCTGGCAGTCTGTGGTGAAACTCGAATTCAAAGTGCAGCGCCTGAAGGCGCGTTGATCACTACGCACTTGCGGCACGCCTGAAGGCGTGCCCTGATACGAATCTCACTTGCACCACGGGCTGTTAGGGGCAGGCAATGGCAGACAACCTCCAGAACGAGCCGGATTCTGTTAGTCTGCGCAGTTCTCATTTCCCGGGAGGGATATCATGCCTTACTCTTACATCGTTCTCGGTTCTGGAAGGCAAACCACCGCCTCCGCCTACGACCTGGGGAAATTCGGCGACGCCGGCAAGATCACGCTGGCCGATGCCGATTTCGCCCGTGCCCAGTCAGCCGCAGAATGCGTCAACCGTCTGCTCGGCCGCTCCATTGCTCAGGCCATCGCGCTCGACGTGCGTGACGAATCCGCTGTCCGCCGGGCGCTCGCCGGCCACGATGTTGCGCTCAGCGGCGTTCCCTATTTCTTCAACCTGCCGTTGACCCAGATCGCGATCTCCGCCGGCGTGTCGTTTTGCGACCTCGGCGGCAACACTGAAATTGTCCGCCAGCAGCACGCGCTCGACGCGGAAGCCAAACGCGCCGGCGTGCGGGTGGTTGCGGACTGCGGCATGGGTCCAGGCATGGGCAACACGCTGGGCGTGTATGCCATGAGCCTGCTCGACCAGCCCGAGCACGTCTACCTGTTCGATGGTGGGCTGCCGGGCGACCCCCAGCCACCGTGGAACTACCAGCTCACGTTCTCGATCGAAGGGCTGACCAACGAGTACTACGGCGGCATCACGTTGCTGAGGGACGGCGAACTGGTGCACGTGCCCTGCTTCACCGAGATGGAAATGATTGACGTGCCGCCGATCGGGAAACTCGAAGCCTTCATCGTGGCCGGCGGAGTTTCGACTGCCCCATGGACTTTCCGCGGCCAGCTCAAAACCTACCAGCTGAAAATCCTGCGCTATCCCGGAACGTTCGCCCAGCTCAAGGCCTTCAGCGATCTCGGCCTGTACGAACTCGATCCGGTCGAAGTGGACGGCAAGCCAGTCATTCCGCGGCATGTTTTCCACGCGCTTTACGAGCCGAAAGTGTCGGCGCCGGTGATCAACGACGTTTGCATCATCCGGGCGCACGCCGTCGGGCGCAAGGGCGGGCGCAAGGCCGACGCGGTGGTCGAAGTCATTGATTACTACGATCCGGCGACCGGATTTACTTCCATGCAGCGCACCACGGGATGGCATCTTTCGATCGTGGCCTCGCTGATGGCGCATGGTGAAACGCCGGTTGGATCGGTGCCGCTGGAACTCGCCGTGCCGGGAGACGCATTCGTCCGTGAAGCTCGCCGCCGCGGCTTCAACATCACCGAGAGGGTCACGCCGGCCTGAAAGAGAACGCGACGTTCAGCCGGTTTGGTGCCGATGTCGGGACGCTGTTAAAATAAATGGCGACGCTTGGTCCGCTGATCAGTGGTCCGCGGATCAAGGGTCCAACCTGCACGGGGCTATAGCTCAGCTGGGAGAGCGCATCGTTCGCAACGATGAGGTCGTCGGTTCGATCCCGACTAGCTCCACCATATTTCTTTGCCAGGTCCTTCGCTGCGCTCAGGATTTCGGCGCGCGGCTCGGACGCCGCGCCAGCGCCTCAAGTTCGATCCCGACTAGCTCCACCATCTATTTCCCAACAAAAATGACTGTGCCAGATGGGTATACAAGAAAATGTACCCAAATTGTGCCCATCCCGGTACCCGCCACGCTCCTGAGTGCGTGGTCTTTAGGGACGATCGGGGCTATCGGGGCTAATTGACGGAGGCGGGAAACAAAAAACCCAGCAGGCAACTCCGACGATCACGCCCAAACCAGCCCCTTGGACGTACGGCGAATTCATGAGGGCTCCCCTCCCCGCCACGGGGGTTTCCCTAAGAACTGTGCCGCCACATTTCTCCTCGCGCGATTTCTGCTCGCCTTCCCGAACGATGACGCGGTCGGAGCGCGCGGATTGCCTCGCTTGTTGCGGGTTGGCGGATCGGGATTCAACATACACGTCGTCCTTGAGCGCAGATACTGTGACCCTGCCGTCTACGTCACTGACCTCGTAGTGAGTCCATTCGATCTGGACCGGCGTGACCGTGACGCAGCCTGCACGCACCTTCAAACCGCGAGAGGTGTTGACCGACAGGCTACCGTGCTCAAGGATGAGTCCGTCAGGGGTGAACCGGACCATCGTTTCAGCACTGATATCTGCCGCTGAACCCGAGAATTCGATCCGGGCCAGCGATTGCTTTTGGGTTTCGACCATGTCCCCGGAGAGCAGCGTGCTGGTCGACGGCACTGGGTTCCCATTGAGCAGGACAACCCCGCTGCTGCGCAAAATGGCAGCGCCGGTATCGTCGCCCACGAGAGACGCCGGCAGAGTCGCGATCAGGGACAAGCAAACGAAATTGCGCCAGTTGAACAAGTCTCCGCCCTGGAGGCGTCCACACCCCGTCCTGGGACGAGCTTAGCTGGGCTTGTAGGCACGGACCATTGGCTCCCGTGGTGACCCAGCGGAGGCGAATCTGACTTGGCAACAGGGTGGCTAGCCGCCGTGCAGGCGGGCGATATCCGCGTTGGTATAGACGTGTGAGTCGCGCGTCCGATGGGCTTTCCAGAACGCGGCCGCTTCAGCGACAGTCACTCCAAATCCGCGCTCGCGCAGGGACTGTGCATCAGTAATCTCAACCCCGACATTGAGAATACTGGCGGGCAAGACAGGAGAGGGTTCCGTCAAAGTGATCTCGACCACGCTGGTATTTGGCACACCGTAATAGATGGGGAAAAGACCCTCTTGATTCCGAAGCTGGGGGTTGGTGGTATAGGTCGTCTGATTGGCGCCAGCCTCAGCCGGGGCAGCAGTCGTCGGCTGTGGTGAGAAGGAAAGGGACGGAGTCGCAATGGGCTGCAGGAACAACGGCGAGCCGAAGTTCATGAGGTATTGCGGTCCCGTGGGGAAGTTGGTGTCCTGGGCAACGCAGATTCCAGCCAGGGCGAACAACAGGCAAGAGAGAAAACCTGAACGCATGGGAACCTCCCGGGAGCGCGGCTTGCTGACTTAATTATGAAGCCAAAGAGGACGAATTGCCAGAGTGATTTCGCTCGATCTCCCGCTTCTGGCGCTGGATTTAGCCTCTCGTGGTGATGGAATGCACCTTTCGCCGCTCGCGGCGGTTGGCCAGAATGATATAGAGCATGAAAGCGACGACCGCCAGGTTGGCAATGAGCAAGCCACAACGAAAAACCGTCAGACCGCGAAGGAGTTCGCGAACCTCGAGGGGCAGCAACAGAGTTCCCGAGATCAGCGCGACCCATTCGGCCCAGGTGCGTTCATGCCACAAACCGTAGGCTTCGGTAAAACGGAGCGCGGCGTAGGCGAAAGCGATGCGGGCCGCAGCCCACAGACGGGCGTCGGTGATGCTGTCGGCGAAGTCGAGGAACACCTGCGCCGAACGCCTATCGGTGTTGATCTTGAACAGAGCGAGCAAGCTTTCTGCGATCAACCATGTGTCTTTGTGCACAAGGGCCAGAGCACAGAGTCCCATCAAGACCACAAAGATGCCTTTGACAAATTCAAAGCCGGCAACAGCCCGGAGGACGCGACGCTGTCGGCGGTGAGGATCAGGCTTGGTTCCGAGCGGGCGCATGAACGCTGGCAGTAACTTAAGGCAGAGTATCACGGACGCGGAAGATCATTCCTGCCGACCTGCCTTCCTGGTCGTACCTTGACGGATGCCCTTACCTCGGTAACTGGAGCGCACGCGCGAATAGTGCCACGATTCTGGGACGGGGACTCACGATGCGAAAAGCAGTTATCTTTCTGGCCGTCACAATCTTGTGCGGCGCCGGCTCACACGCCCAACAGATTGCCTCTACACCACAAACCCCACGCCAGGCGCTGATGGAGATGTTCTTCAGCAAGACACCCGGAACCCTTGTGAAACACTTGCCTGGGGCTATGCGTGAGGCGTTGGAAAAATCGGGCGCACTGGCCAAGCTACAGGCATATTCACTGATGGCGAGCCAGTTCCAGGCGCAGGGGCAGAACCTGCAGACGTTTGAAGCCGGGCCGGTGCTGCTGACAACGGAAGATCCAAAGACCGGCCAGAAGGTGCATATCACGGTGGAGAACGAAGCGATGCACGGCGATCTCGATGACATTGAGTTATCGTTCCAGATCTACAAAAACGGTCAGGCCCAGCGAACTCCCTTCATGCCGCAGATAACGTTCTCGATGAAGCAGGAAGCCCAGGTGTGGACCCTGAATGAGGTCTCGGTCACGCTCCACCTGCCGCTCGCGGATCCGGACCTGCTGAAAGCCTTCACCGAGGGCATGAAAGCCGGTTCGACTACGAACACCGCTACGCCGACGAATATCACGTTCCCTCCTCACGATGAGTCCCCGGTGCAGCCAGCCGGTACAGACGCGATGGTGTTAGCGGCAATGCGCACGATTCTTACGGCTGAGGTCACCTACGCCAGCAGCTACCCGACGGTGGGATTTACTTGCACGCTCTCGAGCCTGGACGGCTTTGGCGGGGGAGAACCGAATGAACGCCAGGCCATGCTGATCAACAGCGGCTTGGCGAGTGGAAAGAAGTACGGTTTCGTCTTTACGCTTTCGGGATGCACGGGGACGCCGGCCACCGGTTTTTATCTCACAGCAGCATCAAACGGAACTCTTGACCGACGAAAGGCCTTCTGCGCGGATCAATCGGGAGTGATTCGATCGTCTGACGATGGCAACGCGGCCACGTGTTTAGCCAGCGGAGTGCCGGTTCAGTAGAAATCAGTGAGTCACGCTACTTCTTGCGAATGGCCGCGCGCAGTTCGGCGACGATTTCCTGCGAGGCCTTGATGGCCGCGGCATGCTGGTTCACATTAAACGAAATCGCCCCCACGCGGGCGTGTCCGCCTCCCCCGTAGCGCTCACAGATTCGCGCCAGGTTCACCTCGGGTTGCTGCGGCGCCCAGGGATTCGACCCCACCGACACCTTCACCCGAAAACTACTTTTGCTGAGCCCTACGCTGTAGACCGACTCCGGATGCAGGTAATAAGGAATGAATTTGTTGTATCCCTCGAGGTCGTGGTCGGTAATGTCGAAAAAGATCGTGCCGTCCTTGCACTCGGTGCGCTGCTTGAGGATTTCGATGGAAAGCTCGTGGCGTTTCAGTAGTGGTGGCAGCAAGGGCGCAACGAATGGGGCTTCGAGGATCTCCCCCAGCGGCTTCGTGGCCAGCAGCGGAATCAGATTGGGGACGAAACCGTGGTCCGGCGCCGACTCGATCACCATGGTCAGCTTCATGGCGGGCGCTTCCATCTCGACCGCGGTCCTGGCATCGGGATAGAGAGCGCCGTCGATCACGTCGGTCCAGTGCACCAGATCGGCCACGGGCGCGGGATCGAAGCCGAAGTGCTGCTGCGCGATCATGGCGATGAAACTGGTGCAGGACTTGAA
>OMOD01000194.1 GCA_900290255.1 Candidatus Sulfotelmatobacter kueseliae
CCGACGTCAGCTTTTCAGCGCGACGAATTCGGGGGGCGGTCGTCAGGGGCTTTCGCGAGCAGGGACTTTGCGCACTCCGCCGGGAAACCACCGCACTCGGGTGGCTTTCATCTGTTTGGCGGCGGACACGCGCCCAAGAACGTTAGCCGCCGGGGCTCAGGCGGCTTCCACATGGGCGGCGGCGGGCATGCGCCGAAGAGCTTCCACGGCGGCGGGAAGAATTTCGGCGGGGGGCACTCGCACGGCGGCGGAGGTCACTCCGGCGGTCACGGCGGCAAGCATCACCGCTGAGGCGTCAGGGCCGCGACTGCCCGTCATGACGAAGCACGGTTGAAATCCAGACACGCTCCAAGGTTGGCTGGCCAACCCCCGGCATGTGGGGATCTGGTGGGCAAGACCGATAAATGGTACCCCTAGAAAAAGGGGGTCAGTACTTATCGACGGGGGCACGGGCCGGGAGGCTCCCAGGGGCATCCACGACAAACGGATTCGGCCAGGCCACGGGCAGACAGTGGTACAAAGTACACGACTGAGAGGTACTACTACTAAATCACCGATGCCGTCTTGTTACTTTGTAAACGGAGCCGGCGCGTCATGGGCCAGTCGGCCGTGACAGCGGACAGTTCACGACGACTGCTTATCCCTCTCCTTCTCACACCCACATCATATAGATAGTGTCACTGTCACTCCTGGCGCCGGGAGGGAACGCGCGCATCGGACTAGTCCAAGAAAGGGATCTTGACGCCTGCGACAGGCTGGCGACGGAACGCGCTTGGGGTAGTCGCTGGATTCTCCGCTGTGTCACAATTTCACTTATGAACTGGGACCAGATGAAGAAGAACGTGCATGCGCGCGTGCAACTTAAGCCGGCACCTCATCGTCTCGACGATTACGGACGTAAGCTGCCTCCTCTCGCTGACGACTGGATTGTCGAGGAGGTCTCAGCTGACGGAGTGCGCATCAAAAACCTGCGAACAGACCGAACGACGACATTGGGCAAAGACCACATCTACGACTACGTCTCGAACCCTGATCAGTCGCATAGAGGAGTCAAACACGGCTTTCTAACTCTAAAGGTGCAGATTTTCCTCAAGCCAAAGGGACTCTCGATAATCCCGACCGCGCGTCCTGGAGAGCCGGTCGAGCCGCCAGCTGTTGAGATCCGTGAGCAATGGGTGAGTGAGGACTATCCCTCACGCAGCGGCCTGAAGGCGCGTTTGGAGGCTGCTGGGTACAGCGTGACCTGGGCCTGGGATACAAAACTCGGCGACTTGGCTCTAAAAGGTTGGGAGATCGTGATCGAACCGGACGCACAAGGCGTGCTCACGAAGTTCCGGTTCGATGAAGTTGGACCTCACCAGACGCTCGTCAAGAGGAAGGGTTGAGGATCCGGACCAGGAGCCTTCGCGACGCCGTTTGTACCGACTCATTCGTCCCCATTGGCCTCTCTCCGGTCTTCGAGGGCAAACATCCGTTCTAGTTCATGAATGTCTTTGACCTCGGGATGCTCCCTGTAATGCCCGTCTAACGCCCGATGGAGCGCTCCTCGCCACGCGTAATCGCGATAGGCGAAGGGGTCGGGGCCGAAGATTCTCAGGCATTCGTCATGCTCTCGGGGGTCTTCCAGAGCGTACATTCGGTTGAGTTCAATCTCGGCCTTGTCAATAACGATATAGAGCGACGTGTACTCGTTCTTCGCGTTGACAGTGCAACAGGCCTCGATGCAGTGGGCAGTGCCGGCGTCATCATCCCTCCAGACTGCGTAAAGGTGATGCTCGACCTTGCGCGCGCGGAGTTTTGGAATAGTGAGGTGCTGTTGGTCGGCGAGATATTCAATCAGGTCCGCCGACAATCGACAGCAGCTGTGGTCGTTTTCTGGTTCACATTGGATGCACATAACGACCTCGCTTTCCGCGGATTCCTAGAATGACGGCAACGGCCTCCGCCTTCGTCGTGACAGCGAAGGTTGTCAGCCTCGCGTTGCGCAGGACGATCTTCGCCTCCGTAATAAGCGCGTCTTCGGGGACGAGTGCATAATCCGTCTCGAGCGCGCGGTGTGCCAGCGGTGAGGCAGTTGGCGGGTTTTGTGTGCCGTTGCGTCGCAATTGGCCGGCGTAGGCCCGAATGCGTGCAGCTAGTTGGGCTTTCGTCGTCGGGCGTTTCATTGCAGCACCAGCCCGTCGTCTTTCATGCCCTGGGCCAGCGCCCAAGCGAACCGGTGCTCGACCACCAACGTGGTGCCGAACCAGTGCGAGTCCGGGTGAACATTGTCTTCCATCCAGCGTTTGGCTCGTGCCGTCAGAGGGTTGAACAGGAAGACTGTTCCTTCGTTGTGAACTAGAACGTCAGGTGTGTTCTGGGATTGAAGTGCGTGAGAATTACGTCGTGGCATGCGCGTCTCCTTGTTGAGCAAACGCGCATCAGGTCCGAAAAAGAAATGCCGCCCATCAGGCGGCTCGTGGAGAACTTTTGCATTTCTGCCGCATCGGGCCGAGGCCCCATACCACCGTGCTCTCCAAGTCGGTTGGTCGCGCTTTCGCGCTGTCCTGATGCTGTGGTGATTATAAACCCGCTGTCGACTTCATCAATGGCACTATGGTGACCCGCAGTAACCATTTGACAGGCTGGAGAGTCGGGGGCAGGCGAAGCCGAAATCGTGCTCGCACTCGCGGCACGTGGAAGTGTTGCCCGATGCAGCGGTCACCCCCACACCCGAATACTGCCGCTTCCAGAGATAGTACGTGGCCTGGCTGATCCCCACCTTGCGGCAAATCTCTGCCACCCTCGCGCCTGCTTCCACCTGCCGCAATACCGCCACGATTTGCTCTTCCGTGTGACCCTTTTTGGGCATCGTCCTCGTCTCCTCTCCCGGACTTCTGCCCCAGCTTACCTCTAGTTTCCTCTGTGTCAGTCTTTGGGTTTTGGGTCAATCACCAGCGAGGTTTCTGTCGTGGGTTGTTGGCGTAACAGTGCGCCGTGAAAGGCGCTGGTCAGAGGGTGCAACTCCCGCCCGGGAACTGGTTCGCTCCACCCGGAAGCAATCGAAGCGGCAGCAGAGGCAACGAAGCTGTCGGGGCTTTCGGTGGAGAGCGGTATCTCAAGGGAATGAAGCGGGACAATGGGAAGAGGTCCAACTAACAAGCCGCAGTGCACCGTTAGGCAAGTTGCAGTTTGGCAGGTAGACGTGCTAGGTGCGAGTAACGTTCGCCATGGTGTAGGCATGATACACGAGATCAATTAAATCGAATCCGATACGATTTGGGTTCAGATCAGATTTCAGCCTGCCATGGCAGATTCCGAGGCAACGTTGTCGTAGCTATCGTACGGCCGAAAGTGGGGCAAGGATGCTGCTCAACATGTCCGGTTTAGAACCATCGCGTTCCAAACGTGGATAACGTTCGCCAGCATGATACTCCACACGGACCGTCAGGAAATCGTCTTGATTTGTAATGATCAGGTCCAGATCCGCCGGTGTGTCCTTTCCACGTTTCAACGCGTCACGAAGCACTTGCGGTGAAAAGTGGCGCCGGTTAACCGCGATCAGGCTCATGCCAGGGGCAAGCCCTGCTATGTCTGACGGAGTTCCGGGAAGTACATCCACGATTTTTCCGCTGATGTCGAGAAGCATGCCTATCGAAAAGCGCATGTCGAGGCTATCGAGTTTTGCCTCCATCGCGTTATTCAGTTCGGAAGGGGTGTCCGTGTATGTCAGCCGCCAACCCGCGGTATAAATGCCGTCGAGAGCGGCATGGGGCGACAAAGAGGTAAGCCGCGCGTGAAACAGTCCTCGCCAATCGTAGGGCACAACGCTGTTCAAGGCTGTAACGATGTCGTCGAAGGTGTAGGGGATCATAACTGGCGGAGTGCTTTCCCCACCTTCAAATACGCGGCAAAAATCATCAAGCGTCTTTGTGCCCTTACTCTGGGTTCGAATGATAGTATCCACTTCCAGCCACAGCAGACTTCCTTCCTCGTAAAAGTCTGCGCTTCGCCGCCAGGCCTCCCATTCCGGTGAACTTCCGTAGAGGATGGGCGCCGACACAGCCGTATCCTGCAATGGCCGCCAGGAGCGGCCGGGACGGTTATCGAGCTCAGCTGCGATTAGAGCGAGCCTGTCACGGTAGTCATCAGGGGTCCACAGTCCACTGCGAGCCGCCAACACCTGGCCAAGATAATTGGTGAGACCCTCATAAACCCAGAGTAAATCACCCTTGATCGGTTCTTGATAATTTGGTGTAGCCAGCCCGGCAGGACGCCTGTACTTGCCATTCCAGGAATGCACCATTTCGTGGCCCAGCAGGTCCCCTTGAATGCGCCGCCACTGGGCATCAGCTAATCCCATCTCCGGGAGGCGATTGTCGCTCGACTGATGATGCTCCAGCCCATCTTGATACGTGCCATGGAGCCACACCAGAAAGTTGTAATGTTCGTAGTGGCGGGCCTTGAAGAGCGCACCGGTTTCGGCGACCAGACGCCGATAGTGCGCAATTACGTCTTCTGGGATGTCGAGTGCAGCAGCAGATTCGGCGGCAAGATCCAACTTGTGTATCCGCGTTTCACCTGGCGGGGTGATGTCGATCTCCCGCAAACGGGCGCCGGCTAAGAGCGGAGAGTCCACAAGCATCGTCACGGAGACAGGCTTAAACGTGATTACCTGTCCTTCCTGTGAATCTACAGCCAGGGCTGTGCCAAATTTCCATGCTGCCGGTAACGTCAGTTGCGCTTGAATGGTTTGGGCGTCCGTAGGAACACCTAACGGATAAAGTATGACCTGATCCCAGTCGAGCATCATTTGCTGCTGTGCTGAGGAGTTCCCCAGGAGGTATCCACTCTCATCGCTTGTACCGGTCAGATAAAACTCGGCTTCTACCTCGCTGGCTCCCAATGGCACCTGCAGGTGGAATGCGTACATATCGACATCGTCGCGCTGCCAAAGCACCGCGGCCCCGCCGCTGGTAAATTTGAGCCCAACAACATCGTTAATGGGACCCACCGGAGAATGCTGACCTGGAATCCACTTGGGGTAGACCAGCGTGATGGGGCCGGGCGCAGTGGGGATGGTCATTGTTACGTGGAGAATGCGGCGTGCAACTTGCTGGGCATCGACGGAGAGTTTGAGTGGTCCACTGACTGCCCCCGTCTTAGGCACGCAAATGAAAGCAAGGAAGATTACTGCCACCTGGCGCAGAAAGTAGAAATTGAGCCTCCAAGCGATTGGAGTGGAAGCGGGTGTTCTCACCCGACCGCGGCCGAGGGGCTGAATCGACATCAATGGGTGAATTGGATTTGCTTTGGAATTTTTCTCGATCATTTTTGTCTTCTATTAGTCTTTCCAGTCTCGACGGAAACTCCTCCTGAAGTTAAATGGAAGAACGAGGACTCGCCTTAGTCGATCCTGAAGCACACACTGAGACACTGCTTCCGATCAGTTTTCAAAAGGTGATCCGCAATCCTCATTCGAAAGCACGCGGTGCACCCAAAGCGAAAGTGCCGGCGCAGGATCTCACTAAACCACTGCCGGGCACGAAGCGACTAAACCTTGACGTTTCGCATTCGTTCTCACGCTATGTATCGACCGCCACGGAACAGACGCGAAGAAAACTAAATAGAATCCCTGAAGACCGACGACGCTCCGTCCCATAGCTGCCTCCACACTCAAGGTGAGTTTTTCCCTTTACCGTCCCGCGACACCGCAAATCTATTTCTTGGCAGCATCGTTGGCTACTTTAATGAATTTCATGGGCCGGACCATGTCAGTGGACACGTCGAAATCAGTCACATGGTTGGCGCGGTCGCGATTAAAGTGGATAAGGAATTGGCCTTCACTCAGGTCGCCAACAAAACCGTCTGTGAAGGCGGGTTCAAGTTCTTCATCTTCAGTCATCCACTGCTGCCGGCTGAGCTTGCCGTTTTGCACTACAAGTGTCCACGTGGCACGAAGCTCATCATTGGTGTACGCACCGGCGTAATCCGCAAGGCGTGACGCCTCCGGAACCGGCCCTTTCACCGCTTCGTAAATTGCGGGCGCTCCGCCCTCCCAGGCCTCCAGCTGCAGTGCACTTCCGATTCCAGCGGTGCGAAAGACATACCTATCCTTATGCTCCGAATCCGGTTCAACCGCTTCGAATTGCCCGTCTCCAACGGGGACCATATCGGAGGTAATTCCCGGCGCCTCCATGACCAATTTGCTGTCGCGCACCATGAATGTTCGCAACGCTCCGTTTTTTTCGCTCCAATACGTGCCCGCATACTGCCTGAGGGTGGTGGCCGGCATGGCCGTTCCGCTCTGCGCAGAGCTCATCTTTCCCGCTTTCGCAAGTTCATTCGCGAGATAGACGTCTGCGACTTGCTCAGCCATGGTCATAGGATTCATGCTGCCCACACAATTGCAAGTGATCAGGGTGGAGAAATGCTGGTCAGGAAAACGACTGAACGCCGCCCGGTATCCCACCCACTCCCCGCTGTGATGAATCCAGTTGAGCCCTCGGTAGCGGTCAATGAACAGACCCATCCCGTAAGGAATCGTCTTACCGTTATTAAGCGTTCCGGGAGTGGTGAGCAGCCGGATGGCGTCCGCGCCGCCGACCAGTAGATGGTCGAAGTTCTGATCCCACTTGTAGAGATCCTCTACCGTGGTCATCACCGAACCGTCGCCCAGTTGCTCGAAATTGCTCATGTCGATTTCGAAGCCGCCGGCACTGTGCGGCGCATATCCCGTAGCCCGGCGGGGAACGATCATGGTGTGGTCGTCGTGAAAGTGCGTGCTGGTCATTCCCAGAGGACCGAAGATGCGTTCCTGCGAGAACTGCCGCAGCGTCTGTCCCGCGATACGTTTCACGATCTGCGACATCAGAAAAAAGTTCGTATCGCTGTAGAGAAATTCTTCGCCCGGCTTGAAGTTCACCCCTTTTTGATGAACGATCAACTCCATGGCATCACGATCAGTAGTGAGATCCGCTTCTGGTATTCCCTCAAGATCAAACAGATCGTCGTAGTTACGGAGCCCGCTGGTGTGGTGAAGCAGGTGGCGAATCGTAATTGCGGAACCATAGTCGGGCATTTCCGGCAGATATTTCCGGATGTCGTCGTCGAGAGAGAGTTTCCCATCCTGCGCAAGCAGAATGATCGCCATCGCGGTGACCTGTTTCGACACCGATCCGATGTCGAACACCGACTGCGGTGTGATTGCCACACTGAGTTCCAGGTTGGCCATGCCGTAACCGTGCTCGTACACGATTCGACCATCTTTCACCACAGCCAGGGCGCAGCCTGGAGAGCTGGTGGTGTTCCATTCCGCAAAGATCCGGTCGACCTTGTCGGTGAGCGCGTCCGTCCCCGCTGACGATCTACCTGCAGACAGCGAGAAAAGGACCAGTAATGCGAGTGCGAGTGAACGTTTCATGGTTTTTTTCGCATTCCATCAGAAACTGTAGCGCAGTGCGAACTGCATGACCCGCGGGTTAGTCAACGTAGACGTGTAGAAACCGAAGCCCGTGCTGTTCGTGAGGCTCAGATTCCCCCCGGCGTTGCTGCCTGCGATGGGTTCCAGGCCGGCAGCGTCAAATCGTACGGCGTTCGTGACGTTGAAGGTTTCCCAACTGAACCGGAGAGTGGACGACTCGGTTATATTCCAGGTTTTTCCCAGCCCCATGTCGATGCCGAAGTAACCCGCGCCGCGGATCACGTTGCGCTCTCCGCCTTCGCCTGGCAGCGCATAGCGAAATTGAGCAATCGCCGATGTAACTGAGTCGCAACAGGGATTCTGAAATATGTTGGGGCTGGGAACACCCGCACTGTTCGCGACCATGAAGGTTCCGCTTTTCGGCTTTGGTCCGACCAGGATCGCGTTGGATGTGTTCTCCCAATTGGTCGGCCAATAGTTCCCATCATTGACCGTGGTCGGAAAACCGCTGGTCATCCGGAAGATTCCCGTAAGTTCCCAATTGCCGACGACGGCGTCGAGTACGCCACACGTAGCGAAATGTTTTCCCCTCCCCACCGGCAACTGGTACATCCAGTTCGCATTGAACTGATGGGTCGCGTCAAAATCAGAAACGGCGCGGTTTTGGTTCGGTGACCAGGTATTCATGATGTAACTGGCGAACCCACCGCCTTCATATTGACTGACACGCTCCGCGTCAGATCCCAGGTCGATCGATTTGGAGAACGTGTAGTTAAGATCGAACTGCAGCCCCTCCGCCATCTTGCGCCGCAGGCTCATTTGCAAAGCGTTGTAGCTACTGTTGCCGCTGGAGCGCCACACGTACAGCGACGACCACTGTGGATCAAAGAACTGGTAGGGCTGGGTAACTCCGTTCACGGTGGCGCAGGGAGGAAAGGTCGCACCCGTTGGATCGCAGTACGAGTCCCAGTCAACCTTGAAGAGTTGCGTGGTCATGTTGATGCCGCCAAAGCAACTGAAGACCTCATACATATTTTGGGTGGCCGTAGGGCTGGCAGGTATGACGCTTCCTGGAGGTGCGCAGGTGATCGTCGGTTGCATGCCCGTGGCCAGCGGAAACAAGTCCTCCCAGTACTTGATGGGCGTGATGTTCTGTACGGGGGTGCCCGCCTGCACCGCGGCCACGAACATCCTCGTCGCCGTATACAGATCCATACCCGAATTCGGATCGCGCAGATTCATGGGCTGCGCCACATCCACCTGCTGGAGCAGGCGATGACCAAAACGGCCCACGTAGGAGGTCTCCAGCACCAGTCCACCGGGCAGTTCGCGAGTGAAGGAAAAATCAATCACATGGGAATAGGGCGTCTTCAATCCGTTGTCCAGGCCCCAACTGATAGCGGCGCCGCCCGTCGCCAAGGTATACGGTGGGGTGTAGGGGAACCCGCCTGTGGGCGCCGGCGGGAGCAGTTGGCAAGGCGGGCTTCCACAACCGAAATAATCAGACGGGATGTCGTACAACGAATCAAAACGCGGCGCTTGATCCGGATCCACCAGACCGGCAGGATCCCCAATGATAGTTGTCAGCCCGAAAGAACCCTCGCGATCGAAAGTGTTGATCACCCCTTCGCCGAAGTGATCGAAGTAGATTCCGTAACCTCCGCGGATCGAACTCTTGTTCGACTCGCCAAACACCCTCCCTAACCAACTCTTTGTCGAAAAATTAGGAGACCAGGCAAAAGCCAATCGTGGGGCAGCATTTCGGTAATCCCAGTTCCAGATCGGCGGTTTACCGTTAGCTTGGCCGGACAGTGCGAAGCTCAGCAGCGGTTGGACGCTCTGACCGTTTGCCATGCCCGTGTATCGATTCCGAAACCACTGGCTGACGCCGGGGGTCGGAGCAACCTGAGTGCCCGTGGTCTCATACGGTGGCTGCAGCAGACTGTAGCGCAAACCAAAGGTCAGGGTTAGATTCGGTTTCGCGCGCCACGCATCTTGTGCGTACCACTCCGCCTCATGTGAGCGAAAATGGCGCGGAACCATCGCGCCTTCCGGCAGAAGCGTGAAGTTTTTTGTCTCCTGATAGTATGCGGTTGCCTGCGGCACAATGCCAGTCAAAGTACTCACCGCCAGATCGAAGGCTGCCGAAAACGACCCCGAAACTTCGGGGAACCCCAGGTTAACGAATTGGGGAGCGCCAGGATCCAGGCTGGTGCCGGTTCCGGCGATTCCGCCAGCCGCCAGCCATGTCGGGTTCACAGTCGCGCTGTTAAACGACTGTGCATTCGATTGCCGAACATTATTAATGATTCGTAAGTTCGTCCCGAACTGCAGCGTATGCTTCCCCTTCGTCCAACTGATGTCATCCACGAAGTTGTTAAGCGGCACCTGAACGTTTATGGTGGGCGTTTCTCCTTGGGGATTAGTAAGCCCTCCGGTGTAGAAGCTAATGTATCCCTGCGTCTGCAGTCCCGTCTGGCCAAGACCTTCGCGGATGTACCCGTAACGGAAATTGTTAATTAGGGTATTGCTGAATGTCATTGTGTAGCCTGCCGCCAGACCTTTTCCGTTGTTGGTTCCAATCGCGTTTGGTGGCTGGCCGGGGAATTGGGCGGGATTATCTGTCGCGTGATCGTTCTGCAGGTTCCCGCGCAGAAACAGACGATGGCTTCCGTTCGATGTAAGGTTGTAATCCAGCTTGACGATGTACGTGTCGAGCTTGGCGGGAGTTGCATCGGCAAAGGTAAACCCTGAAATATTGTAGCCATCGCCCAACGACGGATTGTTCGGCGGCGGATAAGCCTGGAAGACAGTCGCGGCCGCTGGATCAACTCCGGGCCCCTGCGGGCAGCTCCCCAGTGCGCTGCAATTTGGGT
This sequence comes from Candidatus Sulfotelmatobacter kueseliae, assembly GCA_900290255.1. Classification (GTDB taxonomy): domain Bacteria; phylum Acidobacteriota; class Terriglobia; order Terriglobales; family Acidobacteriaceae; genus Sulfotelmatobacter; species Sulfotelmatobacter kueseliae. The sequence continues at coordinate 10,279 of OMOD01000194.1, forward strand.
CGAGATACTTGATGTCGGTCGCGGTATTCGGGGTAAGCGTGAACAGGCCGCTCGCAGGGCAGGTAGCGTTCAGACCGGCGTTGTCGCATTGATACGTTAGAATGCCCTTGCGGAAGTTTTCGCTGGGCACATACCGGTTGACGATGGCCGTTTCGTGCGTCCGCTGGCCCTCATAGGTGGCGAAGAAGAACAGCCGGCTCTTGATGATCGGGCCGCCGATCGAGCCTCCGAATGTGTTTCGGACCAAATGCGGGGGCACGTTCGGTTCGCCCGCCTGAATCTCCCCAAACTCATTAAACCAGCTATTCGCCTCGCCGATCCTGGACCGGTTGTATTCATATAACGATCCATGAAAGTTGTTGGTTCCACTCTTCGTCACCAGGGCTACCTGCGCGCCTGAGGAACGACCTGCCTCGGCGTTCGAATTGGCGGTGGTGACGCGAAATTCCTCGAGCGAGTCCAGGGTTGAACGTAATGCGCCCTCAAACGCGTAGCCCTTCACGGGATCGTTGTCGTCCAGACCGTCGACCGTGATATCGGTCTGATCGCTGCGAGCGCCGCTTACTGCGCCGCTGCGGCTGTCTGAATCCGGATCAATTGACGCGCTGTTGCCGGTGTACAGCACGCCTGGCTGCAGGCTGAGGATGGACACTGGATCGCGGCCCTCAAACGGGAGTGCTGTCATCTGGTCCGCGGTGAACGCATGGCCAAGGCTGGCGTCCACGGTGTTGACCAGTGGGGCTTGGCCTGTCACTTCGATGGTTTCGGACACCTTTTGAACCTGCAATGTTTGATTCAGAGTCGCGGGCGTGTTGACCAGCAGACGAACGTTATCCACTTCAAGGGTTCCAAACCCGGGTGCTTTAATGATGAGGATGTAAGCCGCCGGCGGTAGTTCAAGAAATTGATAGAACCCCTGATCATTGGTTTTCGTCGTTCGAGAAAAGGCGGTCGTGGGGTTTGTTATCGTCACTTCCACTCCAGGAACCACCGCCCCTTTGGGATCAACAATGGTCCCGCGCAAGGAGGTGGTCGAAGTTTGCGCCCAGCTGAGCGTGGCCACGATGACAACAATCAATACCATCAACCCGATTGACCGCTTGTCCGTCGTCATGCGAATCCTCCTTGCCAGTCATTTCCAGTCACGGATGTGACATCTTGGATGTATGCACGCCTTATAGTAAACAAGCGCAAATGCTGTCAAGGATTTAATTGCAACCTCTGTCGCGCTGCAAATCGAGAGCAGGCCCAGCACGGAAAGAGGGTCTCTCGAGACAAGAGCAGTGTCACAGATGTGACAACTTGCTTGACATCGTCGGCGGGTGTGATTGATGCTATACGGTCTTTGTGGCGAAGCGTGTAACAAACCGGCAGTCGATTGCGCCCAGCTGGCATGAACGCATCGCGGGCCTGTCTCCAAAACGACAGGAATTGATCCGTCCTTTGCTCGAAGATCCGCGTAGCTTCTTGTTTCTGAGCATCCGGGCATTGGCCAGAAAGCTAGGCACGGACACGGCCACGATGCTGCGCGCGATCCGCGGGATGGGATTTCCCGGGTACCCGGATTTTCGCCGTTACCTGCACGAGTTGACCATCGCCCATGCTACTTCTTTGGATTCCATGCTGACGAGCACCACCACGGCTTCCGACATTCCGTCTCACGTTCGGGACTCGCTCGATCAGGACCAGAAGAACTTCGCTAGTTTCCGCAACACGCTAAACACGAAACAGCTGGCCGGACTCGTGCAGCGCATGTGGTCGGCACGCCGTGTCATTCTGCTGGGCGGCGATCTGGCCTCAGCCCTTGTTTTCTATTTGGAACATCACCTGGTGATCCTGGGCTTGCCTGTATTTTCCGCAACCAGTCCGGGCCGGGTAGTCCATCTGGTGCGCACGACAGCCAAACGGGATCTGGTGCTGGCCATTAGCTTTCACCGAGCGTTGCGGCAGACCGTGGAAGGAATGCGCCAGGCCAAGGCAAAGGGCGCATTCTGCATCGGTATCACAGACACTTTCGTCTCGCCTATCGCTCGCTTTGCGCACGAGTGCTTTATTGTTTCAGTCGAGACCTGCCATTTCGGAGACTCCTACGTGGGACCGATGGCTCTGCTGGATGTGATTCTGGTGGCTTGCGCCAACTATCGTCGCAGACACACTCTGGCGCTCGCCCGTGAGGCCGCACAGGAACAGCAGCGCGGGTTTCGCTGGTATCAGGATTAAGAGCACAGCTGCCTGGCGGCGACCCTCTTGATAACGAATTCGAAAGCGTGCTCATCAGGACTATTTGCTATGCGAATCGAAAGCATTGTACTGCGAGAGCTAAAGATGCGGCTAAAGGCGCCGTTCGAGACCAGTTCGGAGATAACCTGGAATCGGCGGGTGCTGTTGGTTGAAGTGGGCGTAGATGGGCTCCATGGCTGGGGTGAGATTACGGCCGCAGAGGATCCTTTCTACAATGCCGAAACCACGGATACGGCTTGGCACGTCACCAGAGACTTCATTGTGCCGCTGGTCATCGGACAGAGCGTTGCGAGCGCTGATGCGATCGCGAATCTGCTTGATCCAATCCGAGGACACGAGATGGCGAAGGCGGGGATGGAAAACGCAGTCTGGGACATCGAAGCCCAGCAGCGAGGGCTCCCCCTGGCAAAATTGCTCGGCGGAACTCGGCAGGAAATTCCGAGCGGCGTTTCTATGGGAATTCAAGCCTCGATTCCCGACCTTCTGGCGAAAATTGAATGCGAGTTGCATGCCGGTTACCAGAGAATCAAGCTCAAAATCAAGCCCGGTAAAGACATTGAGGTCGTCGCTGCAGTTCGGCGCCAGTATCCCGACATCAAGCTGATGGTCGATGCCAACTCGGCGTACCGGCTCGAACATCTGGAGCTACTGAGGACATTCGATCAGTACGGCCTCATGATGATTGAACAGCCGCTGGCCTGGGACGACATTTATGAGCATTCATTGCTACAAGCGCATTTGCGAACACCGATCTGCCTCGACGAGTGTATTCACAATGCTTCCCATGCCGAAGCGGCGATTAGTCTCGGCGCATGCCGAGTCATCAATGTCAAGCTGGGGCGAGTAGGCGGACATACGCGGGCCAGACATGTGCATGACCTGAGTGTGCGACACTCCATCCCGGTGTGGTGTGGGGGAATGCTGGAATCTGGTGTGGGCCGCGCCCACAACATTGCCATGTCTGCGCTTCCAGGATTCACTCTGCCAGGCGATGTCTCCGCCAGCCAGCGCTATTGGAACGAAGACGTCATCGAGCCTGAAGTCGAGGTGAGCCCTGTAGGCACGATACGCGTGCCGGAAAAAGCCGGGCTGGGCTATGGCATTCGCACAAAGAAAGTCGAAGAGCTTACCGTTCGTCAGGAGCAATGGCGGGCGTGAGTAGCAGCTTTCCTTATCCGTCGTTATGAGCCAGAGTTCCAGACAGACCGCCATGCGAGCAAATTCTGTTGATACGGAGTCTCCCGCGAAGACTGCGATGCCGCCAAGCGGCCATCTGAAGGCGAATGCACTTTCTCTGAGTGATGCTATTATCCTGGGACTAGCTAGCTCCGCTCCCGCCCAGACGATGGCCGTGGCGCTGCCTGCACTGGTGGCGGCCGTCGGTTATGCCGGCTTGCTGCCGATCGCGTGCGCTTTTGTCCCTATGCTGGGCATTGCCCTTGCCTATCAGCGCCTGAATCGCTGGGAGCAGAGTGCCGGTGCTACTTACACTTGGGTCTCCAAAGCGCTGCATCCTTACCTAGGCTTCGTGGCTGGCTGGATGATTCTGCTGTATTACACTCTCGGCACTACGAGTACGACGGTGCCAGCTGGTACGTACACACTGCAACTCATCGCCCCCGCTATGGCGAACAACAAGCTGGCAGCTGTTGCCATAGGCAGTCTCTGGAATTTGTTAGTAACGTTCCTGCTTCTTTCAGGGATCGAAATCGCTGCGCGCTTTCAGCGGGCTCTGGCGGTCTTTGAATATCTGGTGCTCTTCTTGTTTGTCGTACTCGGCATTCGAGCGCTGATGTCGGGCCACGCTGCGGCGCGGGTTACAACTGCATGGTTCAGCGTATCTGGTGCTGGCGGAGTAAAAGGGTTTGCGGCCGGAACTCTCATCGCTGTGTTTATGTATTCAGGCTGGGACGCTGCCATCTACGTCAACGAGGAGACCAAAGATAAGGAATCAAATCCTGGCCGCGCGGCCTTGTCCAGCGTGGTCATTCTGCTGTTTGTCTATTGCCTGATCACCTTTGCCTATCAGGGCGCAGTAAGTAGAGCGGCTTTGCAGAGTTCTGCGGGAAATGCACTCGCGGTCATTGCACAACGCCTGATGCCACGTTCGGGTTCGCTGTTGTTAAGTCTCGTCGTGTTGTTAGGGACGGTCGCATGCCTGCAGGTAGCGATTGTGTCGTCGTCAAGGCTTGGGTTCGCTATGGCGGGGGACCGCGTAATGCCGCGGTTTTTCAGGATCGTTCACCCACGAACCGGGAGCCCTTGGGCAGTGACGCTGTTCATGGGTGGCATCAACCTGGTTTTCCTGATGTTGACGGCATTTGAAGCTGGGGGCGTGCGCGAAGTGTTGTCCAACATTGCCAGCGCACTTGGCATAATTGCGTCGTTGTTCTATGCGCTAACAGCCATCGCTGCTGTCTGGCAATATCGAGCTGCGTTATTCAGAAACGTCGGCAATTTTATCTTCGGAGGTCTTTGGCCGGCGCTAGGGGCAGTATCTCTTCTCGCCATAGTCGTGGAGGCAGTCTTGACGCGAGCTGTTTCGACTTCGGTGCTCTGGGCAGGTCTCGGAGCCACCGCTATAGCGCTGCCCGTTGCAGTCGGCATTCGTTACATTGGCAAGGTGCCTTTCTTTAGCCAATCACCTCGGAATCAGATCCAGCCCGATCAGGCAAGGCAGATTTGACGGGGACTGTTGATCAGGAGACTACGATGAAAGAGGGCCTGATATGAGAGCGGATAACGAGGCAGCGGCTTTGAAGCCAACCGTGGAGTCAGCGCGCCTTTTCGCTCAAGCACAAGCTGTGATCGCCAGCGGAGTGAACAGCACCGCTCGCGCCCCTTTCTCCGGCTGGTCGCCCTATCCGCTTTTTGTTGATCATGGCACAGGCTCCCGAATCTTTGACGTCGACGGCAACCAGTTCATTGACTACTTACTGGGTCTGGGCCCCATGCTTCTTGGTCATCGGCCCGAACAGGTGACCAACGCCGTGGTCGATTTCATCCGGCAAAGAGGGACGGTATTCGCCTTGCCGGTGGCCGACGAGATTGAACTGGCGAGAAAGATCATTGCGGCGGTGCCTGGCGTCGAGCAGGTGCATCTTGCGAATACGGGAACGGAAGCAGTCCTGTACGCGGTGCGCCTTGCCCGTGCTTATACTCGCCGAACAAAAATCGTCCGCTTCGAAGGCATGTATCACGGCTTCTCCGATGCAGTCTACTGGAGCAAGCATCCTCCCCTCGAAAAAGCCGGCCCCGACTCGCAACCGACGCCAATTCCACAGGGACCGGGCTTGCCCGAGGGGCTGGAAGAATCTCTGATCATCCTGCAGTGGAACGACGGCGAGGCGTTAGAGCGGACGGTCCGCGAACGCGGGGAAGAAATTGCCGCAGTGATCACGGAACCCATCATGTGCAACACCGGCTGTATTCTGCCGGTGCCCGGTTACCTGCGGCTGATGCGCCAGTTGACTCAGCAGTTTGGCATCGTGTTGATCTTCGACGAAGTCATTACCGGATTCCGCGTCTCTCTGGGCGGCGCGCAGCAATATTACGGATTGACGCCGGACCTTACTGTAATGGCCAAAGGTTTCGGGGGCGGTTTCCCCATCGCCGCTCTCGGTGGCAAGAAGGAAATCATGCAGTTGGTAGCCGACGGGGCCGTGTCCATGGCAGGGACATACAGCGGTAACGGCATAGCCGTCAGCGCTGCGAACGCTACTCTCGACTTTCTGATGACGCCCGGCATTTATCAAGGCTTGTTCGACAAGAGCGAACGTCTCATGCGGGGCGTAAGGGAACGCCTGGGGTCTGTGGGAATCGAAGCCAGCATAGTGGGGATCGGTCCCCTATTCCAGGTATGGTTCGCAGATTCTCCAATCCGCAATTACCGTGACGCCGTGCGTCACGCGCGGCGGGACCGGTTCCGCATCTGGTGGGAAGAAATGGTCAAGCGAGGTGTGCTCTTTCACCCAGATGCGTTCGAGAATTTGTTTGTCTCTTTTGCCCACAGCGACATCGACATCGAGTGCACGCTACGGGCACTCGAGGACGCATTACCGGAGATGCGGCACAGATTGCAATGAATTGGACTGGATTTCGTGCTGTCTCATCGCACCCACGCGAGTGGGACTTTATTCTGAATGAAGTGCGGAGAATTGAGTGAAGCCAACCTCATGCGTGCTGGGCATTGACCTCGGAACATCAGCGATCAAGCTCGTCGCGGTTTCCTCGGACGGTCGTGTGATTGCGAGCGCCCGCGAATCCTATGGCGCGACTTTCACTATTTCGGGGCAGGCAGAACAGGATTGCCAGCACTGGCTGAAAGCTCTATCGGTTGCGGCGAAGAAGATCGAATCGCGATTGGAGAATAAGGCTAGAGTGGCAGGTATCGCACTCACCGGCCAGATGCCAACGCTAGTAATGCTTAGAGATCAGAGGCCGGTTGCCCCCGCAATCACCTGGCAAGACAGCCGAGCAGATGCATGGGTGAGCGCGCGGGTGGACAATGATCTCCGTCGTGAGATCTACCTGAAAACGGGAATACTGATCGACGGTCGCTATCTGGCTCCGATGTTCCAGTATCACCATCGTGCGAAAGGCTACAAGGCAAGCCTCATCCTGTCCGCCAAAGACTTTCTCTTTCACGCCCTGACCGGGCTGGCAGTGACCGACCCTTCGACCGCATCGGGATACGGTTTGTACAACCTGCAGACAAAGGCTTGGGATCTGGCATTGTGCAAGCTCTGGGATATCGACACAGAGCAACTACCTTCAGTTGAGAGTTCTTCCTTCCGTGCACCGCTCAGCAAGCGCGGACGCCAATTGCTCGGCTGCGCGTTAGGAACCCCGGTGGTGCTGGGATGTGCCGATTCAGTCGCCGGTGTCTATGCACTCAGCGGCGACAAGAGTCTCGCGCACAGAGCCACTGTCCTGACGGGTACCAGTACAGTAATTATGAAGTGCGATTCGCAGCCGCGCTGGGACCGACAGAGCAGGTATCTGATTACTCCGTTTGCGGTAGATGGCTGGTTTGGCTGCGAGGCCGACTTGCTGGCCACCGGTTCTGCGCGCGAGTGGGCGGCCGGCATCTTCCTGCGCCGCTCGAATAAGAAGGCCCAACGCGCTTTGTGGCAGTCGGCATATGCAGTCGCCCCCGGTGCGGACGGATTGTTCTTCACACCCTATCTTGCGGGGGGCGAACAAGGAGTCCTATGGAATCCCCGCCTTCGGGGTACTTTGACAGGACTAACCCTAGATCACGACGGAGCGAGGATTGCGCGTGCGTTGATTGAAGGCATGTGTTTTGAGATTCGGCGTTGCCTGAAAGTCTTCGAAGAGGAAGGGCTGCTGTCACATGTACGCGTGGCGGGATGGATGGCTCACACTCCGGAGGAGTCACAGTTACTTGCCGATATCACGGGATGGCCGGTTCAAGCCTTTGCGGTGGGTTCCCCTTCCGCCGTCGGAGCCGCACTGATTAGCTGCATGGTCGACCACGAAAAGCACTTTGAAAAGACGAAAACCTTTGCCCTCAGTCCGAGTGAACAAAGTCAGCGCTATAACGAAATCTATGCAAGGTACGTTGCTAAGTTTCCTACCGCCGACACGATCTGCAACCCCGTGGCATATTCGAACCCGAATGCACCCAGATAAACCCGAAAATGCAACATCTGGGCTAGAGTCTACGAACCCTAGGGGTGAGTAGTAATTTTCGCCTGATTGATCAGCAATTGGAGATCGGGCCGTACTTCTTCACAAAGCCGTCATAGTCGTCCAGGAATAGGATGTGATAGTCGTCATTGCTATCCGCCTCACATGATGAGGAAGCCCCCATCGACACCGAAGCCCGCCTCGGCGTCTGCCTGAGCGGGCTTTTGTAATATGACTGCAGTTACTATGCCGCTTTCTTCTGCTTTGCCTTCCATGCTGCCCATCGTGCCTTCTGAGCAGCAGCAATCTTTTGACGAGCTGCTGAGGGCATAGTCCGCTTAGGTTTTGTTGCGGCTGTCTGACCTTTCACCGCTCGTTTTGCCCAGCGTGCTTTCTGTGCGAGACTAATCGCCTTCTCAAAATATTCATTAGCTTTCTTCGGTTCTTTGTTCTTACCAAACAATTCTCCAAGAAACATGCAAGCCCTAACTTGTCCTTCCCCATCACCGAGCTGTCGGTAGAGGGTACCCTCCGCATCGCATGCTGCGCAGGCTGAGCTTGATCAAGCATACCGCCCGCACCAATTAGGAGGGGTTTCTGCTGCTCTTAGAACGGGGAGTGGACTTTGCGATTGTTACCTGTTCGGAGTGGCACTCTAACCAACGGCTGCGGTTTTGCCAACCCGCTCGCGTGGGTCCAAGTTCTTCGTGGGTCCAATTGTGGGTCCAGATGTTCTCGAGAACGCTCCAAACCCGCGTAAATACGCGTCTGATCGTTCCCGGGCGTTTCTGGTAACTCGTTGATTCAACAGGACCAAGTCTGGTTAAAAGGGCATTGCTCTACCACCTGAGCTACGCGCCCATCCTGCTAAACGAATTAACCACGGGAACGGAACAACCATCAACCGCCGTTGCACAACGGTTGCGCACTTTCAAACCCGGCTCTCGGAATTCGCTGAGAGCATCTTCCCATCAACGACCAGACTCAACGGCGTCCTCTTCATCGTACCAAAGATCGGCCCGCTTGCGGGATTGCCACAGCTCACGCGGTATGGGGTGTTTTCCGGGCCACTGGGAGGCTTCGCCCCTGGGGAGTTAGTGAGGTTAGCGTTCCGGGGTTTTCGTGCCTGGGAAACTTCTTTGGCGTGCTCAACCGTTTCCTGGCAGCATTGACTCCTCGAGTTCTGCTGGGGAGGCAATAGCATCCCGGCGCGGGATCTTTCACCTGAGCCAGAAATGAATCAATGAAATGCCGCTAGCCTTCATCCCGCCGTGCTGGGGGCGAGGGAAGGTGCTCCATTTGATGCCGCCTCCAGCAACCGCCGGACTCGATCGTGCAGGACTACGACACGCTGATACTCACTGCCTTTGACCGCCCCCAGCGAGATCTTGCTGTTGCGGTACATCATGGGACTGGCAACCGAGTGGCTCACATTGGCATGAATCTCCCGGGCTCCCGTCTCGGCGAGGATGCGGCGGACGTTGGTCTCCCTGATTCCGCCTCCGACCATGACTGCCACACGATTCTTCGCGGCCGCAACCAGCCTGGCTATGGTTGCGATGCCATCCTCCGCGTTTTGCTCGCCGCCTGAAGTCAGGACACGGTGGATGCCGCTATGGATCACATCCTCCAACGCCTGGTTCAGATCAACCGACATGTCGAAGCCGCGGTGGAAGGTGCTGTTCAGCGGGCGGGCAAGTTCCACCAGACTGCGAGTTCTGGCTGTGTCGACGTGTCCATCTTCCTTCAGAATACCGAAGACAACCCCATCCGCTCCCAGCTCTTTCGCGGTGAGCACATCCCGCTTCATGCTTTCGAATTCGTCCGAGGTGTAACAGAAATCGCCGCCCCGCGGCCGAATGATTACGTGGATGCCAAGGCGAACCTTCTGCCGGACAGTTTCAATCAGCCCTGCGCTGGGGGTGATTCCACCTTCCAGCAAGTCGCCGCACAATTCGACGCGATGTGCTCCGCCGCGTTCCGCGGCCAGAGCAGACGCGGTCGAATCCACGCAAATCTCGACAAGGACTGAATTGTTCATAGACCGGAGAACGACTCACTCACCGAGCTGAAGATGAACGGCCCCACGCGTCGTGCTCTTGACCTGGCCTCGTCAGGGCCGCAGTAGCGGCCCTGGCGGAGCCATAGATGCGATCTAGAACGTGTAATGCAAGCTGATCTGTATGGACCGAGCCGGAGAACGCGTGTAGTTGATCACCCCGAAGCTGCCGTCGGTGATCCCGTTGTCGGGATTTCCGTAGCTCGCAATGTTAAATAGGTTGAAGAAGTCCGCCCGGAAGCCGAGCACGTGATTCTCGCCCCATACGTGGAAGTCCTTAAATATGGACATATCCACTTGGCGATAGCCGGGGCCGCGCTCGGTGCTATTGTGCGCCGTGCCGAATGTGTACGGAGCGGCCACGCCATAAGCGCAGGCTCCATTCGACGGGCAGTTTATCGAGTTATCTGCGGATTGATCCGTTCCCCACCAGTCATTGAGAGAGCGATTCCGAATGATCATGGGGCCATACTGATTAGACCGACAGAAACCCCAGCTGTTCGTGTTGCTGGTGCATGGTCCGAAGATGGTGACTGGGAATCCTGAATAGAGGATAGCCGAAGCCGACGTTTTCCATCCTCCCAGAACAGCATCTACGAATCCGTTCGCGTTCCCGCCGTAAGTCCGGCCGCGTCCGAAAGGAAGACTGTACACGCCGACGAAGTTCAGGCTCTGGCGAATATCCATGGCAGATGGACCGTAGTCGGCGTTGATGTTGTAGCCATCCTGGTGCGAGGACCCGTTGAAGCTAGTGCCAGACACCGCGTAGTTCCCCGACGAGTCGGTGAGGGATTTCGCAAACGTGTAGTTCAGCGTGTATTCCAGTCCGTGGTGAGTCCGCTGTCGCAAAGTCACCTGGGCCGAGTTGTAGTTCATCTTGGCGCCGGATTCGGTTATCAGAATGGCGCCGCATTCGCCCACCAGGTTGTAATAGGGTGTCTGGTCGGCCGTGGGAATGACTGCAGCTCCGCAATTCCCACCGAGGTCCAGCGACTGCGCCGTGGTAAGTTGATTGCCGTTGCGATAGTCGGCCAGGTGATGCCCGGATTGGCCGTGATACCCAACGCTCAAAGACAACTCGTTCGTGATTGCGTATTCCGTTGTCAGACTGAACTGATGGATGTAGGCAGGCTGAGTATTCTGAGGCCAGACCGAGTACAGGTTGTAGGCGGGGTCTGAGCCATAGCTGTTCCCAAAGCCTTCCTCCACTGTGAAGGGCACGCCTCCGGACGTCTTGCTGGGAAGAGCGGCGTTGGTATTGATCGCAAGAGTGAATGGAGGACTCGAGGTCAACCGCTGGTTGAACGAATAACCCTCAAAAAAGCTGGTCGCTCCGTACCCTCCACGAATTACCAATTTGGGCATCGCTTGGTAGGCGAAGCCTAGGCGAGGCATGACTTGGTCCCAAGTAGCGTCGTAGCAGGCGTGGGTGGGGCAAACAGTCGAGCCAGCGACCGCTCCAGTGGGAACGTGGCCAGCGTATTCCGGGATGCCGTCAGGAAGGACGTTGGCAGTCTTATTGTTCTGCTCGTACCAGGGCTGATCGTACTCGTAACGGATGCCGAGGTTGAGAGTGAGTCTCTGCGTCACTTTGAAATCGTCCTGAAAGTATCCAGCTAACCGCCACTGCCGGTTGCCCACCCAGCCCGTTAGCGATGCGAGTTGATCGTTAGAGATCCGATCCAGAACAAAATCAGCAGGGCCGTAGCCCGGCCCATTGGCCGCATTCAGATTCTCGGAGAAGTTGCCGTTGTATGAGAATGTCCCCAGAAATCCGACGTTACCGGCGTTGACGTAGTTCTGCTGATAGCGGTTCGCCTGGCCCCCGATGGTAAGCAAGTGGCGTCCGCGCTGCCAGGTCAGGTTGTCTTGGTATGCGAAAGTATTGTCGGTAAAGACCTGCAGGTTGGCGTTGGCGCCGATGTAGTTGGCGTTGTTGTTGATGCTCTGTCCGGAGAAGCCCACAAAGCGTTGCGTGCCAAAAGGTATGCCAACTTTCGAATCGCCGGTCAAGCCGAAGAGGCCAGATGGGTCAGTGGGGACACCGTTGTTCCAGCGGACACGCGTGAAGCCAAAGCGCGCCTCGTTGACGATGGCCGGTGAGAAAGCGTGGACGAAGCTGGCTCCAGCAATCTTTGTTGGGTAGGAGTTCTCCGCGGGGAAGAAAACCGGGACGATGGATGTTGTGAAGTCCTTGCCCGTTCCCTGCGAGTAAAAGCCGTTGACCTTGTTCACGTTGCCCGGAGTCCAATCGACCTTGAAATCCTCCTGATTGTTCGAGACAAAACCCGAATATGCACCCTGATAGTTGCTCTGTAACAGTCCGTCCTGCGGCACGGCGTTGGGAGCCGGATAAATTTCGGGATGGGCTGCAAGGTACTTCGCTACCGGATTGACCACCGGAACCTGATTATTCTGAAAAGCAGCGAAGTTGTTTTGTGTGTCATACAGCTGGATGCCCGCCGCGGTGAGAGCCGAGAAGTTTCCGCTGAGCATATCCGGAGTGAGCAGGCTGGCCGAGGACTTCCCCCCCGTATGGTGCCGCACGCCTTCGTAGTCGCCAAAGAAGAAAAGTTTATTCTTCCAGATGGGCCCGCCGAAAGTTCCACCAAAGATGTTCTGCGTATACGAGTTCTTGTGGATCGCAGGGTAAGAGTGATCGTTGCTCCAGGTGTTGGCATCGAGCGTTTCGTTTTGCAGAAGATCGTAGAGGGAACCGTGGTAGTGGTTGGTCCCGGACTTGAGGACCGTCACAATTGCGCCCCCATTCGCGTTCCCGTACGTGGCGTTCGCGTTGGCTTCGACTACCCGTACTTCGGCGATCGCGTCGGGCGCCGGATTGTATCCGATGAGATTGTTCTGCTGCTCATTGTCTTCGGCGCCTTCAAGGCTGTAGTTGTTTGCCTGCTCACGATTGCCGTTGATCGCCGCTATGCCGCTGTTGTATGTGTCGCGCTCGATGGCATTGTTGCCGTTCATGCCGGTCGGGTCGGTATCAATAGCGCCGGGTTGGTATAGCGTGAGCGACGAGAAGTTGCGGCCGTTCAGAGGAACGTTTTCGATCTCATTGGTTGTAAGAGTGTTCCCCAGCGTGGCATCGGTGGTGTCGAGGATCGGATGAAAGTTCTCCTGCACCGTCACCGTGCTCACCGCCCCGATTTTCATGGTGGCGTCGGCCTTTGCCGTTTGGTCGATCTCCAGCGCAAAGGCGGGAAGTTTCTGGGTGCTGAACCCCGCCGCTTCGATCGTCACCGTATAGGTGCCGATGGGCAGGAATCGGATGCTGTACACTCCCGCCCCATTCGTTTGCACCGTTGTCTTTACCGACGTGGCGGTATTCTCGGCGGTGACCGTTGCGCCAACCACGACGGCTCCGCTGGGGTCAGTGACCTCTCCGGTGATGGAGCCGGTGACGGTTTGTGCCAGCGCGGACGACAAACAGAGGACAGCCGCAAGGCAACATCCAACGAAATAACGGGGAAAGGAACTTCTTGTCATAATCATTACCTCCTCACGGGGTCTTTCTTTGAGCCGACTCGCGACGAACTTGGACGCACTACTAGCGGTTTTCATGTCTCCTGATGGCCCTCCGCGCAGGAGTGGGGACATCAATGCTCATCTCCACGCCCTGGTTTTGTACCAAGCGACAATATGCAGGCGGCATGACCACTGTCAAGCCAAAAATGATCGTTTCGTGCTATTTCAATCACATGTGTGCTCTGGGCTGCCCCATCCAGACATAACAAAGATCGGCGTTATCGGCCCGCTGGCCGTCTTCGGAAGGGGTGCCAGGGCTGGGCGAAGAGCGAGGGCCCAGTCGGCAGACCGGGCCCTTTCCCTCACTAGGGTTTTTCTTATTCTTGACTGGTTAGTGCTGAGCTGGCTTGCATCCCTGGCTTACCGCGGTCAGGGTGTTGTTCTTCGATGCGATCTGGCAGTCATAGAACATGCCGGTCGAATCGAAGTAGGTGTATTTCTGCGAGCTCGCCGCCGGACTCACGTCGCTTGCCGTTACCGAGTTTGTGAGCCAGTTGAAGTAGAAGGGGAATCCGTCAAACCAGGTCAGTTTGTCGGTTTGATAGTTCTGCGTGGTCGCCACCGTCAAGCCGAAGGGAGCGGTGCTGACGGGGTAAATGACGTCCACGGTGATGGGGAAGCTAAAATCGTCGCGGGTGACTACGCTGCCGCCATTGCTCCAGGCTGTGCTGGTCGACGACACGCGGTTGTGAACCGAAGTGTTCTGGTCAAGCACCGTGAAGTTGACCGTGTCGAAGTCAATGGTCTGGGTGCTGGAGAAGTTCTGCTCCTCCCACACCGAAGTCGCGACCTTTCCGTGGGAGGTGTTGACGTATCCCGCAATCGTGAAGTCCCGATTGGAGACAACCCCGATGGTTCCGGTCACAGTCGTGGTTCCCTGCAGGTTCTCGGTAACTACTGGAGTCGGGCTGGCGAGCGTGTTTTTCGTGACCGCTCCGGTGACATGGGTTGATCCGTGATCGAGGAAGAGTAACAGCGTTGCCGTAGAGGTGAAGTAATAGTTGGCGTTGAACACGCTCAACGACACCGTGTGCGGATTGCCGTCGCTCAGCACACCGGCGAAGGGTGTGAGGTTTACCCGGTAAGGAACAAAATCGAGCGTTTGCGCGGCCGGCGTCGGCACCCACTGATCGGGAAGGAAGCCGGTGAAGACCCAGGCAGAGACGGGCGAGATGCCTGCGGGTTGACCGTCGATCGTAATCTCGGTCTCGCGGAAGTCGGTGTTGCCGCAGCCATAAAGTTCATTAATGTTGCTCAGATCGTTGGGGAAGCAGGCATACCACTGCTCGTCGATCTGCTGACTCTGAGCGATCACATCCAGATAGACGCGCTCGATGTTCTTCGGCAGGGTGAACGTAGTCGAGAACTGGTCGGTCGCGGAATACAGGTAGGCCGGCAGGTTGATTCCGCCGCTGGTTGTCTGCACCAGCGGAAGAACGACATCGGGTGTCTCGCCGCCACTCTGGCCGTGGCCCTGGGCGGGATAAAACTCCAGCTCGGCGTTGACCGTGAAAACTCCGTTGAGCTCGGTATTGTAGGGCGAAGGGCAGTCCGTGGTGCAATTCTGCAGAACCATCGTACCCGGTTGCGGCGTCAGCAACAGCGCGCTGTAGTCTGTCACGTCACGTTCGATGTGCCAAGTGTTGGTTGCGGTCTGCAAAGGCTCGGGAGTGGTGCCGAAATAAACGTTGGTGTTTCCTAAATAGATGCTCGCGGTTCGGTCGAACTGGTCTCCTGCGTTCTCGCTGAAATCCACGTCCAGCACCACTTTCTCCCACGGGCCGGAACAATCGCTGGGCGGAGTGAAGTCGAAGGTCTGGGTTGTAGCTGAAAAATAGGCGAACTGATAGTTGGCAAAAAGTGGCACGATGCAGGGCTTCTCATGCGGCCGCGGGACAAGCGGATCGGCGGTCACCTCGAATTGCGTGCCAATTTGCCGGTTCGTATTCTGGGCGAGAGCAGTGACGGCGATCAGGCATAAGGAGAGAGTTACGGCGACGGCTAACAGACTTCGAAAGCAACGGCTCAGGGGATTCATAAGCTAACTCCTTGATGAGTGGCGGTTGGACAATCCGGTGGACTTGGCCTTCCAATCTCGCCCCCTGTCCGGAGCTTTGTCAAGTCCAAAATGAGTGATTTTTGCCATTCCGATCATTCGCTTGCTCTATATGCACAGTTTTGCACATTCTGCATGTAGGTGTTCGTTAGGTTGTTGTACACTCTGCCTTCGGGAATATCGCGAGGAACCTTTGATCTTGAAGGGTTGTGAGCGCCTCGCCGAGAGGAGACCGTCCGAAAATGAAGGCCCGCAACCGGGCAGACCAGATCCTGAGAGAATTGCGCCATAAAGGCAGTGTTTCGCTCGACGAGTTGATCACGGGCCTCGGCGCCTCGGCGGCCAGTGTGCGGCGGGATCTTGCCAAACTGGAAGGCAAGGGCCTGGTCCGGCGGACTCACGGCGGTGCCATGCTGGTTGAGCCGTTGCTCTATGAACCTTTCCGATACGATTCTCTGTTCCAGAACCGCGAGCAGCATCGCACGGCGGAAAAGCGCAGGATCGGCTTGGCCGCCGCTGAGTTGATTCAGGAAAACGAGACCGTGGGTTTCACCGCCGGCACCACCACCACTCATGTAGCGCGGAACCTGCGCAACCGCCACAACATCCGCGTGATCACCAATGCCATCAACATCGCCATGGAGCTGAGCAACTGCCCCGGCCTGAAGACCTTCGTCACCGGAGGCTTTGTGCAGTGGGCGGGCTCATTCTCCCTGGTCGGGCAGGTCGCCATGTCCTCGCTGAGCGACATGTACATGGATCGCGTATTCGTCAGCGTCTGCGGAATCGATGTCACCCGCGGCATTACGGTGATCGAGCCGGAAGAGGCATTGACGTTCCGTTCCATGATTCACCAGGCCAAGCAGACGATTGTGGTCGCAGATTCCACCAAGATCGGCATCGTGACGCCGGCCCTGATCTGTCCCATCTCTGACGTCCACGTACTCATCACCGACACGCGTGCCTCCGACAAAGCAATCGCGCCTTTCCTGGAGCGGGGGATCGACGTGCAGAGAGTCTGACTAAGGCGGATTCACAGTTGCCGTACCCGGGGCCATGGAGGCCCGGACGCCCTCGTCCGGCCGGGGGGCCTGCCTCAGGGCGCAGCACTCGAATCGAAAATCTGAAATTCGCGGATGTGCGCCTCCGCCGAAGACCAAACAATATTCAGGCGCACTCGGGATGCCGTCACGCGCGCAAAGTGGTCGATCTTCTTGTGTCCAATCGCACTCCCCTTGGCCACAGCGATCCACTCTCGTCCTTTGTAGATCTCTATAGCGTACTTCTGGACATGCTGCCCGGCATTCAGCCACTCCATAACCAGTGTGTGATTGAAAGTAACTGGCCGATCAAATCCCGCCTCAAGCACGGCGTGATGCGAACCGGTTGGCGCCGACCAGAAGGTGTCTGGATTGCCGTCGAAAGCAAGCTCCGCGTCGGGAGTTGTCGTGATGTGCCGCAAAGCCAGGTTATTGCCGTATCGCTGGCGAAGCGCCGCGCCAAATTCCTTTAACCGCTGAACATCAGCTTCGGGCAGCAGCCCGCGACGGTCAGGCGCAATCCCCAACACGAGCTGCCCACCGCGTCCCACGGTTTGCTCGTAAGTCGAAAGCAGCTCCGGCACGCTCTTGAGGCTAGCCTCGTCATTGGGATGCCAGAACCAATGATTTTTTCGTAGCGGCGTGTCCGCCTCGACCGGTCGCCACCGCAGGTATCCGTGCCGGTCGATGACGTTCCAGTTCTCGTAGGGAATGATTCCGTCTTCGTTTCCCACCCAGCGGATATCGCCATACTCGAACAGCGCCATATCGGCAAACACCAGCGTGTTGGGCTGGTAGGTGCGCAGTTCCTCGATAATTCGGGGGAAATTGTAGACGTGCCCCTCGCTGCCCGCGCCATCGAGCCAGAATTCCTCCAAATCGCCGTAACCCTGGGCCAACTCGTCAAGTTCTGCGCTGTAGTACTTGTCGTATTCAGCGGAATTCTTATAGCGAGGCTCGTGACGGTCCCACGGCGAGAGATACACTCCAAATTTCAGGCCATATTTTCTCGCAGCCTCCTCCACTCGCCGCACCACATCTCCCTTGCCGTTCTCCCACGGGCTGCTCTTGACGCTGTAATCGGTCTGCTCCGTCGGCCACAGGCAAAATCCATCGTGATGCTTGGCCACAAAGATCACATACCGAATCCCGGCCGACTGCAGCGCCTGCATCCATTGCTCGGGGTCGAATTGCGTGGGATTGAATACCTTCGGATCAGCGGTGCCGTCGCCCCATTCGCGATCGAGAAATGTATTCGGACCGAAATGGATGATCGCGCCCATTTCAAGGTCCTGCCACTCCACTTGCTGCGGAGAAGGCTTCAGGTCAACGGCGTTCTGGGCGTACGCCGGGCGCAGGGCAACCAACAGAAGAAACAGACCAGTACATACTTGCCGAAGGCGAGGCATGCCAGAAAGCGTAGCATCCTCAGCGCTGGTCTGCATCAGATGAGCCGCTCCTGGAAATGGCGACAAAGGCGCTGCCAAAGGCGGCGATCTCAAAATCGTGAATCTCATCACCGGTTCGTCCGTCAGCATCGCTGGATCGGAGCGACAGAGGCACGCCCTTGTCCGATTGAAAGCTGATCCTTTGGGCGCTGTTAGTTGGATTGTAGACGTAGGCCAACCAGTTGCGTCCCGCTGCGATCGGCTTCAGGGAAGAAACAACCACCTCGGGCGAGGAAACACGTACCAGCGGAAAGTGCGGTTGCATCGACAAATCGGCAACCGCTGCCAGCAAGGGCTGCCTGCGTTCTATCCCGAACTTCACCGCATCGGCAACGCTGAATGCGGCATGGGGAAGAATCGAATAGCTGAAAGTTACAGGACCCTCCTGATCCGCCTTGTAATTGGTGTGCCAGTAATTGTTCATCACATAGGAGTAGATCGACGACGAGGGCTGGATTGATTTCATCCACGGCTGCTCCGCCGTAATCGCTCCGATTTCTATCAAGGGAGCATTCGCCGTGGCCCAGGTCACTCCATAATCGGTGTTCGAGATGTCCACCCAGCTCTCGACGGAAAAGAAATTCTTGCAGGCGCCCGCCAACTGGTCTGCCTCGGGACGCACCACTCCATCGGCGACGTCATAACGCAGCTGGCCTCCGGGCACGGCGAAAGGAAACGCGATGTGAACACCCTCTTTGTCGCGGACGGATTGCTTGCCAATATTCGTGATCAAGTCCACACGGTTGATGCCCGCCACCAGCCGAATCTCACTGGAATACCGTTTCGCTCCGGGTGCATCCGCTTCCACCAGCAAAGAAACAACCAGACTTCCCTGTTCCTTGACTCTCACGCGCACGTTCGAGACGCGCTGGGCTTTCGCAGGGTCCGTGCCCAATACATAAAGGTATTGATTGAGCCCATCGCCTCGGGTTGCATCTGCCAGCTGAACTCCGTTCTTTTTCCACCGCAAACTGTCGATTGCCCCGGTTTGGGGATTGACCGACAGCACGAGGAAGTCGTTCTCCAGCGTGTTTCCCTGAACCTTCGCGCCGCTCTTAGCGAAAGCAGTTCCCCTCTCCACCGAGAATCGCCGCGCAGAAAATGGCGGAATGTTTTCCGCCAGTACGGCCAGTTCGCCGGTGGAGAGACGCTGTGACGGCACCGCCTGCCCGTCCGAATCAACTACACGATCGCCCGCCGAGCTCAACTCTGGGGGGGGAAAAACGACGTCGGTGCGTTGCCAGGAATTGGTGTTGTAGACGTCGATCGCGGTCTTGGTTTTGGCAGGCTCAGCAGTCGAGTGCAGAGCTTTCGTCAACAATGCATGCGACTCGCGATCCGCATCCAAGGCGAATTTCCGCTTGAACTCCCACTGCTGTTTGACAAAGGGCAGGTCCGGCTCCTCGATACTGTTGTGCGCGCCCCACGTGTGCTCGTCATAAAAGACGACGTTGCGCCAGGCGGACTCATATTCCTGTGCCGGATAAGAGGCCGGGGACAGCATCGACCACAGGACTTCTCCCTGGATCAGCCGATCGACTGCGGCGCGATTCAACGCCGTCTCGAACGCCGTGGAGGCGGCTCCGTCCTCCCAGTAAGGGGTAAAGTCACCTTGCACGACCGGCAGCGTCGCACCGTAACGTTTCTCGAACTCCTGGAACATTTGTTCGTGCGTGGCCACAATGAGGCGGGGCGTCACGTAGCGTTCGTTCCACTGTTTGACAAAGTCCGAGAGAGTTGGATCGGGTGGGCCGTTGTCGCCCAGCGTATAGGGCAGCTGGACGATTTCATATGGATACGAAGCCTCGTCCAGCTTGCGCACCAGCTTCATGATCTTCTCGTCGCCGAGTTTGCTGAGCGTCCCTTCGTGAAAGCTGGAATAACTGGCCCCGGCCATCCAGGTCAGAACTTTTTCCTGGCCTGATTGCGATGTCCAGTAGAAAGGTTTGTCACCCCACGTCTGCAGGGTGTAGCCGATGCGATCCCCGACATTCGGCGCCGTAGCGAAGTACTTCACGCCGCTTTGCGCCATGGCTGAGACGAGTCCCCAACTGAAGCCGGGAACGTCCGAGGTCACAGCGGTTGTCATCGGAATCTGGTAATCCCTGCGCAAAGTGCGAGCGAAATCGAAGAAGTGGCTCATCTCCACGGAGTTGGCCAGGCCGGTGAGCAGGTTCGCGTAGAGCGCACTCAGTCCGATGCTGCCCTGACGCACATCCGCGAAGAATTCCTCGCGCTGGGCCGCGGACGCCTGCCTCAGATAACTTTCCAGCGCCCAGATCGTTTCCATGTTCCACTTGTAGCGCGCATCCGCCGGACAATCCCGCGTTTCGCGGATGAGCCGCATTGCCTCCTCAAGGTTGTTCCATTGTTTACGTTCCACGTCGGGCTGCAGATCGGTATAGCCGATGTCGTTGTGCGAATACGAGAGCAGATAGATGTCTCTCGCCTTGACCGGCGCCACGTTAACCGCGCTGGTGTCGACTGTCATGTCATTGACCTCGAACCGGACCGGCAAGGTTATTTCCGAGCTCGCTGCGGGAATTGGTAGTTGCAGGATGTTCGCCCCGATCTTGAGAGCAGTGCGGACGGGTTCATGATTGGGAACACGGACTTCAAGCGTCCTGCCCTCAGTCAGATTGTCCAGACTCAGCCGTAGCACCTGCGAGACCTGGGATCCATTCCTGAACAGCGCTGGCTCGGCGCGCACCCGCGGCACAAAATTGAACCGGTGCTGAAACGTCATGTACCAATCGGGGCTGCCTGAGTTATCTCCGTTCACCTCCAGGGTCAGCGGCTTTCCGGCCTCGAAATCCTTCCCCGGAACCTTCAGCACCATGTAGCCGAACAGGTCGCCAGCCTTATCGGTAATGAGGGCAGCAAAAGATAATTCGGCGCCGTCTTTGCCCGCGACCCTCCAGTTCTTCGCTGTCGAATCCTTGACGTTTTTAAAGCTGAACCAGCGCTGACCATTGATCAGGAAATCAAACTGATGGCTCTCTTTTTCTCCCTCGAAACCCGCACATTCAATCCCCGCCAGCCAGATGAACTGGAAATCACCGTTGGACGCCGGCATGGGATCGGTTTCCCAGGTGATCGAATGCGCAATCCTCTGCCCTCGCACCAGCAATGCTGAATCCGCATCAGGATCGGAGGAGTGGTATTCGATAGTCTCTCCGTTGATCGAAGAGTGATAGCCGTTCAGATATGTGGCGACCGGCTGGCCGGGAGCCGCGTTGGTCGCCGCAGTTTCATGCACTCGAATTATGATCTGATTATCGAGTTGCTGACCGGCCGCGTGCGGGTGTTGACCTAAGGTCAGAAGAGCGGCAAGGATTACAGCGGACAGCTCAATCAAGTCCCGTTTCATTGGAAACCACCAATTCTTTCGTTATGAAGAAGAAAGCCGGCGAATCGGCTGCGAGTATGAATAGGCGCAAGCGCAACTGTCAAGCCGCTGAGGAGCGCGGTAACCCTATGGTCTTTCTTGTGTTCCGGCGTGAGAGCAACGAGCGTATGTGCGCAAAAAGAAAAGCCGCCTCGCGGCGGCCTTTGCTTTTCCTGATGGCTGATGCTGAGAGCTAGTCTCCTGCCACCGGTTCTTCGACTTGCGGCTTAGGCGTGTGAGTTCCGTCGCCGTTGCCATTCCCGTTCGCTTTCGCCAGCGCTCCCAGGGGAATGAATCCATCCTGCGACTGCACCGGCTTTTCTTTCAGCACCACTTCACGGTAAAGCGATGCCATGCGGGCATTGTAAGCTTCATCATTCTTCTCTGGCCCACGCGCCTCGCCCTTAACCTCGGCGTCGTGCTTCTGTTTCGCATCCCGCGCCCGCAACTTCTCCTCGCGCGCGGTCTTGGCGATGCCCAGCCGGTCCAGGTCGTGCTGCAGTTCGTTGGTCACGATCTCTTCGCGCAGCTTGAGATACTCGGTGGCCGTTTCTTGCTTTTCCATCTTCACTTTCTTGCCGCCGGCGAAGATCTCGTGACGCCCGTGCTCTTCGTACCACTTGGTGAGCGTGGCCGTCATGTGCATCTTCTCGATGATGTTCCGCCAGCCCACGCCCGTGTTGTAAGCGCAGAACGAAATCTCGCCTTCCTGCGTCGCGTACGGAATAATGCACTGCTCGGTCCGCCGGAAGTCGTAATTAAAAAGATCCTGGAACCACATTCCCGCGACGAACAGGAAATTCCAGCGATCCTTGCGCCGTTTCATCACGTCGTCGATCGAGCGGTCCGGGCCGACCTTGCCGTAGTTCCGGCCCGTCACGTTGTAATTCTTGTCAAACTTGCTCAACAGGTCCATCAGCTTGAAGTGCGTCGGCGCCTTGAACGGATCGTAGTTCTTCATCAGGCACAGCGCCATGCCGAACGCGGTCCAGAACTTGCTGCGCCCCGCATCGTTCACTTTGGCGATATCCTTCGCCAGCTGATCCCCATGCAAGAACGCCGTCACCGGCACGGCTTCCTTGGTTTCCTTGTCAATCATCACCGCCATGCCCGTCCCGCAGTTTGGGTGACAACCGCAACTTAGTTGGCCCCAGTCGTTGTTGGCGTCCTGGGCGTGCATGAGGTCGGCCCAGTCGCTGAAAGTTCCCATGAACGAAATCGGGAACCAGTCGCGGGCGGGCTCGCCCAGGCCGGTCTGATTCTTCACATCGTGGGCGAGATGCGAGAGCGTGTAGCGCTGCGCGATGCGGCGCTCGTCGGTGATGGCCTCGTCGCGGCCAGTAAAGCTGACCGGCTGGAAGCTCAGAAAACTGATCGTCTTCGGATTGTCGAGCGCGAACTTGACGATCTTCCCCACCTGCTCGTTGTTGATGCCGTTGATGATGGTGATGACGGGGACGATTTCGCATCCCGCCTTGTGCAGGTTTTCGATCGCCTTCAGTTTCACGTCGAACAGATTGCCGACCGCGCGATGCGCGTTGGCGGCGTTGCCGATGCCGTCAAACTGCAGGTAGGCATAACGCATGCCGGCTTCGACGGCCTGCTGCGCGAATTCGAAACTCTTGGCGAACTCGATGCCGTTGGTAGCCGCCTGCACGGAATTAAATCCGACTTTGCGCGCGTAGCGCACCGCATCCAGAAAGTACGGCGACAACGTCGGCTCGCCGCCCGAGAACTGCACGCTCATCTGCCGCCGCGGCTTGATGGTGACGGCGTTATCCAGCATGGTCTTGATTTCTTCCCACGTCAGTTCATGCACGAACCCGACCTGGTTGGCGTCCATGAAGCAGGGATCGCACATCATGTTGCAGCGGTTGGTCAGGTCAATGGTGAGCACGGCGCCGCGGCCATACTTCACGGTGGATGAACCGTGATTGTGCAGTCCCTCGTCGTTGTGGGCGCGAATGTCGCGGCCGGGGAAGACGTCTTCCAGATGCTTCGAGAATTCGGTGTCCATCGACATCACGTCTTCGAAGCGACCGTGCTTGGGGCAGTCCTTCACCATCAGGATCTTGCCGTCGCGCTCGATGATCTGCGCCTTGACCTCGCCGACTTTTTCATTGAGCAGGATTTCGTGCGGCAGGTAGCCGTCGAGAATCTGCTGGCGAATTTCCGGGACACACTTGGGGCAGAGCGAGTCGGTCGTCCGCGGCCAGCCCAGCGGCGGCTTCGACTTCTCGTACGACTTGAGCAGCGGCTTGTCGCTCCACTTCGGCGTGGGCGACGGGTTGGGGCTGATGCGGTTCAGGCGGTCGAACACTACCCAAGTAGCCTTGGCGGCGGCGACGGCTGCTTTCTCTACATACTTAATCGGCTTGCGCATGATGACTGTCGGCTCCTAAGCTCTTTAGTGGACCGTGGCCACTAATCAGCGATCGGTGGCTAGTCTTGTCCCTCAAACTGCTTGTCTGCTCTGTTTCTGGCACTCGCTCCGGGTGAACCGAAATTCACCCCAAAGCTGCGGTTTCCCCAGGGAATGCCCTCGGTTTGAAGCCTGGGTTATTACACTTTTCCCTGGGTATTGAACTGAAGCTATCCTATTGGAACGGTGAGGAAAGGCGCATCAACATCTCAACGAACGGGGCAAAATTGGGGTTTAGCGGTTGCTTGCGGGGATTATACGGTGGTAAGTGATTGAAAGTAAAGGGGAGACAGACGCCAAAAGTCCCTGGCCGCCCTCACCCTTCGAAAAAACAAGCATCAGAAAGCGGCGGTTCGATGCGGCAGGAATTCCCCGAGCAGCCTCTTCAGGGTTCGGTTCATCTGTTAGGGCCAGGATTCTACGTTGCAGACCATTTTGTCGGATGGGAGCGCCCATCGAGCGGGCGCACGCACTCGGTGATCGCGGCATGGCCAATGTGCACTACATTGGGGCGGCTGCAGCCATGTCGCTGCAGGACTACGACACCATGCAGCGACAGCTGAACATGTTCCTGGCGGAGGACCCTGGCAACCCCCTGGCTCCGGTCGCGCGCAAGAATCTCGATGTGCTCGTGAAGCGCAAGGCTCAGATGGCACAATCAGCGAACGCGGCGAGCGTTCAGCAGGTATCAGCCGCCCCGAATGGCCCCGTGCAAACTTTCCCGAACACCGAGCGACTCAAGTCCGAGCTCAAAGGAGTGCAAGGCGAACCCTGGATGGGTGCCTGCGCAACCTGCTCTGCGCCGTCCGAGCCAAGTCCCTCCGATCCCGCAGCGACCAGTGAGCGCGCGTCCATTTCGCCAGGGCCGGTAAGTGGGGGCAATCTGTTTACCATTCATCAGGTGGTTGATGAGACCGCATTATTTTTTTCCGTGAGCAACCATGGACAGATGATCAACGATCTCGCGGTGTCCGACATCCAGATTCTCGATGACAACAAGCCCCCCAACCGCATCTTGCAGTTCCTTCCGCAATCGAAGCTTCCTCTACGACTGGCTCTGTTGATCGACACCAGCGGATCGGTCGAGGGCCGTTTCTCGTTTGAAAAACACGCTGCCGAGAAGTTCCTCGAGAAAGTCCTGAATGGTGATTCTGACCTTGCTTTCGTCGCGGGCTTCAGCACCGAGGTTTCGGTCACCCAGGATTTCACTGCAGACCCAGCCGCGCTGGGAAGGGGTGTCGAGAAACTCACCAACGGCGGAGGAACCTCGCTGTTCGACGCCGTCTCCTTTGCTTGCTGGAAGCTCGCGGCCTATCCCGAGGACGGCCGCGTGGCTAAAGTGCTCGTCATTCTCACCGACGGAGAAGACAATTCCAGCCACCGGAGTCTTCGGCAGAGTGTTGAAGAAGCGGAGGCAAAAGATGTCACGGTTTACACCGTCAGCACTTCAGAAAGCATTCGCGCCGAAACCGATGCTGACAGGGTTCTGCAAGTGCTGGCAGAGCGCAGCGGCGGCGAAGCCCTGTTCCCCGGCGACCTGTTTGCCCTGCACGCACACCTCAGTAAGCTGCGCGACCTGATCCGTAGCCGCTACCTGATTGCCTACAAGCCTGCGGACTTCGCTCCGAACGGGAAATACCGCACCGTCAACATCGCCGCCGAAAAGGACGGCAAGCATCTGCAGGTTCACTTGCGCAAGGGCTACTATGCCCGCCACGCCCAGGCTCAGAACTGAGCGCAGGTCGGTTCGTGCTTCCCCTAGAACACAAACCCCACGCCGCCCATGACCGCGTTGGTCCGCCAATTGTAAATCTGGTTGGGATTGCCTAGAGTCGGCTCGAACTTGAAATAGCGGGTTTCGTAGGTGGCCTTCACGTACCACTTGCCGAAAACGTATCCCGCGATACCCCGGATGTCGTAGCCGTGGTCGAAGTTCGGATTGGGAAGCGGGTAATTGGCCACCGGGGCTTTGTAGTGCGGGGTGAATTCCGGCGAGATCTCGGCCCGGAGGAAAGCATGCCTTGGTGCGGTACTGAATCTGTATTCCGCCACGAAGGGCAGTTCCAGCAGCTTGAAATCGAGGCGGTTGAAAACCACGCCATTCAAATTGCTGGGTGGAACGAGGATCTTGCGGACCTGGGCGTGAAAGCCCGCGGAAAAGTGGCTGCCGAAGCGGAACATCGGGCCGCCATACACGGCGTACTCGTCGGCGTGGAACTGGGTGTTGGTGGGAAAACGGACTTCGCCGCCGGCCACAAGACTCGGCCAGTTCCCTTTTCCGCCGCCGCGCAGAATGACCACTTCACCCTCGACATTGCCGACCGCGTCGCTCACCGAAGACAGGCCGCCGAATTTGTCGGAGGTCTGTCCGAAATCGAGCCCGAAGGTCGCTCTTTGACAATAGGCTGGGACGGTGGCTAAAACAAACAGACAAAGGATTAAATGCGTCTGGCAGAGCTTCATCAGTCCTTTTCTCTCCTGTCGGCAGTGTACACTGCCGCAAATACTGTGGGACAGCGGGGATGTGGTTCCCGAAAACAGGTTCTTTGCTGAGATGCGCCTTCTGCGGCTGGCGGTGCCAGGGCCGTCGAGGAAGTGCCACCGTCGGAGGGAGCTAGCGGTTCCAGCGCTTAGCGTCGTATTGGAAATCGACCAGGGCGTCGCGGTAGTCGATTTTGATCTCGAGCATGCGCAGCATGACGAAGCCGAGGAAACCGGAAACTTCGGTGCCGATGTCGTCGCTGATGGGCGTGGTATCGAAGGCGGTGATGTCCTGATTCTCCTGGCGCAGGTGGCCGAACTGGAGCACGGCTTTGTTGGCCGTGTAAACCTTTTCCACGCGGCCGCTGATGCCTTCCACCGTGACATCGGAGTCGCCGTGCACCTTGGTGACTTCGCGGGCTGCGGCGGGGGAGATGAAATTGACGAGCGAGCCGGTGTCGAGAAGGAACAGCTTGGAGGGCACTTTGCCGATGGTCGTGGGAG
>OMOD01000191.1 GCA_900290255.1 Candidatus Sulfotelmatobacter kueseliae
TTTTCAATCGACAATCGACAATCGGAAATCCAAAAATCAGAGCGGGTGCCCCATCCTTCCCGCGTTCTTTGCGGGAGGGTGGGGACTTTGACTTTCTGTTCTCGTCGCCTGCCCCACCCGGAGCCTGCACTGAGCGAAGTCAAAGGGCGGTTTTCGAACGGTGGGATGAACACGCGCCGAAGAATCCTTACCGCGTCGGGGTTTTCAATCGACAATCGACAATCGGAAATCCGAAAATCAGAGCGGGTGCCCCATCCTTCCCGCGTTCTTTGCGGGAGGGTGGGGACTTTGACTTTCTGTTCTCGTCGCCTGCCCCACCCGGAGCCTGCACTGAGCGAAGTCGAAGGGCGCTTTTCGAAGGGTGGGATGAACACGCGCCGAAGAATCCTTACCGCGTCGGGGTTTTCAATCGACAATCGACAATCGGAAATCCGAAAATCAGAGGCTACTCTTCCGTCACTTGCCACTCGCCGCTTCCCGCTGGCACCCTAGACACTTAAGAGCGACGACAGTTAAGACTGAGGTGATCATGGGCAGCAGCCTGGTTTCGGGTCTGGCGCTTTTTCTTTTTGTGGCCGGTGTGCTCACTTATACCGTCATTCTCTACAACGGCCTGGTGCGCCTGCGCAACGAGAACGACCGCGCTTGGGCCAACATCGACGTGCTGCTCAAACAGCGCCACGACGAAGTCCCCAACCTCGTCGAAACCGTCAAGGGATACATGCAGCACGAGCAGCAAACCCTCCTGGCCGTCACCCAGGCGCGCGCCGCATCCATGAACGCGGCCAGCATCAGCCAGAAAGCCGTCGCCGACCTGCAGTTGGTGAGCGCGCTGCGCGGCCTGTTTGCGGTGGCCGAGAATTATCCCCAGCTCAAAGCCAACGAAAACTTCCTCAAGCTGCAGAACCGCATCTCCGAACTCGAAGAGCGCATCGCCGACCGCCGCGAATTCTTCAACGACGACATCAACACCTACAACACCCGCATCGGCCAGATCCCCGACGTCTTCGTGGCCAGCATGATGGGCCTGAAGCCGCGCGACATGTTCAAAGTCTCCGACGATGACCGCCGCCAGGTCGAAGTCAGCTTCCAGAAAGCCACAGGAGCTTAAGGGCACGAGCGGGAAGGGCGGGGATTTTGACTTTTTCAATCGAAAATCGACAATCGGAAATCCGAAAATCAGAGCGGTTGCCCCATCCTTCCCGCGTTCTTTGCGAGAGGGTGGGGACGTTGACTTTGCGTTCTCATCGGCTGCCCACCCGGAGCCTGCCCTGAGCGAAGTCGAAGGGCGATTTTCGCAGCGTGGGAAGCACATCCTCCGGCGCATCTGTCATTCTGAGCGAGCGTGAGCTCACGCGAACGCGAGTCGAAGAATCCCTACCCTCGGAGCAGCACGGTGGGAAGGGCGCGACTCTAGTCGTGTCGCCTGACGGCGTCAGAAATCGTGGGCATTAGCCCCTGCGGCCCTGTGGGAAATCCGCGTCAATCCGCGTGAATCCGCGGCGAACAGAAAGTTTAACCCAGCGCCCTCGCCGCATCTTTGGCGTAGTACGTCAGAATAATGCTCGCCCCCGCCCGCCGGATCGACACCAGCGATTCCATCATCACCCGCTCGCGGTCAATCCAGTTGTTGCGCGCCGCCGCCTCGATCATGGCATATTCCCCCGACACCTGATATGCCGCCAGCGGCAGACCGAAGCGCCGGTGAGCCTCGGCAATCACGTCCAGATACGGCATCGCCGGCTTCACCATGATCATGTCGGCGCCCTCTTCAATGTCGGCTTCAATCTCGCGCATGGCCTCGCGCAGGTTGGCCCCATCCATCTGATAAGACCGCCGGTCGCCGAATTGCGGCGCCGAATCCGCCGCCTCGCGGAACGGCCCGTAGAAGCCCGATGCGAACTTCGCCGCATAAGAGAGAATCGGCGTGTTGATCAGTCCGGCTTCATCGAGCGCCTTGCGAATCGCTCCCACCCGCCCGTCCATCATGTCCGACGGCGCGATGACGTCAATCCCCGCTTTTGCCAGCGATATCGACGTCCGCGCCAGCAGCTCAAGCGTGGCATCGTTGACGATCTCGAAGCTCGATTCCGCGGCGCGCTTGGCCACGGCAGCCAGCGTCTCGATTGCCTTTCCCTTTTCCTCTTTACTCTTCACCGCCCGTACGCGCTCGGAAGGCTTCACCGCGTCGAGAACCGCGGCGCCCAACGATCGCGGCGTGGATGTCGCTTTCACGATCCCGCAATGCCCGTGCGACATGTATTCGCACAAGCAGACGTCGCCCATCAGAATCAGCTCCGGCACTTCGCGCTTGAGCGCTCGCGCCGCCTGTTGCACGATGCCATTCTCTTCCCAGGCTCCGGTGGCCACTTCGTCTTTCTTAGCGGGAAGTCCGAAAAGAATGACCGAAGGTACGCCCAGAGAGTACACTTCCCTGGCCTCTTTCACGGCTTCGTCCACCGACAGATTGAACACGCCCGGCATCGAGCGCACTTCCTTGCGGACGCCTTCTCCTGGGCACACAAACATCGGGTAAACGAAGGCGTCAGGCGTGAGCCGGGTTTCGCTCACCAGGTTGCGCAGTTCGGTAGTGCGGCGGAGGCGGCGCAGGCGGGTTACGGGGAATGCCATATGAGATCACCAGGGAAGGCTGGCTCGGCGACGGCCTTCTTGCTTGATTCTAGAACATTCTGGATTTCCCAGAAACCTGAACCCAGGGCCCTCGCCAGACCGCGCAGTGGTGCAGTTTGCGAAGTAGCGGTTCGTATCAGGGCATCGCTTCAGCGATGCCGCCGCTGGCGCGGGACGCCAACGGCTTCACAGGCTGCGGAAAAAGTCGCGAATGCGTGCGCCGCCGTGGAAGAGCGGCGCTTCAGCGCCGCGTAAGCGGATTGAAGTCAATGCGGGCTTTAGCCCCTGTGGTTATTCTCCCTGCCCCCGGGCCCCTGGCAACTGCAACGTATGACGAAAGTAACCACGCCGCTCCTAAACGGTCCTCGGCATCCCCCACCGCCTCCCATAGAATTGGACCCGATGGGTCTGCTTCGACGATACCGCTGGTTTGCCGCAGCGGCGGGGATCACTCTGGCCTTTGCCCTCGTGTCCCTGACGGCGCACAAAAGCCCTGGCCTTACCGCGTTTGCCGATCTGGCGGGCGTGGTGCTCATGCTGGCGGCCGCAGGCATCACGCTGGCCAACGCCTTTACGCGCCCCCGGCAGGAGCGCAGTTTCTGGGCCTTGCTGGCGCTGGGCTTCGCGCTCTGGGTGAGCAATCAGACGGCTTGGACGTATTGGGAAACCGTATTGCGTGTGCCCATTCCCGATCCATTCTTCTTCGATATTGTTCTTTTTTTTCATGTTGTGCCCATGATCGCGGCCGCCGCCTGGCGCCCCGACCTTGCCAAGGTAGAGGGAAAGCTGCAACTCAGCGTCCTGAGTTTCATGATGCTTCTGGGATGGTGGGTTTTTCTCTACGGCTTCATCGTCTTCCCGCACCAGTACGTCGTCCTGAATGTGAGTCGCTACAGCGTCTACTACGATCGGCTCTACGGACTGGAGAACGCGCTGCTGCTGGGGTTGCTGGGGCTCGCCGCATGGACCAGTTCGGGCGGCTGGCGCCGGCTCTACCTGAATTTTCTTGCTGCAGCTGCGCTGTACGGTATCAACTCTCAGTTCCTCGACCGTGCCGCGGCGGATAACACCTATTATTCGGGAAGCGCCTACGACATCCCCCTGATTGGGACGGTCGCGTGGATGGCTGCGGCCTCACTCTCGGCTCGGGAATGGGATCTCAAGACTGTCCCTCCGCTCAAACGGGCCTCATGGAGGAAGGTCCTTTCCCGGCTGGCCATGCTGGCCCTGTTGTCGCTGCCCGCCCTGGGACTTTGGGTGGTTTTTTTTGATCAGTCTCCCGCCGCCTCGCGCCTGTTTCGTCTATTCACCGTCTTGACCGGGATGGTGGTGCTGGGAGCGTTCGTGTTCCTGCGCCAGTATGTGCAGGATCAGACGTTGATGGGCATCCTGCAGCAGTCCCGCCAGTCCTACGACACCCAGATGCGGCTGCAGAAGCAGTTGGTGCAAAAAGAGAAACTGGCCTCGCTCAGCACGCTCGTGTCGGGAGCCGCCCACGAGATCAATCACCCCTTGACCGCAATCATGACCTACTCGGAACAGCTTTGGGCGCAGGAGCGGCTGACCGAGGAACAGAAAGCCCTGCTCCGCAAGATTGTGAACCAGGCGCAACGCACCCGCGACCTGGTCGCCAATCTGCTCAGCTTTGCCCAGCAAAGTCCGGGAGAGAAAGTGCTCGTGGACCTGAACGTGCTTCTCAGCCGCGCCTGGCAGATGCTGGAGCCGCACTACCCCGGCGGCCAAATTCGAGTCTCGATTTCCATCGCCGCCGAGTTTCCCCGGGTGCGGGGCAACGCCAACCAGTTGTTTCAGGTGCTTGTCGAGATCATCGAGAACGCCCTGGACGCGCTGCAAGAGGCAGGCGGCGGTTTGCTCGAAATCACCGCCCAGAAGCAGGGCAACGAAGCGGTCCTGCAATTCTCCGACGGCGGTCCCGGCGTTCGCGAGCCGGAACGGGTGTTCGATCCCTTCTACACCACCAAGCCCATTGGCAAAGGCACGGGTCTCGGCTTGAGCGTCGCCTACGGCGTCATGCAGGACCACGGCGGCCAGATTACCTGCCAGAACAAGCCGGAAGGCGGCGCGCTGTTCGTGGTCCGCTTGCCGGCCGCGGCCGAACCCGCCGCCCAGGTCGCCGGCGCCGCCGGCGCCTGAAGCCGGCTCACGTAACCCCAGGGTGGGTGCGGGTGCCCCATCCTTGTCGCGTTCTTGGCGACAGGGTGGGGAGGTTGACTTCCCCTGCTTCCGAACAAAGCGACCGGACAGATTCACGCCTGCGGGTGCCCCATCCTTGTCGCGTTCTTGGCGACAGGGTGGGGACGTTGACTTTCCCTGCTTGCGAACAAAGCGACCGGACAGATTCACGCCTGCGGGTGCCCCATCCTTGTCGCGTTCTTGGCGACAGGGTGGGGACGTTGACTTTCCCAACTTGCCGGGTGCCCCACCCTTGTCGCGTTCTTGGCGACAGGGTGGGGACGTTGACTTTCCCAACTTGCCGGGTGCCCCACCCTTGTCGCGTTCTTGGCGACAGGGTGGGGATGTTGACTTTCCCAGCTGAGTGCCCCACCCCTCGCGGTTTTCGAAGGGTGGGCCGAACCGGATGCGGGTGCCCCACCCTTGTCGCGTTCTTGGCGACAGGGTGGGGATGTTGACTTTCCCCGCTAGGTGCCCCACCCCTCGCGGTTTTCGAAGGGCGGCCCGAACCGCCTGCGGGTGCCCCATCCTTGTCGCGTTCTTAGCGACAGGGTGGGGACGTTGACTTTCCCATACTTGCGAACACGCGATCGGACAGATTCACGCCTGCGGGTGCCCCATCCTTGTCGCGTTCTTGGCGACAGGGTGGGGACGTTGACTTTCCCTGCTCGGCTGCCCACCCTGCGCGGTTTTCGTAGAGTGGGGATTTCCCTGTACCATAAATCGTGATGTCCGCCGACCTGACCCACTCCTCCGCCCGTGTCCTCGAATTCGACTCCCTGCGCGAACTCCTCCGCGGATACACCTCCTCGCCTCTCGGCCAGAGCCGTATCACCGCCCTCACTCCTTCGGTCGACCACGAGTGGATTCGAACCCAGCAGGCCCTCGCCGCCGAGATTCGCGAATTCCGCCGGGTCGGCGGGCGCTTCGATTTCTCCGGCCTCGTCGACGTCAGCCCGCTGATCGAAAAATCCCGCATCGCCGGCGCCGCCCTCGAGACCACGGAAATCCGCGACGTCATCCTCATCGTTGATCGCGCCGCCGAATGGCGCGAAATCGCCCTTCACCCGCCGGCCGCCATGAAGTCGGAATGGCGCGAGGTGCGCTCGCTCTCCGATCGCATCGTGGACTTCACCGTCTTTCTCCGCTCCTTCCGCAACAAGATTCAGCCCGACGGTACGCTCGACGACAAAGCCTCGCCCGAACTCGCCCGCATTCGCCGCGAAATCGAAAAACAGCGGCGCGCCATTCAGGAATCCCTCCGCGGATACCTCCGCCGCCTGGCCGAAGACGGCGCCGTCCAGGAGGAACTCGTCACCATCCGCGGCGAGCGCTTCGTCATTCCCGTCAAAGTCGAGCAGAAGCGCCGCGTGCAGGGCGTCGTCCACGGCGCCAGTTCCAGCGGCCAGACGGTTTTCGTCGAGCCTCTCGAAACCATCGAGCAGAACAACGAACTCGTCCGCCTGCTCGAAGAAGAGCAGGCCGAAATTCACCGCATCCTGCTCGAGATGACCCAGCGCATCGGCGCGCAGGCAGCGGAAATTCTGGCGGCTGTGGACGTCCTCGCCGAACTCGAACTCCAGTTCGCCAAAGCCCGCTTCGCCGAGGACTACAACTGCGTCCCCGTCGTCTTGTGGAGCGGCGGACGCCCTTGGAGCGGCGGACGCCCTCGTCCGCCGGAAGCCGGT
>OMOD01000188.1 GCA_900290255.1 Candidatus Sulfotelmatobacter kueseliae
GGGGAGCCATGAGGGTACGCCTCGCTGCGCTCGGCGGGGCGGACGAATGCGTCCGCCCCTACATCGCCACCCAAAACCGAGTTTTTCAGCACTCTGTAAAGCTCCCACTGCGGAGCTTCGCTCCGCCGGACAGCCGAGGGCGGCTGTCCCTACAGCAACTGCGGAACCGCTCTAGCGGTAGGCTAGCGGCGGCAGGCCGGTGATGCGGATTCCGGCGTGGCCTTTGTGGCGGATGTTCAATCCGATGAGCAGGGCGGTGATTTGCTCGACGATGCGGGAATTTTCCAGTGCACCGCCGTTAATGGGACGAACGCCGGGAATCCTCGCCGCAAGGTCGCGGGTGAGCTGAGCCGCGTCCGGGTCGTCGCTGCAGACGATGACGTCGCAGTCGAGAGGCAAGTCTCCCCAGAGCAATTCTGCGGAAAGATTGTGAAAGGCGGCGACCACGCTGACTTCCTCGGGCACGATCTCGTCGGCCTGCTGGGCCGCGGAGCCTTGCCAGACACCGAGAGTGCGCGAAGCGCGGCCGCCCACTCCAGCGGCGAGAGGAACCGTGGCGTCAATCAGGATGCTGCCTGCGGTCATCGCCGGTTTGAGTTGTTTGAGCAGGGAAGCCTGGCCTTCGAAGGGCACGGTGAGCATCAGAATGTCAGCGGCGGCGCAAGCGGCGGCGTTATCCATGCCGGAGACTCGGGCCTGCGGGCCGCCTCGCAGTTGAATCGCCGCGGCGGCTTGCCGGGCCCGCTCCGCCTCGCGCGAGCCGATGATGATGGTTTCCCCGGAGCGCGCCCAGCGCAGAGCGAGTCCCATGCCTGCCGGACCGGTGCCGCCGATGATCGCGATCGGCCTCGCCGACGCTCCGCCCGCTTCTTGCGCGCTCATGCGAACTCAGCCTCCATGGCCTGTTCCGCCGTGAATTCCTCGAGCGGGAGCTTGACCTTGATGCGGGTATAGGTGGTGTTGCGCTCGGCGGGAATGCGTCCGATCTCCAGAATCAGCGCTTGAAAATCTTCCGGGCTGGTGTACTGGCCGGCGGTCGCGCCGGCTTCGCGCGAGATATTTTCTTCCATCAAGGTGCCGCCGTAATCGTTGGCACCGGCGTCGAGGCAAAGCTGCGAGAGACGCCGGTTCAGCTTCACCCACGAAACCTGAAGGTTGTTGATGGATCCGGCAAGCAGCAGCCGCGCCAGCGCGTGAACCTTGAGATGCTCGGCCAGCGTGGGGCCGGTGCGGGCCAGTCCCTGCTGGAAAAGCAGCGTGTTCTGGTGTACGAAGCCGAGCGGTACGAATTCGGTGAAACCTCCGGTTTCGGCCTGAATCTCGCGCAACAGCCGCATCTGCCGCACCCAGTGCGCGGGCGTTTCGGCGTGGCCATACATGAGTGTCGAGGTGGTGCGAATGCCCGAGCGGTGCGCTGTTCGAATGACTTCCACCCATTGCGCGGTGGAAAGTTTGTTGGCGGAAAGAATGTGGCGGATTTCATCGTCGAGAATTTCCGCGGCGGTGCCGGGCAACGTGCCCAGCCCGTTGTCGCGCAGCATCGAAAGATAGTCGGCCAGCGGCATGCCGGTGAGTTCGACGCCGTAGACAATTTCCATGGGCGAAAAGGCATGAATGTGCATGCCGGGGACGGCGCGCTTCACCGCGCGCAGAATGTCGCGGTAGTAAAACTTGGGAAGATCGCGCGGCAGCCCGCCCTGGATGCAGACTTCGGTGGCGCCGATCTGCCACGCCTCGACCGCTTTTTGCGCCATGTCATCGAGGGTGTGGAAATAGGCGTCCGCCTCGCGCGGGCCGCGGCTGAAGGCGCAGAACTTGCATCCGATGAAACAGATGTTGGTGAAGTTGATGTTGCGGTTGACGACGTAGGTCACGATGTTGCCGGCCAATTCGGCGCGCAGAAGGTTGGCGGCCACGAGCAGGCCCAGCAGGTCGTTGCCTTCGGCGCCGGCCAGCGCGCAGGACTCTTCGAGCGACAAGTCCCCGCCATTCTGCGTGGCCAGCACGGTTTCGATGGAGCGACGAAGCGCCGGCGCCATGCGCGGCGCGACGTCAGACCAGTCGAGCGACGGGAAGGATTCGAGTTCAGACCATGCAAGTTCGCGGGACACAAGTTCCTCCAACTTCAAACGGGCTGGTCACGATACCACTGCCGCTACGCCAGGAAGATTTCCGGGTTCGCCGTGGGTCCATCCAGATGCCCGACCAGGCGCTTCTCCAGCCCCTCACGAAAAGGCCCGAGTTGCTGCCGCAGGCGCTCCTTCTCCTGATCGTTGAGCGGTGAAAAGCTGCGCGCAGTTTCCACGTTGTGTGCCAGCATTTCCGGGCGGGGCATTCCCACGACCGCCGTGGTTACTGGCAAGCTCATGGAATATCGCAGCAGAGAATTCATGTCGGCTTTGCCCGGACCGTCGCCCACCAGAAACTCCTGACCGGTCACCTTCATCGCGATCACGCCAAGATTCCTGGCGTTGGCAGCGGGCAGGGCGAGTTCTTCAAACCGGCCGTTCCGCGAGGCGTTCAGCGCCATCTGCACGCAGTCCAAATCATGGCGCTCGATCGCCTTAGCCATTACTTCTCCGTTGGTATGGCTGGTCATGCCGGCAAACCGCGCCATTTTCTGTTCGCGGGCTTCCATCAAACCTTTGAGAGCGCCGTCGGGAGCCTCGATTTTCGCGAGATCGTCAGCCTGGCCCAGGCTATGAATGTGGACCAAATCCACGTGGTCGGTCTGCAGCCGCTTTAGACTTCCTTGCAGGCGGCGCAGGAATTCGTCCCGGGTCCGATCGGGAATCTTCGTCGCCAGCCAGACGTCGTTGCGGCGGGAAGCCATCACTTTGCCGACGCGGGTTTCGCTCTGGCCATCTCCGTATGCGTACGCCGTGTCCAGATAAGTGATGCCCAGATCAATCGCGTGGTTGAGGATCGCCGAGGCGCTTTCTTCGTCTTTGTACATCAGGAAGCGGCTGCCGCAGCCGAAAGCAAGGATCGAGACCTTGGCGCCGGTTCGTCCCAGAGTCCGCGAAGGAATCAGCTCGGTTCCCGGGCGCGCGTTGGCAACGTCCTTGAGCAGCAAGAGACTCGTACCGGCCGCGGTTCCTAATCCGATCTTCTCCAGAAACTGTCTGCGTGAGATTTCCTTGTCCATGGTCCCTCCTGAATCGCAGCTCCCAAAAGCTGCGGCATCAAACGTGAAGATCGTGCCAGCCTGAATCGAACACAGAACCGTTCCGAGACAGTCTACCGGAACAGATCATTCGCTGCAGGCCGAAGCAGATGGCGAACCCTGCCCGCGCCAGCCTCATACTCAAACCCGCGGACGATGCACGCCGGGGTTCGGTTGAGTTTGCCGCAGACCAGGCCCGCGGCGCAAGCCAGTTCGTCGGCTACAGCCTCAACGCTGGCGCGCAATTGGTAGCCGTGGGGGTCGCGGCGTCCACGCTCATCGCGCAGCGGCTTGATGCCGGCAATGCCGATCGCGACTTCGGTCAGCCCCTCGCGCCAGGGGCGGCCAAAGCTGTCAGTAATGATCACCGGGACGGTTACGCCCGTGCGCCTCCTGAGGTCGCGGCGAAGATTCGCGGCGGAACGATCGGGATCTTCGGGAAGCAGCAAGGCGTGCCCGCCGCCGTCGACGTTCGAAACATCCACGCCGCTGTTGGCGCAGAGGAAGCCGTGTTGGGTCTCGGTGATCAGAACGCCGTTCCGGCGGCGAATGACGGCGCGGGCCTGGCGCAGAGCCAGTTCTATCACGCGCGGGTTGAGGTTGTATTGCTTGGCCCAGGCGATCGATTCCTCAGAAGGCGCGAGGCTCGCCAGATCAACCAGGCGGCCTTCGGCCTTGGAGACGATCTTGTGTTTCACGATGAGGATGTCGCCGGCCTGGAGGCGGAGGCGGTTGCGGTGCATGGATGCGAGCAACTTGTCAGCGAGTGAGTCGCCGGGATGGATTTCGTCCGCGAACGGGATGGGGATCACGCGAAGTTCCACGGACGACGCAGGCGGGAGTTGCTTTCGCCCCTTCGGGGCTGACGACTTTTTCGCAGCTGACCCACGGCTCCCGCCGTGGGCTGCATTCTTTCGCCGCATCGCGGCTGATTCCTTTCTGGCTGGGTTGAGCTTGCCCATCAGGCAATATTACCCGGTCGGCACTGCCTCAGTTTGAATCTGTACTTCTGCGAGGGATATGGCGCGCGCCGCCGAGACGCCCCGCGCGAGATCCCTCGCTCCGCCTCGCTGCGCTCGCCCCCGGCTAAAGCCGGGGGTCTACCGAGGAAGAACGGCTTCGCTCGGGATGACGCCATCGAAAAAGGAGGTGGTCAAGTTCAAACTGAGGCATTACCTATCCGTCGGCACTGCCGAGATTCACACAGCACCGTTTCGCGGCTGGACGGGCGGGGCGCCCGTCCCTCCATGGCCTGTGCCCACACGGGCATACTCTCGCGCCAGGCGCTGGGCCCGCGTCTCGCCGGGGAGCGAAATGAGTTGCTGCAGGTCGGCGGGATTATCCACGTCAACGGCGATGCCCGGCAGGTTGAGCACGACGCAGGGCTTGCCTGTGGCTTGCGCCGCCCGGTGATGCGGCTGGAAACTGTCGTTGCCGAAGCGCAATGGAAAAAGATTCGCGGGACGGCGGAAAGCCGCGTTGGTGCCGCGTCCATCGGCGGCAGGGACGAGCACGCTGCCTTCCACCGGCGCGTGCTTCATGATTTCCTCGAGTTCCCACGCCTCGACCAGGGGAATATCAGCCGGAATCACCAGCGTGCTGGCCGCGCCGAGCTCCAGCGAAACCCGAGTCGCCATTTCGATGGCGCCGGTCTCTCCCGGATTTTCGGGATCGGGGATCACTTCGAAGTGATAGTGTTGCGCCAGTTCCGCCGCGTAGGGATCGCCGGTAACCAGCGCAACCTGAGGCCGGGATTTCCAAACATGCAGCGCGGCCAGCACATCGTGCAGCATGGCCTGGGCCAGCCTGGTGCGCGAGGGCTGATCGAGCGCGCCGGCCAGCCGCTGTTTCGCCGTGGCCGAATTTTTCACCGGGATGAGAATCAAGGCTGACCCTGCCCAGTCTGGTCCTGGCGAGGCTGATTTGGTCAAGATTGGTCCAGACGCCGGAAAGCGGTACCGGCCGGTTCGTCCCGCAGACCCGAGACCGAAGCCAGCACTTCCCGCGCCAGGGAGGCTTTGTCCTCGGGGCTGCGCATGATGGTCTGGGTGCACTCGACGCGCAAGCCCTTCTGGCGAAGATCGTCGGCGGCGCGGGCATCGCGGCTGTCCGAGATCAGCACATCGAGAAAATCTTCATAGGCCTGGGCGACGCCGGCAATGGAACAGGGCAGCCCCTGCGCGGTCATGAGAATTCCGGCCGGCCCGGCTACCGCCGTGCTGCCCACGATCGGGCTGACGGCGGCAATCTTGCCGCGGGCGCGCAGCAACGCGTCGCGAATGCCGGGCACAGCCAGAATGGGGCCAATGCTGGTGACCGGGTTGCTGGGCGCAATCAAAACGGCGTCGGCGGAAGTGATGGCATCAATCACGCCGGGCGCGGCCTCGGCATCCGACGCGCCGGCGAAGCGCACCGACTTCACCGGATCCTGATACCAGCGCTGCACAAAATATTCCTCAAAACTCAGCTCGCCGGCTGGGGTATCCACGCGCGTCTCAACCCGCGAGTTGGTCATGGGCAGAATCCGCGCTTTGACGCTCAGCTTCTGGCAGATGGTCGCGGTCGCTTCCGAAAGAGTTTTACCTTCCGCCATCAGCCGCGACCGCAGCAGGTGCACGGCAAGGTCACGGTCGCCGGCGTGAAACCAGGTGGGCTCGCCCAGCTGCCCCATGGCTTGCAGGCAGAGGAAGGTGTCGCCCTTCACGCCCCATCCGCGCTCGCGGCTCAACATGCCAGAGAGCACGTAGGTGATCGAATCAATATCCGGAGAAACGTACAGCCCCCACCACATCAGGTCATCGCCGGTGTTGACGATGATGGTCAGTTCGTCGGCGGGCATGACCAGGCGCAGGCCGTCCACAAATTTCGCGCCGCCGGTGCCGCCGCTGAGCACGCAGATCATCGGGCCCTCCCGATTCTAACCAAGCCGTTGCTAACCAGGCCGTGATCATCGGCGGCGGCGCGCAATTTTTCCGCGAGCAGCCCGCTCTTGGCGGCCGCGGCGTCCACAAATTCCGGGTACACGGGCAGACGCTGGCGCAGGCTGCATCGCTTGGCCTCGGTGCGCAGGCGCAGCTGCTCCAGATGCGGCCAGGGTTTTTCCGGATTGATGTAGTCAGGAGTCAGCGGCGACACACCTCCCCAATCATTGATGCCGGCATCCACCAACTCTTCATAGTAAGGCGCGGAAAGATTGGGCGGCGCCTGAATATTCATCCGGGGGAGTAACAAGCGAGCTACCGCCACCGTGCGCAGCATGTCGCCCCGGCTGGGCTCGGGCCAGTGCGCCATCGGAATGTCAGGCTTTACGCGGAAATTTTGCACGATCACTTCCTGGATGTGCCCGTAGCGTTCATGGAGATCGCGGATGGCAACCAGCGTATCAACGCGATCTTCCGCCGATTCGCCGATGCCGACGAGCAGGCCGGTGGTAAAGGGAACGTGTTGTTTGCCGGCGTCTTCAATCGTGCGCAGGCGCCTGGCGGGAACTTTGTCGGGAGCGTTGTCGTGGGCCGCGCCCGCAGCCAGCAGCGCGGTGCTGGTGGTTTCGAGCATCAGCCCCATGCTGGGAGAAACTGCTGCCAGGCGCGCAATCCATTCGACACTGAGCAAGCCGGGATTCGGATGCGGCAACAGGCTGGTCTGGCGCAGCACCAGCTCGCACATGGCTTCGAGATAATGCAGCGTGGACTTGTAGCCGAGGCGCCGCAAGGTCTCCCGCATTTCGGGGAAAAGCAATTCCGGCTTGTCGCCCAGGCTGAACAGAGCCTCGGTGCATCCCAGTTTCTCTCCGGCGCGGGCGACGGCAAGGACTTCCTCCGGCGTCATGGTGTGCGCACCCGGATCACCGGGATCGCGGCGGAAGGTGCAGTATCCGCAATAATCGCGGCAAAGATTGGTCAACGGCAGAAAGACTTTCCGCGAATAGGTGATGACGCCGGGTTTGAAGCGTTCTTTGGCGGCGCGGGCCAGGGCGAGCAGGCCGGGAAGGTCTTCATCGGAGCACTGGATCAGGCGCAGCGCGGTCTCCCGCGAGATCGGCTCACCGGGAGACACGGCGGCCAGGTCTGCCGCGCAGGCAAGGCGGCGTTCCGGCGGGGTGGGCGTGATGGCGGTCAGGGTCACAATTGAATCGAATGATACAACGGTTGAACATGGTAACGTAGGCGGGCGGGTCCCTGAAACGACGGTTATGACTTTGAGCGCAGCGGAATTTCGCAAAGCCATGGGCTGCTTCGCCACCGGGGTGACGATCATTACGGTGGACCTTGAGGGCTGTGTCCATGGCATGACCGCCAACGCTTTCGCCTCGGTGTCGCTCGATCCCATGCTGGTGCTGGTTTGCGTGGATCACAGCACGCGCACGCACGCGCATCTGCACGCCAAGAAGCGCTTCGGCATCAACGTGCTGGGGGAAGATCAGCGGGCCATCTCCGAGTACTATGCCCGACCCGACCGCAGCCACGAACACGCCGAAACCGAGGCCGGAGCGCGCTTTGTCCGCACTGCCCACGGCACTCCCATGCTGCACGGATCGCTGGCCTATCTGGAATGCCGCCTGCATTCGGCCGAAGAGGCCGGCGATCACACTATCTTTATTGCCGAAGTCGAAGACGTGGTGGTGCGGGACGGCGATCCGCTGCTGTATTTCCGGGGAAAGTACCGGAAGGTGGGAGCCCAGAGCCGGTGAGTGGACGCGGCGAGTTAAGGGAGTCAAGGGGCCTGGGGCGAAAGACCTGGCAATCGGTTGGCGACATTCTTAATGACGAGAGCGGGAAATGCCGCATCGCGCACAGCCATCATTACATCATCCATCAAAATCAGTTGTTCGAGCCACTCAGGATTGACGCGATGTTGCGGCTCATAACGAACGCAGACCAGCAGTGGATTCGGCAGCAGGGCGTTTGCCAGTGAGTGCTGCGATGAGATCGATCGAATCGATCTGGGTCTGATCGAAGCCAATCGC
Source organism: Candidatus Sulfotelmatobacter kueseliae (assembly GCA_900290255.1). Taxonomy (GTDB): domain Bacteria; phylum Acidobacteriota; class Terriglobia; order Terriglobales; family Acidobacteriaceae; genus Sulfotelmatobacter; species Sulfotelmatobacter kueseliae. Next base: position 8,133 of record OMOD01000188.1, read on the forward strand.
GGCAAAATCCAGGCCGAAGCGATTTTCCAGAAAGACCACAATCTCTACAGCATCAATTGACTGCAGCCGCCCCCCCAGGATTAATGACTCGGAGTCTGTAAATGGAGCCTGGTCTCCCTTCCGGCGGAGCAACTCTGCAACGAATGAGCGGATTTCAGCAGGTTCGTTCATCGGGTATCATTTTCCCTTCAACAAAAATAGAAGATAGCGCAGACCGGGGCCGGGCGAAGTGATTTCAAAAACGTGCAGGAAACAATAAAAGCCCAAAACGCAGGCCGGCGCGACCACCCTCTCGCGAAACCACCCTCGGGACCCGAGAGGTTTCCGAGGCCTCACTTGTGAAAGCGCAATGCCCAGCGCCAACAGGACCGAATAGAAGAAATAGTTGCGAAAACTAAGGATCGTCGTCAGTAGACTAAAAGAGATTGCGGTGTGAAGAGTGCGGGTGAGGTGAAAGAGTGTGTTTCCCAGCGACGCTGCCACAAATGTTGCGAAGGCGATGCGAAGCTTCGGATACCGTTTGAAGCAGCGGATGAAGGTCGGATAAAAGAACATATCCACCAGGAGTTCTTTGAAATAGAAATAGTAGCGATTCCAATACTCGGCAATGGTTCTCGAAGAAAGAGGAGCGTAGGTATTGCGCAGCGCTCGGAACCCGGCCATGCGGCAGGTCGCGATAAAGGTATGTCCCCAGATCGAAATCTCCATCAACTGCTGCAACAGATCGTCGGGCCAGCTTAACCAGTTCCGTGCCCATCCCAGAGGTTGACCCGCCTGAAACGCCTGAATGCACTGGCTGGGAGCGGGAATCGCCAATTTCTGATGGACCAAAAGTACGTAATAGCCTTGAACGCGACTCAGCAGCAAACACCAGGCAATCAACTTCACTCCCTTGACCATGGTTACTGCCAAGTCTTCGGGGCTCCTGGCTTCTATGGTCCGCCAGTGCCTTGCGCCTTTCGGAATCGGAACACTGGTCGATCCCCAAAAGGGATGAAAAGTTCCGGCTTGCGACAGAAGGCGGTCACCCTGAGGCGTAGCGCAATCAGACATGGAATACGCCAGATACCAAACGTAGAGGCAGAATGTATCGAGAAAAGCCCAGACTGCGAATCGGGCAAAGCCGAAGAGCGGCGCGTAGCAAGCCACAAGGAGCAAGGCGGAGCCGATGCCCATCAGCACCAGCAGCGGCCTTCGGCCGACGAGGCTGTTCTTATAGGTTGCTGATAACCACATCAAGCCAGCGCAGAGGAAAACAAATGGAAGAATGATCCAGAAGAATTCACTCGCGCGCGAGAATCCTGCCGGGGAGCGGCCCGCGGCCAAAGCCAGGGCTCCACGGTTAAACCAGAAGAAATCCGTAAGCAGGAGCGTGCCAATGGTGACCAGGAGGCGCCTCGCCTGAGGCACAAATGTTATGCAGGTGATGAGCGCCAGCTTCAATTGCCAGGCGCTACCCAGGATACTGAGAGCAAGGCCGAACACGGCCAGAAGGGCGAGCTTTCCAGGGACGGTTTGGACGAAGGCGATGACGCGAGGATCGTTTTCGAGACGGGGAATAAGCCGGAAATTTTTTGGCCAAGACGATACAGCTGGCAGCAAGCCTTGTTTCCCGGGCGAGTCTAAAACCGCAGTGCTCAGAACTCCTCCTCATCCAGCTTTTTGGCGAGGATTTTTCGGTCCACCTTTCCACTTGAATTCACCGGCAGTTTATCCAGAACGTGCACCCTGTCCGGAACCATATAAGGCGGCATTCGCCGCCGCAGTTCGTCATTGGCTTCTCTGTCCGATCTCCCGGGCCCACTGACGAAGGCAACGATGCCGGCAGCCGTTCCAAACTGCATCGGCCATGCGACCGCGGCCACCGACGGAGTGCGATAGACCTGCCGCAGGTGACTCTCAATGTCCTCAAGTTCCACCCGGTGGCCGCGAATCTTGACTTGGTTGTCGATGCGTCCGAGATGATGAAACAGGCCACGGCCGTCCTGGTATGCAAGGTCGCCAGTCAGGTACCATCGCGTGCCATTCTGCTCCACGAAACGTGCGGCAGTTTTCTCGGGGTCATCAAGATAGCCGAGCGCCAATTGCGGACCGGCGAGCACCAGTTCCCCGGTCACGCCTGTGGGTACGGTGCGGCGGGATGAATCCCACACGGCTGCAGCGGAACCCTCCAACGGCCTGCCAATCGCGATCACGTCCCGTTCCTTCGTGACATTTGGGATTTCGCCCACTCGTTCGTGCAGGCAGACCACGGTTGCTTCGGTTGGTCCATAGACGTTGTCCACAACGGAATTCGGGGCAGCTTCCTTCCAGGCCAGCGCGACTTTTGCCGGGAGGGGTTCCCCGGAAAACAGGCTGACTCGGAGGGTGGGGAAGGCTCCGGCTGCCAGCATGCCCATCCGTCCCATAGCCGCCGCCACGGATGGTACAGAGAACCAAACTGTAATGCCGTGTTCCTGGATGTACCTTGCCGGAGCGATTGCCTGGCTCCTGGGGATGGCATGCAGCGAGGCTCCGGCGTTCCAGGTCATAAACATGTCGAACACAGATATGTCAAAGCTGGTGTCTGCGGTCTCCGCGATACGGTCTTCAGCTTGAAGGTCATAACGGCGCTGCATGATCCTGATGAAATGGGACACAGCGCCATGCGGAATGGCCACTCCTTTTGGAATGCCTGTGCTACCGGAAGTGAATTCGATATAAGCCGGAGAGTCGGCTCGCACTGGCCGCGGTTCGAAACGGCGTGCTTCCGGGAGATCGCCGAATGTACGCCACTGGGAATTGGCGGCAAGAGCTTCTTGCCCTGGAACCAGGACTTTCCGGGGCAGATGGGGGACAAGTTCCGCTGTCAGTTTCTGTAGTCCCGTGGAATCCGCGATCAGCGCATCCAGGTTCAGCCGGTCCAGGAGCGCAATGAGCGCCTCCGGCGGCTGACTCAGATTGAGGGCAACGTAAGCCGCTCCTGACCATGCTGTGCCCAGAATACCGGCACACGCTTCCCAGCTGCGCGAGGCAAGAATGCCGACCCGGGAGGGTGTGAGCTGGCCGGATTCACTGAGCCACTCTGCAATCCGTCGTACTGTGGTCAAAGCTTCGCCGTACGTGTGTTCCTGTCCACCGGCAGAGACGCACAATCGATCAGGGAAGCGGCTGGCTGAGCGGGAAAAAGGCCATGCAAGATTAAGGCTTAGCCCCATCGCTACGCGGGCAGGACGCGCTCCACAGCCGGTCATTTCGGACAGTTATCCCCCTCGTTCATTTCAGTTGAGCGGAGATTGACTGAGCAGTGAGCTAGATCACATACGCATTACTTTGGTTTGCTGTCTTTTTCTCGATCTTGCTTTCCTCATCGAGGGTTCCTGATGGGGGCGCCGGCCTGCGTCTCCGGGCGTGCGGGAAGGCGATCCGCTGCTGTTTTTCCGGGGAAAATACCGGAGGGTGGGTGAAGAGGACGGGCAGTAGCCACTGCGGAGCTTCGCCCCGCCGGACAGCCGAGGGCGGCTGTCCCTACATGGCCGGTGGAGAAGGTAGCCCAACCCGCCACTTTTGGCGCTTTCGATCATCTAACGATCATCAGTAAAGCGACATCATCGAAATGGAGTTCCTATGGTCGAAAAGACTGCAGAGAAGATTGCGAAATCAGAGGCCGAATGGAAGCAGAAGCTCACGCCCGAGCAGTATCACGTGACGCGCGGGGCCGGCACGGAATGCGCCTTTACCGGCGCTTACTGGAACAATCACGACGCCGGGATGTACCACTGCGTCTGCTGCGGGGCTCCGCTGTTCGATTCCAACACGAAGTTCAACTCGGGTACGGGCTGGCCCAGCTTCAACCAGCCGGTGGAGGGCGGCGGCGTGGTCGAGCACCGCGACTCCAGCCATGGCATGGTGCGCACCGAGGTGCGCTGCGCCCGTTGCGACGCGCATCTGGGGCACGTCTTCGAGGATGGCCCGCCGCCCACCGGGTTGCGCTATTGCATGAACTCGGCGGCGCTGGATTTTCGGCCGGGGGAGAAGAAGTAATTTGCGCCGGTTGGCGGCGGAGACGCTGGAGCACGGCTGCGGAGCTTCGCTCCGCCGGACAGCCGAGGGCGGCTGTCCCCACATAGTTTGTGGTGGCAAGAAAGAAACCGGGGCACGCGCGAGCGTGCCCCTCATTCACACGGTAATTGTTTTCCGCCAATTAGGCGCTGGCTGTGGCGGCCAGAGCCTTCGCCGCCTCGGCGGGTTTGGCTTGCGCGTGGCCCTGCTTGTGCGGTTCGGCGTGCACCTGGATTCCGCCTTTGAGCGCGGCTCCGTCTTCGACGCTGATGCGCGCGGTCGAGATATCACCGCTGACCGAACCCTCGGCGCGGATATCCACGCGGTCGCTGCATTCGATGTTGCCATTCACCTTGCCCATGATCACGACTTCGCGGGCATGGATGCTGGCGTCGACTTTGCCGTTGCGGCCGATGGTGACGCGGCTCTCGGGCATGATGATCTTGCCTTCGATGCGGCCATCAATGTAGAGCGCTTCCGAGCCGGTGACTTCGCCCTTGATGACCAAAGTGCGGCCGATGGTGGCCTGGTCCACGGGCGCGGTTACGGTTTTGACTTGGTTGAAAGTGTTGGGGTTGGAAGCCGGGATTGCCGACTTCAGGCTGAACGAGTTCTCCGACGACTGAAGCATGCGACCTTCCTTGGGTTCCGCGCGGCGCCTCGCCGGGCCTGCGCCTGGCGGCGATCTATGCGGCTGGTCTTGAAATTTGTGGCCTTCGGCAGTGCGTGGCCACTCGGCCATCCTGACTATGGCACAGGGGTTAGCGGGAAAGAGAGATTACGGAAGGAGGTGTCCCGTGGGCGGAGGGCTGCAGACAGGGCGATGAGCGCGATCGCGATCTTGCACCAGCTATCCGCGTTTGATGTGCAAAATTGAACAGTTTTCTTCTGCAGATTGCCGCATCATCCGTAACCGTGAAGGCAGGGAAGGAGCGGCACAATAATGTCCACCATTAGAGAAGTGAGAGCAGCCGAGGAGAAGATGAAAAGTGTTCTGGACGTGCTCCACACAGCCAAAGCAGAAGACCCGAACTACCTCGGTACTGAATTGAGGAGCGCGAGTGACGAGTACGAAAGAGCGATTCGCGAATTGGAATGGACCTAGCCTACTAACATGAGCGGGGCTTACTGCCGAGAAAACACTTCCCGTCCCTAGTGTGGTGAGTCAGAAATTCGTTGCATAATGCAGGGCCTCGTATCAGGGCACGGCTTTAGCCGTGGCGAAACGCCCCGCTCAGCACGCAGTTGAAAAGCATCAACACCTACGCCGGGGCCTCCATCATGGGGACGGCCGGGTGGCCCTGATTCTGGATGTGCTGGGCCTGGCGCAGCGCGCCAACGTGGTCAGCGAAGTCCGGGACCGGGCGGTGACGGACAAAGACGGGAAACAGACGCTCGGAGCTGAAGTCACCCGGCAGAAGCTGGTCAACCCTTGCAGCTCTTCACCGTACCACTTCCTACGCAACTGATAATAAGCATGTTGTGGCAGCCGGACCTGTAAGCCGAATTCTGTCCGCCGGATTGCTCCGGCGGGACGGCCATTCCTCTGGGCCGCGCATTACTGCCCGGCTCTAGCGACCTACCCGGAGGTTTGACGCACCGAGCCGGCACGTGCTCCGCCGTCGCTCGCAGCGCTTTGAGGATGCGTGCCAAACGCGCCCTTCGGTCGCTTGCGCTCCCTCAGGGCAGGCTCCCAGGATTCGCGCGGCACGCCCAGATCCTTCGCTCAACAAAAAGACGTTTCGCTCAGGATGACAAGCGCTGAGAGCGACAGCGGGGCTCCCTCCCTATTTGGTCTTGCTCCGTGTGGGGTTTGCCATGCCCGCGGCATTACTGTCGCGGCGGTGCGCTCTTACCGCACCTTTTCACCCTTACCCTGGCGTCGTTGCAGGGGCTTTGTGGGGCGGGCACTCTTGCCCGCCAGCGCGCACAAGAGTGTGCGCGCCACACAAAGCCCTCACAACGACGCCAAGGCGGTATGTTTTCTGTGACGCTTTCCGTCCGCCAGACTTGAATCTGGCGTCCCGGACGTTATCCGGCACACTGCTCTGCGGAGTTCGGACTTTCCTCCCCGCCCATTCTCGTAAGAGCCGCCGGTGCGATGCTCTTGCCAGAATGGGCGGGGCGGCCGTCCGGTCCGGCTGCCTACGGGAACATTATATGCGAAGGCCAGACTTCAGACCTCAGACTTCAGACCTCAGACTTCAGACCTCAGACTTCAGACCTCAGACTTCAGACCTCAGACCTCAGACTTCAGACTTCAGACTTCGGACCTCAGACTTCAGACCTCAGACTTCGGACCTCAGACTTCGGACCTCAGACTTCGGACCGACCTCGGACTTCAGACTTCAGACCTCGGACCTCGGACCTCAGACTTCAGACCTCAGACTTCAGACTTCAGACCTCGGACCTCGGACTTCAGACTTCAGACCTCGGACTTCAGACTTCAGACCTCGGGACCGCCGATTTTGGAGCCTGACGTCGACGAATCGCGTAACACCCTGTTTGGAGACCATTCATTCGCTGTTAGACTGATATCGGCCCGGCAGTTCCGCGGCCTGAGGTCCGCGGTCTGAGGTCCGAGGTCCGCTCCCATGCATCTCGCCGAATCCATTCGCATCGCGGTGCGGTCCCTGTGGGCCAACAAGCTGCGCTCCGTGTTGACGCTGCTGGGTGTAGTCATCGGGATCGCCTCGGTGATTGCGGTGGTGACCTTCGTCTCCGGGATCAATGATTATGTAGCGACCAGGATCTTCAACCTCGGCGCCGATGTTTTTATAATTTTCAAGGTTTCTCCGGCGGTCACCAACGTCGACCACTACCTCGAGGCGGAAAAGCGCAAAGATCTTATGCTGGACGACTACTATGCCGTGGCGGAAGGTTGCCGGCACTGCCAACTGGTCGCAGCTTCGACCCGCAATGAGACCGGGCACGTAAAGTATGGCGGGCAGTCCATCAGCGATACTGTGATACGCGGAATCACTCCCGGCATGGCTACCGTTCTCGACACCGATCTGGCCGCCGGCCGCATGCTGAATGAAACCGACCTGAACAATCGCTCGCCAGTGGTGGTGGTGGGCAATGATATCGTCGAGCATCTGATGCCGGGCACCGATCCCGTGGGGAAGGAAGTCCGGGTGGAAGGCTGGACTTACCAGGTGGTCGGCGTGGCGAAGAAAAAGGGCACGACGCTGGGGCAGAGCCTCGACAACTTCGTGATGATGCCGATTACTACCGGCCTCAAACAATTCGGGTCGCATGATAGTAACCTGCGCATTGCCGGCAAAGCGGCCAACGGTGGCGTGGCGCTCAGCGAAGCTGTGGATGAAGCCCGGGTTGCCCTTCGAGCCAGGCGCCACGACCGGCCTGGCGCCGAAGACAGTTTCGATATTGAGACCAACGCCAGCCTGGTCGGCATCTGGACCGACCTGAGCCATACATTTTTCATGGCGACCATCGGCATTGCCGCGGTCTCGCTGGTGGTGGGCGGCATCGTGATCATGAACATCATGCTGGTTTCGGTAACGGAGCGAACCCGCGAAATCGGCATTCGCAAGGCGCTGGGGGCGCGGCGCGAGGACGTGCTGCTGCAGTTCCTGATTGAAGCGGTGATTCTGGCTTTGATCGGCGGGGTGCTGGGAGTTCTCTCTGGAATAGCCGTTGCCGAAAGCGTGTCTGCGCTGATCGGCATGCCTGCAGCGATCAAGCTGTGGGCGGTGATAGCCGGATTATTGGTCGCGGCCAGCGTGGGCGTGTTCTTTGGCGTCTATCCCGCGCGTAAAGCGGCGCGGCTGGATCCGATTGTGGCATTACGATTTGAAATGTAGGGGTGAAAAGGAATTGTCGTTCCTCGCTCCGCTCGGAATGACAAGCACGAAGTGGCGCTGAACTTCTCATGGTGCATACCAGCGAATTCGGTGAAATCGTCCAGATGGCGACGGACACGATCCGCAGTAACAAGCTGCGTTCGGGTCTGACCGTGCTGGGCATCGTCATTGGAGTTGTGGTGGTGATCGGCGTGTCCTCCATCGGGCGCGGACTGGACGACAACGTCCGTGAAATCGTCAGCAGTGTCGGCTCCGATGTGGTCTTTGCCTTCCATCTCGAGCCCATTGTCTTTAGCCGGCCCACCGAAGAGATGCGGACCCGCAAGGAACTCACCATGGAGGACGCCCAGGCCGTGCGCGAACTGCCCCACATCAAGGCGGTCACTGCGGTTCTGCAATATATTGAGCCGCAATTTGGCGTAGGAACGTTCGCGGTGAAATATGGAAACCGCAAGTCAAAGAATACCATTCTCACAGGCGAGCAGGCTGCTGCTCAATACATCTTCGACTTGCCCGTCGCCTCAGGCCGGTGGATCAGCGAGACTGACGAGGAGCACCGGTCGGCCGTGGTTCTGCTGTGCGCCGACACCAAGGAGGAGCTGTTCGGCACGGAGGATCCGATCGGCAAGGAAGTGAACATCGAGGGCCAGCTTTTTACTGTGATTGGAGTGGCGGAGAAGGAGAAGTCGCTGGTCGGCGGCGGCAAGAATCCCGATGATAACCAGGTAATTTTCCCGCTGAGCACGTTGCGTAAGCTTCATCCTGAACTCAAGCAGCATTGGATTATGGCCAAGGCCACGTCCCAGGCCGAGGTGCCCAAGGCGATTGATGAGATTCGGGAACTGCTGCGCCGCCGGCGAAGAGTTGCCTTTGACAAACCCGACAATTTCGCAGTCTTCACTTCCACCCAGATCACCGAGGTATGGAACCAGCTTACGGGCGCGCTGTTCATCGGAATGTTCGCCATTTCCAGCGTGGGATTGGTCGTGGGCGGGGTGGGGGTGATGAATATTATGCTGGTGAGCGTGACCGAGCGGACGCGCGAAATCGGCGTGCGGCGAGCGATCGGCGCCCGCAAGCGCGATATCCTGTTGCAATTCACGTCGAGGCCATCATGCTAACCGCGGTGGGCGGCGTCTTTGGCGTGCTGTTGGGAGCGGCGGTGGTGTGGGTCATCCCGGCCGTGTGGCCGTCGCTGCCGGCGCACCTGTCCATGTTCTGGGTCACGTTTGGTTTCGGCTCTGCCGCTGGAGTCGGGCTGGTCTTCGGGATTTATCCGGCGTGGAAGGCGGCGAATCTGGATCCCATTGAGTCGTTGCGGTACGAATAAATGCAGCCGTCGGCCCTCAGCCGTCAAGCGTCAGAGAATTCTTTCGCTTTCGGTGGCCGCGCTCACGCATGATTCAATTACTTGTCAGTTTCTGCGAGCTCGTGGCCGTTATCGGCTGTGTCACCAGCTCCATCTACTATTTGATCTGCCTGCGGGGCGCGGCGGCGTTTCTGCGAAAACGCAGGGCGGACAGGGCCCGCTCCGAGCGCGCGGGCGAGAGCGCCCGCGCCACACAGACTCTGCCTCCGGTCTCGATTCTCAAGCCGCTGAAAGGGACCGACCCTGAAATCTACGAGAGTTTCCGCAGCCATTGCCTGCAGGACTATCCGGAGTACGAAATCATTTTCGGGGTGAGCGATCCCAACGATCCCGCCGCCGCCAGGGTGCAGGAACTGCAGCGGGAGTTTTCCGGCTATCCCATCCGGCTGGTGATTTGCCCGGAGAAGCTCGGCCCCAACCTGAAGGTCAGCAATCTCGAGCAAATGCTGCGGTCGGCGCGATACGAGCACCTGATCGTCAACGACAGCGACATCCGCGTCGAGCCCGATTATCTGCGCCGCGTGATGAGGCCGCTCGTGACCCAGCCGAGCACGGCTGATCCGGACGCGCCTGATCCGATCAACCAGCAGCAGGTCGGCATGGTCACGTGTCTTTACCGCGGAGTCGCAGCGAACACATTCGGTTCGCGGCTGGAGTCGCTGGGCATCAGCACGGATTTCTGCCCCGGGGTACTGGCAGCGCATCAACTCGAAGGCAGCCTGCACTTTGCACTCGGCTCGACGTTGGCCTTCCGGCGAGCCGACCTGGAACTCATCGGAGGATTTCGGGCGATGGTTGACTATCTCGCAGACGATTACGAACTCGGACGCAGAATCGCCGATCTCGGCCGGGAGGTGCGCCTTTCCGACGTGGTCGTCGAGACCCATCTTCCCGCGTACGACCGGCGCGGGTTCCTGGCGCATCAACTGCGCTGGGCGCGGGGTGTGCGCGATTCGCGTCCCGGCGGCTACTTCGGTTTAGTCTCAACCTTCGGCCTGATGTGGGCTCTGCTCGCTCTGGCGGCCGCGCAGGCCGCGACCTGGTCGTGGGAGGTGCTGGGGGTGGTTGTTCTGTTGCGTTTGGCTGTGGCACTCGGCGTTGGTCACAGCGTTTTGCGGGACCGGCAGTTGCTGCGGAACCTGTGGTTGCTTCCGTTGCGCGACCTGGTCGGAGCTGCGGTGTGGATTGCGAGTTTCACCGGCCACGCCGTGACTTGGCGCGGCGATCGGTTTGAACTGAAGGATGGCCGCCTGATTCAGCTGGAACAGGGAAAAAACGCTTCCTGACAACCACGGCACGCGCAAAGGAGTCTTAGTAACTTATGGCATTGAGGAACCGGCAAATCGCCATGCTCTCCATCCGGCCCACATCCCCCGTCCTGCTGGCTCTCGGGATGCTGCTCACTTCGGTGCCTGCCCGTTCTCAACTCGTCCCCGGATCGATGGACGTTCACTGAAATGAGGGCGCGCAGGATTGCGCGAAGAACCCACCGCCTCCTTTGCAGGTGCATCCCTACAATGCGCGAACGTTCATCCTGCGCGAGGACCTTTGCGCCACCTTCGAGGCTCCTTTCATATACCTCCTCGTGGGATCAACCAAGGCGCTTCTGATCGACACCGGAGATGTTGCCGACCCAACCCAGATGCCGCTGGCCAGCACGCTGATGCACTTGCTGACCGCAGCCGGATCGGCAGAGCTTCCCTGGCTTGTGGTACATACCCACAGGCACCTTGACCATCGCGCGGGCGATGGTCAATTCGCGCATTTACCCAACGTTCAGGTCGTGGGATTTGACCTTGATAGCGTGCGGCGCTTCTACAACTTCAGCGACTGGCCGAATGGCCTGGCTCAGATCGATCTCGGCGATCGCACCGTCGATGTGATTCCCACCCCCGGCCACAACGAGACCGAGGTATCGTTTTACGACCGCAATACAGGCCTGTTCTTTTTCGGAGACTTCCTGATGCCGGCGCGTCTTCTCGTCGACAATGCCCGCGCCTACCTGACTAGCGCGGAAACAGTCGCTGCCTTCGTCCGGGATCGCCCCGTCACCTTCGTTCTCGGCGGGCATATCGAGATGAACTCCAGCGGGGAGCTATTTCCTTGGGAATCCCAATACCATCCTCACGAACGCGTCCTCGAGATGACGAAAGATGATTTGCTGGCCCTGCCGGCGGCCCTCCGAAACTTTAATGGCTTCTATACGCACAGCGGCAACTTCATACTGATCGATTCGATGCGCATCCTCATCGTGTGCGCGGGTCTGGCGGGAGTCATCCTAATTGCGCTGGTGTGGATACTGGTTCGCTACTTGCGCCGCCGAAGCCGCGCTCGCAGATTGCGCCCCGCGACTCAAGGCTGACCGGAACCTGGTAGTGGCTCAGTTTGAATTGCCTGCCATCCTCACCTTCCTCGATGGCGTCATCCCGAGCGCAGCCGCTTTTCAGGCGGAGCGAGGGATCTCGCGCGGAGCGTCTCGGTAGTGCGCGCCAGATCCCTCGGCCCGCTGGTGAAAGCGCGGGCCTTCGGGATGACGCCTCACAGGAGGATAAAATTCAAACTGAGCCACTACCCCGAACTTCCCCCGACCTGCTCGTTGGGTTACGGGGAACTCGCTCCCGGCCTCTCGAGCGGCGCGATTCTTCCTCCCTTGCCGAAGCGATAGGTCTCGCCGCGCCAATAGAATTCCCGGCCGGTGTAACTCAGCGCCCAGACGATGAAGCCGAAGAAATCCCGCAGCGGATAGAGCCAGCACAACCACACCGCGCGCGGATCGCGAGCCACGCCCCATCCCACCACCACCGACTGAATCATCCGGTTCAAACCGGCCAGCGCCAACCACCCGATTCCCAGCTGCCAATGGCCGAGGACTGCACCAGCGATCAATCCCAGAGTGCCGAAAGGCATGGCGTAGGTAAGGCCGGTGCCCGCATGCCCGAGAGGTCGTGAGTAGCGCGTGCTCTTCATCCAGCGCAGTTGATCGCCAAGCGTGCGCAGCGGGGAGCGGTGGGTGAGCACGTTGTGAACAATGTGGTGCGAAAGAATCACTTTGAAACCTTTGGCCCAGATGCGATTGCCCAGTTCAAAATCGTCGGCATAATAGTCGGCAACAACGGCGATGCCGCCGATCGCGTCAATGGCATCGCGCCGCACCGCCATCGCCGGACCCAGTGCGAAACGCATGCCCTCGACCATGTCGGCGACCATCACGCCGCTCGACATCTCCACCGAAAGCCCGAGAGCTTCCAGCCACGACCAGAAGTCGGAAGCCGGAATGCCCCGGTACAGGCAGGTGATCAGGCCGACCTTGGGATCGAGCAGGGGCGGGATCGTGTTGCGCAGAAAATCGGGCGCCACGCGAACGTCGCTGTCGCTGATGATGAAGTACGACCGCGACGAGGAGGCGATCATCTTGTCGAGCGAAAAGATCTTGGCGTTGGGCCAGACCGGCGGCCCGGAAACGATCAACTGGCTGGGAATGTGAGGGTAGCGGGCGCGAGTTTGTTCGGCGATCTTCGCCGCCGGATTGTCGCGATCACGCACCCCGAAAATCACCTCATAGTCGGGATAGTCCTGAAGAAAGAAACTCTCCAGATTCGCCGCCAGCTGATCTTCCATGCCATGCACTGGTTTGAAGATGGTGACCGGCGGCAGGGAACTCGGCGGCGTGGCGGCGGCAGCAGACCGCGCCACGCGGGCCCGGCGCACATGGCGCACGGTGGCGATCAGGGTCATGGCCAGGTAGATCGTGGAAGTGAACGAACCGGCCAGGGCTACGAACAGCAGGGCCAGCCAAACGAAATCAACTCCATGTGCGTTGAGAACGCCAGGAATCATCAGGAAAGCACGATTATACAGGCCGCCGAAAAATGTGAATGCGTGCACCACCGGGGAAGAGCAGCGCCTTCCGCGCCGTGATTGGCCACCGGCTATAAATCAGGGGCTTCGCTGCCGGTTTGAAAATCATGTTCCCAGCGCGAGATAACCACCGTCGCCAGGCAATTGCCGAGCACATTCACCGAGGTGCGGGCCATATCCATGAGCTGATCAATCCCAAGAAGTATGAACACTGGCTCGGTCGGCAGGCCGAACGAGCCCACGGTTCCGAGGAGAATCACAAGCGCAGCGCGCGAGACGCCGGCCACGCCCTTGCTGGTCAGCATGAGCGTGACCACCAGCAGCAACTGACGGCCGAAACTGAGATGGATACCGGCGGCTTGCGCGACAAAAATGGAAGCCAGAGACAGGTACAGCGTGCTTCCGTCAAGGTTGAAGCTGTACCCGGCCGGCATGACGAATGCCACGACCGGCCGCGGCACTCCGATGCGTTCCATCGCTTCCATGGCACGGGGCAAGGCAGCTTCGGAGCTGGACGTCCCGAATGCAATAGACACCGGCTCGATCACGGCGGCGATGAACTTACGGAACGGAACTCGCGTCAGCCATGCGATCGGAAGCAGCACGCCGAAAACAAAAACCAGCAAGGCGGCATAGAGCGTGAGCAGCAGCTTTGCGAGATTCAGCAGGATACCCGCGCCGGTACTGCCCACGGTGTAGGCGATGGCCGCTCCCACCCCCAGCGGTGCGAAGTACATCACGATGTTCGTGAACTTGAACATGGTTTCCGCCAGGCTCTCGGTCAGATTGAGCAACGGGCGGCGGCGTTCCTCGCGGACCAGGGCCAGCGCAATCCCGAACAGGAGACTGAACACCACGACTTGCAGGACCTGGCCTTCCGCCACCGACCGGGCAATGTTCTCCGGGAAGATATGCAGGATTGTTTCACTGAACGTCATCTTCTGAACCGGCAGGGTCTCCGCCGATGCGGCCGGAATGGAGGCCCCTACGCCCGCCCGGCTGATATTGATGGCCGCCAGTCCGATGGCGAGCGCCAGAGTGGTGACGACCTCAAAGTAGATGATCGCCTTGACCCCCATGCGGCCGACTTTCTTGAGGTCAGAGTGCGCCGCGATGCCACTCACCAGCGTGGCGAAGAGCAGAGGAGCGATGATGGTCTTGATCAGCCGCAAGAAAACTAAGCTGATGACACGCAGGTTGATTGCAATCCCCGGCCAGTCGTGACCGATCGCAGCGCCGGTAAACATCGCGATCAGGATCCAATTGGTTAGCGTTCTGCGGTAGAAACCCTGGAGGAACAGCGCTCCAATCGCGATCCATCGCATGCTGAAAAGCAAGCGCGCGGGCAGCGGCATGAGCTCGCGACTGACGATGCTCAGGACTGCGGCGATGGAAAGGAGAGTGACGGCGAGCAGCAGTGACTTGGATTTCATCAAAGCACCCGGCTTCGACTCGATACCGCTTGAGCGTCAAGATTGTCGTCTTGGCGTCCGCACACAGCATACTTGGGGAACAGCCCTCCCCGCGAGGGCAAAAGCTGTGCTGCATCCCCTCATCTAGTGGGGTGTCGCAGTGAAAGCGTTAGCGGCGAGCCATGAGGGTACCATGAGGGTACGCCTCGCCGTGCTCGGCGGGGCGGACGAATGCGTCCGCCCCTACATCGCCCGCGGCTTCCGCTTTAGCGGGCTTGCTACTCCACAATGCGGTCGTGATCGAAATTGCCGGCAGCTTCATGCGGAGCACTCGATCGTGGAATTTCACCCCTACTTCCACATCTTCCTTTTTGCTGTTCATCAGCTCGGCCACAATGCTTCCGTCCGGCGCCTGGAATGCCATTACCCGCACTCCGTCGAGTGAACCTGTAGTCTTGACGCGGATGTCCCCTGGCCGTACGAACTTGCTGAAGTGGGCGAGGTAATAGTAGAGACCGGTGTAGGTCACCTTTTTCGAGTGTCGATCAATGATCACCACGGAGTGCTGAACGTTGGGGTCCGGGTTCCCATGAATCTTGGACACGGACCAGGGTCCGCCTTTTTCATCCAATATCATGTTCCAGTAGATCCAGGCGGACGTGTGGACTTCGAGATCGTTGAAAATCTGATTGCCCCAGTAATCGCCGTCCTCAAAATCGAAGCGGGGAAGGGACATGGATTTAGGAGTGCCGGAATCGTAGGCATAGCACACCTCCGTCATCCATAAAGGCAGATCCGGATATTGACGATGCAAGTTCAGGATTTTGTCCCAGTCTTGATTGTCGTATCCGTGATAAGGCACGACTGAGACGTACTGACGCGCCGCCGGATCGTCGAGCACCAGCGGATAATTGCGGGCTGCATCCTCCCGGTTCGGCGCTTCGCTCAACATAATGCGGGTGCGAATCCCCTCCTTTTTGAAAAGCGGCCCCACATGGTCCTTTAGCAGAGCATCGATCTCGTCGTATGGAATCTTGGTGTAGATATCGGGCTCGTTGAAGAGGCTCAGATAGTCGACGAATACCCCGTACCTTTCGTACTCCTGGAGATAGCGGAGATAGTAGTGAGCCAGCGCATCGTAGTATCGCGGATTCACGTCCTGGTTCTTGTTCACATCGATCAACATCCAGTCGGGTGGATAATCCATCGGAGCTTGTAAAACAAAGTTGCCATAGCGTCGGGCCAGCTTGATGAAAGTAATCAGTCCGTTTGGCCCGAGGTCGCGCTCAATGGAGAAGTGGTTCATGGCGACGTCACCAGGCACGCCGTCATAGCTGTAGAAGGGCCCCGCTGACATGAAGTCAGTAGAGGCGATTACGGTCTTCATCGCCGAGAAACCGGCGCCTGTGTCGGGATCGAAGAGCGCCCGCAAAACGGATTCGCGCTTCGCGGGCGGCAAGCGGTTGAGGCAAATGAGGCCCGCCTCCAGGAAAGACGCCCCAAAGCCATCCATCTTCTGGTACCTGACGTTCTCATCGATCGCGAAATTCACGGTCGCGGAATCGCGACCCGGCGCGAACTGAAGAGCCGGCTTTGGACTGATGCGGTCGCCCGCTTTGGAGGACACAAATCGCCGGACGTCCTGCGCGACGGTTGCCGCGCAGGACATCAAAAGGAATAAGACCAGAACGACGGCGAGGCATGGTTTGTCTATTCGCGCTGTGTCGAAGTTTTTCACGCGCAATCTCTCTCCTTTCGCGTCGAGAATGGAGTTGGCCGGGGCCTGCACTAAGAGTGCTCATATCGGCCATCAACCGCGGTCACTGGATGGCGGTCAACGCGCTCTGCGCTGCTGCACCATATCCCGACGCCGCAGTAAAGGGGCTAGCATTGGTTTTTAAGAGCACGGGCTCGCTGCAACCACCAGCTTTGGTGAATGCCCAGAACCAATAGCCAACTTGAGGAGACGAACCGTTGGCCCAACTTACCATCGACTTCGTTTCAGTGCCGGTACAGCCGTCTCCGCCCTGCTTCTTCGGCAACTCGCCGGTTTCATCGATGACGATCGGGTAACCGGCGGTCTGGAAGATAGGTGTCCAGGTGCTGTTCCAACATGTAGCAGTGGTGCAGTCCAGGTCGTAGTAGAGGTGAATTCCAGCGGCAATCTGTTTATCAGTTACGTACTCGGGTACGTAGGTGGTCCAGTCGTTGAGCTGGTTCGAATAGTCGAGCCCCGCAATGATGATCACATTCGATGCGCCCTCGTTGCGGATCGCCGTCACCACACTCGCCAGTCCTTGAACGTTCCAGGTGTTGCCCGACCCACTGGGGCCCTGGCAACTATTATTCTCGCAGGCTGTTGTGTTGCAGCCTCCATTGAGGTAGCACGTCCAATCGGCAGCCGCAGTGCTCCCGCTGCCCAGAAACTCCGGTTCATTGGTGAGATTGAAGATGACCGATGGGTTGTTCTTGAACTGAGCCGCCACCGACTGCCAGAACTGGAGTGAATAGTTCGTGTCCATTGCGGGAAAGTTATCAATCTGATTGCTTTTCGCGTTGACAAGCTCCGGACCACCGCCAACGTGAAGGTCGACCTCAGCGACCATGCCGGAGGCGTTGGCAACGTTGATGAAGTTCACGATCGGCGTAATGTAGTTCGAACCGTATATCATCGTCGATTGACCACTCGTGGGCACGCCCAGCCAGCAATCCTCATTGAGTGGTATGCGGACAACGTTCGCATGCCAGTTGTTAATCATGCCGTTAACGACCGCCTGATAGTCGCTGGTATTGGCCGGCAAATTTGATGAGTCCCAGACCGTTGCTGAGCCGTCGTTGGTGCCGTCGCCCAGACACGAATATTCCGTGCCGCTTATGTTGACCCCGCGCAGGACGACTGCCTGATTCGCACTGACGCTCTTAAGGCCTAGGGTTCCCGCTGAGGTGGTGACAAACTGGTTTCCGACAACTTTAATGCCAGGAGCTGCACCTGCAAACGCCTGGGACCCGGTGGATGCGACAAGCACCGAGAGCATCCCGAGCAATATCAAGAGATTGGTAAAGCTTGTCGAATGTTCATGCGCTGCTTTCTTCATCGTAAATATCCTTTCATGTACGTGTCTTCCCTCTGATGGCCGATCATGCCGAACGATTCTGGCGATTGACGGGAACCAGACGCGGTTCACCGCCCTAGAAAACGAACTTCAGTGCGACCTGACCGATGCGAGGATCGCGGGCGGTGCTGATGATCCCAAAACTTGAGCCCGGCCCGGCGCAGCTCTGTCCCGGTGAACTTGCCACACAGGTTCCGGTGCTCGGCGTCCCGAAACCACTGGTGGCCACGAATTGGGCGTGATTGAAAGCGTTGAAAAACTCGGCCCGGAACTCGAAGTGCAAACGCTCGTTAACGGCAAACTCTTTCAGCAGGGCCATATCCCAGTTGTTGATTCCCGGGCCGCGAAAAAAACGCCGCCACGAGTTTCCCAACTGACCGAGTTGTTCTGAAGTGAACAGCGAGGTATTGAAATAAGGTTGGCCGCTTCGCGGGTCCGTAAAGCTCAAGCTGCCGGGAACAACGTTTGGCACGTCAATACCGTTGCAGTTCGGTCCTGCGCAGTTGGTGCCGATGAGCGAGTTATCATCCAGTTCGAGCAGGGTCACGGGCAGGCCGGTGGAAAATCTGGTGATTCCCGAGAGCTTCCAGCCGCCAAGCAGTCGGGGAGCCCGCCGCGACAAGCGATCAAAAGGCAATTCGTAGGTGTAGCTGAAAACGAAATTGTTCCTGAGGTCGAAGGCGGCTAATTCCCTGGTCAGTTTCGGATCAAAAGGATTGACTTGATCGCCCAGTCCGGACGCCTGATCAAGGGTTTTGCTGTATGTATAACCCGCCAGGAATTCAAGTCGGCCGCTGCGATGCCGCGCCGTAACTTCAAGGGCGTTGTAGTTTGCATTACCGATATTTTCGTACAGGCCGGTGCTGCCGAAGTCTGCTCCCAATGGTTGACGTGGAACTACGGTTTGTCCTGAGACTGTCGTAAAAGTGCCGGTTTCAGCAAACGGGCCGCAAGTCGCAGTGTTCGGCGCGACCTGGCTGGATTGGCTTACAGAAAGACAGAGCGCTGGAATGGAAGGGTTGGCCTCCACCAATACAAGCAGTCGATGGCTCTGGGTTCCGACATAGCTGATATTCAACAGCGAATTGCTTCCCAGTTGCCGCTCCAACGACAATTCGTAATGCTCGGCGTAGGGAAGACGGTTCTTGTACCAGTATCCTGGTGAACTTGAGATGGGGAGATACTGCGACCAGTTCACGTTCGGATCGGGGTTGGAAGCTGACACATTTGCAGGAGGGAACACCACGGGAAAGCGCTGCCCTTCAGGGTTTCCAGTGCCGCGATCCACGAAGGGAGTTGCGAATAGAGGAGGATTTGGACTGGAATAAAACAACCCATACGGAGGGTCCCCCACCTCCAGCGCGTCGGTGAGATCCTCGATTGCCGTATAGAACAAACCGTAGCCGGCTCGGATGCTGGTCTGGCCGCTGCCTCCGAATAAGCGGTGAAGGATACCGGTATCGACGGAAGGCGAATAGGCCAGTCCGACTCGTGGAGCGAAATTGTTGTAGCGGGTAGGCGCCAAAGTAGATGGCACATTTGGATCACCCGGGAAAACCCATCCGGTAGGAGCGCCGGGAAATACTCGGGATTGCTCTCCCGGAATAATGGTTTCCAACTGGTTGTTTTCCTCCCACCACGACGAGCTTACGTCCCAGCGCAGCCCATAATTCAACGTCAGAGCGGAGGCAACCCGCCAGCTATCCTGGCCGTAGAGCCCGTAATATCGGCTTCTGGAGTGAAGCGGGGCCTGCTGCCCCTGCTGATAGTACGCCGGCGCACCGATCAGGAAGTCGACAAAGTCGAGTCCCGTTTCCGATCCATCAAAACCGAAGCTGCCGTTGTTCGCACCGAAGGTATGCTGAGTGATTTGGTCGTAATGGAAATTTCCGCCGAATTCGATGGAATGGGTGCCGACTACTTTCGAATAATTATCCAGCACCTGGTATGTATTGTTGTATTGCGCCTGCGGGTACGCATTCACGCCGAAAGTGAAATTATTGAAGGTAGTGTTGGGTACGCCCTGAAACTGAGGCGCGAGAGCAACAATCCCCGCGGTGTTCGTTCCCGTGACAAATCCTAAAGAAGAGAGAGAGGGCCCCACGCCCACAGGTTGGCCCGAAAAGCTGGCGAAGCGCATGTAATGCAAACGGAACTCGTTCACCGCGGTTGGGCTCTGCGTCGTGGTATCGCTCACGTTGGCCATCTGTGCTCTGCCGTAATTCAGAACGCCAAATCCAGGCAAAGACGCGAAGCAGTACGGGCACTGCTGCCTATAGTCATCCAGGAAGTAGTACGCGGAGAGCATGCCGACGCGGCTGCTGCCATCGACACGGACTCCACCCTTGTCGTCGCGCAGCACGTCGTTATACGCGGAACTCTCGAAGTACGGCTGACCATCGATAGACGTAGTCGGCGGCGGGAGGTACTTCAGGAGCGCCTGGGAAGGAGCGGATATTGCCGATGACGGAATGGTGGCATTGGGGAAAACGCACACCGAGGGATCGGTACAGCCAGGCGCATAATAATTTTCGCCATTCGCAACTGGATATCCCAGTTCAGACGAGAGTGCACTTGCCCAGGACGTCCCATTGACCGTGCCGGTGAGCGCGCCGGCCGCATCCGCCAAGTTTCCAGTCAGGTCTGCAGCGGAAGGGACCGGGACTTCGGCAACCTGGCCCTCGGTCAGGCGCGTGCCCTGATAGTCGATGAAGAAAAAAACTTTCTTGCGTGCGATCGGCCCGCCGAATGTGCCGCCAAACTGGTTCTGCTTGAACGCCCCGCGGATGCCGCTGAAATAATTTCGCGCGTCCAGAGCATCATTTCGCAAGAACTCGAACGCTTCTCCGTGAAACTCGTTGGTGCCTGACTTGGTGATCGCGTTTACCTGGCCGCCGCTGTAATTTCCATACTCGGCATTAAAATTGTTGGTAATGATTCGAAACTCAGCGATGGAATCAAGATTAGGAACGATTGAAGTAGTCTGGCTCACGCCTTCGTTGACGTTGCCGCCATTGACCATGAAGCCGTTGGCTGTTTCCCGCTGGCCACTGACCGAGAGACTGCCGGCGTTCAAATTGCCGGAAGGCGAAAGCGGTGTGTACTCTCCCGAGCTTTCCGCCGCCACTCCAGGTTGCAGAGCCAGCAGATCCGTATAGCTTCGTCCATTGAGCGGAAGGGACTCCATCTTAGTGCTGCCGATCACCTCGCCCATTTGCGTATTCGTGGTTTCAACGCGGACTGCGCTGCTGGAGATGGTCACTTCCTCGTGCACGCCGCCGACTTGAAGGCGCGCATCTACCCGGACCGCACTATTCGCGCTGATGGCGATGCCGGTCTGGTGAAACTCCTTGAAGCCGGTCTTGCGCACGCTGACGGTATAGGTGCCAACCGGCAACGCCAGAAAAGAGTAGAAGCCCTTCTCATCAGTGTGAACCGACCGCTCGATCCCAGTTTCGAGGCCGCGGGCAGTGATCTCCGCTTGGGCAATCACGGCTCCACTCTCGTCGGTTACAATTCCCGAAATGCTTCCGGTTACGCTGGCGCTGGCACTCTGAAAAGTGAATAGGCAGAACCAGCCGGCGACGAGCACCCACGAGACGATTACAGGCAAACGAATGCATCGGGGTTGATGCTCGAAACCGGTTCGCAGTGCAACTCGCGTATGGGACATAGTTTCTCCGCGTTTCTGCTCGGGCGGCGAAAAAAACCTTGCCTTTATTTCATTAACTGAAGTAACATGCCGACTTTGCGCCCAATATGTACGCGATTTAGTTCAATTATGTCAAGAAGTATTTGTGAGCGCTCCTCCGTTGAGGAAGGAGATGAATCCGTGGCCACAAGGAGTCGACGCGGGTCCCAAGCTCGAAGTACGGAACTGAGATCTTTCAAGCGCGAATTAAATGTTTTGCGCCTCATTCACTCAAAATGTAATATCTCGCGGATCGAACTATCCAAGGAAACTGGCCTGAGTGCAGCTTCCATTACGGCCATCGTGCAAAATCTGATCGACAAAGGCCTGGTTTCAGAAACCGGCCACAACACCAGTGCCCTGGGACGAAAGCCGGTTTCTCTCAGCCTGCGCGATGATGCCGGATTCGTGGTCGGAGTGGACCTGGGATCGTTCTACACCAGAGTAGTGGTCACAGACGTTCGAGGCACTCTGGTCTGCAAGGAGGAATCAAAGACAGGAATGCCGGATGGCCGGGATCTTGTTATCTCCCGGACGCTGCAGACAATTCACCGAGCGATTCATGATTCCGGAAAGCCGAGAAGCGCGTTCCGGGGGATCGGAATGGGGCATTCGGGAGTGATCGATGCCAGCAAAGGCCTGGTATTGTCCTTCCCTCGCCCCGGTCAGATGGCCGAATGGAAGAACGTCCCGCTGAGAGACATCCTGGAGCGTGAATTCGGCGTGCCCTGCCTGCTTGAGGACAGCGTACGCGCAATCGCAACCGCGGAGAAGCATTTTGGACTCGAAGCGGGCCTGGCTGACTTTATATACGTGGACGTGGGAATGGGAATTGGCGCCGCGATTTTTCTCGACGGAAAGCTCTACCGCGGATCTGGAGGCAGCGCCGGCGAATTCGGTCACATGACCGTGGACGAACACGGTCCCCTGTGTTGCTGCGGCAACAATGGATGCCTGGAGACGCTTGCGTCTTGCGGAGCCATCATCCAGTCAGTGAGAAGCGCGATCGAAAAAGGAGTGGATTCAAAAGTTCGAGAGTGGGCACAGGGAGATCTGAGCCGGATCAGTATTGAGATGATCGGCCAAGCTGCCCGTCAAAATGACAGCCTGTCCTTTCGCGTTCTGCACGACGCGGTGTCCCACATTGCGGTAGCTCTGGCCGACGTTGTGAACCTGCTGAATCCGCACATTCTCGTTTTTGGAGGAGCTTTATTTCGTTCGGCGCCTGAACTATTCCTGGAGCCGTTGCAACGCACCATAAAACAAAGGGCGTTGGAAAAATCAGCCAATGAAGTGCAACTTAAGATCTCTACTCTAGGCAGTGAAGCGGGCGCCCTCGGAGCCGGAAGATTGATTTCCGAGATTGTGGTGGAAAGACTTTACCAGGAAGCCTGAAGACTAGTGGGGTGTCGCAGTGAAAACGTTAGCGGCGAACCATGGCGAGGGTACGCCTCGCTGTGCTCGGCGGGGCGGACGAATGCGTCCGCCCCTACATGGCCCGCGGTAACCGTCGGCTCCCTCAGGGGCTAAAGCCCGCGTCCTGGTTGGCTCTGGGCGGCACGGCTGAAGCCGTGCCCTTCCCAAAACCATTTATGAGACAGCCTCTAGACCTGGTTCCCGCAAGAGACGCACAAATCAAGGTTACTCACCGGGTTCTTCCGGATTGACTCACCCGGACGTTTTCCTCGACTGCTTCGTCAGTTCCGGAAAGATGGTGAGCCGCAAGTGTGTCGCGCCATAGGGCGTCAGTGTTATGTGCTCCGCGGCTTCGTTCATCCGGGCGGTTTGAACATCCGGCAATGGCGGAGTAAACATCTGTTCCGGATTGTCGGGATTCTTCTGCAGATCCCACCCTTCTATCTTTCGAGCCTCGACCTTCACGCTCACCGGAGGGTCGGTCCATGGGTCCGCCGTCATCGGCTTTCTTTCAAGAGTCGCTCTTACGGCGCTCGTTCCTGCATTCGTCATCAGCCCGTATTCCCACGAGCTCACCGGCACAGCGTTCCAGTCAGGGAATTCCTCGGTAGAGTATTTCTGTTCCACGACCGAAGTCCATTTCTCCTGAATCGCAAGCGAGTAAACCAGCGGCCCGTGTTCGATTCCTATGCCATTTTGCGGCCACCGGCTGGTTGAGAACTTCATGGGCAAGGTCAGAGAGATTTTGTCGTTTGCTCGAAACCTGCGCCGCAGCTGGACAAAACCGCGGTTTATTGGGGGAAGAGGAATGGGCTTCCCGTTCATTGCCAGTGCCGGTGCGCTACACCACTCTGGAATTCTCAACGACAGCGGAAACTCAACCGGCTGTCTGGTTCCGATGATGAAGTCGATCTTTTCGCCAAACGGATAATCTGTCTCCTGCACGATCTCGATCTCCCGCCGATCCTTCCCCACTGTCGTACTCAACTTCGAGGGGCCATAAAGCGTTGCCGCCAATCCATCGTCTGCATCTTTCATCCACATACGGATGACGTAGTTGGGAAATACGCGGTGCACATTTCCTGCGCAGCAGGCAGAGTCCTCTCCCGGATTCGGCTGGAAGCTCATGAGCCGGCCGCCATGGATCAGCACATTATGGTCGGAATTCAGGGTAGCGAGGAATTGGTTGGGGCAGGAGAGGTACTGCAGCGCCTTCCAGTCTTTCTTGAGGCAGCCCATGCCCGCGTTCAGACAGGCGCGCTCCACACGATCGGCCCACAGACCGTCCCCGGTGGCCATGAGCATGTAGCCCCACGACCATGTGTGATCGGCAATGTCGCAGGTTTCGTGCGAATCGAGGGCCGTGCGGGTTCGGTAGTCCTCGGTAGTGGACGGTATGCCATCGATCAGCATGTGATGATCGAAGATCCGGCGCTGAGCCGCGAGAGCAAATCTCAAATACTCTTCATTTCCGGTATACAGGTAGAGGATCGCCGGTTGCTTCGCGGTCTCAATGTAGGTAACGCCGTGCGCCATGATCGGGCCTGCCCCGTACACCTGCATTTCGGACAGATTCCCGTGTTCGGTTTCTCCGGCAAATTTCAAATAGTCGCGCCATGCGTTCTCCGCCAGCGCCAGGAGCTTCTGGTCCCCAGTCTGGCCATAACACCAGAGCATGCTCTCTACATTCATGATGTTGCGAAGCGGCTCGCTGTAAGACGCCTGGTCGGAAAGATAGTGCTGTCGCATGAGGTCGGGGATGTCATTTCTTTGTTGCGCCTCGGAAAAGGCCGCCAGCGCGCGAAAGAAGATGGCATGCGGCCAGCGATGGAAGTCTCCTTTCGGATCGCTGAAGTTCTGGGGCCCGAGGTATCGGTTGGCCCCGGCATGGGTCAATGTGTAATCGATGGGCGCGCCCACCCTTTGCATGAGTTGCTCGTCGTTCAGCACGAGCGCGAGGCGGCCTGCTCCATCGATCCAATAGGCGCGCTGTTCCCAGGGCCACCACGATTCTGCCTTTTCTTCCCCGTCCCAATAAGCCCCGGTGAACGGCCATGAGACATCCGCTAACTTCGAACCAAGTTGTTGCGCTTGTTTCTCCAGATAGAGACGCAACCAGCCTGCGGGGCGGACGGCTCCGGGCGGCAGCGAACGAAATTTCGCATAAGCCGCGCCTGGAGCCGAAGAGACATTGTCCACGCCGAAGAACGGCGTCGGAGCTAGAGCGACTCCGGAACTCATCAGCGCCAGGCGGAGAAATTCACGACGGTCCAGATCAGCACCTCTTACCACTTTCTCAAGGCTTAGGCCTTCCTGCTGATCGCACATGAATGATTCCTCCGCCTTCTATACGCACTTCTTCACGAAGTATGAATTACGGATGCTAACGGGGCGCAGCTTCCAGCCGCGCTTCCGAGCAGCGGCGCCTCCCGACCGCGGGCTGAAACCGGCTCTACGGACGCGATCTGCCCATTGCGCACCAGCAGTGCAGAATCGAAATTGTTCACCGTGGGGCAAACGTGGCGGGGAAGCAGATAAAGTACCTCGCCGATCGGCGGTCGGCCAGGCGCGTGGCTCGAGCGCAAGGGCAGATGCTCTTCACTGGGAGAAAGCGGCATCAGTCCCGGATGCCCGACGACCACGCACGTGGGCACGCCGGCATCAGCGGATACTGCCTTGTGCCCTGCGTCGCAGGTGACGATGTCGTCGTGCGGATGACTCACTACGCGGCTCAGCACCAGCGCCGCCGGGGCATAGCCGTACTCGCCGGGAAGTTGCGCCAGACTGGTGGCATCGCAGTACACAATCGTTCCGGGGGAGACGCGATGCGTGAATCCTCCCTGCCGAAAACCTTCGTAATTGAGCGAGCAAGGAAACGTCGGCGTTCCCGCGGTGATCACCTCTGGCACGCTGCCACCGCTGCCTCGAATCTCACTCACAAGTTCCAGCAGGCGATCATAGCCGCCATGCGCGGCCGCGGTTCGCTGGCGCTCTTCCAACCCGCCATACTGTCCGTCATAGTAATGAAGGCCGCGGAACTCCAACCCTGCTTCCCTCACCGCACGCACAATACGAACCGCCCGACCCTTGTCGCTTTGCTCGACTCCGGTTCGGTCCATGCCAGGATTGATATCGAGAAAAATGCCGACCCGGGCGGCTCGCCATTGTTGCACTTGTTCTTCGTTCTCGACCAGGACGGAGATTCGCACCTGGGAGAACTGTTCCGCTATTTCGCGGACCCGCCGCGCATTGGCGCCCACCACCGGATAAGCGAGAAGCACATCCGCTGCCCCGCTGCGACAGGCGACCAGCAATTCGAGCGTGGTGGCGCATTTAAAAGTCCGGACACCGCGCCCCACCAGCATGCCCACGGTGTAATCCAGCTTTGCCGTCTTAATGTGCGCCCGCCAGCGATCCGCGTTCCCGTCCAGCAGACGCAAGGTTTGGGTTATGTTCGACGCAATGATTTCCGGATACACCACGAGCGCAGGGGTAAGCACGTCGTCGACGTCCGTCACGCGGTAACGTTCGTCCCAGGAAAACTCGCTCAGCATGAAATTCTGCGGTGCCATAGCGCTTCGATGATAGCCCGTAAATGCGACGCAAAACCAGCGCAACTTCAAATTCCTCTTCGGCACAGGTCCGCGGTGCGGTAATGGCGATGAAGTTGGTTGACCAACCCGCTCGCCCCGAGTAGGCTCTGAATTCCGTGTGCGATGGCCGACAATCTGGCTGACAATGCAGAGCGGTCCCACTTGGTTCGCGGCCTGGGTCTCTGGTCCGCGACCGCCATCGTTATTGGTGACACCATCGGCACCGGCGTTTTTCTTGTCGCCAGCGACATGGCGCGCGCCGTCGGTTCCGCCAAACTCGTTTTTGCGGCATGGATCCTCGGCGGGCTCATCGTGCTCATGGGCGCTTTCTGTTATGCCGAACTGGGCGCCGCATTTCCCAAGGCAGGAGGTCCTTACGTTTACCTGGGCCGGGGCCTTGGGCCTCTTTGGGGATTTCTCTTTGGTTGGATGAGTTCGGTTCTGGAGCGGCCGGTAGCCATGGCTACGCTGGCCGCGGGGTTCGTGCGGTTTCTGGCTTTTTTTCCCTGGCATCACGACTCCTTGGTTTACGTGTCACATCGGCGTTTACGAGTTCACATTCACCGCAGCCCAACCGCTCGCGGCGTTCGTGGTAGTGATCGTGACGGCGGTCAATTGTTTCAGTGTGAAGCTGAGTGGTGCGATCCAGGTTTTACTGACGTCCTTGAAAGTGTGCGCGATCCTGGTCATTGTTGTCGGAGGATTTCTGTTCGGAGCAGCGGGGACCAGCGGGGCCGCGCCGCCCGTCCCCAGCCTGGGGTTGGGAACGATTGGCGCTTTGCTGGCCGCGCTTGTTCCCGCCATGTGGGCATACAACGGTTTCAACGATCTGGGTGACCTGGGTGAAGAGATTCTGCAGCCGCAAAGGAACATCCCACGCGCCATCATTTTGGGCCTGCTCACCGTGGGCGGCCTGTACCTGGCGGCGAATGTCATTTACTTCCGTGTCCTGCCGTTCGAGCGCATAGCCGCGTCCCGGCACGTTGCGTCCGATGTAGTCGAGTCATTCGCCGGCCGTCGCGGCGCGACTGGGCTCACTCTCGCCATGGCTCTATGCGCTCTGGGAGCGCTCCACGTCGTGGTCCTGACCGGCGCCCGCATCCCCTATGCCATGGCGCGTGACGGAGTCTTCTTTCGTTTTGCGGAGCGCATGCACCCTTCGCGTCGCACCCCGACTGGCGCGTTGGTCTTCCTCGGCTCCATCGCAGCCCTGCTCACGCTGACGGGAACGTTCGAAGAACTCTATTCGCTGTTTGTTTTCGCTGTCTGGATATTCTTTGCCCTGACGGCGATTGCCTTACTGCGCTTACGGCAAAAGGAGCCAAACCTGATTCGGCCGTACCGGGCTTTGGGCTATCCCTGGACGCCGCTCATCTTCTTGAGTGCCGCAGTGGCTCTCACCGTGCATTTGTGGATGGTCCGGCCGATCCGCTCTTCGCTCGGCCTGGCAGTGATCCTCTTAGGCATTCCGCTTTTTTACCGCTGGCACAGTCCATCTCGCAATGCAGTCGAGGTCCGCAAACAGAAGTAGTTTGATCGATTGCGCCTGAAAGTCGAATTCGCGAGCCGCCGATTCGGGGCTCATGCGGGGCGACCGCGCCCGCCGCCCTTACGCCGCGGGCCTCAGCACTGTACAAACAGAGGCGCAGATGGGGCCCCCGATGTTGAACGTCGCCGCCACACGCGGATTCTTCACTTGCAATTCGGCGGGAGCCTTGCCCCGGAGTTGCCACGCGCACCAACCCAGCATGGCGACCCCGGTGGCGCCGATGGGATGGCCTTTGGCAATCAGTCCGCCGGAGGTATTGATGGCGCACTCGCCGTCCACGCCCGCCTTGCCCTCGCACCAGTACCGGGCGCCCTGGCCGACGGCAGCCTTGCCCAAAACTTCTGTGCCGATGGCGCCCATCACCGTGAAACAATCGTGCACCTCGGCCAGGCTCACATCCCCGGGCTTGACGCCGGCCATGTCATAGGCCTTGTTCATCGCCCGGTAAGCGCCCTCGGGGCGCAGAACATCGCGTCCCGCTTTCTTCAGGGGATCGGTCGCCTGAGCATAGCCGGCGATCTCCACGCAGTCGGCCTTGGTCACGCCGAGCTTCTGCAACCCCTCATCGGTGGCCAGGATGAGGCTGGCGTAACCATCGGTGATCTGGGAACAATCGTAGGTCTTCAGCGGCAGGCCCTCGACGATATAACGATTGATGCCTTCGATCTTCATCGCCTGGTCCAGAGTGATCTGCACATTGCGCATCTGCGCGTAAGGATTGTGGCGGGCGTTGGCGTACTCGACAACCGCAATCTGCGCCAGGTCCTCCTCCCGCACTCGATGCACTTTCAAATAGCACTCCATGATCTCGGCGAACAGGTGGGGAAAGATGAATACCTTGCCTTCGCGCTCATCGGGGTGGGAAAAGTAGCCCAGAGCCTTGCCGATGAGCTTGCCATCCATCTTGCCTTCGGCATCGCGCATCTTCTCGTACCCGACAGCGACGCCGACGTCGCCCCAGCCCAGCAGGAGCTTCTGGATGACGGAGAGCACGGCCTGACCGCCGGAGGCGCAGGCGTTCTCGACGGATTCTATGGGTTTGCCGCCCAGGCCCGGCAGCATCGCCATCAAGCCGGCGAGCAGACCCTGTTCGTTAAGGGAAATGTTGCAGGTAGCTCCGATCGAGCCTACATCCAGCGCCGCCGGCTCGACGCCAATCTCGCTGCACGCGCCGAGGATTGCGTTCTGGATGATCTCCGGTACAGACATGGCCATGAGTTTTCCAAACTTGGATTGATGGTAGGCGGCGATGTAAATGCGTTTCATAGAACACCTCTTAAGATGGCTTGCGGGATGATTTGCCGGCTGACTTGCGCTTTGGCTTGGCAGTATCGCTTCCGGCGGCGGCAGGCTTGAGGTTCCGCAATCGATCTTGGAGCTCGAGTTTCAGGACCTTGCCGTAGGCATTGCGCGGCAATGCTTCTGTGAAAATTACTCGCCGGGGCAGTTTGATCTTATTGATGCGGGGACGGAGGAACTCGATGAGTTCGTCGGCGCTGGCCCGCGCGCCTGATTTCAGCGCAACGAAGGCGACTGGAACCTCGCCCCACTTCTCGTCGGTCGCTCCCACGACCGAGACCTCGGCAATGGCCGGATGATCGAGTAATTCCTTCTCGATCTCCGCCGGATATATGTTGACGCCGCCGCTGATGATCATGTCTTTGGAGCGGCCTGCGATGTAGTAGAACCCATCTTCGTCGCATCGCGCCAGGTCGCCGGTGTGAAACCATCCCTCGGCGTCAAGCACCTGGGCGGTGGCGGCTGGATTGTTCCAATAGCCCCGGCAAACGTGCGGCCCACGCAGGCAGAGTTCCCCAACCTGATTGGCGGCAACCTGCTTACCCTGGGGATCAAGGAGTTTCGCCTCCGTGAACATCATCGGCTTACCAACGGAACCAGACTTACGCAGGGAGTCTTCGTTGCTCATGGCAAAGCAGTTCACGCCGACCTCGGTCAGCCCGTAGCCTTGGCGAAAAATAAGTCCGCGCTCCTGGTAGGCCCGGAGAATTTGCAGCGGAAGCGGAGCGCCTCCGCTGGCACACCAGCGCAGACGGCTGTCATCGAGCGCTGCTAAGTCTGGCGATTCCAAGAGCATTTTGAAGATTGTCGGTACGCCGAAAAAGAGGGTGCACTGGTAGTCTCGCAGCGCTTGCATAATTTCAGCGGCGTCGAAACCGTCATGCAGAACGATGCTGCCCCCGATGGCGAACAGCGGGGTCAGGAACACGGTGAGGCCGCCGGCGTGATACATGGGCGTGTAAACCTGAACCCGGTCACTCTGCCGCAACTGCCAGGAGATCGCCGTGTTGTAGGCGTTCCATGCGATCTGCCGGTGTGGAATCATTACGCCCTTCGGCTGTCCGGTGGTGCCGCTGGTATAGAGCAGGCAGAAGACATCCTCGGGTTGGACTTTCGTTGCCAGCGGGTCTGGACGAACCCGATCTACAGCTTCGGCATAACTTAGCGTCTTCGGCGCACTACCTTCGGCATCCAGACTTATTAAGTGCTCGAAGGCCACGAGCTGTTGGAGTTCCTTCGCGATCTTCTCGTACCGGGCGGAGTACATGAGGCAGCGCGGTTTGCAGTCCGCGAGTATCTGGTGCAGCTCACGAGCCGTGCTGCGTGTCCCCAGAGGAACGAGGATGATGCCGGATTTGCCCGCTGCCCAAAAGGCATCCACATATTCAACCCGGTTTTCGGAAAGAATGCAGACGCGATCTTCCGGGAGGAGAGCGCAGAGATCGGTCCAGACCCGCGCACACTGCAGGGCCCGTCGATTTAATTCCGCATAAGTGAACTCCCGGCGCGTGGGAATGTGGATCAACGCGACCGTGTCCGGGCTGAGACGGGCGCGCTCTCCGAGAATATCGCCTGTAATCACGAGTTCTCCCCTGGCTGTTTGTGAACGGACGGTGCAGCGGCGAACGCGCGGGCCGACTCGGGCGCGAGTATTTGCAACAAGACCCGCGTCAATTCCCGGGGACGCTCGAACTGGGGTGCGTGGCCGCAGCGCTCAATGACCGTAAGCGTGCAATGGGACAGCTGCGACTGTAGTTTCTTCGCATAGTCCAGCGGAACGAGACGATCGGAAGCGCCCCACACGAGATCAACGGGCATTTGAAAGCTTCCCAGTTTGTCTTCGAGCAGGTAGTTCGATATATCTTCGACGCCGGCGGCCAGCAGCCGCGAAATGGGACCTGTATTTGAGACACGAACCAAATCATCGAGGACGAAATTCGCCGGACGAGGCGTGGAAGGATCCAGCACGGCGTCAAAGGCGCGCCGAGCTTCCTCCCGACTCTTTGGCATGAGGCCAATCTCCGATGTGTTCCTGATGGGGCCCCCACCGATGAGGATGACCCGCGTCACCCGACGCGGGTATTTCTGCGCATAGAGCATTGCCATCCAGGCCCCGAGCGAATTGCCAGCGAGCACCATCGGTGTGTCTCGCCATGGCATCGCGTCGAGCACCTGCTCCAGTGCGGTGAGCAGAGTGCCTAGACTCAGCACGCCCTGAACCGGGTCGCTCCCGCCATGGCCGGCAAGGTCCGGCATCAGCAGTTGAAAGTGGCGCTTCAGTTCGGCCGCCACTTTGTTCCAGGTTCCCGCTTGATCGCCTGCGCCATGGAGCAACACCAGCAAAGGGCCGGAGCCGCCGTGCCACACGGTCTGTCCTCCCACCGTGGTCGTAAGCTTTGTCTTCCGAAGGCCGGCGCGGCGAAGCGCATTCCTCCGTAACCAGACGATCGTGGCGAGAGGCCGCACAAAAAGAAAGATGAAGAAGGCAATCAGAGCAGCAACTGCGGCGGAAACCAGCAGCAGTAGAATTTTGATTGCCAGGCCCACTCTGCTCCTCACGGGCGACTTGTTCAGAGATCGAGTCCGAAAGCCGTCTAGGGCATACGAAATGCGCAGCCCGCCTGATTGTAGCCAACCCCCGAACCCACCATCACGACCAGGTTGCCGGATTTGACCTTGCCCTGCTCGATGGCATGGTCGAGTGCCATGCCGACGCAGGCGGAGCCGGTGTAGCCATACTGTTCCATGACGGTATGGGCACGTTCCGCGGGTACGCCGAGACGCTCCATCACGCGTTCGATCGTAGGTTTCCGCACTTGAGTAAAGATGAAGCAATCGACGCCGCGCAGATCAAAACCACCGTCCCTGGCGAGTCGTTCTACGATGACCGGCCAGGTCTCCTCGTTCAACTCCGGAGGATAGCGCTTCTTGATCGTGCAGGCGGTGCGCCCGGCCTTCACCGAGTCCTCGCTCGCCGGTTCGAAGGTGCCTCCGGAATAGATTCCCCAATAGTCGTGATAGGAGCCGTCGGCGCGAAAGGTCGAAGTGATGAAGCCCGGGGAAGCGGCAGGTTCGAGCACCGCCGCGCCCGCGCCATCACCATAGAAGAAGACCATGGGATCGGCAGCCGTCGTAAGCTTGTGCATAAGATAGACGCCGACGACCAGCACCGTCTGGATGCCCGGGTTGGCGGCGATGATTCCCGCGGCCGCGGAAAGACCGGTTGGAAACGACGCACAGGCACAACCGACGTCGAACGTGCCGGCATTTTTCGCGCCCAGCTTGTACTGCAGCACGACCGAGGTAGCGGGCGTTATGTAGTCCGGTGAATCGGTGCCCAGGATGATCAGATCGACATCCTCGGGTTTCTTGCCGGCGCGCTCCAGGGCGAGCTTGGCCGCGGGCAGGGCGACGTCGCTGGTAGCCCAGTTTTCGGGGGCATGCCAGCGCGTCTTGATGCCGCTGCTGGCCTCCATCTTGTCGACAAATTCCGGAAGGGTAGCTTTGAAGCGCTCCCGCAGCATGTCATTGGTCACTTCTATCTCGGGTACGTACCTGCCGGTGGCAACAATGGTTGCGTAGCGCGTCATGGATGAGTCCTCGTGAAATTGCGGTATTTCAGGTTCCCAGTACAAATCCCCCATCGACGGAAAGCACGGTACCGGTGACGAATGATGCCGCGCCGGAGGCCAGCCACACGTAAGCCTCGGCAACATCTTCAGGTGTTCCCATGCGGCCCAGAGGCGTGTGCGAAACCATGGTCTGGATGACCTTCTCCGGCATCTTCTGCACCATTTCGGTCGCGATGAAACCGGGAGCAACGGCATTTACGCGGATATTGTATTTTGCCAGTTCCCGCGCCCATGTCCGGGCAAACGCTATGACTCCGGCCTTGGTGGCGGCGTAATTGGTCTGGCCGAAATTTCCGTACAAACCCACAATGGAAGAGGCGTTGAGGATCACGCCTGAGCCTTGGCGGATCATGTGGGGCACGACGGCCCGCGAACAAAGGAAGACACCTTTGAGGTTGACCGAGATGACCGAATCGAACGCTTCATCGGTCATCGTACCGACGACTGCGCCATCCTTCCACTTCACGAACTGCGCGTCGCGCGTGATGCCCGCGTTGTTGATCAGTACGTCGACCGTGTTCCAACGGGCGACGATTTCCTGAACGCCCGCCTCGACGTCGCCGGAGTCACACACGTTGGTTTTGCGGAACAGCGGCTCTCCTCCGGCCGAGGACAATTCGCGCAGCAACTCTTCCTGTCCGGAATCGTTGACATCCCATGCCGCCACCCGGCAGCCTTCGCTGGCGAACCGCCGGGCCGTGGCGCGGCCGATCCCCGCCGCGGCCCCGGTAACGATGGCGACCTTACCGCGCAGACCTGTGTCTTTCATGCCTCTCCTAAAACGCGTACTTCAGTGCAAACTGGATGACCCTGGGCCCGGTGCTGGTCGACACGATGGACCCAAAGTTAGACGAGGGGTAGATTATGCTGACCGGGTTGGCAAAATTCACGTTGTTGAACAGATTGAAGAACTCGGCCCGGAACTCTACCCGTTGGCTTTCCGTCACCGGAATGAACTTCATGATGGAGAGGTCCGTGTTGATCTGTTTCGGGCCGCGAATGATGTTCCTGCCTAACTGTCCCCAGTCGGGAGTGAAGGCGGGGGGCAGCATGAAGGCCGTCGGGTCGAAATAAGCGCTCAAGCGGTCTTCAACGTTGCCGCTCTTGATTGCGGATGCCAGGGTTCGGCCGGTTACCAGGTCGGCTCTGGTCGCCTCAAACGCGTCTGCCCGTCCGAAGATGGAGAACGGCATGCCCGATTGCAGGGTCACGATGCCCGACAAGCTCCAGGAGTTGAGCGCTTTTTTCGCGAACCCCGAGCCGCCGTGATAAGCGTCCGGGAGGTTATATAGATAGCTTGCGACGAAGCGCTGCCGCCGGTCGAAATCCGAAGAGGCATAGTTGCTCTGTTCGTCGACCATGTTGCCCGGGATCACCCCGATGTCGCTCACGTCGCTCCCGGAATAGTCATCCAGGGAATGTGACCAGGTGTAGCTGAGCAGCATTTGCAGGCCCTGAGCCAAGCGCTTGTTGAGGGTTACCTGGAGAGAGTTGTAATTGGAGTTAGAGTTACTCTCCATCAGGAAGCTGCCCAGTCCGGGGGCGGTCAGGTTGCTGAAACCGGGATAGAAAGGTCCGCCCAGACTTCCCGCCGAGGGCGGGACCAATGCGGGCAGGTCAAACCCAAACACTGTCGTCGGGGTATTCGCCTGGTTGAATGAGAACAGGCGCGGAAACTTGCGCCCTTCCGAACCGACGTAGCCCACGTCCAGCATCCAGTTATTGGCGAAGCTGGTTTGCACTCCGAGGTTGAAGGTTTGCACGTACGGGATGCTCCAGTCCTTCAGGTCCGGATAGAGCCCGGTGGCCGGAATTGGAAAGTCGATTGGCGCCGTCGTACCGTAAAACTGCACTGGCAGGAAGGCCGGATATCCTCCAAATGGGAAGATGCCGGCATTACTCGGGCTCAGCGGGTCCAGCGGGAAGGCACTGGGTTGTGGAACCTGCACAAATGGATTTTCGTTCGGGGTAGCCAGCGCGGCGGCCATCATTTCGTAAGGCATGTTGAACAATTGGCTGTTATACAACCGCATGTTGGGCCGGTCGAAGAAGATGCCATAGCCGCCACGCACCACAACCCGGCCGTTGTCCGTCGCCTGATAAGCGAAACCCAGCCGCGGCCCGAAGTTCTTGTAGTTGGGGTTCACCAAGCCGTTGCCGACCTTGGGAAATCCAGGCAGGTTTCCATTGCCGGCCTGGACGAATCCGCCGGTGACGACCGAGCCGCAGGTGCTTGGCGTGGCTGGGCAAGCAAGACCAAGCCCCGGAATCAGCAGAGGAGTAGTGACGGCCTTCGTCGGATCGAAACCGACAAAATGGCCGTCGGTCTCGGTGGTGGGACCGAAGTAGTCATAGCGCAGCCCGAGGTTTAGCGTAAGCCGTGGGGCGACCTTCCAATCATCCTGGAAGAATGCCGAAAAGTCGTTGGCGCGGTTGTGCAGGCTGTTGGTGCCCGAGCCAATCACAGAGGCGCCGGTAAGCCCAGCGAGGAAATCTCCGAACGGATTGCCGGTGAAGCCCAGGTAGAAGAGCTCGCCGTTGGGGAAGACATCAAAATAGGGAGCGTCCAGCTCCTGCCGCTTGTATTCCCCACCGAACTTGAGCGTGTGCCGGCCCTTGATCCACGTCATCATATCGCCGCCGCTGTAGGTGTTGGTTGCCGCGTAGTTACTGGCCAACGGAGACGGCCCCAAAGTGAACATGTTCGTGAATGACATGGTCGGCATTCCCGGGAACAACGTACTTAGCGGCGACGCAATCCCTAACTGGGTGGAGGTGATGGGTTGAGATGGTTTGCCGGGGCCGTAAATCGTACTCCAGCCGAACCTCACCTCATTCAGCAAATGGGTCGTGATCATCGAAGTTACGCCTACCGAAAGCAGGCGCTGGTCAACATCTTCTTCGGTCGGCCAACCCGGCGCCTGCAGCGGGTTGCCATCGCCAAACTGATCATAGAGCGCCTGAACTGTGCGGTTGGCGGCAAAGAAGTACTTGGCGAAGAAGCGGTTTGAATTATTCAGTTTGACATCCAGATTGGTGTTGAACTGGTCCTCTTTATAGGTCGAGTTCGAGGGAATCGTCTGCACGACCGGACTGACCGACGCCCCGGTTGGGCAATTGCCAGTGGTGACACCGGGTATCGAAGGAATCATGTACTGGCCGTTGGGGAGGGTAGCGGTCAGAGCCGCTGCGGCCACGGGATCGACATATCCCAGGAATGTGGGGTTGTAACACATCGAAAGGGCAGCCAGAGAAGCGGGATCGCGCTCCGATCCCAGGAAGGCCGGCAGGAACATGGTGGAGAGCGAGTTGGTCAGCGAGGTGCCATTAGTTTCGCGAGTGCCCTGATAGGAGATAAAAAACCAGGCACGATCCTTCACCAGCGGACCGCCCAGGGTGCCGCCAAACTGGTTGCGGTCGTAAGTGGGCCGCGGAGTGCCTTCGCTGTTCAGGAAGAAATTGTTGCCATCGAGATCGGTGTTCCGCAGGAATTCGTAAAGATCACCATGGAACTTGTTGCTGCCGGACTTGGTGACCGCGGCCACGGCGCCGCCCGCGTTGCGGCCCGCCGAAGCATCGTACATGCTGGTCTGAACGATGAATTCCTGGAGCGAGTCGATGGAGGGCACGGCCAGATTTGGCATTGATCCCGTGCCGATGGAGTTGGCATCGACGCCATTGATGACCACACTGTTGGAGAGCGCACGCTGCCCATTGACGTATACGGCGGCATCGCCGCGTCCCAGATCGGAGGAGTTCTGGATGGAACCCGAGGTCCCCGTAGTCAGAGCCAGCAACTGCTGGAAGTTGCGGGTCGGCAGCGGTAGATCGCGCACCTGGCTCTCATCGATGACGGTACCGCGTGCCGAGCTTTCGGTTTGCACCAGCGGCGATTCGCCCGTGACCATAACCGTGGTCGGCGCAGTTGCCACCTTGAGGGCAACGTCGACGACCGTGCTTTCGGTGATCTTGACCACGATGCCTTCCAGTTGCGCCGATGCAAATCCTGTCTGGATCACTTCCAGCCGGTAGGCGCCCGGGTCGAGCAGAGGAAACGTGTAACGGCCGTTGCCGCCGGTTGGGGCCTCGCGCCGCACGCCGGCGTCGCTGGTCAGGACGACTTTTGCTCCTGCCACGACGAATCCGCTGGGATCCGTCACCACGCCCACGACCTGGCCGGTGGTGGCCGTCTGCGCCTGCGTTGCCGGTGCTATAAGACAGAAAATGCCGGCCGCCGCCAGCAGCGTCGCGAGTGTTAGCCTTCGCATATTTTCTCCTTGTGTCGCCATTACGGCTTCAAAGCTCGATCCTTAAGGTTGCGGGTGTAGAGACGGACAAACTGATCCACCGCTTCTTCGTTACTCACGCCGAGGTAGCGCCTGGCGCCGAAGAGCTCCTCCACCAGAAAATAAGTGACAAACTGCATGTACAGGCTGACGTAGGCAAGACCCGGGTTCACGTTGCGGGGAAAGGGAATCGGCGCCTTTTGAAACAAGGCGGCCGAATAAGTGCGCAGCCCTCCGGCCACTTCACGATAGCTCTGAATGAAATGCTTATGACGGAACTCGACGACGTCGACGTACATGAGCCGCCAGTAGTCCAGATTCTCCGAGACGACGCGGCCGATGGCCATCCCCAGCTTCTTCAGCGACTCCGGATCGGGGGATTGCATCAAGGGGAAAATCTTTCTCTGCCGGAGGGCCTCCATTTTCTGCTCCATGCGCCGGACCAGACCGATGAATATGTCTTCCTTGGTCGGGTAGTAGAGATAGAGCTTGCCCATGGATACGCCGGCCTGCTGGGCGATTTCCCGGACGGTGGTGCCGTGAAATCCTTGCCGGGTGAAAAGTTTTTGCGCCGCGCGTTCGATCTTGAGCCGGTTCTTGGCGACGGTGTCGTCCAGAAGCTTGGGCATATCTTTATCCGCTAACCAAAACGAGCGCTCGCTCTAGGATGCGGATTCTAAAACGCCCCCTTTCGACTGTCAAGAGGATTTCGCGGCGGGAACTTTCCGCCCGGTTACAACGCAGGGCAGGTTTCGAACAGCGGCAGGCTGTTTCGTCCCTCAGACGAGGCCAGAAAACAGGCTGACCGGCTGTGCTTTCAATTGCGCAATCTTCCGCCCGATCTGCACCGTGTTTCGGCAAGTTGCCAGGCAGGACTCGCAGGCGCCACAAGCTTCGAGTCCCCGGCCCGGTGCAGCCGACGCCAGCATCTCCCGCGCCATCCCCAGATTTCGGTATTGCACGGCATACATGTGGGACCTCATCAATACCGGGATATCCACCTGCCTGGGGCAACCGGAGATGCATTCGCCGCACTGCTGGCAAAATTCTGCCTGGTCCGCGAAAGTCTTATCAGCCAGGAACAGCTCTTCTTCGCGGGTGTAGGCCAGGTTGCGCGCCACGGAAAAATCCTGTTCGAGATGTTCGTAAGTGCTGAAACCCGGTATGGCCGTAGTAACAAACTCGTGATTCAGGGCCCACTTCAACAGCGCGGTTTGGCTCGCCGCCGGCAATTCTTTGGGAAGTTTCGCGTCCGGCCTTACCGTGCCTCCGGCCTGGGTTTTCATCGCAACCATTCCCATTCCGCTCTTGGCCGCTTTCTCGATCGTCGAGAGGATCCCGGCGTCGTGCGCCATCGTGTAGTTCAGCGTCACCAGCCCTACGTCAAACAGACCCAGACGTATCGCTTCGCTCAATACATCCACGGTTTTGTGCGTCGATAGCCCGATGAACCTTGTTTTGCCATCTTTCTTCAAGCTTTGCAGCGCTTCCAGCGGCCCTTCTGCCTGGGCGTCCTCTACCGAGTCCACCGAGTGGTGGTAAAGAATATCGACGTAATCCATCTGCAGCCTTTTTAAACTGCCCTCCACTCCCTTGACAAAGCGCATCTTGGCCTCGGCGGCGTTTTGTAAACGCCTGGGTGACGGCTGCTTGGTCGAGATCACAACCTGGTCGCGCACCCCCATCTCTTTGATGACCTGTCCCACCATCTCTTCGTTGCGTCCGTTCTGGTAACCCGCCGCCGTATCAAAATGGCGTATGCCTAACTCATACGCGCGCCGCAGTAATCCAGGCACGTCGGCGTTCATCACTCCCATGCTGACCACCGGCAGAGACAGGCCTGTCTTTCCCAGCGTGCGTTGCAAGATGGGCGAAGCCGAAGTCTCGAGGGCAGGACTCGCCCCCAGTAAATCCGTCTTCGCTAACACGCTCGCCGCTCCTGCCCAAAGAATCGGTTTCACGATGAATTCCCGGCGGTTCCAGTTTCCCTGCTTATTCATGGCTCAACTCCTCAAAACGGATTCCACATCTGATGAATGCTTTCCAGTTCGTCACGGAAGATTCTGCGCTACCGCCTTCAGAATCTCGGCTCCATTGTCCGGGGGATTCAGCAACGCAATTACATAGCGCCCCCGCGTGCGCGCGATCAGGCGTCCCTCGTAGTTGTTTCTTGCCCGGATTCCACCTTCTCCCAACTCAGGCGCCGAAGCACACTCACCGCTTTCCCTGAAATGCTTCGCGAGTTGTTCCGATCGCGACTTAGCTTCCTGCGCGTTGTTGGCCACCGATACCACGAGCTTGCTCTCCTGCTTCCCCTGTGCGTACGCCACCACATACGCCGGGGCCAGGAACGCATGTCCCAGCGGATCCTTCCTAATATATTGTTCGGAATGAAAAACCCGATGTTCTCGGGGAAGCTTTCCGAGCAGTGCCGGCAGTGTACGCGTCCCGCCGATTCGTCCGGAAAGCAGCTGCGCAAATTGATCGAGCAGCCCGTCCGCGTTCGCGCCGGAACCGGAGAGCTTCACGTAGTAGTGGTCCTGCAGGAAATTCACGACTCCCTTATCTCGATATCCCTCGGCGCCGATCGAAACGAATTCATAACCAGGGGAGCGCTCTGCCGCGTAGATCCCAAATGCATCCTCTGTCCCGTCCATCTCATAGACGTCCACCGTCAACTCTGCCGCGCCGCTCTTGAAATCCTGATGCAGCAGATTCTTGAAGTCATAGAGGAGATAGATATCCGCTCCGCCGTCAATGTACTGATAGAGACTGTCCGGGTTATAGAACGAAGGCGAGGCTTGCGCCCGCGCGTGGCCCGGAAGAGGTTCGCGCAGAAGATTTGCCAATTGCTTCTCCCGCGTATCCAGGGCTCCGGTGGGGGAGCCGCTATTGGGGGATGCCGAACTCTGCGCCTGCACGGTTGCCAGGGTTAACGTGGCACAGATCAGTCCCGCACTCCATCGCGTCCGAAGTTTCATTCTGATTCGCCGAATTTCCGCCGACCGAAACATACCTTGGCTTCCTGCCGCAGACCAAGGCCACAAACTCTTGATTTGCGTCCGAACTTTTTCGGCCGCCGATCGCGAGACCAGCTGGTGGCGAAGTTACAAACCTATTCTTCAGTTTTGGTGCGCCATGCTTCTGTGACTCGAATCACGTCTCGTCGTGTTTCCGGGTTGCCTCGAACCAAGGAGGTTCTGCTCGACGGCCGCATCGTATGGAACCGCTGGACTGCGGGTAAGACCGGACACTGTCGCCTCGACCACCCTCTCTCTTGATCCCGTCGCAGCCGCCGATGCAACATCGGGCGCCAACGTTTTCGCTCACCTCCCAACGTCTCTCAGAGGTACCCGATTTGTGATTGAAATCACTTGCTAGTGTGATTTAACATCCGGCAAAGCTTCTACGACTATCGGTACTATCACGCCCAAGCTTGGATCAAGATTAGGGGTTCCAAACTCTCGGAATCTTAAACGAACGTAGGAGGCGGGTCGAATGCGCTTTCGCAGGCCCATATTTGCTTGATGAATCCGCGACCGCAAGGCGTGGACACTGCCGACGTTTCGCGCAGAGAACAGGGAAGCAGAAGCCAAAAAGGAGATTTCTGATGAAAAGAGTGGTGTTTTTCTTGCTCGTGGCAATCCCCGTCGTGGTTTTACTGTGTGTTGCGGCATTGAATCCGCCCAAAGCGGCGGCGGTTCCAAGCTATGCCCGGC
The DNA here is from genome assembly GCA_900290255.1 of Candidatus Sulfotelmatobacter kueseliae. Taxonomy (GTDB): domain Bacteria; phylum Acidobacteriota; class Terriglobia; order Terriglobales; family Acidobacteriaceae; genus Sulfotelmatobacter; species Sulfotelmatobacter kueseliae. The sequence continues at coordinate 48,938 of OMOD01000188.1, forward strand.
AAACAGGTTTGGCCTGCAGCGGCTGCCACTACGCTCCTCCGGAACTCAACCCTGCCGGGCGAAGGTTCAAGCTGCTGGGTTACGTGGATCGAGCCGATGAGACCAAAACCGTAAAGGCCGATGGGGGCAAAAAGCGTGCCGCACTTGACCTTCTGGCTTCATTACCCCTTTCCGTCATGCTGGAGACTTCATTCACCGCGACCAAGTCACCCGTGCCGAACGTAGCCACCAATCCAACACCTCCACCGGCTTATACGGTGACGCCGACCCAGAATGGCAATTTCCAGTTTCCTCAGGACATTTCCCTCTTCCTTGCTGGTGCGTGGACCAGCAACATCGGCAGCTTTCTGCAGGTGACCTACGAGACCCAAGGCGACCACTTCAGCATGGATAACACGGATATCCGCTACGCGAATAAGACGAAGCTGGGTGGGAAAGAACTGGTTTACGGCCTGGACCTCAACAACAATCCAACCTTAGACGACCTGTGGAACAGTACGCCGGCATGGGGTTCCCCCTGGATCGCCAGCAATTCTGCACCCACACCAAACGCTACCCCCATCATTAATGGTGCGTTGGCGCAGGACGTCGCCGGATTCGGCGGCTATGCCATGTGGAATAGTCATCTGTATCTGGACCTGTCGGTTTATCGCTCGGAACACGTGGGTGGCCCTCAGCCGAACCCAGGAACTGGTTTCGGATATAACATTCACGGGGTCGCACCCTACTGGCGGGTCGCGTGGCAGCAATTGTCAGCCAAGACCCAGTATGAGATCGGCACCTACGGCATGCACATGCGGTCCACTCCCAACCAGATAGTAGGTGCGAACGGAGTGACGGGCCCGGAGGATGAGTACACCGACTATGCCTTTGACACTCAGATTGATCGGACGTTATTCCGGACCGATGTGCTCTCGTTCCGGGGCACGTATATCCGCGAAAATTCCGATTTGTTATCCAGCTATCTTGTTCAGAGTGCGGCCGGGTTCGGCCCCCATCATCTGAATACTGTTATGGCAAATGCCGAGTACCATATCGGCAACAAATATACGGGTACATTTGGCTGGTTCGATACCACCGGCACGTCTGACATTACTCTGTATCCGCCAAACGTACCCGTGAGCGGCAACTACAATGGCAACCCGAGTGGCGCCGGGTATATTGCAAACATCTCGTTCTGGCCGTGGCAGAATCTGCAGCTTGCAGCGCAATACACCGGATATACGCGCTTCAATGGCGCCCAAAATAACTACGACGGCGCCGGACGCAACGCCAGCAGTAACAACACAATCTATCTGGATGCGAGAATCTTTTTCTGACCCGCACGCCAGGGATTACCATTTGCGAATTGACAAATTGAGAGGAGAACAACGTGATGAGGTGCAAAGCATTCGTACTCGTGGTACTGACAGCAGGATTATGCATCAGCGCGTGGGCCGGCGATATCGACGGCAAAGTTACTGGAATGAAGGGTCAGTCCGTAGTTTACGTCGAGGCCATTGCGGGCAAGACGTTTCCCGCTCCCAAAGAGCACCCGGTCATGGATCAAAAGGGGCTAGTCTTCGTGCCGCACATCATGGCGGTACAACAGGGCACGACAGTTGAATTCCTGAACAGCGACACCGTGCAGCATAACGTCTTCTGGACTGCGATCGGCGGCGACAAGAAGGCAGGACACAATCTCGGTACCTGGCCCAAGGGTGAAAAGCGGTCCTTTACCTTCGATAAGCCGGGCGCGGTTCCGGTGCTCTGCAATGTGCACCCGGACATGGCGGGATATATCATTGTCAGCCCAACTCCCTACTTTGCCGAGACCGATGACAGCGGCAATTACAAGATCAAAGACGTTCCCGATGGAAGCTACACGGTGACGGTTTGGCATGAAGGTGCCAAGAATCAGTCCAAGCCTGTGACCGTGTCTGGCGGGGGCAAGGCAGATTTCACCCTCACCAAGTAAAGGAGCTTTAGAGCATGGGGAGCGGTTGCGCCGCGCTGACTTCGCTCCCCGTATTCGTTCTTAATCCAACAATGCGAAGAACGTTCGGCCGTGCGCACTTGCCAAAATTGAAACTGTCGCCATGCTGAAGCGATTCAAGAACAAGAAGGTCGATGCGGATTGGCTGCACACGAACTTCCCTTGCATGATGGCCTGTCCGGCTCACACCAACGCCGGCCGTTATGTGGGCTTGATTGCCGAGGGTCGCTTCGAAGACGCCTATCGCATCGCACGCGATCCAAATCCTTTGGCCAGCATCTGTGGACGAGTCTGCGCGCATCCCTGCGAAACTGCCTGCCGTCGCGGCGAAATCGACCGGCCCATCTCCATTCGCGCGCTCAAGCGATTTCTGACCGAGCAGCATGGGCCGGAGTCGAAGCATCCCATCAACGTCAATGAAGGTCGCGGCCAGAAGAAGTTGCCATATAAGGTCGCGGTGGTGGGCGGAGGTCCGGTGGGACTTTCCGCAGCCCACGATCTCGCGCTGATGGGCTATGCAGTCACGATTTTCGAAGCCGCTCCGGTCGCCGGTGGAATGCTGTATCTGGGAATTCCGGAATATCGCCTGCCGCGCGATGTGGTCGAAGCCCAGGTGCGCGAGATTCTTGAGACTGGCGACATTACGCTTAAGCTGAATCACGCCGCCGGCCGCGACTTCACCATCTCCGATCTGCGCCGCCAGGGATTCGACGCGGTTCTGATCGCCGTGGGCGCGCACCGCAGCCGCGATCTAAGCATTCCCGGCGTCGATCTCGATGGCGTGTACAAAGGGATCGATTTCCTGCTCAATGTGAATCTCGGCTACAAGTTCACCATCGGGAAGAAAGTGATCGTGATCGGCGGCGGCAACGTCGCCATGGATGTGGCGCGCTCCGCCGCTCGTGAGGTGGTCAAGCAGCACGCCGCCGGTGTCGAGGATGTCGAACCCTCCGAGGAAAACGTCTCCGCGGTCGCCACCAAGGAAATGGTCGACATCTCACTCTCGGCTCTACGCATGGGTGCGCGCGAAGTGAATCTGGTTTGCCTGGAACGTCGCAACGAAATGCCGGCCGCGCTCGAAGAGATCGAAGAAGCCGAAGAAGAGGGAATCATTATTCATCCCGGCTTTGGGCCCAAGCGAATTCTGGGCCAGGACGGCAAGGTGGTCGCTCTCGAGACGCTGAAGACGAAGTGGGTCTTCGATCAGAACCGGCGCTTCAACCCCGCTTTTTACGACAATAGCGAGAGCCAGATCGATTGCGACACGATCATCATGGCGATCGGTCAGGCCCCGCGCCTCGACTTCCTTACGCCGGAAGATAAGGTTGAACTTTCCCCCCGCGGCCTGATTGCGGTCAATCCACAAACCCTGATGACCTCCGCGCCCGGCATCTTCGCCGGCGGCGACTGCGTGTTCGGTCCGCGGCTGATTATTGACAGCGTCGGCGACGGCAAACGCGCGGCGGTCGGTATCGACGAATATCTCCGCGGCGGAAAGCACCCCGAACCGATTATCGAAGTGGAAGTCCTCAAGCGGCACGCCATGACGCTCGGCTACCTTGACATCAGCCGCCAGTCGGTCCCCATGCTTCCGCTGGAGCGCCGTACCGGCGTCACCGAAGTCGAGGTGGGCTATGACGCGCCGGCCGCCATGGCCGAAGCGCAGCGTTGCCTGCACTGCTGGGTCAATACGATCTTTGAAGGCGCGCCGGAAGATGGCAGCATGTGCATTCTGTGTGGCGGCTGCGTCGATGTTTGCCCGGAAAAATGTCTGGAACTGGTTTCGCTCGACCGCATCTCGTTTGAGCCGGAAACCGTGCAGCACATCCGCGACAACCAGGAATGCTTTGGTGTGGAGCTTGACGAAGTGGCTGCCGACGAACTAGGAATTGTCACCGGTGCCGCCATGTTGAAGGACGAGACCCGATGCATCCGTTGCGGCTTGTGTGCCATGCGTTGTCCCGTGGGCACGATCACCATGGAGTCGTACAACCTGCTCGCCGCCGAGCCGACGGGCTTGATCTCAGTGGCCTCGATTGGTGCGGGGCTGCAGAAGTAAGTTAGAGGAGCTGATGGCAGACGACACCAGAAAGACCGACGACGTTACCCGGCGGGAGTTCTTTACCAAGCTTGGACTCGGGTCGTTAAGCATCGCGGCGGTGGGCACGGCTGCGTTTTCCTATCAGTATCTTGAGCCGAATGTGCTTTACGAGCCGTCGCCCGTGGTCAATGAAGGCAAGCCGGACCGCTATCCGCTGGACTCGGTTACGCTCGACGTGAATTCAGGCATCTACATCATCCACTCGCAGGAGGGCTATTTCTCGCTGAGCGCAGTCTGCACGCATCTGGGCTGTCTGACCGCGTGGAAGCCGGAGTTGGGCATCATTGCCTGCCCCTGTCACGGCAGCAAGTTTGCAGTTTCGGAGCAAGGCAAGGTGAAGCCGGGCGACAAAATCGAAGGTCCCGCGCCCCGGCCCCTGCCGTGGAAACGCATCTGGCTCAACGACGACGGCGACCTGCTGGTGGATCGCTCCACCGACGTTCCGCCGCTGGCGCCGGATTCATTCGTGAGGGTCTGACTTAGAGAAAATCAGCATGGCAAAAACCGGCATAACGAAGACCATCGGCCAGCACTTCGACGATTTGCGCCAAACTCGCGTGTGGCGCTCGATCTTCCGCAGCGGCGCCGGGTCGAGCACACTGAAGCGCGCGCTTGCCATCCAGCAGAACGTGTTTCTGCACCTGTTCTCGACCAAAGTCCGAACCCGCATGTTGAGCTTCAGCGCGACCTGGTACCTGGGCACGCTGACGCTCGGCACATTTCTGATTCTGGTCGCGACCGGCATTCCGCTGATGTTCTACTATCACCCCTCGGTGCCGCAGGCATACGCCGACACCAAAGACCTGCAGTTCGTGGTCTCGTCCGGATTATTTCTCCGCAACCTGCATCGCTGGTCGGCGCACGCCATGGTGTTTCTCGTATTCGCGCACATGTTCAAAGTGTTTTATCGCGGCGCATACCGCACGCCCCGCGAGTTCAACTGGGTGATCGGGGTCGTTCTTCTTCTCATCACCCTGCTGCTCAGCTACACCGGCTACCTGCTGCCGTGGGATCAGCTGGCCTACTGGGCGATCACGGTGGGATCGAACATTGCGTCCGCTGTGCCGTTGATCGGCGACAAGATTCACTTCCTGCTGCTCGGCGGCAATGCCGTCAACGCCAACGCGCTGCTGCGCTTTTACGTGCTGCACTGCATGATTCTTCCTCTGACGGCAATGATCTTCGTTGCCATGCATTTCTGGCGCATCCGCAAGGACGGCGGCCTGTATGCGCATTCCAGCGAACCCGCGGTAGTGCGAGCGCAAGCTGCGGATGTCCAAATTCCCGCCCCTCGCACAGGCGGCGAGACGCGGAGCATGCCCGCCGACGCGAAGGAGGCGCAATAGTCATGGCCGACCCCAAAGATTTCATCGCCGGCGTCGATTCCAACGCGAAAAAGTCTCCCCGCCGCATCGTCTTCATTACGCGGCGCACTTCGGCGCAAGTGAAAGCCGAAACCGAAGATCAAATCCAGACCTTCCCGGAAGTGCTGTTCCGCGCGGCTGTCGCGATCATGACGCTTTCCGTCGCGCTGGTGTGGATCTCGTTGATGTTCAATGCCCCGCTCGAGGGGCTTGCCGATCCTTCGCACACCCCGAATCCTGCCAAAGCTCCCTGGTACTTCCTGGGTCTTCAGGAAATGCTGCATTACTTCCCACCGGTGGTTGCCGGGGTTTTGGTCCCCGGCCTGGTCGTGATGGCGCTCATCGTCATTCCCTACTTCAGAGTCAACATCGAAGCGGATGGACTGTTCCTGAAGGACGGCGAAAAGCGGCGGCGGATCTTCTATGTCGTCGCCATCGCTCTTTCGGTTTTCCTGCTCTTATTCAAGGTCTACGCGGCTCTGGTGCCGACGCTGATCATCGTCGGCGTGATGCTGCTGGCGGCGCATAGCTCTCCGGAGTCGCCTTCAGCCTTCCGCCGGTATCTGGCAGCGAGGCCGCTCTCGTATTGGGTGATGACGTGGTTCTTATTCGAACTGGTGGTGCTTACGGCCATCGGCACATTTTTCCGCGGACCGGGCTGGTCGTGGGTCTGGCCGTGGCAGGGTTCATAAGGATGTCGATCAGGATGACGATTGGGATGCGGCGCTCATGAAAGAGAAGCTAACTTCGCTTTGGCAAAATTTGTTCGGAGATCCGGTTCGCGCCTTTGGCGTGGTCAGCCTCATCTTCCTGGTCTCGCTGGCGATCGCCCCGGCCAAGAATTATTTCAGCGAATGGCGTCACTACCAGCACGACTATCTCGGGATGATCCGCAATCGCAGCGAGGCCAACACGCTGCAGCGGCACTTCCACGGCGGTATTCAGCAGATCTGGCTGCCCGAACTCGGAGTGGTCGACCGCTGCACCAGTTGTCACGTTGGGCTGAAGGAAGCCGGCCTTGCCGATGTTTCCACCCAGCCTTTCCGCATGCACCCCGTCATCCCCCATAAGATCGAGCAATTCGGATGCACCGTTTGCCATCGTGGACAGGGTGCCGCAACCACCGTCGCCGAAGCGCACAACAGCACGCTCGCCTGGGAGCAGCCGATTCTTCCGGCCAAGTACATCGAGTCTTCGTGCGGAGAGTGCCACCGCGGCCCCCTGCCCGGAACCCCGGTCCTGAATCAGGGGCGCAGCCTGCTTTCGCGCTACGGCTGCGTGCACTGCCATACCGTGAAACTGCCCGATGGCAGCACGATGAAGGCGGATGACGATCCGCCGTCGCTTTCGCACATCGCGGACAAGACTACGCGCGAATGGATTTATGCCTGGCTGAAAGATCCGCAGGCCTACGCCGCCACCGCGACCATGCCGAATTTCAAGCTGAGCGACGACGACGCCCGCGACATGTCGGCGTTCCTGATGGCCAACTCCACTGCCGTCGCGGGAGATACCATTGCGCTCTCGGCGAAACCTTCCTCCGATCCTGCGGCCGGCGCCAGCCTTTATGGAGAATCGTTCTGCGCCTCGTGCCACGCGGTGCAGAATGCGGCGGGAAATATAGTCGGCGGCGACATTGGCCCCGAGTTGACTCGCGTCGGCAACAAGGTTAAGCCGGAGTGGTTGCAGGCCTGGGTGCGGAATCCGCGCGCCTACGATGCGGGCACGGCGATGCCGCATTATCGCTTCAACGATCCGCAGATCGCGACCCTCTCCGGATTCCTTCTGGCGAAGGCGGATTCCGATCTGCTGGCGAATGTCCATCTGGACGCCGCCACGCCAGAACAGATCGCCCACGGCAAGCGCCTGGTTTCGGATTACGGCTGCGCTTCCTGCCACGAAATCGCTGGCATCAAGAAACCGGAAAACTTCGCGCCGGAACTCAGCCGTATTGGCAGCAAACCGGTCACTCAGCTTATTTTCCTGCCCGGGATGCCGCACACTCTGCCCGACTACATCGCAGGCAAGATCAGGCAGCCGCGGGCGTTTTCGCCGGGCCTGAAGATGCCGCAGTACACGTTCACGCCGCCGCAGATCGATTCGCTGACCACGGCACTGCTCGCGTTGAACGATCGCTCGATTACGCTGCCGCCGTCGCTCGCCGTGCCTGCGACCCCCGAGTCGGACTACCAGCCCGCAGGCAAAGCGGGAAAACTGATGAACGATTTAGCCTGCCTCAGTTGTCATCGCATCAACGGCCATGGCGGCGACATGGCGCCCGACCTCACCTGGGAAGGGAGTTCGGTGCAGCGCCAGTGGCTGGTCGAGTTCCTGAAGAATCCGGGGACGCTCCGTCCCGCGCTGATTCGCCGCATGCCGCGCTTCAACCTGACCGACGCCGAAACCAACGAGCTCACCGACTACATCATGACTGTCTACCAGAGTCCCACGGTCGATCGCGACTCCATGCCGTTGACCGGCTACTCGCAAGGCCAGATTGAACTGGGCCGGCAACTGTTCTATGGCAAGTACTCGTGCCAGGGCTGCCACATTGTGGACACCAAAACCGATAAGGGCTACATCGGTCCAACCCTGACGCACGTGGGCTCGCGCCTCACCTCGGCCTGGATCTACCAATGGATGAAAAATCCGCAGGCTCTGCGGCCCGGCACGATCGAGCCGAATCGCGCCATGAGTGACGAAGATGCCGCTGCTCTCACCGCATTCCTGATTTCGCAGAAAGGCGGAGCTAAACCGGAGGTGGCAAAGAAATGACCCGCTACTCCCTGAATCATGTGGGGACAGCCGCCCTCGGCTGTCCGGCCGAGCGAAGCTCGGCGGTTGCGCTGGCTGTCGCTGTGCTCGCAATACTGTTGGCGGCGTGCTGTTCGCGCACGGCATCGGTGACGGTGATTGTCCCCAAGCCGACCGCCTACGGCAGCGCCATCGTCGAATCGAGTGGGGGGAAGCAGATCGCGCAGACCGGAAGCTTGCTGCCACAGCCAGTCGTCGTCCAGGTGAACGATGAGCAGGGAAACGCCGTGACGGGTGCCCTCGTCGAGTTCACGGCTGCCCCTGGGGTAACATTCGATCCCGCCAGTGGTCTTACCGATTCCAGCGGCCAGGTTACTACCAACGTTTCCCTCGGGGGCATGGCTGGACGCTACCAGATTCTTGCTTCCACCTTCGACAAGTCACACAAGAAAGTCGAGCTCAAGATCGAAGAGATTGCGCTCGGCTATCAGCAGACACTCGGCCGTCACCTCAACGATCAATACTGCGAGCGCTGTCACAATCCCGAGTCCACCGTCGAACGCGTCTCGAACTACGACAACCTGGAAGTCAAGCCGCACCCCTTCACCGAAGGCGACGCTCTGAACAAGATGAGCGACGCTGATCTCGCCGCCATCATTACTCACGGCGGCCCGGCTCTCAACAAATCCGCGCTCATGCCGGCATGGGGAAACACGCTCAGCAAGCCGGACATCGAGGCGCTGATCTCCTATATCCGTGCTGTCTCCGATCCCCCATCTCGCGGAGCTGGGCCGGTGTTTGCGAAAAATTAGGGAAGCTTAGATTAAGCTCAAATCTGTCATTTCGAGCGGAGTCGAGAAACCTGCTTTTTGCTTTGGAGAGCTTAATCAGACTTTCCCTAGTCTCCTTCTCCTGTTCCCAACGATGCGAGCCTATGATGACTAGCGGCAGAGTGCTTCCATCAGGCGATATTCATCCTGGCTGCGTTGAATCCGGGCTCGCCATTCCCTCGACCAACTTTCCGCCTGTCCCGTTCGCGCTCCCGTAGTTTGTTGGATGGACTCATATCCCTGTTTCACTCCCGCAAGCGCTTTGTCGAAGTCGCCGTGCGCCCAGTCGAGCGCCACCTCGGCCTTCCTCCGCGTCACCGCCGAGGTGCGCTCCGGATGAGCCGCTCTCTTGAACCACACCTCTGCTTTGTGAGCGTCGTGCCGGTGCCACGCCATAAAGATTGCGCACTCCAGGAACAACTCATCCAGATTCTCCTCGCGCTCCTCCGGAGACAGCGGTCCCGAGGCGGCCAGGCAGCGTTCCAGACATTGGGCGGCGGTTTCCGGATCGGCAGCCAGTTCATACTTCAGCCAGTCAGTGTGAAACGTCGTGGTGAGAATCTCCGTGGGAGTCGCTGCCATCGCCATCCACCGGCGACTCCACAGCGAACGATCCACGCCGCGGTTCTTCAGCATGTAGAGCGCATGGGCCGCAATCTGCTGCTTGGCGCCGCCATACGACCGGAGCAGCGTTCGGAACAGCATTCCATCGCCGGCATAGCGGCCAAATCGGACCCGCCGCAAACTTTGAATGCCTGCCAGGAGCGAGAAAATCGCGAACCCGGCCATCGGCAACCCGATCGCGGGATTTCCTCCGATCTTTTCCGCCCGGCAGCTGATCAATGCGGCCGTACCCGCAGTGAGGCTGGCGATTGGTCCGCCTGCTACCCATATCAGCAATCGCCGCCGCACGCGCCGCACCCGGTCGATAGACATCAAAATCAGCCCGCCGGTGAGATGACGGCGCCACCGCAGTTTCCACCGTCCGGAATCGCGCTTCAGCCAAAGCGGGCCGATGGCGAGAAAAGTGAGTCGGAAGCCCACGCTGTGTCCTGCCAGCCAGTGCCCGAACTCGTGCACTACGGCCACCACCAGGTTGATCGTGAAATAACCGAGGAGAATGGCCAGAACGGGAAGATTCGGAAGCACAAGCGCTGCGGCAATCCCGGTCAGAAGAGCAACTACGTTGCGCAACCGGATGCCCTCAACTTGGGGTTGAGGAAGCGGCTCCGTCAGGTCAAGGATGGGCGTGGCGGACGCTGGCTCCCGTTCGGACATTGCAATTGGCTCGGCTTCTTCCGGAAGCTGCTTTTCCCGCGCTCCACCAGAAAGGGAGACTGGTTGGTTACTGACAGCTGACGGCTGGCGGATGTTTCTACTTCTTCTTCCCCAGCTTCTTCGAGATTTCTTCTACGATCTTGGGCCGCAGGTCGGCCAGAACGCTGTCCACGATGCTGGCGATTTCGGCCGACTCGGCGCCGCCTTCGGCGGGAACTTCTTCGGGAGCCTTTTCTGCGCCCGCAGCGACGGCCATGGCAGCCTCATCCTTCTCTTTGGGAGCGGGCACTTCTTCAGCTTCCTTCTTGGAAGACTCGGGTGCGGAGTGGCCCTTTGGCCCCCCGGTCTCACGGATTCGCCGCCAGCTGGCCCAAGCGGCGGCGGTAGTAGCCGCGATTTCCTGTTCCTTTTTCGCCATATCTTCAGTGCCTCCTGCGGCAGGTTCGGCTGGCTCCGAACTCTCCGTGATTTGCGCTGCAACCTCGCGCGCCATAATCGGCTCGGCAGGGATTTCGCTTGCCGGAGCCGGCGCCACCGTTTCGGGTTCTTGCACACTCGAAGAAACTTCTGCGGGAGCGGCAACAGCCGCCTCCATTGCGGGCTGTGGCTCTTCCTGTTTCCGTTCCGCTAATTGTTCTGCTTCTGCCTTTTGTGCCTGGGCAACCGGTTCTGGTGCGATCGGCGGGCTGGCCGTTTCCGGCTCCGCTGCCGGCACGGGAGCGAGCTCCGGTTCCGCTGCGACGCTTTCCGCAACCGGCTTCTCTTCCGTCTTGGCTTCGATCTTCGCTTCGACTTTCGCTTCAACCGCTGGCGGAGGCTCAACCACCGGCTCAGCAACCGGCTCAACCACCGGCTCCGCCGCTTGTGCCGGGGCGGGTTCTGGTTCGGCAACGGGCGGCTTCGACTCAACCACCGATGACGCCACTGTCTCAAATTCCTTTACTGCAGCTTTAATTGCTTCCGCGGCCTGAGTGGCCACACTGCTTATGGTCCGCGCTACTTCCGGTAAGAAACCTGCCGGCTCCGGTACGGGCGGCTCGGCTGCTGGCGTCTCCACCGGTGATGCCATCACTGCGACAGGCTGGCTCTCCGCAACCGGCTCTTGAGGAGCCGTGTGCGCCATCTCCGCCGCGGCCAGGGCCGCGTACGTCTTCTGCATCTCCTGTTCGAGCGAAATCGCGGCTTCTTCGGGAAGAAGCGCGACCGGAACTGCCATCCAGCGGGACGCTGCGCTCACGTACTCCGCCCCGGCTGCAGCGGCCATGGTCATCGGCTCGTTGTCTTCAGCACGAGCGCTCGAACCATTTCCTGAGCTTGGAGCGAGGGATACATAGGTCGTCCCCAGCGGAAGGGCCATAATCGCCCCGGTCAGTTCGGCGGTAGCGGGATACGGGAGACCATGAGTTCGGTGATCGGGAGCGGCTTCGCTGGGTTTGTCCGGCGTCTCGCCCTTTTCTTTTTGCCCGGCCTCTTTCTCGGCCGCCGCCTCAACTGGAGGCGCTGCCGCTTCCTTCGCCACCTCAACGGCAGGCGTCTCTGGCTTTGCCTCAACAGTGGCTGGCGTGGCTTCGGCTGACACTTCGGCTTGAGCCGCCGCTTGTGTTGCCGGCTCGATAACCAGGGGCGGCGCGACTTCCACCTCCGCCGGAGGAATTTCTGCCGGGCGAGCTTCCGCTTGGCGGCTCTCTGTGGTCGGGACTTCTGCCACGCGGCTTTCTGTCTCTGGCTTGGTTTCAGCCGTGCCCTTGATCTGGGCCGCCGCTGCGGCTAGGGCCGCAATCTCTTCCGGAGTAACATCCTTGGGCAAGTGCGGCGCCAGGGCTCCGAGATCGACTCGAGGAGCCTCCTCTTTGGCCGGTTCCGGCTGGTGCGCTACCGGGTGCTCGACCGTCGTCCGCAGGTCCTTGTTGACCGGGTTATAGAACCCGGGATCATCCACGGTTTCCTCTTCCGCGGCTTTCCCCTTTTTCTTCTTGGAAGGAAACGCAATGCGGCTCTTCCAACCGGAATCCTCATTCGGATCGGCATCCATCGTCTTGTCGTAGCGGCCCTCCTCGACGGCGGCGATGGCGCGCGCAAAACGCCCCGGTTTGGGGGCTTCCGGCCGGGGCACAATCTTGTCTTCCAGCTTGCTCAGGGCACTCAGTAACTCGGTGGCTTCAAAGGGTTTCACGATGAAGGCATCGGCCCGCGCCCGCTTCGCCTCTTCCGGCTTAAAGGGCTCCAGTTTGCCCACCGTCAGCAGGATCGGAATGCGCGCCGTCTCATTCACTTCCTTGAGGCGCTGGCAGACTTCCAGCCCGCTATAGCCGGGCATGTAAACATCCAGAATAATGATGTCGGGCTTGGCTTCATTGACCTTTTTCAGCGCCGCCGATCCGTTATTGACGGTGACCACTTCGTAGCCCGCATCGGCAAGGATCTTTCGCCCCATATTCTGGGCGGTTACGCTGTCATCGGCGAGCAGTATCTTCCGGGCCAAAGGTTTTCCTCTGCATGAGGGGAGATACCGCGAAGGTAACCCGATAGCCAGCCTAAGTCAATGACGCAGAAGGGAGGTAACAGGTTACTATTGGTCAACACCGACCGAGGTGCCCGAGGCCGGAAAGTGCCTCTCCCGGGCACACGGGGTCCTGCAAATCCGGACGGATCTCGACCAAAACGCCCTTTTTCATGTAACCTTTGCCATCTTCCACGCGTCCAGCCGGGACATACTTCTCCGCGGGCTGCCCCACCCGGAGCCTGTCCTGAGCGAAGTCGAAGGACGGTTTTCGAAGGGTGGGCACCACGAGGGGGACTGAAGCGATGACTGAATCCCAACTCCGGATGGCTGATGGCTGAGAGCTGACAGCTAAAACGGAACGATCTTCCTCAAGCCCTTCTTTTTTTTCTTCTTGCTGCTGGAAATCTCCTGGTCGCTGGCCGGCGTGTTGTCGGCACTGGCCGAGGCGGAAGACGACTGCCCCTGCTGAATTTCGTTCATTTGCGGCGGCGGAGGAGGCAGCGCCTGATCACCCGCATTGTCAACCGGCTTCAGTTCATTGGAGTCGGCGGGCACATCGGGTTTCAGCTCATTCTCGTCAGCCGCGGCCGGCTTTGTGCCTCCGGAAACGGCAGGCTGCCCAAACGGCTGGCCCGGCGGTGGAGTCGTGCCGGCTGCCGGCTCGGTCGCGGCCGGTTGCTCTGGCTTCACGATGGTCAGCCCCAGGTCATTCTTGCCCGGCGGTGCCATCGCGCCGAGCGCCTCGTTCTGGACTACCCTGTTCGGGCTCACCGGCTCCGGATCCACCAGCGACGGTTCGCCTACCTTGGCCGCCGCCGTCACGTCCGGCCCTCTTTTCACGAAGCCCATCATCTTTTGCACCGTGGTGGGTTCGCGGCGGCTGGCGTCCTCAGCCTTATTCAGCGCCAGCGCAGCTTTGGTCGCGCGCGGGATCGGCTGGTGCAAAGCCGCCAGGCGCTTCTTGGCGTCGTCGGCGCGATCCATGATGGGATAGCGCGTCAGAATTCTGTCGTACTTTTCGGCCGCCAGTTTGGTCAGCTCTTCGCCATAGCGTGCCTTTACCGCTTCGGTTGTGCAACCTCGCGGCAGGCCATGCGCGTCGCAAGTCGGGGCGTTGCGCAGGCGCGCCATCTGTCCCTCATAATTCTGCCCCAGCAGATACAGCGCCTCATCGACGCGGCTGTAAAGTGGATACTTGTCCACCAGCGATTGCAGGCGTGCGATGGACGCGGGATACGATTCACGCAAATAGTAGAACCGCCCGATCTGGAACTCGCGGTCGGCCAGCACTTCCTGCACTTCCAGCAAGCGCTGCTTGGCCTCGGGCACCAGCTTGCTGTCGGGAAACTGCAGAATCATCTTGCGGTATTCGTCTTCGGCGCGCTTGGCGTGAGTGTAGTCGCGGTCGGATTTCTCCATCTGCTGATAATGAATGTTGGCGATTTTCAGCTGCGCTTCCGCGGCTTCCGGCATGTTGGGGAAGAACACGATGAAATCGCTGTACTCCTGCTCCGCCTGGGCTAACGATGTCGCGCCCCCCTCGGCATACCAGGAGTCGCCCACCGCCAGCTTGGCGCGGGCCACGAACTCAGAGTCGGGATAGGTATTGATCAGGGTCTGCAGCGTCAACCGCGCCACGTCGAAACGGTTGTGCTTCATGGCGTCCATGGCCTTGTCGAACAGGACCTTATCCGGCTGCTTGGTGCCGATGTTGGCCAGCGGGTTGGCTGATTTCTTGTTGGTGCAAGCGGCCGTGAACGCCAGCAGCATGCCCAGCACCACCATCCATGAAATTCGACGTGACATAGAACCTCGGGAATTTCCGATTGCCAATTTCCGATTTACGATTTGAGATCAGTCAGGTTTTGCAATCGGCAATCGAAAATCGGCAATCGAAAATCAATTCAGACTCTCTGCAGCGCCGCTTCCGTCGCCGCCTTCAGCAGCGCCGCCGCATTCTTGCTTGGATCGCCGTTGCCGAACACCGCGTTGCCCGCCACCAGAATTTCCGCCCCGGCGCGGACCACATCGGCCACGGTTTCGAGCGCCACCCCGCCATCTACTTCGATGCGGTAATTCAGCCCGCGTTGGCTGCGAATCTCGGCCAGGCGGCGCATTTTGTGCAGCGTGGACGGAATAAAGGGCTGGGCGCCAAAGCCCGGATTCACCGACATCACCAGCACATAGTCTACAACGTCAAGCACTTCCGCGAGCGTCTCGACCGGCGTCGCCGGGTTGATCACCACCCCGGCCAGGCAGCCGTGATCCTTGATGTGGTGCAGCGTGCGGTTCAGGTGCCGGCAGACCTCCTGGTGCACGGAAATCCAGTCCGCGCCGGCGTCGGCAAAAACCGGAATGAACTCGTCGGGATGCTCGATCATCAGGTGGCAATCGAGCGGCAACCTGGTCGCCCGCCGCAGCGATTTCACCACCGGCGGCCCGATCGTCAGATTGGGAACAAAGTGCCCATCCATGATGTCCACATGGATGACCGTCCCGCCGCCTTCACCGGCGGCGCGCACTTCTTCGCCCAGCCGGGAGAAATCCGCAGACAGAATGGATGGTGCCAGTTCGATCACAGAACCTCGATCACAGAAACCTGGGTCTCAAGATCTGAAGATTTCACGCAGGAAATCGCTTCCCGAAATTCTAACACGCGGCATGCGTCTGGCGCGGGCGCCCGCCTTCGATGTGGCGCGGGCACTCCCTTCGACTCGCTGCGCTCGCTCAGGGGAGGCTCTGCCCGCGAGGCTCTTGTGCTCCTGAACCCGGTCTCAACCCGGTGCGCGACGCCCCAGCCATCAGTTCTGTGAAGCTGCCCCGGCGCCGGTCTTTTTCGGTGGCTCCTTTTCCATTTCCTGGACTTCCTGCTGCATCCTCCCCTGCCACTGCTGCCCATACTTGGTCATGATAGGGATCATCGCCTGCATGGCCTCGGCTGTGACCGCGGGCGACTGCTCCAGGAACTTCTGACCGACCGGCGAGGAATAGAACGCATTCAGGGCCTCGATGTCGCCGTGGGTGAAGTGCTTCTGGTAAGCCGGAACCATCGCCTGCATGATCTCGTCGAGTGGCATGTTTTTCATCATCTCATCCATCATTTTGTCCATTCGCAACTCGAAGTCTGGCGGCAGCTTATCTTTTTCTTTCACGTACTGTTCGTGGTACATCTGGTGCATCGGCTTCAGCATCGCCTCCATCGTCCTGCGCATCGTGTCGTGGGATCCCATGGTCCTGAGGAGCAGAATTACGTCGTCTCTGGAGGCCGGTTCTTCAGCGGTTTGGGCAAAAGCGGGAACGACAAAGGCGAGACACGCCAGGGCGATCAGGACTGGTTTCATAACAGCCTCCACAATCACAACAGCGTATCCTACGGGCCGCTCGTAAGCTACGACTTTGTCGGGTGCCCCGTCTGCCTTCGCGGCTCGGCCCGTGTTACCCTCGTCCCGCGTGCTCTGGTTCACCCAATTCGCACCAGCGGCCGGCTCCGTGGCTGCGTTCTTTCTGTGGGGCGCGTCTGACTTTGCCGGAGGATACGGCTCGCGCCGTGCCAACGCCTTCACGCTCACCGCGTTCTCCCACATCTGCGCCTTCGTCCTCATGCTGGCCATCGCGCTCGGACAGCACGGCACTTTCCCTTCCCGGGCCAGCATTTTGTGGGCATTACTAGCGGGCGCGATCGGAGGATTCTCCCTCGCCCTCTTCTATCGCGCCCTGGCTTCTGGACAGATGGGCCTGACCGCTCCGATCGCCGCTCTGATGGGCGCGGCCATTCCCGCGCTGGCCGACATCGCCATGGAAGGCGCACCGCGCCGTTGGACCATCGTCGGATTTGTGCTGGCCATCGTGGCCATCTGGCTGATCACGCGCCCGGAGCCACGCGGTGAAAACGACGCCTCCGGCCGGCCCGAAGGTGTCGCCATGGCAGCCCTGGCCGGCGTGGGATTCGCCGCCTTCTACCTCTGCATTCACCAGGCACATGGCTCGGCAACGTGGCTCGCCGTCGCCTCCCGTGTAGGTTCGTTCACCACCACCGCCGTGGCCGTCGCCGTCACCCGCGCTTCCCTCGCGCTCGATCGTCCCCGTGTCGCTCTCGGCATGGTTGCCGGATTTCTCGACATCACCGCCAGCACTCTGTTCATTTACGCCAGCCAGCGCGGACGCCTCGATGAAGCCGTGGTCATCACTTCGCTCTATCCCGCGGTGACCGTCCTGCTGGCGCGCCTGGTCCTCAAGGAACATTTCAGCCGCTGGAGGTTGGTGGGCCTGCTCGCCGCCCTGGCCGCCGTGCCGCTGATCGCTGCGGGATAAGCTGTTCTCGCGACTCTGCAATATTCCTTATTCTGGAATATGGAACATATTGACCTGTAGTGCTATACTTACACACAATAACTATGAATTCCATATTCTGGAATATAGAATAACAATGTCTCTTCATCCCCAAGACGTGGTCGTGGTACTCAAGCTCATTGCCAACCGCAGTGCTGGCAAGCGGGGAACTTATGCCGAACTGGGCAAGGATCTGTTCATGAGTGCTTCACAAGTG
Source organism: Candidatus Sulfotelmatobacter kueseliae (assembly GCA_900290255.1). Lineage (GTDB taxonomy): Bacteria > Acidobacteriota > Terriglobia > Terriglobales > Acidobacteriaceae > Sulfotelmatobacter > Sulfotelmatobacter kueseliae. The sequence continues at coordinate 66,289 of OMOD01000188.1, forward strand.
TTTCGATCGGTTAACCGCGCCGAAACCGCGCATCTGCTAAGCGCTCCTACGATTCCTCCTCCTCCCGAACTTGGCGAGGAACCACCACGGGTATGGATGTGGCCCAATAACAACAACCTTAAAGAGTTCCTGATCCACGGCGCGAAATATGCCTTTCCGGTTCAACGAGGCGGACCCACGCGCGGAATCCCGACCGCGGAAGCGGCTCCCCCGCTCAAGGAACACTTTGCCCAGGATTTCCCGTTGCCTCCTGTCTGGCCGCACGCGGCAGGCCCGTTTCGCGGCATTGCGTTTTCCCCGCTTTACAAGAATGTTCCCCAAGCGGCCCTGCGAGACCTCAAACTCTATGAACTCCTCGCCCTGGTAGATGCCATTCGCGAAGGACGCGCGCGCGAACGCGAGATTGCGATCCGCGAGCTGACCCTGAGAATTGACTCCCGGTGAACATTCCTCCATCGAACCCGAATCTCGCGCGCCTCGCGGCCGCCGCCAAGAAGCTCGCGCCTTTGCTCGACCAGATCGTATTCGTCGGCGGCTGCGTAACTGGACTGCTTCTGACCGATCCCGCCGCCGCTCCGGTTCGGCCCACCCTCGACGTGGACGCAATTGTTGCGACCGGGTCGTACGCCGAGTTCACGGCCCTGGAGAACCGCCTGCGCGAACTTGGCTTCCACCAATCTCATATAGAAGGCGCCCCGGTCTGCCGCTGGCTGAGTGGAGATTTGATTCTTGATCTGATGCCAATCGATCCCTCGATTCTTGGCTTCAGCAATCGCTGGTATCGTCCCGCACTAGAGGCCGCACAGAGCGTGAGAATTGACGATTGCGAAATCCGGCTCATCACGGCGCCATACTTTCTTGCCACGAAGTTGGAGGCGTTTCATGGCCGGGGCAATCGGGATTACCGGATGAGTCGCGACCTGGAGGACATCGTAACCATCATTGATGGGCGCCCAGAACTCGTAGAAGAAGTCTCCGTTTCTGACTCTGAACTTAGGCAATATCTCAGCGACGAGTTTCGGTTGTTGTTGTCCAATCCTGAATTTCGCGATGCACTGCCCGGACACTTGCTGCCGGATTCGGCCAGTCAGCAGCGACTCAGCCTCATTCTCGGGCGAATCCGTCAGATAATCACATTGAGCGGTGAAAGCGATGCCACTACTTGAAATCCGCAACCTGACGAAAATCTTTCCCCACGCCGAATCCCCGTTTGGCGGGAAGGCTGGCGGCGGGTCGGGAAGAGAAGTTCGCGCCGTGGACGACGTTTCGCTCGACATTCATTCCGGGGAGACGCTCGGCCTCGTGGGCGAATCGGGTTCGGGCAAGAGTACGCTCGGCCGGCTGATTCTGCGCCTGATCGAGCCCACCTCCGGCACGATCCGTCACGAAGGACGCGATCTGCTGGCTGCCAGTGGCAGCGAGATGCGCCGTTTGCGCCGCCACCTGCAGATCATCTTTCAGGATCCCTTTGCCTCGCTCGATCCGCGCTTCCGCGTGGAACAGATCATCGCCGAGCCGCTGATCGTTCATGGGGACTCGTGTGGGGACAGCCGCCCTCGGCTGTCCGGTCGAGCGAAGCTCGACGGCGGAGATCCTCACCTTGAAGGCCCGGGTGCCCCGCTCCTATCGCGTTCTTTGCGACAAGGTGGAACCAAGAAAGACGATATCCGCGCCCGCGTCGTTGAACTCCTCCGCGCCGTCGGCCTCGACGAATCCGCGCTGCGCCGCTATCCCCACGAATTTTCCGGCGGACAGCGCCAGCGCATCGGGATCGCCCGTGCTCTCGCCCTGCGCCCGAAATTCATCGTGTGCGACGAGCCCGTCTCCGCGCTTGACGTAAGCGTGGGCGCGCAGATCGTCAATCTGCTGGCCCAGTTGCAGCGCGACTTCGGCCTGACCTATCTTTTCATCGCGCACTCCATGCCAGTCGTCCGCTATCTCTCGACTCGCATCGCGGTCATGTATCGAGGAAAAATCGTCGAAGTAGGAGACACCGCCCAGATCACCGAACGCCCGCAGCACGCCTACACCCGCAGCCTGCTCGAGGCCACACCGGAACTTGTGTAGGGGCGGACGCCCTCGTCCGCCCGGACGAGCACTGCATTGAGCGGCCATGCCATACTCTTGCCATGTCCCAGCCCGGCCGCGCCCGTGACGTAGTTGAGCTGATTCTCGGCTACGGGCTGATCGTGTTCGTGATCTGGATGCCCGACCACCCGCAGCGCATCCTCTCGCCGGTGGTGCTGGTGGCGACTCTCGCGGTCGTGCTGGCCCGCGGTCCGAGCCGCGACGAACTCGGCTTCGGCCGCCGCGGCCTTCTGCCTTCGCTCTGGATCGTTCCCGCGGCCGTCGTCCTCTCCACCGTGAGCGTGCTTCTGGCAAAAAGGCTCGGAACCTTCCATCCTGTCTCCGACAGCAACGTAAAGCACGTCACCGGCTACATCCTTTGGACGCTCTACCAGCAGTTTCTGCTGAATGACTATTTGCTGCCCCGGCTTACCGGTGTTTTCGGCAGCGAGGCGCTGGCGGCGTCCACGGCTGCGATTTTGTTCGCCGGCGCGCACCTGCCCAGTCCCTGGCTCACCCTGGCCACGTTGGTTTGGGGAGCGGTTTCCTGCCTTCTGTTCCGCCGCTACCGCAACCTCTACGCGCTCGGCCTCGCCCAGGGACTGCTCGGCCTCTGCTTTGCCGTCTGCGTGCCCGACGCGCTCCACCACCACCTGCGCGTGGGATTGGGATATTTGCGCTACCGCGGGACGCCGCCAGTTCGCTGACATAGGCTAGTGGGGTGTCGCAGTGAAAGCGTTAGCGGCGAGCCATGAGGGTACGCCTCGCTGTGCTCGGCGGGTCGGACGAATGCTTCCGCCCCTACATCGCCCGCGGTAACGCTCTCTTTGCGAAGTCCACTAGTGCGCGGCTGTCACTGCGGGTCAGTGGTGACCAGCGGCAAGAGCCAGCGTAGTGTCCCGCAAATTCGCGGAAGAGATACCCTCCCAGGGCAAAGTTCATAGGCTTTGTGTCATTCGCGCCTTCTTCGCGGTTCAAGGTTTTGTCCCCCTGCCCCCTGACCCCTGCTTCTAGAACCACCACGACCACAGCCAATCCACGCAGGTGTGGGTGATGGCGGAAGCCGGCACGCGGCGCCGCTCGCGCCAGGCGCGGCCATAGAAGATTCCCGCAATCGAAGCCAGAACTACGTACCGCCAGTTGAAATGCACACCGACTGGATTCCGTTTGTTGAAGTGCGCCAGCCCGAACACCACCGACGCGATCCCGAGCGCCCAACGCCGTCCCACCCGCCGCTCCAGAAAATTCTGCATCCAGGCGCGGAAGAAAAGTTCTTCCGGAACCGCCGTAACCAAAAAGATGTAGATCCAGGTCAGCGCGGCCTTCCACACCGCGGGCCAATTGGCATGCGCATGGATGAATCCCAGCGCCAGTCCCAGCAATAAAACGATGGGCGCAAAGAACGCAAGTTCGCGCAGGCCGGTTTTCGCATCCGTCCACTTGAAGTGAAAATCAAATCCTGCCCCGTCCAGTTGCCGCACCGCCATAAATCCATACAGCCCCATGTCGACGAGCAGCAGTTCATTCAGAGCACGCAACCCGGCCGGCCAGGCGGATTCGAACCAGCGCAGGTCCACCGCCAGGCCCAGCACCAGCAGAATCAGCGCGTCGCGCCAGTTGCCGCGGCGCTCCGGGTCTCGCTCCGCCGCCTGCCCCAGCAGCCACGCCAGCCACACCGGCAATCCGGCATAGAGCGCAAACCACTGCCATTGGAATATGTGCTGCGAAAGCGCCACCAGCACGTAGGGCAGAACCAGAAGCGCGGGAACGAGTGTCCTCACCACGGCCGGCCAGCGCTCGACTGTTCGCGCGGCGCGGTCGGCGGCCATGCCAAACCATGCCGCCACGGATAATTCCGCTACCAGCGCCACAATCGCCGACGGCGTCACATTCTGCATTGGGAAATCTTACGGCATCGCCTGCTTTTGCATTTCTGTAATTTCCCTTCGCGAAGGCGTCATCCCGAAGCGCCGCGCTCTTACCGGCGGCGCGAGGGATCTCCCTCGAGACGTTCGCCTGCCGGGGAGATCCTTCGCTCCGCCTCGCTTCGCTCGCCCTCGGCTCAAGCCGAGGGTCTACCAGACGGCTTCGCTCAGGATGACACCTCTTGTCTCGCCGCTCCTCTCCGGCTAGAATTCCTCGGAATCTTTCTTAGGAGGCATTCATGGCCGCCGCTCCGGTCCCGCCCGCTTCGCCTGCTCCCACGCCCGAGCCCGCACCGCTTTCCCAAGGCGCCCGCATCATCGATACGTTTATCGCACCCTCGAAAACGTTCACCGATCTGCGCCGCAGCGCGTCGTGGTGGGCGCCGTGGCTTCTGCTGTCAATCGTCTCGGTAGCCTTCATCTACGTTATCGGAAAACAGATCGGTTTCGAGCAGATCACGCGGAACCAGATCGCGCACTCTTCGCGCGCCGATCAGTTCGACAAGCTCCCCGCCGACCAGCAGGCCAGACAAATTCAGCTTTCCGTCAAGATCATCAAGGTCTTCGCATACGGGAACCCACTGATGCTTTTGTTCTACATCCTGCTTATGACCGTTGTCCTGTGGGTCACCATCAAGGTCGGCGCCGGAGGCGACACTCCGTTCAAAACCGCCTATGCCATCATGATGTACGCCAGCCTTCCCGGAATCATTGGCGGCATCCTCGGCATTATTTCGCTGTACGCCGGCGTCAATCCCGAGGGCTTTGACATCAACAATCCCGTGGCCACGAATCTGGCCTACTATCTCGATCCTGAGACCACCGGCAAGTTCGTGCGCGGGATGGCGTCCTCTCTGGATGTGTTCAGCATCTGGACGATCGTGCTCATCGGCATCGGCTTTGCCTCGACCAGCAAGGTGAAGCGTTCGACTGCCATCATCATCGTCGCGGTTTGGTATCTGGTCTACAAACTGGCGACTTCAGCGCTCGCGTCGTTGTAGAAAAGAAATTCCACAGAGCCGGCTGCCCCACCCATTCGACTACGCTCAGGGCAGGCTCTGCGCGCTTTTCGAAGGGTGGGAACCACTGCGTCCTCTGCGGTTTTGGTCTGACAGTGGAGGATCCCTCGCGCTCCCCGCCCCGCCTGAGTAAAATGGGACCGCCACACCCGGAGGCTTCCCATGAAACGCGCACTCGTTGTTCTTCTGCTTTTCGCCGCAACCGCGGTTCTGGCGCAGGACAAAAATCCGGTGACTTCGGTCGTCCGGGAAATTCTCCCGCGCCAGCAAAAGAACCTGGTCGCCGCGGTCGAGGAAATGCCCGCCGACAAGTTTGCCTACAAGCCCACCGAGCAGCAGATGACCTTCGGCCACCTCGTCCTGCACATCGTGCAGTCGAACAATTATCTGTGCTCGAAAATCGGCGACCTGCCTGAGGTCAAGGCCGCCGTGCCGCTGAAGGAAACCGACGGCAAGGACAAACTGGTCGAGGCGCTGAAGGCGAGTTTCGACTTCTGCACCACCGCCCTCAACAAAGTGGATGACTCCAAGCTCTCCGACGAAGTGGAACTGTTCGGCGGCCACAAAGGCGCGCGCGCCTTCGCCCTGATCGCCCTCACCAACGACTGGGCCGACCACTACAGCTCGGCGGCCATGTATCTGCGCCTCAGCGGCCTGCTTCCGCCCACGGCGCAGCCCAAGAAGTAGCCGCCAGCGGCCGCCGCGCAGTCGAATCGAATGGGGTTGGGCAGAAGACGGCTTGAGGTCCCCCGGCTCCTTCCCCGCGCCGCTGATTCGGGTCAATGCGTGTTATCGGGATTTTGCGCCAAGTATCCGACGATTGCGGTCACCGAATTGGAGAATGCGTGGCGAATTGGTCAGACGGGCTGACGACCAACATGGTGTGAACGTGCAAGTCTTGCTCCCCCCAGCATTCCCACCGTTCAGGCTGCTTGAAAACCACAAAGGCGGAGACAACAGCAAACGATAGGCGCCCTGTTTTCACAACACCGGGCGGGGGCCGATTCAGTTCGATCCGTCACTCGAACTGGCCGCCTGCAGGACGGCTTCAGGCGCATCGAATTGCAGGGGCTGGTTGTAATCGGTGTAGGAATAGTGGCCGACGTCATCGGTGGTCATCTCGTAGGGCAGATGATCTTCCAGTCCGATGCACACCGAGCCTCTCTGGCCCGAGGTGGCGGAGTGCATAGAGAACTTCCAGTCCTGGCAGCGGACGCCATTGACCGTTTTCTTGTCGCCCTTTCCAAACGTGGCGCTCCTGAGCATCGCCCTGATATTCGGCAGCAGATCGCGAAGGGTTCCTTGTGCAAGGTTGTCGCAATACCAACTGGCTGAATATTGCACGGACGTATATTTGGTCTGCTCCCAGGATCCGTCGCTATTGCGCGTGTACTTCTGGTCGCTGCGCACCAGAAAGATATCTTCTGTCATTTCCACAGGATTGGCGCCCATTTGCAACTCTGTTGATCGCTTGTGGACGATGCTCCGGTTGCAATCCACCTCCCAGAGCCTTTCTGCATGCTGGGTGCTCGGCGTGCTCCCGACGTACGTTCCGCGGAAGCTCTTGACCTGCTCGGTCGCATCCAGCATTTTCTGAAACTCCGCGTCCCCGTTTTCTGGGGTCAGGACGTAGTCCATTCCCCAAATGAACAGCCCGGCCAGCACAATCGCGCCAATCCAAAAGAAGAGACGGCTACCCATAATAAAGTCCTTTCCCCCAGCGCCTTCCCGCCTAGGTTAGTCGACAGAGTTGACGCGTGAAAGTTACTGACGTGCCTGACAGGGGCGGGTGGTCCGCACTTCCACCGGGGGAATTGCGAACCGGGTGCTTCGACACGCGCAGATCGGGCAATTCCCAGAGGTCTTAGGGGGGTGTCTTGATGAGTGAAATCGGGGATATTACGCCAAATGACTTCTACGCTTGGCTTTCTTGTCTTCGGAGATAAGGTGTCATCGAGTCACAAACACGTTCGAGTTGACGCCGTAGCTGACAAGTTTAAGACCGCTGCCCGCTTTTCTCCACGTAAATGTTTCAACGGCATTCCCCTGATCATATGTGCTTTGGTAGGTGACCGTTATGAATGTGCCGTTGGTCGTGGAGGCCACGGAGATGTTTGTGCGAGCGAAACCACGCGATGGACCCAGCTTTGAATGGACACCCGCAAGGAATTTCGTTGTCTCGTCATGGTTCGCGGAGTTCTGGAATGCTTCGTCAGAATCACGCAGAATATCGCCATACGCCTGCGAGTCTAGTTGCGAATGGAAGTGGCGCACCGCATCATCCGAAAGCCGCGCACCAGCGCGCATACCGGACTCGCACTGCCACATGAAATAGCCGATCACCAGAACAGTTGCAAGGAGCGACAACTTCAGTGATATACGCCTACGCTTTGTCTGGGCAGAATAGTTGTCGAGAGGAACGTGGGGCGTGACAGATTCTTCCATTCGTGGCTCCCATCACAACCGACTATTCTAGTTGGAATCGGGAAGTGTCTGCGTAACTTCTGTTATCAGGCGTTTGCACTCATGGACTCTCGCGACTTAGAACCAGTCGCTACGGTAGGCGACCCACCAGGCGATGAAGATGATGGGAATCGTCGCGCCCAGAGCCCACCGGAACGGCAGCAGGAAATCCGCCAGCAGACCCAGAAGCATAAAGACCATCCAGAAGATTTTTCTCTGCATCGGAAGATTGTACTGAGGTTTGTCGTTGACAAACTCGGGCGATCCCGCTCGTCGACGAATTCCCCGACGAGTTCCGGCGCTACGCCAATGGTTGCCGGGTGCCCCACCCTTCTCGGTTTTCGAAGGGTGGGTACACGCTATTTGATCTGCACCAGTTCGTTCGCGCCAGCCGCAGCCGGAATCGCCGGCGCCGGCCGCTGCGGATCGCGCCACGAATCAAAAATCGAGACCTGATGCACGCATGACACCGTGCAGTGCGGCGCGCACGATTTCTCGGTCAGATATTCGCGCCGCAGATCGTCGCGCGTATAGGTCGCGAGCGGCACGCCCGGATATCCCCGCTGCTGCGAGCAGTAGTGCACCAGCCCGTCTTCGCAGATGTAGAGATATCGCCCGCCCGCGCGGCAGCGCCAGTCGTTCGGCACGCCCTTGGCAATGTTGTCCTGAAACGCGTTGACCCGGGTGAAGCTCGCTTTTTCGAGCGCCTGCATGGCGTGGTAGATGCGCCGTTCTTCTTCGCCCAGAGGCTGCAGCTGCCCGCTGCCGTCGTGAATAATGCCGATGGTCGAGCTGAACCCGAGCTCGACGGCGCGTTTGCCGATCACCAGCGCGTCCTGCGGATGCGTGATTCCGCCGCCCACCACGGAATTGATGTTCACGTGAAAGTCGGCATGTTCGCCCAGCAGTTGCAGTTTCTTGTCGAGCACTTTCAGGCTTTTTTTCGACACCTCGTCCGGATTCACGTTGTCGATCGAGATCTGCAGCCACTCGAGGCCGGCGCGGTTCAGCCGCTGGATTCTTTCCGCCACCAACAGGTACCCGTTCGTGATCAACCCGGCGATCATCCCGTTGGCGCGGATGCGGCGAATGACGTCGTCGAGTTCGGGATGCATCAGCGGCTCGCCGCCCGAAATCGTCACCACCGAAGTGCCCAGCTCGCCCAGCTTGTCAATGCGGCGATGCATCTCCTCGATCGGCACCGGCTTCGAAAAATCATCGAACTCGTTGCAGTAGGTGCAGGCCAGGTTGCAGCGCCGCATCGGGATAATGTGCGCCAGCAGCGGATGCTCGGTCGAAGCCAGCGCGCGCGCCATCATCGCCGCCCCGCGCACGTTGCGGTGCAGGGCTTTCGCCTGCCGGCGCAGAGTTGTGAATATGCTGGGCATGATGAGAATGTTTTTCTATTACAGCACAGCGAGGCTTCGTATGCACCGCCAGGAGGGGCCTCCTGACGATTTCCCATGGTGAACGGCGATTTTTGTCAGTGGGCCGGAGCTCACTTCCGTCTCCTTTTGGCGCGGTTCTCAGTCCAATGCGTCCCGACAGATCGGGCAACCGTGGAAGAGCGGCGCTTCAGCGCCGCGTAGCAATGATCCTACGATTCCGGGCTTCAGCCCTGGTGGAGCCGCACAATCGCCACGCAGGGGCAGCCGCCGAGCTTCGCTCGGCCGGACAGCCGAGGGCGGCTGTCCCCACAAAGAACGCTATCCCTCCACCGCTTTTCTCACCGCGGCGCGCGCCAGAATCCGCGTCGAATCGAGCACCGGCAGCGGCGAAGATTCCGGCGTGACCAGCAGCGGAATCTCGGTGCAGCCGAGAACCACCGTGTCGCAGCCTTCGTCTTTCATGACGCGAATGACTGCAACGAAATACTCCAGCGAACTCTGCAGGAATATGCCATTGACCAGTTCGTCGAAAATGATCTGGTTGATGCGCTCGCGCCGCTCCGTGCCGGGGATGCGCTGTTCCATACCGGCCGCTTTCAGCGCGTCGCGATAAACCGGACCTTCCATCAGATAGCGCGTGCCCAGCACGGCCAAGCGCTTCGCCTGGCGGCACTGCGCTTCCCGCGCCACTTCCCGCGCGATGTGCAGCCACGGACGCGGCGAGCGGTGCTCCACCAGATCAAATGCCTGGTGAATCGTGTTGTCCGGGCAGATGAGGAAGTCAGCCCCGGTTTTCGCCAGCTTCTCGGACGACGCGAGCATCAAGTCAGCCACGCCCGCCCAGTCGGCGGCATCGACGCGCCTCATGTATTCGGCCAGCGAGTGGGAATGCAGCGAGACCTCGGGATGGTCGTGCCGGCCGAGTGCCTCGGCTCCTTCGAGCGAAATGGTGCGGTAGCAGAGCGCGGCTCCTTCGGTGCTGCAGGCGACAATGCCGATGTGTAGCATCAGGGATCAGGGATCAGGGGCCAGGGGTCAGTTGCCAGTCTGGTCTGAGGTCTGGGGCCTGCGGTCTGAGGTCCAATGTCTGAGGTCCGGTCCAGCTCTTGACTCCCTGCCTAAGACCTAACACCTGGTACCTAAGACCGAGTCAGCTTACGAGTGCTTGTCCGGCTTCGGCCACGCGACTTGAAGCACGATAGCGATCACGACGACCAGCAGGAGAAGCGCGAGCTGAGGATGGGCCGGCCAGATCCTGCGCGTGATGCCGAGCCACCACGCCAGCATGCCCGCAATCGTCGCAACTACGGAAACTTTCAGAGTTTTCATGGCTGGATCACAACTCGGCCACAGATCGCCTGGTGAATCTTACAACATCCCGGGTGGCTACCGTGCCGCGGCCGCATCGAACAAGCCCAACAGCTCGACTTTCTTTTCCGCGGGCAGAAACGACGCTTCAAATGAATTCCGCGCCAGCTCCCGCAAGTGCTCATCGGTGAACCCGAAAGTCTCCTGCGCCAGCTGGTATTCGCGCACCAGCGTGGTGCCGAACAGCGCCGGGTCGTCCGTGTTCAGCGTGATCATCACGCCCTGGTCAAAGTAAGCCTTGGCCGGATGCTCGGCGATCGCCTTGCAGACTCCCGTGCGCAGGTTGCTGGTCAGGCAAATTTCGAGCGGAATCTGCCGGTACGCCAGTTCTTCAACCAGGTCCGGGTCCTGCGCCGCGGTCAGGCCGTGGCCAATGCGCTCGGCGCGCAGGTTGAGGGCTCCCCAGATCGACTCCGCCGACGCCGTCTCTCCCGCATGCGCCGTGAGCCGCAAACCGTTATCGGCGGCGTATCCGTAGACGCCGCGGAAAATTTCCGGCGGCGCCTTCTGCTCGTCCCCGCCAATGCCCACGCCGATCACGTTGCGATCCTGGTAGCGCACCGCCAGCTCGAAGACCTCCTGCGCCTGCTCCACGCCGAAGTGGCGCGTGGCATCGAAGATCCACAGCAGCGACACGCCAAAGTCGCGGGTCCCGCGGCTGCGTCCGCGTTCCAGGCCTTCGAAAATGGCGGCGAAATCCTGCTTGCGGTAAAGGCACACGCCCACCGCAACATAAACTTCAGCGTGCAGCACGTGTTCTTCCTTCAGCCGCCGCATCAGCCGGTGCGTGATGAACTCGTAGTCGTCCGGGCCGCGCAGGTGCGCGCTCACTTCTTTGAACGCCATCAGAAAACTTTGAAAATCGTCGTACCGGTAGAGCGCCTCGGTTTCGGCGAGCGTGGCGCGATCGCCGTGGCGCTGCCGCAGTTCAAACAGCGTTGCCGGCTCGACCGCGCCCTCCAGGTGCAGGTGCAACTCGGCCTTGGGCAGTTGGCGGATGAAGGAACTCGGCGGACGGTCTGCTGCAACGGCCATGATTTCAAATTGTAGATTGCGGATGGGAGTTTTGCGAGGGACCGGTACTGTCCCAATTTGCCTTTTTTCACCACAGAGTCACGGAGAAAATCTCGAAACCGGCAAAACCAGAGGGACGGTGTTTCTCTGTGTCTCGGTGACTCTGTGGTGAAAAACTGAATTAGGACATTACCGAGCGCCGCTGATCTTCGTCAAGACGACTCCTTCGGTTACAATCCGGTGTCCTGGACATCGATCAAAAGGAAGCTTCCATGAACCTGCAGGGCGCTCGCCGATTTCTTGCGCTGGGCCTGATCTCAATTACGGTTACGTCGGTCGCGGCGTGGTCAGCTTCAGCTCCGCAAGTGAAAACCCGCTCGGGTACAGTCGAAGGCAAGGACGATGGCAAGATCCATGCCTTCCTTGGAATTCCCTACGCCGCGCCGCCGGTTGGCGATCAGCGTTGGAGACCGCCCGTCCCCGCGGCGAAATGGAGTGGCGTGCGCAAGGCCACGGACTTCGGCGCCCACTGCATGCAGGGAAAAGTTTTCGACGACATGGTGTTTCACGATCCGGGCGGCAGCGAGGACTGTTTGACCCTGAACGTCTGGGTTCCAGCCAGGCGCTCGACAGACAAGCTGCCGGTCATGGTATGGATCTACGGCGGAGGCTTCGTCGCCGGCACCACGTCTGAAAAACGGCAGGACGGTTCTCATCTCGCCCAGCAGGGCGTCGTCGTGGTTTCGATGAACTACCGTCTGGGTGTCTTCGGTTTCCTCGTTCATCCGGAATTAGCGCAGGAATCGGGCCACAACTCCGCCGGCAACTATGGCTTGCTCGACCAGTTGGCGGCGCTCGAATGGGTCCATGAAAACATTGCCGCGTTCGGCGGAGATCCCGGAAATGTCACCATCTTCGGCGAGAGCGCTGGATCGTTTTCCGTCAGCGCCCAGATGGCCTCGCCCCTGGCAAAAGGTTTGTTCCAGAAAGCAATCGGAGAAAGCGGCGCGGCCTTCTCCCGCAGCGGTCTTGATTTCGAGCCGCTATCGGTGCGCGAGGAAAAAGATCAAAAGCTGGTCACCGGGAAGCTGGGCGTTTCCAAATTGGCCGACTTGCGCGCTCTACCCGCGCAAAAGCTGCTCGATACCTTCTCCCCTCCACAGTCAGAAGGTTTTGATTTTGGTCCGGACATCGACGGATATTTTCTGCCCGAGCCCGCTCCGGCCATCTTCGCCGCCGGAAAACAAAATGACGTGCCGCTGCTGGCGGGCTGGAACCGCGACGAAGGCAGCTTCGACATCGTCTCCGCTCCGCAGAAGCCGACCGCCGAAAGCCTCAAAGCCGGGGCGGAAAAAGAATTTGGCGACAAGGCAGCGGAGGCCCTGAAGCTCTATCCTACCGATACCCCGGAGCACGTCCTGCGTTCGGCGCTGGATTTTGCGGGCGACCAGTTCATTGCATTCTGTACTTGGGAATGGATCGAGGCGCAAAGCAAAACCGGCAAGCAGCCCATCTACCGCTACCGCTTCGACATGGCGCCGACGCCCTCCAATCCGAACGCGCCGCGGCTGGGGGCATACCACTCGGCCGAGATCGAATATGTTTTCGGACAGCTCGATTCGAAGACCGATGTAACCTGGCGTCTGGAGGATCGTCAGCTGAGCGAAGAAATGCAGAAGTATTGGGCGAACTTCGCGCGCTCGGGAAATCCCAACGGCCCCGGTCTGCCGCACTGGCCGGCGTATACCTCAGCCGATGGCTGGCCGGTGATGTTTCTGAGCGACGAACCCTCCGCGCATAAAGACGATCTGCGAGACCGGTATCTGTTCTTGTCAGCCGAGTGGGCGAAGTAGGGCGGACAGGGCGCGTCCGAATGCAGAGGTCCCTTCGGCAAGCTCAGGGCAGGCTCTTCGCTGCGCTCAGGACGACAACGCTTTCTGCTGATAGCTGACGGCTGATAGCTGACGGCTGATAGCTGACGGCTGCTACTTCGCGAACTCGCTGTGATGGCGGCTGTAGAAGATATAGATCAGCAGGCCCAACCCGAGCCAGATCACGAAGCGCAGCCAGGTGATGAGCGTAAGCCCGGTCATCAGTCCGCCGCACAAAATCACCGAGATCAGCGGGAACCATGGCACAAAGGGCACGCGGAAGGCGCGCTTGCGGTCGGGCTGATTGCGCCGCAGAAGAATCACGCCCAGCGAGACCAGCACGAAGGCAAACAGCGTGCCAATGTTGGCGAGGTCAGCCGCGTCCCCAATATCCACCAGCCCTGCCGGAATCCCCACGGCAAAGCAGGCGATCCAGGTGGACCAGTGCGGCGTCTTGTATTTGGGATGCACCGCCGAAAACAGTTTCGGCAGCAGGCCGTCGCGCGACATGGCATACCAGATGCGCGCCTGCCCGTACTGAAACACCAGCAACGAAGAGATCATCCCCGTCAGCGCACCAATTACGATCACCGACCGGAACAATGGGTGCACTCCCAGATATTTCATGGCATAGGCAACCGGGGCCTCGGCCGCTTCACCGGAAACGAACGTCGTGTACCTCATCATGCCCAGCAGCACGACGGCGACCCCGACGTACAACAAGGTGCAGACAACCAGCGATGCAATAATGCCGAACGGCAAGTCTTTTTGCGGATTGCGCGATTCCTCGGCCGCGGTCGAAACCGAATCGAATCCGATGTAGGTGAAGAAAACGATCGCGCCTCCGGTCACGATTCCGGCAAAGCCGGAAGGCGCGAAGGGCGTCCAGTTCGCGGGCTTCACCAGCATTCCACCGACCACCAGGAAGGTCAGGATGGCGCCGATCTTAATCGCGACCATGATGTTATTGGTCTCGGCCGATTCCTTCACTCCACGCACCAGCAGCAGCGTGAGAATAAAGACGATCAGAAACCCCGGCAGATTAAAGTAAGCGCCCGTCCACTGTCCCGAGGCCCACACGGGGCTCGCCCATTTGTCCGGCAAGTGGACGCCAAACGCCAGGAATTGCGCCTTGGTATAACCGGCAAAGCCCACCGCCACCGCGACGTTCGAGACCACGTATTCGAGAATCAGGTCCCAGCCAATGATCCAGGCGAAAATTTCGCCCAGCGTCGCGTAGGAGTACGTGTACGCGCTGCCCGCAATCGGAATCATCGACGCCAGTTCGGCATAGCACAATCCGGCAAAACTGCAGGCAATCGCCACCAGCAAAAATGAAATCGCAATGGAAGGCCCGGCCGGCGGACGCCCGTGCATGAGCGCTCCCGCGGTGCTGCCCGTGCGCAGCAGATTCACAATCACGTCGAGAGCCTGCGCATGCAGGAGGGAAGGCGCTCTGAAATACTCTCCAGCTGCTGCTGTTCCCGTCAGTATGAAAATCCCGGAGCCGATGATGGCGCCGATGCCCAGCGCCGTCAGCGACCAGGGACCGAGCGTCTTCTTCAGGCGCTGGCCCGGGGCCTCGGATTCGGAGATCAGCTTGTCAATGGACTTGCAGCAGAAAAGCTGGCGGTTGGAGGTGCGAATGCTGTTACTCGGCGGGGGCTCGGTGGTCGTGGATGGTTGTGACACGCGGTTGTGGTCTCCTGTGAAAACGGGGGTGCCCCACCCTTCGCGATTTTCGAAGGGTGGGAATCCCTAAAGGTGAGTGCTGCTTTACCGCTTCGCCTGGCCGCGGGCCATCTTCTTGACCTTGGGCTTCTTCGATCCGCGCGGATAATCGCGGGGCTTGAGCGGCTTTTCCGCCTTGCGCTTCTTGCGCGCGGTGCGGCGGGCTTTCTTACGGTCTTCCTTGCTGAGGGATTTTGTGTTTGCCATGAGTGCTTTCTTGGATCGAGAAATTTGGTAATTGTGTAATTGAGTAATTGGGTAATTTGAAATCCCGGGGAACGACCTCGCGGGGAATCAGAAATTACTCAATTACTCAATTTCCCAATTACACAATCGCTTCACGCTCTTTCCAGCTGGGCGTACTTCTCTACCAGCTTCTTCAGACCCAAGCGTGGAAATTGTACCGTAATCTTGGCTTCTTCGCCTTCTCCTTCGCGCTGGTACACCGTTCCCTCGCCATATTTGGGATGTCGAACCTTCTGCCCGGGACGGAAACCGCGCTTGCCCGTGGGCTCATCTGGCGGCGCTTTGGGCACGGTAAATTTCTTGCCGCGGCTGGCGAAAAATTCCGCAATGTTCTCGATCGAGTTGTAGGGTTTGGCGGGCGAAGAGCTGCGGGGCTTCGCCCCGCCGGACAGCCGGGGGCGGCTGTCCCCACGCAGTGCTTGCTGCCACGCCGCGCTCTGGTCCTCGTCTTCGTAGGAATAGTGGGTGCTCTCGGCATGGCGGGCCGCGGGGCTGTGCCCCGCCGGGCGGACGAGGGCGTCCGCCCCTACATGGCCTCTCATGGTTCCAAGTTCTTCGATCAACTCGATCGGGACTTCTTCCAGAAAGCGCGACGGCACGCTCGCCTCCGGCAGATCGGTCCCATAGCGGCGGCGGTAGACAGCGCGGGTCAGGATGAGTTGATTCATGGCGCGGGTCATGCCCACGTAGCACAGCCGCCGCTCTTCTTCGATGTCATCCGGCACCAGCATGGTGCGCGAGTGCGGGAACAGTCCCTCTTCCAGACCGCTGAGAAACACCAGGGGAAACTCCAGGCCCTTGGCCGCGTGCAGGCTCATCAGCGAAATCTGCGCCCGCTCATCGTAGTCGTCGGCGTCGCTGATCAGCGCGGCATGGTCGAGGAACTGCTCCAGCGTCTCGCCACGGTCGCGCGAATCCATGGCCGCGTTGACCAGTTCGCGCAGATTGTCGATGCGGGAGTAAGCCTCGGGCGTGTCTTCTGCCTCGAGCAGCTTGATGTAACCGGTGCGGTCAATCAGGAATTTCAGAATGTCAGCGGTGCTAACGGTCGGAGCAGGGAAGTCGTCCTGCGATTTCGCACTGGGCGTTTCGCTATTTGCAGTGTCTCCGCCAGTTGGTTCATGCTTCCCAAAATCCAACGCAAAATTCCCAAACTCGGCCGGATCGAACGCGGTCGCGTCGTCCACGCCGCCTGATTCGTTCGAGTCCATGTGGGGACGGCCGCCCTCGGCCGTCCGGTCGAGCGAAGCTCGGCGGGGTTCGTCCCCCTTTTCCACCGTCTCACCCGCGGATTCCTGTAGCTGCTCTGCAAACTCTCCCGCCCGCATCGCCCTCGCATCTTGAATCAACTGCTGAAAATTCTTGAGCGCAGCCAGGGCGCGCGGCGGCAAGAGTTGCCGGCGAACGGCTTCTCCAATCGCGCCCCACAGCGACAATCCGGTTTCGAGCGCCAGCCGCTCCAGGGTTTCGATCGTGCCTTTGCCGATGCCGCGGGCGGGCGTGTTGACCACGCGCAGCAGCGAAATCGAATCGTCCGGGTTCAGGATCGCCTTGAGGTACGAGATCATGTCTTTGATCTCGGCGCGCTCGTAAAACGAAAATCCCCCGACCACGTGATATTTCAGGCCATAGCGCCGCATCGCTTCTTCAAACAAGCGCGACTGAAAATTAGTGCGGTAAAGCACGGCGGCGCGCGGCGTTTCACCCCGTTCCGTCGCCTCGCGGATGTAGCGGGCGATCCAGTCGGCCGCGAACAGCGCTTCGTTCTCGCCGTCGGGCGCCTCGTAGTACCCAACTTTCGTGCCGCCCTGGCGCGACGTCCACAGGTTCTTTCCCTTGCGCCGCAGGTTGTTCGCCACCACCGCCGAAGCCGCCTGCAAAATGTTCTGCGTCGAGCGGTAATTCTGCTCGAGGCGAATAATCTTCGCTTCCGGAAAGTCCCGCTCGAATTCCAGAATGTTGCGAATGTCGGCCCCGCGCCAGGAATAAATCGACTGGTCTTCGTCGCCCACCGCGCAGACGTTGTGCCGCTCGCCCGCCAGCAGCCGCATCAGTTCGTATTGCGGACGGTTCGTGTCCTGGTATTCGTCAATCAGCAGATACTGAAAGCGTCGGTTGTAATACTCCCGCACCGCGCCCGCCGACTTCAGCAGCCGCACCGCTTCCAGCAGCAGGTCGTCGAAGTCGAGCGCGTTGGCTTTGCGCAGCTCTTTCCGGTATTCCTCGTACAAATGCGCGATGCGCTCGGTCTTGGGATCGGCCGATTGCAGGTAGAGTTCCTGCGGGTCGAGCATGTGATTCTTCGCCCACGAAATGCGCTCGGCGACGGCGCGCGGCGTGAGTTGCTTGTCGTCGAGGCCCAGACGTTTCATCGCCGACTTGATCACCGACTGCTGGTCAGCTTCGTCGTAGATCACGAAATTCTTCGTGTGACCGATCGGCGGCTGCCCCGGCACGGACGACGGAATGCGCAGCGCTTCAATATCCCGCCGCAAAACCCGCACACAAAAAGAATGAAAGGTCGAAATCACCGGCTTGGCGATGCTCAGCCCGCCCACCAGCTTCTCCACGCGCTCGCCCATTTCCCCGGCGGCCTTGTTGGTGAACGTCATCGCCAGGATGGATTCCGGCATCACGCCCAGGTTTTCGATGAGATGCGCGATGCGGTAGGTGATGACGCGCGTTTTGCCGCTGCCCGCCCCGGCCAGAATCAGCACCGGGCCTTCGGTGGTTTCGACGGCTTCACGCTGCTGCGGGTTGAGTTGGTCGAGAAACGACAATGCGGATGCGGCTCCGGGAGTCCTGATTGAATTTTACAGGGGAATCGCGGCCGGCGGGATTGAGGATTTCAGGCAATTTTCGATTGCCGATTTTCGATTGCCGATTTGGAATTGAGGATTTCAGATTGCAGATTCTAGATTGCAGATTGGGCGATGTGGCGCGGACCTGCCCTGAGCGGAGTCGAAGGCTCCCGCCCGCGAAATCAGCGGCATTCCCCAGCCGCGCAGCGGCGTAATGGGAAAGCCCGGCACGGCAGTGCCGGGTCGGTTGCCCGAAGAGAAGAACCAGTCCCGTTAGGGATGGCACATCATCGGTCGCGCAACCCAGACCGCTTGCTCGCCATCCTTTGCCAAACCCTGCCGATGTACCAAACAAGCCAAATGAACAGTGGGTACGCGAGCCAACGCACCCAGTCTGGCAGACTTAGGTGGAGCACATTTGGCCTGAACACCACCAGAAGCCCAAGGGCAATCACCGCGAGTTCGATGGTCTGAAAGGGCAGCTGCTCTAATTCAAAACGCCAGAGCGCCTCTCGCTTCCGCGGAATGCCGGCCTGGTCAACCATGACCAGTCCGTAGAAGTCTTCCTTACGTAGCGCCGCCAGCGCATCCTCCCACTCTTGCTTGCCTTCCTCTGTCCGTCTGTCATGGGCGTACGCCTTGCGCAGCAGCTTTGTGATCTTGGATTCATAAGCTTTGCCGTTGTACTTCTCGTCGAAGATTTCGTTCGCCTCGAAATCTGGGCTCGCGGACGCTTCCGAAAACAAAAACATCCTCTTCTCAATTTCGTCCAAAGATACGCCGTCCCGGCCTGCCTGTTGCGAGAGCTTCGACAAAAGAAACTGCTTTGCGGAATCGATAGTGAAGAGCAATGAATGCCTCTGCGCGGGTCAACCCGCGCTCTTGTAGCGGATTTGCGGCTGTCCAGCTTTTCGCGGGCAAGAGTGCCCGCGCCACATACGGCTCTACGGCACCAGCAGCAGCTTCCCCGCCACCTTGTGCGCTTCCATGTCCCGGTGCGCCTCGACTGCTTCCGCCAGCGGATACTTCTTCGCAATCCGCACCTTAAGCTTGCCCTCGGCAATCATCCCAAACAGCGCGCTGGTCCGCGCCACGAGTTCCTCGCGCGTGGCGGTGAAGTGCGCCAGCGTGGTGCGCGCCATGTACAGCGACCCTTTCTCCGACAGTTTTGCCGGATCCACCGGCGGCACCGGCCCGCTCGACATGCCGTAAATTACCAGCATTCCGCGCAGCTTCATCACGTTCAGATTCTTCTCAAAGGTCGCCTTGCCCACGCCGTCATACACCACGTCCACGCCCTTGCCGCCGGTCAGCCGCTTGACCTCCGGCTCGAAATCCTGCTCGGTGTAGACGATCACTTCATCCGCGCCCGCCTCGCGCGCCAGCCTGGCTTTTTCCGCACTCGAAGCCGTGCCGATCACCCGCGCCCCCATGGCGTGGGCCATCTGCACCACCAGCAGCCCGACGCCGCCCGCCGCCGCATGCACCAGCGCGGTCTCGCCCGCTTTCAGCTTGTGCGCGTCGTTCACCAGATAGTGCGCCGTCAGCCCATGCATCATCGCCGCTGTCGCCTGCTCATCGCTGATCGCCGCGGGCACGGGCACCAGATGCTCCTCGGGCGCGGCCACATACTCGGCGTACGATCCCAGCGTTCCGCTCCACGCCACCCGGTCGCCCACTTTCAGCGCTTTTACCTGCGTCCCCACCGCCGTCACCACCCCCGCGCCTTCCTGCCCGGGAGTGAGCGGCAAATGTGCGCGGAAACTCCCGTCGCGGAAGTGGCCATCAATCGAGTTCACCCCGGCGACCGTTACTTTCACCAGCGCTTCCGCCGGTTTCGGCTGTGGAACCGGAATCTCCACCAGTTCCATCACCTCCGGCCCGCCCGTATGCTGCACGCGAATGGCTTTCATGATTAGTCCCTCGACCTCATGTGGAGCGGCGGACGCCCTCGTCCGCCGAGCGAAGAATCTATACCTCCTCTCCCCGGACGAGGGCGTCCGGGGTTCCACGAATCACGGTATCAACAGCAACTTCCCCGTCGTCTTTCTTCCTTCCAGATCGCGGTGCGCCCGCTGCGCTTCGGCCAGCGAATATTTGTGCTCGATCCGCAACTTCAGTTTTCCCGCCGCCATCATGCCAAACACCGCCCCTGCGCGTGCCATCAGTTCGTCGCGCGTCAGAGTGTAGTGCCCCAGCGTTGGCCGGGTCACAAAGAGCGATCCCTTCTGCGAAAGCACAATCAAATCAAACGGCGGCACTGCCCCGCTCGACCCTCCATACAGCGCCATCATCCCGCGCGGACGCAGAATATTCAGCCCTTTCTCGAACGTGGTCTTGCCCACCGAGTCATACACCACGTCCACTCCCTTGCCGCCGGTCAGCCGTTTCGTTTCCGCCTCAAAATCGGCCTGGGTATAAAGAATGACGTCATCCGCCCCGGCCTCCCGCGCCAGCTTCGCCTTCTCCTCGGTCGAAACCGTGGCAATCACGCGTGCGCCGATGGCGTGCGCCATCTGCACCAGCAGCAATCCCACGCCGCCCGCCGCCGCGTGCACCAGCGCGGTCTCGCCGCGCTTCAAGGGATAAGTGGAATGTGAGAGATAGTGCGCCGTCATGCCCTGCAGCAGCGCCGCCGCGGCCTGCTGGTCGGTCACTCCCGCAGCGATCGGCACCAGCCGGTCCTCGGGCACGGCCGCATATTCGGCATAAGCGCCGAGCACGCCCGTCCAGGCCACCCGGTCGCCCACTTTCACCGACTTCACATGGCCGCCCACCGCCGTCACTGTGCCCGCGCCCTCCTGTCCCAGCACAAACGGCAGCGGCACCTTGTATCGCCCTTCGCGCTGGTACACGTCAATAAAGTTCACGCCCGAGGCGGCCAGCGTTACCACCGCCTCATTCGCCTTCGGCTCGGGAACCGGCAAATCCACCAGTTCCATCGCCTCCGGCCCACCGGGTTGCTTGATTTGAATGGCTTTCATGGAAGTCCTGGATTCGGAAGTCTTGGATTCGCGACGTTCAGAGAAGGATTCCGGCAACATGTGATTCTACATGCCGGAGTAGAAGCCATGCAGACCATTTTCCCCATCCTTGCTTAGCCGCGAAGCGCCGTGAGAATGCAGCCCACAGCCTGCCCTGAGCCTGTCGAAGGGGCGCAAGCCGTGGGTAGAAAGGGGAAATGGGCCAGCCCCGGCGGGGCGAAAGAATAGTTCTCACACGCCCACTTAAGCGCGGAAAATTCCGGGAAGACGGCAGAGTGTTTTTCTGCGACCACTTGGCCTGACGCCGATTCTGCTACACTGGCGCTCGCTTACTGGAGGAATCATCATGGCCGAAAAGAAACCGCAGACTTTCGCCAATCATGCCTGCTTCGATCCGCCGTTCCACTTCTTCGTGCTCCCAATATTTTTGCTGGGACTGATCTTCAGCCTTATCCACTTCTTCGCCCACATCACCCACGGCGGCTTCCGCGATCACTTTCACGCCTTCCTGCTGATTCTTCTGGCGCTGGCCCTCCTGATCCTCGCTTTGAAAGTTCGCCTCTATACCCTGCGCGTGCAGGACCGCGTCATTCGCCTGGAGGAGCGCCTGCGCCTGACCCAGCTTCTCTCCGAACCGCTGCGCTCGCGCATTCCCCAGCTGACCGAAGACCAACTCATCGGCCTGCGCTTCGCCTCCGATGCGGAAGTCGCCAAACTGGTCGAGCGCGCGCTGAACGAGAAGCTTTCACGAAAGGAGATCAAGCAGGCAATCCAGACCTGGCGCCCGGATTACTGGCGGGTGTGAGAAGCGGACGGTCAAAGCTAGAGCGGTTTCGTTTTTTGCTATAGTCCAAAGTTCTGTCATCCTGAGCGGCGCTCTTTGCCGCGAAGGACCTATGCAACCGGCCGACAAGTGCATAGGTCCTTCGCTTCGCTCAGGATGACAAATGTACAGATCACACTATTTCCGAAAATGCTCTAACGGATCGGGATCGCGGGTAGTGCCTCAGCCAGCGGGCTCTCCGGCTCTTCCTGCGCCTTGACCGGAAGCCCGAACCCGTTCACCATTTTGCGCCGGTGTTCCAGGATCTGCTGCATTTCCTCCGGCGTTCCCCGCACCGGCGGAGCATTAGCGACCGCATCGTTCAGCATCGCCCAACTCACTTCCGAGGCAATCACGCTGTCCCGCGCCTGCGGGAAGCCCAGGTTTTTTCCCGCCAGTATCGATCGCCCGAAAACATCGACCATGACGTCCAGCTTCTTGTCATTGAACGGGGCCGTCTTCTGCAGGGTTTCGTGGACCCCGTGCAGCTCCACCGTGGCCTGGGTAAAGTCATGCCGCATGCGCGCCACGCCCTTGGTGCCGATCGAATCCACGTAGCAATTGTGCGGCTGTTCCTTGGCCAGGTGCCCGTAGATAAATCCCTGGGTAATGTCGAACACCACCCCGTTGGCGAACGTGCCGTGCGCCTGCACCCACCACGGGTCCTTGTGACCCCACATGCGCAGGCCTTGCGCATGCCATGTTTTGTACTCGCTTTGGGCGTACCAGCGCGCGACGTCGACGTAGTGCATGCCGCAATCGTGGAACGGCGGCCCTTCCGGATCGTGCCCTTCCATCGGCATGTGCCCCGGCGTCATGTGGCAGATGCGGATCACGGCCAGGTCGCCAATCTCGCCCTCGGCGATGAACCGCTGAATGTCTTTGTGATACCAGGCGTTCCGGTTGAACAGATTGACCGCGACGAAACGGTCGCTGGCTTCAATCTCGCGCACCAGTTGCCACTCGGTGGCGATGTCGGCGCCGATCGGCTTTTCCGCCAGCACGTGCTTGCGGCTGGCGAGCGCCTGCCGGATCTGCTGCGGCCGCGCATCCGCCAGGGTGAACAAGCCCACCGCATCGATCGACGCGTCCTCAAAGATGGCGTCGGGGGCGTCAGAGACCGCCGCCTTCGGCGCGTTATGTCGGGCCAACTGGCGGGCCTTGCCGCAGATGTCGTAGACCGCCGCGACCTCCCAAATCTCGCTCTCCTGCATCGCGGCCACAAACCCGCGGCCCATGCGTCCGTATCCCAGGATTCCCGCCCTCAGCTTTCTCGGCATATCGGTCGGCTGTCCTCGCTTTTCCTTGTGCAGCGCGGCTTTCGGCCTCAGGGCGCCATGGCCTGCGATCACTAAAACGTTTGAATACTCCCTCTATCTTAGGGGGAACCCTCCCCGCCCTACTGTGATCGCCATCACATCGCAGATTCGGCCCAAACCTGCCTTTGAATTTGATTTGATCTGGCGCCCAATTCTTAGTACCTTGCTGCTGAAGCCCGTCCGCCGACCGAGGTGCAAGGTGCCCATTTCCGCCGCCGACTCGATCACGCTCGCCGTGGAACACTGCAAGCAACAACTCTTCCAGCCCTTCCGCATCGGCCAGTGGACGAAGCTTGCCTTTGTCGGGCTGCTGGCGGGAGAACTCGGCGGCAACGGATGCAATCGCTCCAACTTTTCCGGCCATCCCGGGGCGGCGCCGGGCACTGGCTTCCCCGGCCACCTGGCCATCGATCCTGCCCTGATCGCCGCATTCATCACAGCTGCCATTGTTGCCGCGCTGGCCATCGGAATCATCCTGATGTACGTAAGCAGCGTCATGCGCTTCATCCTGTTCGACAGTATCGTGACGAAACAGTGTCACATCCGCTGGAGCTGGAGCCGCAGGCTGGGCCCGGGATGGCGATACTTCGTGTTCAAGCTGCTTTACTTTCTCCTGACCATGGCGGGCATCGCAGTGCTGGTTGGAATCCCGGTGGCCTTTGCCTTCTCCAAGGGATGGTTCAAGACGCCGAAAGAGCACCTGCCCCCTCTGGTGCTAGGGGGAGTCCTCCTTTTCCTGGTGTTCTTCATTTTCGCAGTAGCTACGGCAGTATTTTTTGTACTCATCAAGGATTTTGTGGTTCCGCAGATGGCGCTGGAAGATGTCGACGTCATGCAGGGATGGCGGCGGCTGTGGCCCATGATGATGGCGGAGAAGGGAGCCTACGCCGCTTACCTTGGGTTGAAAATCGTGCTGGCCATCGTGGTGGGCATCCTCATTGGAGTCGCCACTCTCATCTTAGGGCTGATCTTCGTCATACCCACCGCGGGACTCGGCCTTCTGGCGATTCTCACGGGCAAATCGGCCGGGCTTACCTGGAACGCTTACACCATCACGCTGGCCGTCGTCATCGCGTGCATTTTGCTGGCATTTTTTCTGTATCTGATCGCTCTGGTCTCCGTGCCCGCCATCGTGTTCTTCCCGGCATATTCCGTTCACTTCCTCGCCGGGCGCTACCCTCGGCTGGCCGCCGTGCTCTATCCCGCGCCGCCTCCGCCCCAGGTCGCACCGGGTGCGGTGCCCGTATCGCCTTAGTTTCCGCCTTTGGCGTCCGGACCAGAGGCGAGCGGGTCTCGGAAGGAACTGCTGGCGATGTTCTCCGCCCAGGTAAGGCGGGAGCCTTCCCGCAGGTGATAACCTTTTGGCATCCATCAACCCTGGAAGCTTCGATGACCGCAACTCGGCACACCGGCCACTCCCCTCCGCGCACGATCATCTGGCTGGCATCAATCCCCGTTGTCTTAATCCTGTTCTCGATTCACTTGCACGCGCAGGACGAATCCTTCAGCGCCAGTGCCGGAAAATTCCAGTGCAGAGACGGCGCCGCATTTGTCGACAATCAAGCCGACACCGTCTCGCTCGCTCCCCTCGACGCCGCGCCAAAAGACCTTCCCGCCGCTGTGAAGCCCCGCACTTTCGGGCCGTTTCCGCCTGACGGCTTGTCGGTCGAGTTCTACCAGTTCCTCACCGGCGGCGGAGAGGAATCCATGGCTACCGAGACCGATCTGCACCTTTACCTCCACGTGCTCACTGCGAAAGGCAAACCCTGGTACGAGTTGCAGCCGCACGATCCCACCGTCAGCAAAGCCGCCAGCCGGGCTGCGCCTGATTCGGACTCAAACGAGCCGAACCCCAATCAAAACGAAGCGGAGTCCGGCAAGCCACCCTCAGATCCCGCCGACATCTTCACACCCGATCCCGCCATCCCACTGTTCCAGATCAGCTACAGCGCGCACTGGATCGGCGCCAACGCCGGCGGCATTTATGGCCACGTCATGCTTCTCGATCTGCGCTCGAACCCGCCCCGGGTCGCCAGTCGCCTCGAATGCACCCAGGGCGAGGGCGGAGGCGTGTGCACTGCGCCCGATTCGGGTTACGGCGATCACACCTCGATATCCTGCGAATGGAATAAATCCGATTACGTCTGCAACCAGCGCATCAATCTGAGCACTGGCTGGGGCGAGCGCTTTACCGACGCCTCTTATTTTCTGTTCTCGGGCAAGGACGCCTACACCCCACCTCCCGAAGCCGTCAACCGGATCGAGTGGATCCCAGACCGCATGGACCGCCGCAAACCCGACGGCCAGCGGTTCCTCGTCCCCGACCTCGGTGACACCGACGAGATTTTTTCGCTCAAGCAGCGCGATCACGAGCTCTACCTGATGGCCGCCCGCGGCCTAAGTCCTGCTCTGCACCTGGGGCTGGCCGAAGGGAATTCGTTCGACGAGCGTTTCTTCCTCGCCGAGCATCCCTTCACCGACCGCCCCGCAATCGCGGTCGAACTGCAGCCGTCCACCGCTTCCACTCTTGTTCCGATCACCTACCCGGAAGCCGACCGGATGCGTGAGAAAGCCACCAAGGCCGAGCCTCCGCCCGTCACCTCGCGTGACGGCGGCGCGCCCATCACATGGAAGGTCAAGAAGATTTACGGTGACGACAGCTTCTTCGTTCTTCAAGTCATCGTCAAAGAGGGCGAGGTTCACGCCATCTCCTGGGTCGGCATCGACCAGCGCTCGAGCCCCATCGTCGCCGATCTCTATCGCCTCTCGACCGACGCCCTGCCCTATTACCAGTGCAACCGGTTCGTGCAGGAGGAGAACGCCGCGGCTTATCATCTCGTGCCCGGCGCGGCTTTCCACGCCACCATCGACGTTGAACCGCTCCACATCACCGACGGCAACGGCGGCCTCGACACCGCCGAAGAGATTACCGGCCAGGTCCCTGCCAAAGTCTGCACCAAACACCTGTCGTGGGATCGCGCCAAGGGATTCGTCTTCGCCGAGAATCCCGTCTGCAGGACAGCCCCCGCGCGCTCCATGGCCATCTCCGACGACGGCCGGATCACTACCAAGCCCCTGCTGGCGGATACGAATCAGTAATGTGGCGAGTGTGGCGCGGGCGTGTGGCGCGGGCACTCCTGCCCGCGGTCCGGACCTCAGACCTCAGCCCTCAGACGACAAGGGGTGCCCCACTTCTCGCCGCCTTTGCGAGAAAGCCTGCCCTGAGCCTGTCGAAGGGTGGGAATCCCACCTGCGAGTGCTGGCACTTGTGCCCGCCTATGCCTGGGCTATAATCGCTTGCCCGGTGCACCCGCCGCCGGGACAGAACACAGGAGGACTTCCCAGTTATGGTTTCACTCGCAGACGCTCTGGTCAGGCAGTTATTGGAGGGCCGGCACATTGCAGCGCTGGCAACCGAGAATCCGGACGGCTCCATCCACATGGTTGCCGTGTGGTACTGGTTCGACGGCGCTCATGTGTTCGTGACCACGTCTTCGCGCAGCCGGAAAGCCAGAAACGTGCAATCCAGGCAGAAGGCGACCCTGATGATCGATTCGCGCGATCCTGCCGCATCCTGTGGTGTCAGCCTCGCCGGCGCCGCGCGCGTCCTGACCGGTGATTCTTCGGCGAAGCCGAGAGCGGCAATTCATGGCAAGTATCTCAGCGCGGCCGCCCTCGCAGACTCGAGGGTCGGTCCTGTGTTTGCGGCATTCGACGACATCGCTATCCAGATCGAGCCCACCTCGGTGATTTCATGGGATATGCGCGAACTGGACCGCCAGTTCTTCGGCGGCGCCATCGAAAGCCACCCCACATACCTGTTGCCGCTGCAGTTCTGATCTCTTGAGCCCACAAACCACTGTCCCTCGGCGGCCTGCTGCGGGGAAGAATTTCCTGATGGCTGACGGCTGAAGACTGACGGCTTCCCGTAACCCTCGCCGCCCCTGACGAAAGTAACCACCCCGGTTCCTTTCCGGCGATTGACCCCAGCGCCCGTGCCGCGTACGATTTTGCTAGAATTTCCCGTTTGCGCCCAGGAGCGACCCTGCATCTCATAGAGGAATAAGACCAAAACAGAAACTAAGAAATATGCGACCTTCCAACCTCTACGTCCGGACCCTGGTGCTTGCCGCGCTCGTTGTGGCGGCCGGCGCCTGCCAGACGGCGCAGAAGCCGGTCGCTCTTGTTCCGCCCAAGACGGCGCCCGCGTTGCAACCGGCTGCGTCGTCTCCGGCTCAGGTTTCAGCGACTCAGCCCGCCGCTCCACAATTAGATCCGCAGCCAACCCAGCAACCGGGCCAAGCGGCGCAAAAGTCAGAAGCGACTCAGCCCGCCGCCGATCCCGTTGCCGACCTGATCGCCCAGGTGGAAAAGGAATATCAAACCGGCCTCGCCAACTACCACGCGGGCAAAACCGAAGACGCCAAGCAGAATTTCGACAACGCTCTCAACGCCCTGCTGGGCAGCAATTTCGACGTCCGTTCCGACGATCGCCTGCAGCAGGAATTCGACCACGTGGTCGAAGGCGTGGACGCGCTCTACCCCGGTGGCCCGGCTGCCGATTCCGAGGCGGCGCAAGAGGCGCAGCAGGAGCCGCAACAGAAATCCGAACCCGCACCGATTGACGAGACCAACAGCGTGACCCCGGCCGCCGACGCCGGCACCAAGGCCAAGGCCGAAGCCGAGATCAGGAACACGAACTCCGACCTGCCCCTGATGATGACCGACCAGGTCGCCGGCTACATCAGCTATTTCTCCGGCTACGGGCGCGGTGTCTTCGAGCGCGCCTACGCCCGTTCCGGCCGCTATCACGACATGATCGTGGCCACGTTGAAGCAAGAAGGCGTCCCGCAGGACCTCATCTATCTGGCGCAGGCCGAGTCCGGATTTCTTCCGCACGCCGTTTCTCGCGTCGGCGCTCGCGGCATCTGGCAGTTCATGTCGGGCCGCGGCAGCGGCTACGGCCTGCACCACAACATGTGGGTTGATGATCGCCAGGACCCGGAAAAGTCCACTCGCGCCGCCGCCCGCCATCTAAAAGAGCTCTACGGGCAGTTCGGCGATTGGTATCTCGCCATGGCCGCCTACGATTCCGGCCCGGGCACGGTGCAGTCGGCGGTGAAGCGCACTGGTTACGCCGATTTCTGGGAACTCTACAACCGCAACGTTCTTCCCCACGAGACGCGCAACTACGTGCCCATCATTCTGGCCGTGATCATCATGGCCAAGAATCCATCGCAGTACGGCCTGGACGCGGTTCCGATGGAGCACCCGCCGGCCTACGACAAAATCACCATCGACTATCCCGTGGATCTGCGCCTGGCGGCCGAATGCGTCAACTCCACGCCCGAAGAACTGCTGGATCTGAATCCCAGCCTGCTGCGCCTCTCCACCCCGCGCACCGGCAAGTTTGAGCTCCACGTGCCTGCGGGAACCAGCGATCAGTATGAAACCGCCATCGCCGCCATTCCCGCCGACATGCGGCTGTGGTGGCGTTATCACACGGTGCAATCCGGGGACACGCTGGTCTCGCTGGCTCACGCCTACCGCGTGACCGCCAAGTCCATCACCGCAGCCAATCATCTCGAGGACACGGAACTCGAAGCCGACTCGAAACTGATCATCCCCATCGCGCCCGGCAAGCATCCGCAAGACACCGCGACCTACGCCCGCCACATCACTCGCTACCACGTGCACAAGGGAGACACGGTCGAGAGTGTCGCCGAGAATTTCGGCGTTTCCCCCCAGATGATCCGCCGCTGGAACGGCCTGCGCGGTTCCAGCCTGGCGGGAAGAAAAGTTGTCGCCCTGCATCTGCCCATCACCCCGAGTTCGCACGACGCCGAAGTCGCGTCCGCGCGGGCGGGCAAATCCAAGCACACGGGCACGGGATCGTCGGGCGCAGGGTCGGGTAACGCGCCAAAGACCGACACTGCCGCCGTCAAGCCTCCGGCCACCAAGTCGGCAGAAATTGAGCGCCTCAATACTGCGAAAGCTGAGACCCCATCGGTCGTCCACCACAAAGTCAAGTCGGGCGAGACTCTCTACTCGATCGCCACTCTCTACAAAACCACCGTCGCCGCCCTCAAGCGCGATAACGGCAACGTCGCCGTGCTCCATCCCGGCATGATCCTGATCGTGCAGGTCGCGCGGTAGAGATAGACCTCGACTCAGATCCACTCTTTCAACTGTCATCCTGAGGCCGCGGGGGTGCCCCACCCTTCTCGCGTTCTTTGCGAGAGGGTGGGGACTTTGACTTTGATCTTCCCCATTCCTGGAAAGCCGGGAGCGGATGGGGATCGTGCCTCGGATTGTTCGTGAGAGTCAGAATCCCCGCCCTGTCCCTGCAAAAAGCGCGGGGACAAGGACGGGGCACCCCCAAGAGTAGTATTAGCGAGTAACGGGGTGCCCCACCCTTCTCGCGTTCTTTGCGAGAGGGTGGGGGTTTTGACTTTGATCCTTTCCCATTCCTGGAAAGCCGGGAGCGCGGATGGGGATCGCGCCTCGGATTGTTCGTCAAAGTCAAGATCCCCGCCCTGTCCCTGCAAAAAGCGCAGGGACAAGGACGGGGCACCCCCAAAAGTAGTGTCAGCGAGGAACGCGGGGGTGCCCCATCCTTCTCGCGTTCTTTGCGAGAGGGTGGGGGTTTTGACTTTGATCTTCCCCATTCCTGGAAAGCCGGGAGCGGATGGGAGTCGCGCCTCGGATTACTCGTCAAAGTCAAAATCCCCGCCTTGTCCCTGCAAAAAGCGCAGGGACAAGGACGGGGCACCCCCAAAAGTAGCGTCAGCGAGGAACGCGGGGGTGCCCCACCCTTCTCGCGTTCTTTGCGAGAGTGTGGGGGTTTTGACTTTCGCCTGCGAAGCTGAGGATTTCGCTTCCTGCTTCCATTCCCACAGCCCGAAGCGCTACAATTTTGAAGTTGTTGGGCCTCAATACTTCATTCACCTGATGTCAATCCCTTAGGAGGACTACATGAGGATCACCCATCTGCTGGTTTTGTTTCTAATCGTCGCCATGACCGCCATGCTGGCTTTGCCTGCGTTCGCGGCCGATGGCGCCGGCACCTACAAGGCCAAGTGCGCCATGTGCCACGGCCCTAACGGCGAAGGCAAGATCGGTCCCGCGGTTAAGGGCACGGCTCTGACCGCCGACCAGATCGTCGACCTGCTCGCCAAGGGCAATGACGCCAAGAAGGCGCCGCACAAGAAGCCCATCTCCGGCCTCGCCGACGACGACGCCAAGGCCGTGGCCGACTACGTGAAATCGCTGAAGTAAGCCGCACGCAGCCTTGCATCACCAGAGCCTTCGATCTCCCCATGGGATCGAGGGCTCTTGTTTTGAAGGGGTTGCCTGCCGCTCCACCCCTCCTGCTTGTCATTCCGAGAGCCAGCCGTGAGCATCCTGCGGCGGCCACCTGGGTGCTCGCGCGCCCCATCCCTTCGGCAAGCTCCGGGCAGGCTGGGGCGGGCTGTCCCCACAAAGTTGTTCCTGCAAACTGAGACATTGCCTTGCGATTCTGCTTCCCTTTTCCCCGTCCGCTGTGATAACAGGATAGGCAGTAACCTGTGCTTCCAGTCCTTGCAGCTTATACCGAACGTCGTGCTATAATCACGCGCCGTTGGAGCAGAGGTTCCGGTGGTCTTTTAAATTCTTTCGTGCCCGCAGCCAGGGCGCCCTACCCGCACCCGGCCGCCACTGAATCAGGAGGAGCAATGACGTTCTACGATCCTACGCTGTACGGACGTGATGAAGAGGAAGAATTCGGCGACAGCGGCGCTTACAGCGAGTCGCTGGAAGAAGATTTCGAAGAAGAAGAGGAGGAAGAAGAAACCGGCTTGCCGGAACCGGAAGTGAGCAAGCCGGAACCGATGGCCGCTCCCGCGCCTCCTCCACCCGCAATGTCAGCCCCCGCCGGTGGTGGCGGCAAGCCCAAGGCCAAGAAGAAGGCCGCCAAGAAACCGGCGAAAAAGAAAGTGGCGAGAAAGAAAGCGGCCAAGAAGGCCAAGCCCGCCAAGAAAAAGAAAGCGGCCAAGAAGGCGAAGAAGAAAGCTGCCAGGAAACCCGCGAAAAAGAAGCCGGCCAAGAAAGCGAAGAAGCGCCACTAACCCGCAGCTTGGCCGCAGCCGCCTCCTACGCCACCAGCAAACTCGAACCGCGCCCGTTACCGGGCGCGGTTTCTCTTTTTTCTTTGCGCTTGTACTCTACTGAATCACTCTGACGCCCGCGTTGCGTGCGGGGCGAAGAGCCTGCCCTGAGCTTGCCGAAGGGACCTATGCAACCTCTGCCACATGGCCCGCGCGCAGAATGCCACACGCCGGCGACAGGCTACTTCGCGTTCTCGACCGTACTCAAACACTTGGCATACAGTTCGAGCAGACGGTCGGCGTATTCTTCCGGCTTGGCGGCCGAGCCCGTGCCTTGAAATCCCACGCCGGTCGAGGTCGTGCGCCCGTAGCCCGTGGTCAGGGCGACGAACTTCATCAGATCGAGTGCGATGTCTTCGTTGCGGCGCCCGGCGCCGGCGCCCGTGGCCGGGGTTTCTTCCATGATTCCTTCTCCTCTTCCGGAAACTATGGGAATCTCGTCGTCGTCGAATTCTTCCTCGTCCAGATGTTCTGTTCTAAGGTGTTCCATGATGCTCAACCGCTCCGCCAGCGATCGTAGCAGAACGGACCTCGGACTTCGGACTTCGGGCGTCTGACCTCTCACTTCAGCCCCGGTCTTGAGGTCTGAGGTCCGAGGTCTGCTCTATCGCTTCACCTCGCTCATCAGGCCCATCAGATTCCCTTCCGAGTCGCGGAAGAACGTCATCCACAGATCGTGATCGGGCATTTTCGCGATCACATGCGGTTCGTCTTCAAACTTCTCGCCCTTTTCCTTCATGCGGGCATGGGCCGCCTGAATGTCGGGCACGGCAAAATACAGAATCGAGCTGGGATGGTTGAACTCCGGCTTCTCCGGTCGGTCCAGCATCAGCCGCACCCCGCCGCAATCGAAAAACGCCAGCCCAGGCGGCGCCTTGAACAGCAGCTTCAATCCCAGCACGTTTTCGTAGAAGTCGGCGGCCCGCTCCACGTCCTGCGTGCCGATCTGCACCTGGCCCAGCCGCGAAATGCCGATTCCCGTCGCCACAGCAGTCATCGTTTCATCCTCCTGCCGCCCGCATAGCGGACCGGGCAGGCACATTATTGCAGATTTCAGATTGCAGATTTCAGATTGAAGACCTCAGATCGAAGTTTTCCGAGTTCACCGTGAGCGGCGAGCTCCAAATCTGCAATCTGCAATCTAAAATCTGAAATCTGAAATCTGAAATCTAACCTGATCTGTCCCCAGCCAGGCCACAATCCTTAGGAAAACACTTGAAATCGGGTCCCGATTTCCTGTATTGGCAGTAACTGCGGCTCCGGGTACCATGGATAGGTGCGGTATACCCGCACGATGAGTGATACTGGAGTGGTCGTATCGCAGGCCTCGGTGCGCCGCCAGTCTGGCAGATGACCAAGCCGCCGGGGGATCCGTTTGAGTCCCTCCTGCGCCGCTATCAGCATCTAGTTTGATGACCAAAGCCCTCCCACGCACGCGCGTCATTTTGACGCTGGCCGGAATCCTCTGGCTGGCGCATGCCGCAGTGATCGCCTTTCTCGGCGCCAACCCCACCGGCGGGCTCTGGTCTGACGTGATTCAGCTCGCGCTGGGCGGGTTGCTCATCTACGCCATCGCACAAGCCGGCAAGGCTTCCGAAGGCCTGCCGCGCTCGTTCTGGCGTCTGGCTGCCGTGGCCTACGGTCTGTGGTTCATCGCCCAGAGCCTTGGTGTCTACTCCGATCTGGTCACGTCTCCCACCGCTCTCTGGATTAACAACATGCTGTTCTGCTTCTGGTTTGTTCCCCTGGCCATGGCTTTGCTGCTGGACCCGGACCATGAAGCGGGACGCCTTGATGCCCTGGTTGCTCTCGACTACATCCAAGCCGTGCTAATCTGCGTCGCCGCCTACGTGTACTTTTTCTATCTGCCCAAGGCGGTGTCGCCCGGCCAGCTGCCCCATGAAGTCTGGGCGCCCTATTTCGTCGGCTACGGCCTGGTTGCCCTGGCCTTCGTCCTGCGTGCCCTGATCAGCCACTCGCAGGACACACGCAGACTTTTCGGACGCATGGGAATCTTTCTGGCCCTCTCCGGATGCGCTGACGCCCTGTTCTACTACGGGCCCGGGCAAAGCCTCAATCCGGGCGCCTGGTTTGACCTGCTCTGGAGCGGCCTTCTGATTATTCCGTTGCTCATTGCTGTCACCTGGAAGCAGGCTGAAGCCCTGGACGTTGCCCTGGAGCCGCCCCGGCGCGAAAGGCGTGCGTACACGGAAATCTTTTACCTGCTTTATCCCATGCTGGTCCTGTTCATGTCGCTGCGCATTGCGCGCGAACGCCTCGGGCTGGCGGCTACGCTCCTGTTTCTTTCCTTCGTGTGTTTTAGCGCGCGCCTGCTGATCACGCAGAACCGCCTGGTCGTGGCCAAAGACGCTCTCCGCCGCGAAGCGTCCCGCGACGGGCTGACCGGACTGTGGAACCACAAAGCGATTCTGGAGATACTCGCCCGCGAATTGTTGCGCGGCCAGCGCCATAGCGATGCTGTCGGCGTCATCATGGCCGACGTGGACAACTTCAAGCTCATCAACGATACCCGCGGCCACGCCGCCGGAGATAACGTCCTCCGCATCATCTCCAGCGCCATGGCCGCCGTGGTCCGTCCCTACGACTCGGTCGGACGCTACGGCGGCGAGGAATTCCTGATCGTGGCTCCCGGCTGCGGCCTGGCCGAGACCTGGGAACTGGCCGAGCGCGTGCGCACGCACATCGCCGCCTGCAGCATTGTGGTCGGAGGCGAGGCCAGGGTCAGCGTCAGCCTGAGTTTCGGCATAGCCGCCGGCGAGTCGGCCAACGACTCCGAGAAGCTGCTCCACGCCGCCGACGCCGCCCTTTACCTGGCCAAGAGCACCGGCCGCAATCGTGTCGAACCCCGCATCTCCCGCGCCGCCAGCGCCGGCAGCGATTCCGCCCCCGCCTCGGATAAAGACTTCTGGCTGTAGCCCGCGAAGAATTGTCGAATTCTTGATTGTTGATTGTTGAATGAAAAACCGTGAGCCCGGAGACCTTCATTCAACATTCAACATTCAACATTCAACAATTGCTTTGGTCGGCGCTCCGCTGGTGGGAGTTTCAACTCACCCCCACGGCGGTCTCCACTTTCACCTTGCGCAGGAACTCGGCTGCCTGTTCGGGAATCACCGTGTTGATGAACATTCCGGAACCGAGTTCGAAGCCTGCCGTCCGCGTCAGCCGCGGGATGACGCTCAGATACCAGTGGAAATAGCGCACGCCCACCAACTCGGCGGGAGCGGTGCGGATGGTGAGATTGAAGTCGGGGTTTTCCAGCCCGTAGTACAGCTTCCCCAGCAGGGTGCGCAAGACTCGTCCCAGGTCGGCGATTTCCTGGGCGCTGATGTCGCCGAAGCTGGCCATGTGGCGGCGCGGATAGATGTGGGTGAAGAAGGGCGAAGGTGAGGCATACAATTCCACGGCTACGAAGCGCTCACTCGCCAGCACGATGCGCTCCTGATTCTGCAGCTCTTCCTCGATCATCTGGCAGAAGATGCAGCAGCCATACTCGTCGTAGTGGCGCAGCGCCTCCTGGAAGCGCTGGCGCACCTGGTACGAGATCACCGGTGTCGCGATCAGCTGCGAATGGGGATGCTCCAGGCTGGTGCCGGCGTCGGTTCCGGAGTTCTTGAAGATGGTCACGTGCGCGATGCGCGGATCGAGGCTGAGTTCGTCGTACCGCGTCTTGTAAATGCGCAGGATGTCGGCGACGTGCGCATCGGGCATGAGCGCCATGGCCAGCGAGTGATCCGGGGTCTCGATGACGATATCGTGAACTCCAAAACCCGCCATCGAGTGGAACGAACGGCGAATGGTGCGGTCGGGCTTACACTCCGGAGACAGCGCGGAATACTTATTCGGCACCACCCGCACCTTCCACCCGTCGCCGCCGTCGGGCAGCCGCAGAATCTCGGGTGGGGTCTGGTTCTCGTGGCCGGGGCAGAACGGACAGTTGGGCGAGAACGAAACCGCCGGTTTGGCGGCGCGATGCACCACCATTTCATCGGGACGCTTGGCGCGATCGGTGGCAATCACCACCCACTCTTTGGTCATGAAGTTCTGCCGCAGTTCGGGCATGGATAAGGGCCTCCCTGAAAACTAGGGGTACGCTCATTCTACGCAGGTCGGGCCGAATCTCCAGTGAGTCCCACCACATCCGTAGCATGCCGCGAAGCTGGCCTTCCCGGATCGCCGGCGCGGCACGCCCTCGACCTGGCTCAGAAGAGGATCGAACTTACTTCTGGGTGGATCCGCAGGAGGAACTATTCGCCGTGATGATGGTGCAGATGCCCTTTGTGCCCGCCGGAGCCTACCGGCGCGCCCTGCGCGAAATGGTGTACGAAGCGTTGCTGAGGTGAGAACGGCTTCCGGCTTCCGCCCGCCGGCTTCCGGTTTTCTCAGGGGCGTCATCCTGAGCGCAGCCGTTTTTCAGGCGGAGCGAAGGATCTTGCGCAGGGTGCAACTGGGTTCGGTGAAGCTCCGCGCGAGATCCCTCGCCCGGCTGGTGAAAGCGCCGGGCTTCGGGATGACGCAGTCTGGAAGACAATGTCAGCCATCATTGATGTTAAAGTTGGAGTGCAGAAGCCCGGAGAGCAGGCGCTGCCTTGTTCGTTTTTCGTAACAACTTTCGCTTTACCCTTGATCTCGCCGGCCTTCCGGTCTAAGATTCGCCCCGCATCTTTTCCCCCTCATATTTTCTGATTCTTGTTAGGCCCGTTCGGCGCACTAGAACTGGTCTCATAAATGTGTTGGGTGGGGAGGCGAACGTCCCTCAGGGGCTAAAGCCCGCATTCTATCGGGCCCTGAACGGCACGGCTGAAGCCGTGCCCTACCCAAAATCATTTATGAGACAGGTTGTAGTATCCGGCCCCGTTTCGCAATCATCGGATTCCCACAGTCAAGGAGATTTTCCATGGCGATCAAGAAACTGGGAAAAGTGCCTGACACCAGGCAAAGCGTGGTCATGCGCAGCGACCCCAGGCGCATCGATCCGCGAAAACTCAAGCTGGGCAAGCTGGCGGCGCGGCATGATCCGCGCACGCTGCTGCTCGCCTCTTACATCACGGCCGCGCTGCCCACGCCGCCCGGCAGCTTCGATCTCACGGCGAAGGTTGGTTCGTCATGGGGCATGATGGATAACGATCAGATCGGCGACTGCACCTGCGCTGCCGCCGGCCACCTGCTCATGGAGTGGACCGCGAACGCGGGCAAGAAAATGTTTACGCCCTCCGACAAGCAGATCGTCGCGGCGTATTCGGCCATCACCGGCTACAATCCCGTGAACCGGCGCCAACGACAACGGCGCCAATGAAATTGACGTGCTGAATTACTGGCGGCAAAGCGGCATCGCCGCACACAAGATCGGAGCCTACGCCGCGCTGGAACCCTCCAACCACACCCACATCATGGATTCGGTGTACATCTTCGAAGGCTGCTACATCGGCTTGTCGCTGCCCGTCAGCGCGCAGGCGCAGGTGCAGAATCATCAGCCGTGGTCGGTGCCGCGGGAGGCCCGACCGGCGACGGGCAGCCCGGATCGTGGGGAGGCCACGCCGTTCCCGTCGTTGCCTATGACGCCCGCACTCTCACCGTGGTGACTTGGGGAGCGCTGCAAGCCATGACGTGGTCGTTCTGGGACGCGTACTGCGATGAAGGTTACGCGATCATCAGCAACGACTACCTGAATGGCCAGGAACAGGCTCCGCAAGGATTCAGCCTGCAGCAGTTGCAGGCCGATCTGGCGGACGTCAAATGAATTTTCGATTGACGATTGTCGATTGAAAAGTTGGCTCGGGGGCACCCTTCGGCTCCCCCTCGTTCCTCGGGTCGCTCAGGGCAGGCTGAAAACTGAAGCCGTGCCCTTCTCAAAACCATTTATGAGATAGCCTGATAGCCACTAGTCTAGTCTCACCACAAACACCGCTCCCTCGGAAGTCGTGGTCTCCGCCGCCAGTTCTTGCGCGCGTTCCTGGTCGTCGTCGAGCACGCGCACCCGAATCCACCAGTCGCCGGCCGGGCTCGGGAAGCGCAGCACCTTGGCCGTGCGATAGCGGCGGGTGAGGTGATCGGCGAGTTTGGTGGCGGCTTTTTCGTCGGTGAAACCGCCGATCTGCACCGCCCATTTCCCCGCCGCATCCAGCGGCGCACCCGACTGCATCAGCTCGATTTTCACCGGCGCCACCCCCGGCTGCCATACCTCCAGCTTGCGCGCCGCGGCCAGCGAGAGATCGATGACCCGCCCGGGAATGAACGGTCCCCGGTCGGTGATGCGCACGAGTGCCGTCTGCCCGCTCTTCACGTTGGTGACGCGCACGATCGAGCCCAGCGGAAACGTGCGGTGGGCTGCGGTCATGGCATGCATGTTGTAGATTTCGCCGTTCGATCCGCGACGGTTGTGGTAGGGCGGACCATACCAGCTGGCCAGTCCGGTTTCGGTCGAGATGGGCTTGGCGTCGGGGGGAAGCGTGGGCTCGGCGAGGTCGGCGGCTTCCTCGGCCTTAGCCGGAGCCGGTGCTTCACTCCCCGCCGGCGGAGCGGTCTCAGGTTGCGCGGTCGCTGCCGGAGCGGTCGTCGTGTTCGAACTCGGCGGCGGGGGCGGCGGAACATTCACATGCGCCTGCTTGGGATGGCCGCAGGCGGCGAGAAAGATGAGCGACAGCAGCAGGATCAGGATCATGACGACGCTGACGAAGCGGGTCGTGTGGGGACGGCCGCCCTCGGCCGTCCGGTCGAGCGAAGCTCGACAGCGCCGTTTGTGGTTCCCCATCCTGCCCGTGGGCGCCCCATCCTTTCGCGTTTGTTGCGAAAGGGTGGGCAACAGGTGTCCCATCCTATCCGCGTTCTTTGCGGATAGGGTGGGAACATCTACTTCGTCGGGTGCTTGTCCATGTAGTCGGCGAATTCGGTCAGCTTTTGCGAAGCGACGCGCAGAGCCTTGGTGGAATGGGTTCGCACTGCCGGAACGACTTCGTCGTTCAGATACTTGATGAACTCCGGGATTTCTTTCTCCAGGCGCTCGGCGGCTTCGTTGATGGTCTGGGTCACACGTGCCGATGCGCCTTCCACCTTGCGGTTGAAGTCGTTCATGGTGCTCCTCGCGTTCGATGGGCGTGAGATGACTCACGCGGGTTGCGGATGCCAGGCTCAACTATTATTTCGTGTGCCGGCGGTCGGGTCAATGGCGCGCGGCTGCTTTCGCTGGTTCGGGCCGCGGGGTGCCCCGGTCATGCAGGGACAGCCGCCCCCGGCTGTCCGGCCGAGCGGAGCCCCGCAGCCCGGCTGCCCCACCCGGAGCCTGCCCTGAGCGAAGTCGAAGGGCGCTTTTCGAAGGGTGGGATACACGGACCGCTATCGGGTGTGGCCTTCGGAACCACCGTGGAAGAGCGGCGCTTTAGCGCCGCGTCCCAGCGCCCATCGGGAGCGGCCTTTAGGCCCTGTGGAAATTGGGGTGCCCATCCTATCCGCGTTCTTTGCGGATAGGATGGGGACTTCCGGAACCAATGTGATATTTTCGCCTCACCAGATCCATGGCCCACCCGAATTCATTTCGCACGCGTCTACTCGCCTGGTACGACACCCACGCCCGCAAACTCCCCTGGCGCGCGCCGCCGCGGGCAAAGAAGAGCCGCGATCCCTACCGCGTCTGGCTATCGGAGATCATGCTGCAGCAGACCCGGGTCGCGGCAGTCATCGAGCACTATCGCGAATTCTTGCGGCGGTTTCCGACCGTCGAGAAGCTGGCGTCGGCGCGGGAAGCCAGCGTGCTCGCAGCCTGGAGCGGTCTCGGCTACTACCGGCGGGCGCGCATGCTGCACGCGGCCGCCAAAATTATCGTTCACGATCTCAACGGCCAGTTTCCCGCAACCGCAGAAGGCTGGCTGGCCTTGCCCGGAATCGGCCGCTACACGGCGGCGGCCGTTGCCAGCATCGTCTTTGGCGAAGCGGTTGCGGTGGTGGACGGCAACGTCGAGCGCGTGCTCCAGCGAGTCTCAGGCCAGCGGCTGGCGGGCCAAGAACTATGGCGCGCGGCGGAGCATTTGCTCGACCCTGCGCGCCCTGGCGACTTCAACCAGGCCATGATGGAGCTGGGCGCAACCGTGTGCACGCCGCGTGCTCCCGCGTGCCTTACGTGTCCGGTGGTGAAGCTGTGCGCCACGCGCGGGGAAATGCCGCGTTCGGCGAAAACCCCGCGGCAGAACAAGCGGGAAATTCATTACGCGCTTTGCCAGACCAAGAACGGGCAAGGCTCATGTGGGGACGGCCGCCCCCGAAAGCCTGCTTTGAGCGACCCTGAGCATAGCGAAGGGGAGTCGAATGGGTCCGGCGGCCCGGATGTATCGGGCCGCAGCTTTGGTGAAAGGGCTGTCTTCCTCGTGCAGCGTCCGCCCGATGCGCGCCTAATGGCCGGCATGTGGGAACTGCCCGAGATTGCGCAACCCCAGAATCATTGCAAGCCCGCCTTCACGCTTCGCCATTCCATCACGGTGACCGATCACACAGTGCGAGTGTGGTGCCCCCCGGCCCCGCCGTCTGCGAGCGGCGAATGGATTCTCTCATCGCGCCTTGGACGCATCCCCCTCACCGGCCTGGCGCGCAAGATTCTGTACAAGGCGGGAGTCATCGCCAGCAAGGAACCAAAGCTGGTTGACTGACCAGTGATCACTGGCCACTGATCACTGACCACTGTTTCTCCGTCCTGCGCCCGTCTCCCGTCATCTAAAATAAGGCCAGCCGGAGGCGGCTTCATGCGCTGGCTCACGAATATCCTGAAGGGAAGAGGACGATCCATGGCGGCGTTGAACACGGGAACGAAAGCACCGGACTTTGAATTGAAAACTCTGGACGGCAAACGATTTTCGCTGCGCGAGGCACTCGCGCGCGGGCCGGTCGCGCTGGCCTTCTTCAAAGTGTCGTGCCCAATCTGCCAGTTCGCGTTGCCCTACCTCGAGCGGCTGCACCAGGCATACCGACAGAAGGGATACACGCTGGTCGCGGTTTCGCAGAACGACGCCAAGGAGACGGCGGCGTTCAACAAAGAATTCGGCGTGACTTTTCCTGTGCTGCTCGACGATACGCGGACCTATCCCGTCTCGAACGCTTACGGGCTGACCAACGTGCCCACCCTGTTCTGGATCGCGGCCGATGGCGAGATTGAAATCTCTAGCGTGGGCTGGTTGAAGATGGACTTCGAGGCCATCAACCGCAAGATGGCCGAGGCCGGAAAAATCTCCATCGCCCCGGTGTTCAAGCCCGGGGAAAGCGTGCCAGATTTCCGTGCCGGTTGAGGGTCCAAGAACTAGCCGCCGGTCCGGCGGCTGACCACAGGCCAAGCCCAACCGTAAGATGTGATCGCCAAGCCCTTACCTTGCACCCTGCCGTCGGATGAGGTCGTTACCGTCAGACAGACCCTTCGCAGGGGGTAAGTGTAAACATCTGCCGAGAACCCTTTTGAAGGTCGGGAATCTAGTTCTGCTTCTGAGCCGTCGTCTTCGTTGCCGCGGCCGCTGGCACGGAGTATTCGCCTTCCATACTCACCGCTCCACCAGTCTCGTCCTCCGACGCCGTGTACGTGCCCTTCCCCTTAATCCCCTCCAGCTTTCCAGTTCCGCCCGTGAACGCCCAGGTACCCTTGACGCTCTCAATCACACTTTTCGGCTTCCCGTCTTTCACGACGGCCCAATCGAAGTTGAGGTAGAACTTATCTCCGTTCTCCATACTGCCGACCAAAGTTCCACGGGTTGAGGCTCGAGTTGGGCTGTTTTCTGAGAACGCAACGTAGGTTCCATCCTTCGATTTTTCACCCACCATTTCCATCGGAGTCGACCACGGGCAAGTATTTTTCTCCAACGTCAACCTGTGTCCGGCCTGGTCCCCAGCTTCCGCCGTGCCGACCACCCCCGGCTTCGGGCATTGCATCTTGCCGGCAACCTTGGTCTGCGCCGCAACCGCCGACGCCAACAACAACCCCAGACCCACCATGCTCACAATCCGTAGTTTCATCGACCCTCCCTCAAGATGTACCGACATTTCTATTTGCCTTCCCCGCCCGGGACCATAAACGTGAAAAGAATCAACGCCAGAATGTTGATGAACTGACGGGAACTTCTCCTCGGAGAGGCGGGACTTGCTCATGCGAGCACAAGTGCCCGAGTTCTGTCAGTGAGTCGGGTCACATCTTTGATGTGCGGTGATCGCCAAGGCTAACAGCGCAGAGCCAGACCAGACCTTAACGGTTGCAGAATCGCCATATCATGCAAAACCCTCCCCTGACCCCTGCGCCCTCGCCCCTGTTACGATAATTCCAGCCCCATGATCCAGCTTGCCGGCGCCGGAAAACGCTTCGGCCACAAACTCCTCTTCGAAAACGTGGACTGGCTGATCACGTCCCAGGACCGCATTGGCCTGGTAGGCGCCAACGGCACGGGCAAGTCCACCATCATGAAAATTCTCTGCGGCCTGGAGACGCTCGATTACGGCGCGCTGACCATCGCAAAAGGAACGTCGGCCGGATATCTTCCCCAGGATGGCCTCACGCTTTCCGGCCGCACGGTTTTTGCCGAGTGCATGTCGGTATTTGACGATGTGCGGGCGATGGAGCAGGAACTGGAATCGCTGACCCACGCCATCGCGGAACTCGATCACACCGGAGCGGAATATGCCGATGTGGCCGACCGCTATCACCGGCTGGAGCACGAGTTCCGCATGCGCGACGGATATTCCGTCGAGGCCGAAGTCGGCCGCGTGCTGATGGGGCTGGGTTTCGGTAAGGACGACTGGCAGCGCCAGACCGACGAATTTTCCGGCGGCTGGCAGATGCGGCTGGCGCTGGCCAAGCTGCTTCTGCAGAAGCCGAACCTGCTGCTGCTCGACGAGCCGACCAATCATCTCGATCTCGAAGCCCGCAACTGGCTCGAGGAGTATCTGCAAAATTATCCGCATGCCTTCGTGCTGATTTCGCATGACCGGTATTTTCTGGATGTGACGGTCGAGAAGACCGCGGAAATCTGGAACCGGCGGATCTGGTTCTACACCGGCAACTACGACAAGTTTCTGGCGCAGAAAACGCAGCGCAATGAGCAATTGCAGGCGGCCTACCGCAACCAGCGCGAGCGCATCGAGCAACTCGAAGTCTTCATCAATCGGTTCCGCTACCAGGCCACCAAGGCCAAGCAGGTGCAGAGCCGCATCAAGGAACTGGAACGGATGGAGCGGATCGAAATTCCGCCGGAAGAAAAGACCATTCACTTTTCCTTCCCGCAGCCCAAGCCGAGCGGCCGGATCGTGGCGGAATTTGAGGACGTGGCCAAGGTCTATCCCGTACGGCCGTCGAGGCAGAATGGCAGCATGTCGCAGGGCCCCGCTCAGGGCAAAGAAAGTGCCGGCGCGAAGCAGACTGCCGAGCGGTCTTCAAGAAAAGACAAAGAAGTCTTCCGCGACGTCAACTTCATCATCGAGCGCGGCGACCGCATCGCCCTGGTCGGCGTGAACGGCGCGGGCAAGTCTACGCTGATCAAGCTGCTGGCCTCGAGCGAACCGCTCACGCGCGGCGAATTCCGCCTCGGACACAACGTGCAGGCCGATTATTTCGCGCAGGATCAGTACAAGGAGCTCAATCCTGAGGCGCGGATTCTCGACGATCTGGGCGAGCTTTCTCCGCGCTCGACGCAGACCGAATTGCGCAGCCTGCTGGGATGTTTTCTTTTTTCCGAAGACGACGTATTCAAGAAGATCGGAGTTCTTTCGGGCGGCGAACGCGGGCGCTATGCCCTGTTGCGGCTGCTGCTGCATCCGGCGAACTTTCTGCTGCTCGACGAGCCGACCAACCATCTCGACCTGCGGGCCAAAGACATCCTGCTGAATGCGCTCATGGCGTACACCGGCACGGTGGTTTTCGTTTCCCACGATCGGTATTTCATCGACAAGCTGGCCACGCGCGTGTTTGAAATTGGCGACGGCAAGGTCGAAGTTTTCCCCGGCAACTATGAGGACTTTTTGTGGCGGAAGCAGGGCGGACAACATGTCGCGCCGACGCTCGAGGATGTCCCCGGGGTTGGAACGACCAAACCGGCGGGTGCCCCACTTCTCGCCGATGTTGCGAGAAGTGGGAATGGCGACCCTGTCGCAGAGGTACAGAAGAAGCGCCTGAATCCCATCAAGCGCAAACAGATGGAAGAGCGGGTTCACGAACTGGAAGAAGAAATCAGCAGCGTCGAGGCCGCCATCGCCCAGTGTGAAACCGAGTTGCAGAACTTTGTCAGCGCCGAGGAAAGCCAGCGCCAGGCGCAGGAACTGGAGCAGCATAAAGCGGAACATGCTGCGCTGCTTAGGGAGTGGGAGGAGTTAGCGGAGACCCTGCAACTGGGTCAAGGAACGTAGTCGCTGTTTGCGTCAACTATTCAAAATTGCTGGACTCCGCAGAAGATTAAGCGTAAAGTTCGTCATCCCCGTCTTCGACCGCGTACGCCCCTTGAAGAAAATTTAGGCAAGAAGGAGCTGGCCGTGAATTCCACAATGATGAGCACACTATGACTGAAGACCTCTATGCCCTGATCGGGGGACGTAGCATTATCAAGGCGGCTACCG
Organism: Candidatus Sulfotelmatobacter kueseliae; assembly: GCA_900290255.1. Taxonomy (GTDB): domain Bacteria; phylum Acidobacteriota; class Terriglobia; order Terriglobales; family Acidobacteriaceae; genus Sulfotelmatobacter; species Sulfotelmatobacter kueseliae. The sequence goes on from OMOD01000188.1 coordinate 110,043, forward strand.
AACTCTTCTATAGCAATGTTTTGCAGGATGATAATCTGCGCCCTTTCTTTGAACGAGTGGACATGGCGCACCTCAAGTCCCGGCAGATTATGCTTGTTTCCATGCTCCTCGGCGGACGAGTGTATACCGGCAAAGACATTCATGACGCCCATGCCGGGTCCAGAGATAACGGTCTGAAGGATGTGCACTTTGACCTGTTCCTGAAGCACTTTCGCGCAGCCCTGGAACAAGCGGGGGTGGAACCTGAAAATGCCGAGAAGGTCATAAAACGTCTGGAGAGCAAGCGGGCGGCCGTACTGGACAGATGAAATTGCTTTTGATTAGAGCGTGTTTCACAAATATAATCCAGGGCCTCGTATCAGGGCACGGCTTTAGTTTCTAGCCTGCCCTGAGCGTCAGCGAATTTCTGACTCACCACATTCACCACGCAACCAACGTATGGGCCAGAATGTGGTATCCGGTAATGCAGTTCTTTCCAGTCGCCGCCAGGTCGCCGGCTCCTTTCAGTGCACCGGGTTGCCGTCAGCGTCAATCTTGTGGACTTCACCCAGGTTTAGCTCGCGGATGCCCGCTTCGACTTTGGCCATGTCCCCTACCACCACCCACACCAGGTGATCGGGCAAGATGTACTTCTTGGCGATCTGGTTGGCGCTATCCGGTGCCATAGCCAACACCTTCTGAGTGAAGGTGTTGTAGTAGTCCTCGGGCAGATCGTTCTGCAGGAGCGTGCCATAGCCGCCAGAGAGCTGCTGATCGGTTTCAAAGGAGCCGGGCAGCGCGAGCGTGGCATTGTTCTGCGCGTTCGTCAATTCTTCGTTCGTGATCGGCTTTGTGCTCACGATACCGTTATATTCCTTGACCAGCTCGACGATGGATTCTTTGGTCTTGTCCGTCTGCACAGCTGAAACGCTGATATAGGGACGCTGGCCGCGGGCCGAGGGCAGCACGCTGCGCACGCCATACGACCAGTGCTTGTCCTCGCGCAGGTTCATATTGATGCGCGAGCTGAACTGTCCGCCGAAGATGTCATTCACGATTTGCAGAGCGACGGCGTCGGGGTCATTCAGCGGGGGCGCCAGTTGCGCTCCGAAGATCACACTCTGTCCGGAACCCGGCCGGTCGATAAGGTAGACGACATCCTTTTCCGGTTGGGCTACCTTGGGCACGGTTTTCTGGGGAACGTCTCCCGGCTTCCACGAGGCCAGAACTTTTTCCAGCTTGGGTTTGATCTCCGCCATGGAAGTGTCGCCGACCACGAGCAGCGTCGAGTTATTGGGCTTGAACCAAGTGTCGTGGAATTTGGCCAGGTCCTCGCGGGTCATCTTGCCGACGCTGGCCTCGGTGCCCGTGCCGGTGAAGGGCACGGCATAGGGATGTCCCTTGCCATAGAGCAGCGTTGGCACTACGCGCAATGCCATGGCCTGAGGCGTCACCTTCTCGCGCTTGATGCCTGCGATCCGTTCCTTCTGGATGCGCTCGAATTCCTTCTGTGGAAACGCCGGGTGCAGGATCAGGTCGGCGTAAATATCGAGCGACTTGTCCATGGTGCTCTTGAGAGTATTCAGGCTGACCAGCGACCAGTCCAGGCTGGCGCCGGCATTGAAGTTGGCGCTGAGCGACTCCAGTTCCTCGCCGATCTTCAGCGAATCGCGAGTGGGAGTGCCTTCCTCCAGCATGCGCTGCTCAAAGCTGTCCATGCCGGGCGCGGGGGCTGGATCGGCAGCGTATCCGCTGTCTACCATCAGGGTGAAGTTCACCACGGGAGCCGTGTGACGCTCGGCCAGCACGATCTTCAGCCCGTTGGCCAGCGTGGCTTTCTGCAAGGCAGGCAGCTTGAGCGACTCAGGGCCGCCCGCGGCCGGCTCCTTCGAACGGTCGAGCTTAGCTCCCGTCTTGTAGTCGGTGGGATACGGCTGCACTTCGAGCACGTAATCGCCATCGCTGAGCCAGTCCACAGCGGCTTTCTTCACCGTCGCGGGCGTCGCGGCTTTGACCCACTTCAAATAATCCTTGTAGCAATCCGGATTCCCCCTGTACGTCTGGCAGCGCGCGATCAGATCACTCTTGCCGCCGAAACCGCCGATGCGTTCCACAATGCGCGCATAGTTGCCCAGAATCTGCGTCTTGGCGATTTGCAATTCGGACTCGGTGGGACCGTTCTTCAGGAAATTCTGCAGTTCCTCATTCGCCGCTGTTTCCACTTTCTTGAGATCGCCGCCGGGAGTAGCGGTGAGCGTGAAGTCGAATTGTCCACCAATCTCGTTCGTATCATTTGTTGCGGTGGCGCTGGTTGCGGTCTGATCTTTGTAGACCAGGCGCTTGTAGAGTCGCGACGTCTTGCCGCGGCCGAGGATCTGCTCCACCAGATCCAGTTGCGCTTCCTCGGGTGATCCGAATTCGGGCACGTTCCATACGCGATACAGTCGAGCTTGCGGGACGCGGTCCTGTACCAAACCGCGGTGTGTGCCGGCGCGCTTTGCGATCCACACCTGATGTTTGTCGATGGGAGGGCCGGCAGGAATTTCGCCGTAGTATTTTTCAACCTTTTCACGGGCCACTTCGGGCGTGATATCGCCCGCGATCACGAGCGTGACATTGTTCGGGCCGTAATACGTTTTGAACCACTCCTGCACATCGCTCATGGAAGCCGCGTCCAGGTCTTTCATCGAGCCGATGACCGTCCAGGAATAGGGATGGCCGACGGGGTAGGTGTTTTCGGTGAGGATTTGTTCGGTAACGCCGTAAGGCTGGTTCTCACCTACACGCTTTTCGTTTTGCACCACGCCGCGCTGCAGATCGAGTTTCTTCTGGTCGAGCACGCCCAGCAGATGCCCCATGCGGTCGCTTTCGGCGAACAGGACGTAATCGAGCATGGAGGTCGGCACGTTCTCGAAGTAATTGGTGCGATCGTTGTTCGTGGTGCCGTTCATGTTCGTGGCCCCAATCTTCTCCATCGCGTTGATGTAAGTGTGATTGAAGTCGTCGCTGCCGCTGAACATGAGGTGCTCGAACAAGTGGGCGAACCCGGTCTTGCCCGGCTTCTCATTCTTGGAGCCGACGTGGTACCACGTGTTGACCGCCACGATGGGGGCCTTGTGATCCTCATGCACCAGCACGGTCAGGCCGTTGCTCAGAACGAACTTGGTATAAGGGATGTCGGGAATCGGGATGTCCACACCCGCGGCAACGGGCGCTTGATGGGGCGCGGCAGGTTGCGATTGTGCCGCTGCCGGGATCCGGTTGCCGATCGTTAACGCCATGATCATGAGCAGAATCGTCACACTTGATGTCAGTTTGTTCTTCAAGATTGCCTCCACGCGGTTCAGATCAGCGACATCCCACGGTTCCAACGAGCCTTCAAATCTATCATGCTGGAAAGGGATTCGGAGCGGTTTAAGCATAGTCTCAGGCCGCCGGAAAGTGGCACAACTGCGCCTTGTTATGTTACGCCCTGTTGATGCACACAAGTCTGGTGCTCAGAAGTTCGCACAGCTGGCGCGTGGGGCTTGGATGTTGACCGGTTTGCAGGGTCGCTCCAGCTGTCAATATAATCGTCAGGAACGTCGCATGGGTCCGGTTTTTAGTCCGGCTGCCACGGTCTTCACGAATTCACTCCAGGAGCACTACATGTCCGCACCCAGCCGCCGGCCGGAGATTCGCCGACGCCGTACCCGCAAAGAGAAAATTACCCAGTTGCGCAAGCGCCTGGCCGCCGCCAAGACTGACGCCGATCGCGCCCGCCTGACCGCCAAACTGCACAAGCTGGAAATCGCGTCACCGGGCCAGCCGCTGCTGAAGTAGCGCTCAGTCTGCCGCAGGCTGTTGACCGCGATGGGGCCGGCCCTCGTCAGCGATCTGGTGGTACACCTCCAGGATGCGGCGCACTGAAGATTCCCAGGAGAACTTCGCCGCCTGTTCGTAGCCGCGCTCCTTCATGCGTGTGCGCAGCGGGTCATCGGTGAGCACGCGGTGCAAGGCGCGCATAATGTCGAAGACATTTTCCGGATTCACCAGCACCGCCGCCCGGCCCACGACCTCGGGCAGGGAGGATACATTGGAGGTGACGACCGGAGTTCCGTGCGCCATCGCTTCCATCGGCGGCAGCCCGAAACCCTCATACAGCGACGGGAAGACGAAGATTTTCGCCTCGTCATAGAAAATCCGCAGCACTTCGATCGGAACGAACCCCAGAAAGCGCACATCGTTCTGCACTCCGCTGCGCACCACGGTGCGGCGCAGGTCGGGGTTGCCGGAGAGGTCGTCTCCGATAATGATGAGCTTGAGATCGGGGTACGCCCGGTCTTTTTCCAGTTCCGTCTTCAGCACCGAAAACGCTTCGATCATGCGGGCGACGTTCTTGTGCGGGCTGATGCTCCCCGCATACAGCAGGAATGGATACGTAACCTGATAGCGCTGGGCAATCAGCTCGCGGTCGGCCGCGCTGGCGTGTCCGCGCAGGAAGCGCTCGTCAATGGCGTTGTACACCACCTCGATCCGCTCGGCGGAGATTCCGAACAGCTTTTCAATTTCGCTCTTGGTGAAATTCGAGACTGCCAGAATGCGCGCCGCGCCCTCCAGAACGCGCCGCGTCAACTGCCAGCGGAGCGAACGCCAGAACCCGCTCTGCTCGCGGGGCCGCGACATGTGCTCCACCATGTCATGCACAGTCATGATGTAAGGGCAGGGCATGGCCCGCGGTACAGAAAAAAGGTTGGGCACGTGCACCAGATCGCAGTCCAGCCCCTTCAATGCACTGCGGAACTCGCGATAGCCCTGCACCGAGCGTTCGGGCGCGGTCAGTGGAACGACATGAAAATTGGGCTGTAGGGCGCCGATTTCCTGCACTTTCGGCGGAGGCCCAATCAACACGTACTCGTTCTCGCGATCCAGCCGGCCGAGCGTACGGACCACATTGCGGATGTAAGTACCTACGCCGAACTCGCTCATCCGCCGAATGTCGATCGCGATCTTCACCGATGGCATTTAAACACAGGGAACGATGGGAAACACAGAGGAATTGGGCAGCTCCATGATCACTTCGACCTGCGGCGTTCCGTAATGAGCAGCACTAGCACCACGATTAAGACAACCGCCACCAGGAACTGCTTGAGCTTGAGGAAATCGGGAAAGACACAGATCCACGTCCGGATGTAAGTGCCGACGCCGAACTCGGTCATCCGCCGGATGTCTGTGGCGAGTTTCACCGAAGGCATTTAAACACAGAGGACACGGGGGAACACAGAGAATAAGAAGATACGGGACGGGTGGGGGTCTTCACTCCGAGCGGAGCTAGGTATTTGTCATGCTGAGCGGAGCGATGACGATCACGCAGTGGTCGTCATCGCGCAGTCGAAGCATCCCTACCCTCTTCCCGCTCCATCCACGGGTACCATTCGCGCGCCAAGTCGACCCAATGAGGATTCCGGCGTTCGATCAAGGTAATCTTCTTCGCGCGGGACCATCCCTTGAGCTGCTTCTCGCGACCGATCGTCCGATGCACGTCGTCGTAGGACTCCCAATAGAGCAGGCGGACGACGTCGTAACGATTCGTAAACCCGACGAAGTGGTGGAACTTATGCTGGAAGACGCGCTGGTGGAGATTGCCACTGACACCGATATACAGAGTGCCGGAGAGGCTGCCCATGATGTAGACGCAGTAGTAGCGGCGGTCGCGGGGCATGGGGCCATTATCCGGCGGATTGGATTCAGGAGTGCGGGCTGCGCGTCGGGAAAGATGCGGTGCCTCCCGTTTTGGGAGTCGTGGAGAAGGTAGGGATGCTTCGACTCCGGTGTGAGGATCGCTGCCCGATCCTCAACACTCCGCTCAGCATGACAAACAAAAAGCCCAAAAGCGTCTACGCCCTTGCTTCCGCCTGCGCCTTCGCCCGGCGGTCCGCATACAGCGGAAACGCCTCGCACAGATCGAGCACCTGCTTGCGGACCTTGGCCAGCACGGCCGCGTCCGTGCGATGGAGCAGCACTTCGGCGATCCAGCGGCCGATCTGGCGCATCTCGGCCTCCTTCATGCCGCGCGTGGTCAGGGCGGGCGTACCGATACGAATCCCGCTGGGCTTCAGCGGGGGATTTGTATCAAACGGGATCGCGTTCTTGTTGACCGTGATTCCGGCCTCACCGAGCGCCTTCTCGGCTTCGCTGCCCAGCATGCCCTTCGAGAAAACGTCCACCAGCATGAGGTGCGTGTCGGTGCCGCCGGAGATGATGCGGAAACCTTCGTCGGCAATGGTCTGCGCCAGCACCTTCGCGTTGGCCACAATTTGCCGCGCGTAGTCGCGGAAGTCCGGCTGCATGGCTTCGTGGAAGCAGACCGCCTTGGCCGCTATGATGTGCACCAGCGGGCCGCCCTGCAGGCCTGGAAAAACCGTTTTATCGATGGCCTGCGCAAATTCGGCCTTGGAAAGGATCATGCCCGAGCGCGGGCCGCGCAGCGTTTTGTGCGTGGTGGAAGTAACGATGTGGGTGTGCGGAACTGGCGAAGGGTGGACGCCTCCCGCCACCAGCCCTGCGAAGTGCGCCATGTCCACCAGATACAGAGCTCCCACTTTGTCGGCGATCTGCCGCATGCGGGCGAAATCAATAATGCGGGGATAGGCGCTGCCGCCGCCGATGATCAGCTTGGGACGTTCTTTCTCAGCCAGCTTTTCCAGTTCGTCGTAATCAATAGTCTCGGTCTCTTTGGTGACGCCGTAGGGAACGATCTTGTACATCTTGCCGGAAAAATTCAGATGATGGCCGTGCGTGAGATGTCCGCCATGCGCCAGGTTCAGGCCAAGAATCGTGTCGCCCGGCTGCAGCACGGCAGCGTACGCGGCCATGTTGGCCTGCGATCCGGCATGTGGCTGGACGTTGGCGTGTTCGGCGCCAAACAACTGCTTGGCGCGGTCGCGGGCCAGGTTCTCCACGACGTCGGTGAACTCGCAGCCGCCGTAATAGCGCTTGCCGGGATATCCTTCGGCATATTTGTTCGTAAACACCGAGCCCGCGGCTTCGAGCACGGCTTCGCTGACGAAGTTCTCCGAGGCGATGAGCTCCAGGCCTTCATGCTGGCGCCGGGTCTCGTTGTCAATGGCGGCAGCGATCTGCGGGTCGTTTTCGTACAGCGGGCGATACATTCTTAAGTTCGTCATTTCGTTTTCCTACTCCCGGCTCGGGTGCCCCATGTCTCGCCGCTTTTGCGAAACGTGGGAATCTTTCGCTTGCACCATGATATATGCCAAAGCAGAGGGAATGCTCGATCCACCGCGTCACACCCTCCTGCGCAATGCAATCAGCACAGGCCCCGACTACCTCGCGCTGGACTGGCTGAATGCCAACTGCTAATTGCTAACTGCTGCTTCTAGAACGCCGTCCGCAGAAACGACGCCAACTGCCAGCCGTCCAGGTATTTGTACGGCGTTTCTCCGGTGGTGTAGTGGCCGCAGGGCAGCACCGCAACTTTGTGGTCGAGGCCGTGCCGCTCGAACTCCGCAACCACCTGCCGCGAGAACTCCGGCAAGAAGGTCAGGTCATACTTCGCATAAACGATCAACGACTTCTTCGGCCAGCGCGAGAATTGCTCGAAGTACGACATGGGACTGATGGCCAGCCAGGCCTGCCGCAGCTCTTCCAGATCGATCTTCTCCTCAATTCCTTGCCGGATGTGCCGGGTGGATTGCCCATGCCAGACGACATCGGCAAAATACGTGGACGCGTGATTGAACGCGGCCACGCGAATGCGCGGATCATGCGCCGCGGCGAGAAACGCATAGCACGAGCCCAAACTCGTGCCCACGATGCCCAGCCGCGTGTAGCCCTGATCCTCCAGCCAGTCGAGGCAGCAGCGAATGTCGATCACACCCTGGCGCGCGGCGTCGAGCGTGCGCCCGATGTTGGCAGAAACAGCGTAGTCAGCGCGGCCAATCTCGGCGGGCATGCGAATGTCGTGGTACGGCATGCTCAATCGCAACACGGCGACGCCCAGCATATTGAATACCTGGCAGAGTGTCGTGTAGGAGATCGCGTCAGAATTCCAGTGCGGCAGCAGCACCATGGCGCGGCGCCCCCGCGCCGGAAACCAGCGCGCATTCACCAGATTGTTTTCGGGATAGGGCGTTTCGACCGGCGAAGTGAAGCGCAGAAAATCGGCAAACGTTCCGCTGACCTTGGCCTCGAGTTTGGGGTCGGGGACCGCGCGAGTCGAAAAGACCTTAACTTCACGGTTCTCCAGCCGGTAATCAGTCGGACGCGAGTAGGAATAAAATTCGTCACTCGCCGCCAGAATGTGGCGATTCAAATCGAGGAAGAACTTCTCGGGATCTTCCGCTGCCTGGCCGGCGCGAAAGCCGTTGCGGCAAGGCCAGTCCCGCGCCCATTCCGCACCCCATTCCAGCGGGCGGACCACGCGGTTATTGTCCACCGAGGTGAGCCGGTGTTCCCAGTCGTACATCCACTGTGCGTAACGGGAAGGCATGGCGAACCCTTCTAGTGTAGCAAGGGGAACGCCTGACCGCAGACCTCGGACCTCAGACCCCGGACTTAGGACCTCAGACCTCGGCGTCCTTAAGGGTCCCGAATCGAAACGCTCGCGATGGTTTCGGGCCAGTTTGTGACATCCGTCACCGAAGGTCACCGGGAATCAGCGGCAGGATCATAAGTCCGCAGGCATTCCACAAACTAATCTCTTTGACGTGTAGCTACATTTGGAGTTACAATGGAATTGGAGTGGGATGAGGCCAAGAACCGGGCGAACATCCGCAAGCATGGGTTTGATTTCGCTGATGCAGAAGAAATGTTCCGCGGCGCGCTCGTGGTTCGTCCGGATACGCGCGAGGACTACGGCGAGGACCGATGGATCGGAATTGGGATGATTCGTGGCCAAGTAGCCTTTGTCGCGTTCGCAGAGCGCCGGGAAGATACCATCCGCATCGTCTCGCTGAGAAAGGCAGATCATGAAGAGCGGAGAGAATACGAAGAAGCGATCCAGGACGGACTGGAAGCGAATTGACGCAATGCGGGATGAGGATATTGACTTTTCCGACATTCCGAAGCAGGGTGCGGAGTTTTTTGCCAACGCGATAATCTGGCCGGGGACGAAGAAACAGATCACGCTTCGCCTCGATCCCGACGTGTTGAAGTTTTTCCGCAGGCAAGGCCGCGGTTATCAGAGCACGATCAATGCTGTGCTGCGCAAGTACATGGAAGCGCGAAAAGAGCACGCAGGGTGAAGTAGCCGCTCACATATCGCATCCCACACACCGGGCTTCGCCCGGCGGACAGCCGAGGGCGGCTGTCCCCACATGAGCAACAAGTCGGACGTCAGACCTCGGACCCCGGACCCAGACCTGTGTCTTCGCTGAGGTCCGAGGTCCGGGGTCCGAGGTCTGCTTTCTTCTAGCTCACGTACCTTCTTGGAACACGCTTCGAAATATTGCAAAGAATTTCGTAAGGACTGCTGTTGGCCAACCGGGCGTGGTCGAGCGCGTCCACGCTCAAGCCCTCCGAGGCGCCGAGCAGAATGACCTCATCTCCCACCGAGACTCCGGGAATCCCGGTTACATCCGCCAGGGTCAAATCCATGGAAATGCTGCCCACAACCGGCGCATAGTGCTCGCGCACAATCACGCGGCCGCGATTGGAAAGCTGCCGGTTGTAACCATCGGCGTAGCCGACGGGCAGAACAGCAACGTGCGCAGGAGCTTTAGTCACATAGGTCCCGCCGTAGCCCAAAGGTTGATTCGACCCAAAATTGCGCAAGGACAGAATGCGCGTCTTCCAGGTAAGAATAGGTTTGACGGGCAGACGCAGCGTTCCTCCGCTGACTTCGCGTCCGGCGCGCTGAAATGGCAGGTAGTACCCGTAGAGCGCCACGCCGGGACGGACCATATTGGCCCAGGTATCGCGCCGCGAGATGACGGCGTTGGTGTTGGCCACGTGAACGAAAGCCGGCTCCAGGCCGGCTTCGCGCACCATGCGGCGCGCGGCCTCGAAGTTGCGTTGCTGCTCGGCCACCGAAGGGGCGTCCATGATTTCTGAAGACGCGAGATGGGTCGAGAAACCCTCCAGCACAAGATGCTGCGCCGCTTTCAGCGCGGCCAGCGCCTCGGGAAGCCGCTCGACCGCGACGCCCAGGCGCCCCATACCGGTGTCAACTTTCAGGTGCACCGGATGGCGCGCCACGCCCAGTGCGGCGGCTGCGGCCTCCAGCGACTCGATGTGCCAGGGTTCCCAGACGGTCGGCGTGAGGCCCAAGCGAACGATCTCAGTTTCTTCGCCGCGCCAGAAGCCGGTCATCAGAAGAATGTTCGACCGGATTTCGGCATCGCGCAGAGGAATGGCCTCGTCGAGCGAAGTCACGCCCAGCCAGCGCGTGCCTTCAGCTTCGAGCGCGCGCGAGCACTCGACCGCGCCGTGCCCGTAGGCGTCGGCTTTTACGACGGCACATACGGTTACGTTCGCACCCACATGCTTCTGCACGGTGCGGAAGTTCTGCCGCAAGGCGGTGAGGGAAACCTCGGCCCAGGTGGGACGTGTCGCCGCGCGGCTCAGGATTTCTGCTGTCGTTGCCACTTCCGCGATTATAGCGGGAGCAGCCCGCGCGCCGAGGTTACGCTGGGGCTACTCCCGGTTGGCGCAACAAATTACTCTTGTCATCCTGAGCGCAGCGAAGGATCTATGCAGCTCGCCGGCGCCAGCAGAGTGCATAGGTCCTTCGTTGGGAGTCCTCCGCTTCGCGGAAGACTCCGCTGCCTCAGGATGACAATTCGCAAAATCACGACAGCAGAGCACCCTAGCTTCCCGACAACGTGAAATTCACCGTGATTTGCGTCTCCACCTCGACCGGTTCGCCGTTCAGAATGTAGGGACGATAGCGCCACTGGCGAACCGCTTCGATCGCGGCGGCCACCAGCATCGGGTGCCCGGAAATCACGTGCAAGTCTTCGATGGTGCCGGCTTTGCTGATGATCGCCGCCAGAAGGACCGGCCCTTGAACTCGCGCGGCTTTCGCCAGCGGCGGATACACAGGCTGCACACGGCGAACCAGGCTGCCCTCGAGCATGCGCGAAGTGCGGAAGGTGTGCACTGTTGGTGCAGGCCGTGCCGGCATCACCGGGTAGTTCCCACGGAAAACCGATATGGGAAAGCCCTCCGGCGTCCCCGGAATCCCGATGCCTGGCAGGAAGTCGCCGCCTCCGCCCGGCGGCTGCGGCTCTGCACCGCCGTCGCTCTTTGAGATCGTCCCGGGGATTCGCCCGGGCGCCACATATCGGGGGTATTCGGAGTTACTTGGCGCGACAGAAGTGCCCCCGCCGCGCGCTTTAGGAGCGGGTCCCGGCTCGGCGCGTCCCACGCTGATGGGCGTCGAAACGGTCCGTGCTGACGGCAACCCCACCGTCTTCCACAACGGCAGCAATAGCAGCAGGCCGATCAGCGCTGCCTGCAGTCCGAATGAGGTTAAGGTTGTCCAGCCGCGGCGGGAACGCTGGGCCCAGGAAACTTCCAGCAAGCTGTCGGCAAACATGGCGCCCTCCTTTTGTGAGATCCGTCTGCTGTTAGGGACACCATGAGGGCGCAGCCCGGCGGTCTTAGCGCAAAGAAAAAAGGCCGCGTAGGTACGCGGCCTGTGGGAACTTTTTCGACACTCGAGGTGTCGCCTTTCGCTACTGCGGAGGCTGAGTTGTCTGGGGCGCGGTGGGCTTGGGCGCAGCCGGCTTGGGAGCCGCAGCCGTACCTGTCGCCGGCTTGGGAGCCGCTGGCTTGGCGGCAGCGGGAGTCGCCGCGGGCGCCGGGACGCCGGACTGCAGGTTGTAAGCGTCGACCACAGGCTTGGTGATATCCACCGCGTCCTGGTTCCACCAAAGCACCGGGCTCTGCGGCCAGGGCTTCGAGGTATCGACGATGAGGCCGAAACCGTTATCCTGCGAGAACTTCACGATCATGGGCGCCATCTTCGACAGAATGCGAGTGGCAATCTCCTGCTGCTGATTGCCCCCGTCTTCCTGAAAATCCTGCAGAGCGCGATCGAAAACCTTCTGCTTGCTCTCGATCTGCTTCTTCAGCGTGGCCAGAGCATCCTCGTTCAGGCTGCTCGCCTGCGTGTTGAGCTGCTTTTTCATCGCCTCAAGTTCATCGTTCTGGCTCTTCAGTTCGTTCTGCTTGGGCTCGAGCTTCTTTTGCAGGACATCCATATCGCGGCGGCCTTCATTGCTGCCGAAAATAGCGTCCTGGATGTTGATGGTCCCGACCTTGAGACCGGGACCCGCGCTGGCCGCGGGCGCGGCGGAGGAAACGGACGCTGGGGTGGCACTGGTTTGAGCCAAGGCGGAAATCGCAAATAGAACCGCACCGGCCAGGACGAATCGCAAGAACTTGCTTGTCATTGGGTCGCTTGAACTCCTTGGAACATGCTCATCGGAACAGGGTTCCGGGAATGAACTCCGCCATCACTTCAGATTTTCTTCGTCAGTCAACGCTGGGCCGCACTGAATGAGGTCTCCGCCGTAGGTAAAATGGCCGCCGTCGGAAGGGCGCACTAGATTGCCAGCGTCGCACGTCTCGCCTGCAGGCGTGCCGTCCACTCCTCTCCAGCTTCTGGATGGCGTGGATCAGCTTTATTATAGAGACCCCGTCCAATCGGCGTCAAACTCCGTCAGAAGGTGGTCGCCACGGTGAAGCGGAAGGTTTTTCTCGGTTCCCGCAGCAGGAAACTCGGCGAGTAAGTATTCACCGCCAGGTGATAGGTGTAGTCACCGGCAGCGCCGGCCGGGAACATGCCGCGGGTCACCGGAATCGGCGGTGTAGCCGGGTTATCCAGCCGCAGGAAGTTGTAAGCCCAGTAGATCCGGAAAGGCGCGTTGACCACCGGCAG
>OMOD01000186.1 GCA_900290255.1 Candidatus Sulfotelmatobacter kueseliae
CCCGCTCCCCGAGGGCATCTTCTCCTTACTTTTCTGGGCCGCCTAGTGTTTCGTAACAGACTCCAAGGGGGCGGCTTTCTTTATTTGTCGTATCACGAAATTGTGAAAGGCATGAGGCGGATCGATGAGCAATTTGGAGAAGGTGGAGTCAGCGGAAGCAAAGATGAATGACGCGAAGGAAGCACTCTTGTCGTACATCGAGGGCCGCAAACCGATTGATAGGGACCAGCATCGTCGCCTGCTGGTGCGACTGAAGAAGGCGCAACAGGATTTTATGAAGGCCATTTCGGAGTCAGGAAAGTAAGGTTCCCCCAGTGGGCATCGCTTCGCGATACCCGTTCTCGGGTCAGGATGACATGGCTTGATTAGCCTTTGCGGGAGTCGAGACTCCACGGTCCGGCGCCGAGTTGCGAGATCAGCAGCGCGCCGCCCAGCATAGCCAGATTCTTCATGAACATGACCATCTGCATCTGGCGCATCATGGGATCTGCGATTCCCCAGAACCGGTGCATCGGTGTGACTCCAACCAGGAATAGAACGATCAGCCAGGCACCGAGCTTGGCACGGTAGCCGAGCAGGATTGAAAGGCCGCCGAGGAAAGCCATTGCCCCCGCCAGGGGAACCACGATCGAGGCGAACGGCACGCCTTGCGACGCGGCGAAACCGATCGTCTGGCTGGAAAAATGGGTGAGGCCGGCCATCAGGAATATAAGCGTGAACAGAAGGCGGCCGACGAGCGCGACCGGGCCGGCGGAGGTCGAGGACTTCGATTGAGTAAGAGGCTGAGCAAGAGTTGCCATGGATATTTCTCCTGAATGCAGGGATTTCGAATGGTTCAACGGATTCAGGAGAATTGGATGTGGAGTTCGCGGCCGAGGTTACAATAAATAACTGACAGTAGTTTGAATACTGATAACTCTGGAGTAACTTATAGTCCTTTGGTATAGTAAGTAAGACTTACGCTGCCTGCTAACTCTTATGAGACGGACCAGCCGATCCCCGTCCCCTTGTGCGATCAGCGGACTGCTGGAGTTGCTGACCCGTCCGTGGACCATGCACATCTTGTGGGCGTTGAGCACGAACGGGACACTGCGCTTTGGGGTGCTGCGGGAAAGCGTGCCCGGTATTTCGGCGCGCGTCCTGACCCAGAGGTTGCGCAGCCTGGAAGACAACGGGTTCGTCTTCCGCCACTACCACAAGACGATTCCACCCGCGGTGACCTACGGCATCACCGAGCGCATGAAGGACATCGAGAAGGTGCTTGAACAACTCGAGCAGTTGGCGCGGAAGTGGCAGGATGAAGGAACGACGTTGCCCGCTGGCCCGGCCCCTGCTCCGCGCGCGGTATCGCAGATGGGCCCTCGTCCGTAGAGTGTTCCCGCACTGCCCGGTTGGGTTCGCCGGGGACATACGTTCCGGGCATACAATCCGAGGAAATGCGCGAGCCCTACGCAAGATATCTCCAGCTGCTTGGCTTCGATCAGACTCCCCATGGCGTGGAAGGCCTGCGGCAACTCGTTCGCCGGCACGTGATCCGGGTCCCGTTCGAGAACATCTCCAAGCTGTTGCTGATCAGACGCGAGCGCCGGGGCAGGCCGACCACCCTCAACGAGTATCTCGATGGCCTCGAACGGCACGATCTGGGCGGAACCTGCTACACGTCGAATCCTTTCTTCGCGGAACTGTTGCGCGAACTCGGATACGACGCCGACCTGCTGGGCTGCGACATGACGCGGGTGAACGTGCACACCGCGATGCGGGTACGGGTGGACGGAAGTGCATATCACGTGGATGTCGGCTACGGAGGGCCGTTTTATGAGCCTCTGCTGCTGACCGACTCGCCGCATGAGATGAGGCAGGGGCCTTACCGTTATGTGCTGGACCGAGCTCGGGACGGGCGGCTGGCCATGAACGTCTTCACGGGCGAGGAACGAGTTCACGGGTACCTGGTGAACGAGATTCCGCGCGAACGCGAGTTCTTCACCAGCATCATTCTGGATTCATTTCGACCCGCGGCGACCTTCATGACGCAGCTGTGTGTCTTCCGCTATTTCGAGGACCATGCGGTGCAATTGCAGAACAACGTGGCCGTCCACTATCGCGCGGGCGAAAGCGGCGAGACTCGAATCAGCTCCATGAAGGAGATTCGTGAGATTTTCGAGAACCAACTCCGCCTGCCGCGCTGCCCGGTGGAGAAAGCGATAAAGACGTTGGAGCAGTTAACAGGACAGGACTTCTTCGCTATGGGCGAGGGTGACTTGTACGTTTAGACTTGAGAAGCAAAACTTGTCCCGCCCTCGCCGCCAGGGCGAGGACGGGAATCCTGACTCCGGAAGCGGTCTAGCGATGCGCCAACGCGGGCTCGTGCGCTGCTTTGCCTGCCTTGAAGGCTGCAAAACGCTGGTTGATCTCGTCCCAGTTGACCACGTTCCACCAGGCGGCCAGGTACTCCGGCCGGCGGTTGTTGTATTTCAGATAGTAGGCGTGCTCCCACACATCGTTGCCAAAGATGGGATACAGGCCCTGCGTGAGCGGATTATCCTGATTCGGCGTGGTGATGATCTGCACTTCGCCGTTGGCCTTGCCTGCCAGCCACACCCAGCCTGAGCCAAACTGCTTGGCGCCCGCGTCGTTGAACTTGGCTTGAAAATCCTTGAACGAGCCGAAGGTCTTGTGAATCACGTCGGCAACTGGGCCGCCGGGATCGCCTCCGCCCTTGGGCTTCATGATTTTCCAGAACATGGTGTGATTGACGTGGCCTCCGCCGTTATTGCGGACCGCGGCACGGATGTCTTCCGGTATGGCATTCAGGTCGCGGATGAGATCCTCGGCCGACTTGCCGGCCAGGCCGGAATGCTTCTCCAGCGCGGCGTTCAGATTCTTCACATACGCGCCGTGATGCATGTCGTGGTGTAACGTCATGGTCTGCTTATCGATGGTGGGTTCGAGTGCGTCGCAGGCGTAGGGCAAGGGCGGTAATTCGTGAGCCATGAAAATCCTCCTGAAGTCTAGGTCTAAAGTCTAAAGATGATGGGAAGCGGCGTTTCGATGCAAGGGTTTGCTTGAAAACAATTATATCGCGCAGCGATTTATTTGCGCCCGAGCAAGCGGATGCGAGAGGTGAAGGCGCGGCCTTGGCAGGCACTGAACGTTGGATTCAGGTGGCTTGCGTCAATGACATTATTGACGATGTAGGGATTGCAGCGCCCGGTAATGTTGTCGAAACCTCCGCGCAGGGCCAGGTAGTATCCCAGGAAATGAAAGCGCTTCTCCAGTTGCAGATTCAGCGAAAAATATTCCGGAAAACGCTCGGCACCCACCGCGCTGATCAGCTGCTGCTGTTCGTTGAACAGGCTGAAGGGGAATCCCGTGCGCGCTTCCATCGAGTATGCGACTTCGAGCTGATGAATGATGGGCAGCTTGAAAAAGGGCAGATAGCCCCAGGAAAGGAAGCGGTTGGGCGCGTCCCACGGGTACGGCCCGGGCTGCTGACCGCTGAGCACGGGGTTGTCGACGTTGAAATCGAGCGCCTGGTTGGAGTGCGCGCGGGAGAGCGTATAGGAACCCATGACCATGTAGCTTTCACGGAAATTGTGGCGCAGCGTGAGTTGCAGCGCATCGTAGCGGTCGTCCCGCGTGTTCTCGAGGATGGAATCCCCGGCCGTGGCATCCGGCGTGTCGTAAACGAAACCGCGGCTGCCGCGTTTTTCCTGAAACTCAGCCTTCAGATAGACCGCAGCCGGAAGTTTCTTTTCCAGGCCAAGACTCCAGTTGAGAAAGCGCGGAGACGCGAGCGTATTGGTATTGACAGTAAACGTCGTCATAACCGGACCGGTTACGAAGACGGCGGGGCTGCACTTCGGATTTGTGCTGCAGTCCGGATTCATGGAGTAGAAGATATCCTGCCGCGTTCCCGCATATGGCCTCGCGATCAGAAAAATCGGCGTCGCATCATAAACCAGGCCGATCCCCGCTGAAAGCTTGGTGTTGCCGGCATTGTCCAGCACGTATGTACCGGCCAGGCGCGGCGCGATCTCCGCGTGACGGACAATCTCATCCCAGTCCAGGCGAACTCCCGGCTCGACCAGCAGCCGGTTGGTTATGCTCCAGCGATCTTCGGCGTAGGCGCTGATTTCAGAATTGTAGGTGGACGAAGGAAGACCACCGGCAAAAGTTGAATAGCGCGTGCACGGAAAGTTCGGGTCCTGTGGCGCGTTGAGGCAGGTTTCGCCAGTGGGCAGAGGCACCGTGGCTGTGGCCGTCAGGAGAGAAATCGGCTGACGGTCGAATTGCGCATCGTAGGAGATCCGGTCGAGATCGACTCCAACTTTGAAATCGTGCCGCCCATGCCACTGGCGCGGGGGCAGAAACAGATTCGACACTGCCTGCCAACGCCGCGCATGCGTTCCGTACGCGAGATAGTAGCTTCCGTTGGCAATGTTGGGAGTGACGAAGTAGGGCGACGTTCCATACGGTGTAATTTGCACGTTGTACTGATCGAAGGCGAACCCGGCTTCGAGCAATTCTCCGCCGCCGAAATAGTGCTGGTCCTTCACACTGCCGACGTAGGCCGACTCCACATCTTTCGGATTCGTAAGCTGCGGGTTCAGCGGCGAAAGGTACGCATACTGGTCGTGGAAATAATTCACCAGGAAACTGGTGGTCAGGATGTTGCGGCTCGTAAGGTTGGCCTGCACCTTAGACAGATTGCCCAGCCGCAAAGTGTGATCGTTGTCCTGGCCGGGCGGCAATTCCGTATAGATGGTGTTGTCGTATTCCCCGTCGAAGGCGTTGTAGAACCACACTTTCTTCTTTTCAATCGGGCCGGAAAACGTAAACAGAGGGAGAAATTGATCGAAGCGTAATCCGTGCTTGTCTTGCACGGATGGAATAAAGTCGGTGGCGAAAAAACGAAAGTGATCGTCGCCGATGCCGGTGTTGAGGCTGAGCAGGCCGCCCGATCCTTTCCCATCTTCGGCCGGCTCGCGCGCGGGCTCGACCTGGATCGAGCGGAAAGCGTCGGTGCTCACCCTAACCAGCAACAGCCCGTTGGCCGGCTGCGTGACGTTGAAGCCGTCGAGCAGCGTGACCGTCTGATAGGTCTGCGCTCCCGCAACGTGGGGCTGGCCGCTCTGGTCCTGCACCACCCCGGGAATGTAGTTGAGCGCGTTGCGGTAGTCATTGGTGGTGGGATAAACGATGTTGATGACGTCGAGCCCGCTGATGGTCTCCTGCGCTGCGATTTGCGCCGGGTCAATGGCCGGAGGCGACTCGACCACGTTTACCACTTCCCGCACTTCCTGCTGGTGCGAGATCGTGACCTCGATGATCGAACTGGGCGCGATCTCGACACTCGGCTCGACGGTCGCGTAAAAGCCTTCTTTTTCGACCCGCAGCTGATACGACCCCGCAGGAAGCGATAGAAACTGGCAGCGCCCGGCGAAATCGGTCTGGCAGCGCACCGCGGGCAGCGGCGGAGATTCCAGGAACACGCGAGCCGCAGCCACCGCCACGCCGTTCTCATCCGTCACCACAATGGCCGGGGCCGGCGCTGATTGCGCCGCCGCGCTGACCACCAGAGCGAGCGTGAGCAGGAGACTACGCATCGAAGTACAGGATATTTTACGGTTGGATGCGCCGGAGGAGCGAACTGCGGATATTGATTTATGTTTTCGTGGCCAGGTACTGGCACACCCGCTGAATGGTGTCCCGCTGGGCTTCGTTCATGGTGAGGAATTCGAACCCGTAGCGCAGGCCCTGGCAGTAGCGCACGATCGCCCGCACCTTGATCGGATAGGGCGTAAGGGGCAAGGGAATTTCCAGGGTCACGATTTCACCGGGCTCCAGGGTGCCGGTAAGGGTTGCCCCGATGCCATCCTGGCCTAACTCGACCGAGCGTCCCCAGCAGGTGCGAAACTCCCCTTCCTGAAACATTCTGACCTGCAAACGCACGTCCAGCGCGAAGCGGGGAAAACGCCGGGCAACCGCAAACTTTTCCCCGTGCGTCCTGGTCGGCGCATTCGCATCCGCTCCGGCGGCAGCGGCCAACGCCTTTTTTTCCGTTCCCATGCTAGTCCTCGCGGCCTGACTTCACCCGCGGTTCTACATCTCAGTTGCCGTGCAACAGATATCCCGGCTCCAGCGGCAACTTGCCCGCCACTTTAATGGGGTTGACGCTGCTGTTGATGGAGTACACATCCACCACGCCGACCGCGCCCAGAATCGACGCCACCTTGTTCAACAGGTCCTCATCCGAATCCACCACCAGGATGGCGGGATGATTGGCGCGCCCATGGTTGGCGGCAACGATCAGTTCCTTTACCTGGGCCTCGGAAAGTCCGTAGACTTTTTCCAGCAGTAGCTTCATTTCGGGCGCCGACGGAGAGCGCATGACGAAGGTCACGGGCTTGCCATCAGGCCAGCGATTGGTCTGGCCTTTGCAGACTTTCACCAGATCGGGCAACGTGATCGTACTAAACGTGTTGGCTTTGTTCGAGACCAATGCCAGATCGCGCGCCGTCGCCAGCGAAGTGCTCACCGCAAGAAATACTCCGAAGATTAGAACTCGACGATAAAGCACACTTTCTCCACTGACAGAATGGGCCTTACGGCTGATTCTCGTGCAATTTGCGCAGCGGCTCAACAGTCACGAAGGTCATGTACCTTCGGAGCTAATATGGCCTGCGCACCGGCTGACGTCGACTGCCAGCAAGAGGCGTACTGTTCTCCGCCCCACAAGAAGGCGATATTCACGACCATAATTGTGCTACTGGTAACCTGGTGTTCGCCGCTACCGGTTCAAGCTAACGGTCGATCCGACACCGCTTCGCCGCAACCGACGCATCACGTTGACCTTTCGCGAGTCGGATATGTGGAACTGTCAGACATGGCTCGGCGGTCCCAAGCGACGAATCTCTCCCTCGATTTTCTTGATCACGATCAGGTCCTTTTCACTTTTAACCCGAAGAAACTTCTTGTCCGCCATCCCGATTGTCCTGCCACGCACGACGACCGCATAATCCATGCGGCGGTAATCGAAGTAACAACAGGAAAGGTACTGGCGCAAACGGACTGGTATCTGCACGACTCGCGCCGCTACCTCTGGAGCCTGGGCTCCGGGCGAATGCTTCTCCGAAGTTTGAACAGCTTGTTCGTGGTCGATGAACATCTGCGCCAAACGCCCCTTTGGACGTCACCGAAAGATCTTTTGTGGGTGTCGGTTACTCCTGACGGGAAGCAGATCATCACGGAAACGGAGGAGGACGCGGCAGCAGCCGCTTCGAAGACGAAACGGGGCTCGAAGCGGGTGTTTCAGATTCAATTTCGGGATGTCGCCACATTGGAGGTGCAGCGCACGGTCCGGTCCGAGAAGCCCGCGAATGTGGAATCTGCCAGTTCCGGTTTTGCCAGCGTGATTCCTGGAGGAGTAACCGGCACGGTCTGGCTGGTGCGCTTTGGCCCAAGCGAGCAGGAACGGGTCAACATTGCGCGGGTGCGGACCAGG
This sequence comes from Candidatus Sulfotelmatobacter kueseliae, assembly GCA_900290255.1. Taxonomy (GTDB): domain Bacteria; phylum Acidobacteriota; class Terriglobia; order Terriglobales; family Acidobacteriaceae; genus Sulfotelmatobacter; species Sulfotelmatobacter kueseliae. Next base: position 7,505 of record OMOD01000186.1, read on the forward strand.
AGAGTTCCAGACGTTCTTTACTTGAGCAGCAATGTCCTCCTGATCGGGCGTGATTCCAGTCGCATTCCAGGATACAGCGTGAGCGCCTTTACCGTGACCGGGAATCGTCTTTGGCGAGAGCATTGGCCGACGCACCGGTACTTTCCGGTGTTGGGACGAAGCGAAGATGGCAGCCGCTTTGCCATCAGCACTGTGAGTTTGGTCGACACGCCCACACCCGGATCGGCATTCGAAGGGCTACAGCAGAAAATTGATGTCTTCGACACTGCAACCGGAACTCCTGTTGCCTCAACGATTGCAGCTCCGGTTGTGTTGCAAGGTCAGAACTTTTCGCTTTCTCCGGATGGCTTGCGGCTGGCAATTCTTACCGGCGGAGAAATCGAGTTCTATGATCTGCCGCAAATGACAGCGGAAGAACAGGCCAGCTACACGGCCGTGAGAGCGGACGCGCCCGGACTCTACATTGCACCTTCGCCTGATCGCCCTCAGGCAGAAGGCGGCGAGCCCGCCTTCACCGCGCCCGACACTGACCCGGAGGAAGAACAAGCATCAGCCGCAACGGATTCTCGCAGCACGGAGGCACCTCCGCCCACATCATCGCCAATGGTTTCCAGCCAAGGGCAAGCCCCGCCAGTCCCCCTGGTTCCAGTGGCTGGCAGCTCGGACATGGGCCCTGTGATGACACTGAAGAGCCGTGCCCAGGTGGTTGCTCTTGATGTCGTGGTGACAGATGCCAAGGGGCATGTGGTGGAGTCTGTGCCGCGTTCCGATTTCCTGGTACGCGAAGATGGAAAGCCCCAGACCATTACTTACTTCGATGAAGTGGAGGCCCACGCTGTGCCAGCGCCGGTTCCGCAGCACAGAGAAGTTGCGCCGAACATCTTTGCTAATGAGTCCCCGACTCCGGAAGCCGAGTCGGTGACAGTCATTTTGTACGACCTGTTGAACACTCCGGCGGAAGGACAGCAACGCGCGAAGCTGGAATTGCTCAAATTCCTGCAGAACAAACCTAAGGGCTCCAAGTTCGCCCTGTGCGCGCTCTCCGACACGCTGCAGATGGTCCAGGGCTTCACTGCCGACGAAAACGTGCTGATCAAGGCGGCCAAGGGACAGAAGGGATCTCTGCGGTACACGTCCCTGCAAGGCCAGGACGCTCAGGACCAGCAGGCCGTCGCCTGGCTGACGCAGAGCTCCCAGAACATGCTTGCGAAATTCGGGAGCAAATTTGCGCCGATGTCGCAAAGCATGCAGATGGCCGCTGGCTTGATTGAGCAGGACGAGGCTCTGCGCCGAAATCAGGATCTTGACACGAGAGCCTGGCTGACGATGGATGCGTTCACGCAACTGGCGCGTTATCTGTCGGCGATTCCGGGACGCAAAAGTCTGATCTGGCTTTCGGGATCTTTTCCGCTCGGCATTTTTCCCGGGCTCGATTTGAGGAATTCCGATGCAACGACCACCGCCTACACGGAAGAAGTAAAGCAAGCGGTCAATCTTCTGGCGGAATCTCACATTGCGGTGTACCCGGTAGACGTGCGCGGACTGAGCGCGGCTTCACTCCAGACCGGTTTTGGCGATCTCGCCGACTCGAGTCCGCCGCCAGTGGCTTTCCAATCGACCAACAACGCTAATGCAGAATTGACAACGCGCTTTAACCAAGTCGGGAACCTGACCACCTTTACCGACATCGGCGACGCCTTGCCCGGAGGCGGATCTCCCTTCATGCAGGAAATGACCGAGCACGAAATCATGGACAAAATCGCGACCGATACGGGAGGTAAGGCCTTTTACAACACGAACGGCATCGAGCACGCCATGGCTCTTGCCATGGAGCAGGAGACCAACTACTACGCCCTCTCCTACACTCCGACGAACAAGAAGTACGACGGCAAGTTCCGCAAGATCAAAGTGTCTCTGGCGCCGAGCGAGAAAAAGCTGCACGTGATTCACCGATCCGGCTACTTTGCGGTCGATCCTGATTCCGCAGCCGAGGCCGCGAAGGATGCGGCCCGGGGGTTCGGATTAGCCGCCATGCAGCATGGGTCTCCTCAGGCACACCAGGTCTATTTCGAAGCCCGCGTGGTTCCGGTGGGCAAGCCGCGAAAAGTGGCGCCCGCACCGTCCACGGCCCTGTCGCCCAAAGGAAAAAAACGACACGAACAGAATCTCCGTCCTGCGGAGCCGGTGGAGGTGCAGCGTTATCTCGTGGACTATGCCGTCACGCCGAACCAGCTTCGTTTCGACACGAACCCGCAAGGGGTCCACCACGGCATCATCAACTTCATGATGACGTCTTTCGAGGACGACGGAACTCTACGCACTCGCATCGTCAGCCGTGCCGTCAGTGACCTGGAGCCCGAGAGCTTTCAGGAAGCTCTGACCGGTGGACTGCGATTGCGCCAGCAGGTGGATGTGCCCGTGAAGGCAGCTTGGCTGCGGCTCGGCGTTCAGGATGCCCTCACGGGCCACCTCGGAACAATGGAAATCCCGCTGCCGGTCAAGCCGTTACCTGGTGTGGAGCAAAGCCTGGCTCAGCGAATGCCTGAAATCGAGCCTGACTAGTGGAAGTAAGATCAGGCTTTGTGCTCAATTTGCCCAGTCAAGTGGGCCCGGGCCAGCCGGGGGTATTACCGCGCGTCTCCAGGGTTGTCGTTCCTCGCACCCGGTTTCTTGGCCCGAGGAACCTGCTTTTTCCGGGGAACTTCCGTCCCGCTCCGCTTCCCACAGCCCGTCCACAGGAATCTCCACTTTGGCACAGCCGATCAACAGCCTGGGACTGGTTTCCCGTTGCCCTCTGCTCCCCGGTGCGGCAGACTCTAACCCAGGGCGAGGCTCAAAATGTCTGTGTCCCCGCCACTGCTCCGTTCCTGTTGTGGAAAACTTGACTTCCACCCCGCATCTAGCCCGTCATTGCTGGAGATACAACATATGGTGTTTCCCTCTTGACAGGCACAAGGTACGGGAGTAACTTTGCAATCCCATGGTGGAAATTTCGCCTCACGGGAATGGGGCGGAATTGGCGGAAGTAAGAGCCGAGGAGCAGCGGAAGTAAGGACGACAGCTGTCCGCGAACCGCTGAGGGGCCGACGCCACGGTGAGGTGACCTGGCGCCGTCCCGCAGGCAACAGATGGGCGCTCGGGCTTGTGGATCCGTAAGCCCGGCGCCCAGCAGCCTTCAGGTTTTCCGGAGGCCCGACTGCCGGAAGCCCGAAGCCGAGTATGTGCGGTGGCCGTTCCCCGAACTCCCCCCGGGGTTCGACGACAAGCGAGTGGCTCAGCACCGTTTCCATGGAACCTGCCCGCCAGGAGATAGGGGAACTCCTTTTCTTCTGGCGCGGACAACAGCCCGGGAGCCCGTTGATGGAAGGTATTACCCGTATTGTTTCTGAGTCTTTGGCGCGCCACGGCTTCGATCGTCCCTTGGACTATCGTCGCCTGCACTGGTCGCGCTGGTTTCGTTGCCAGTCCCATCACAGTCTCCTGGTCGTGCCCAGCAAGCCCGGCGTCTTCGCCCTGGCCGAGGAGATCATGAGTGTGGGGACAGCCGCCCTCGGCTGTCCGGCCGAGCGAAGCTCGGCAGAGTCTGTGTGGGACCAGGTCTCGGACCCGGTCAGGTCGGGCGCAGCCCGGCTGGATTCCGCAGCCAGCACCGATGCCGCCCCGGCCCAACGCCGCATGCTGGCTGTCACCCAGTTTTTTGCCCACGACGACATGGCCTTCGTTCTTGACCGCATGCTGTCGCGCGAGAACCCGATGCGCGCCCGCCTGGTTTCGGGTCGTTACTTTGTCCGCTTCGTCATCATCGAAGACGAGGCCCAGCGCCGCTCCATCTGCAATGCTCTGAACCAGTGGATCGCCGGCTCGGGCGAAAAGGTTTCGGGCATCGGAGCCCACTTCGCCACGTCGCTGGAACTGACCGATGTCCGTGTGGGGACGGCCGCCCTCGGCCGTCCGGCCGAGCGACCGCCGCCCTCGGCCGTCCGGCCGAGCGAAGCTCGGCGGCCGATGCAACTGTGGCCGTTGCAGACGCCTCCGGTTCACCGGCGGCGACTCCGCAGCTCGACTCCGGAGCCGCCGCCAACATTCACTGTCCTGCGCCATTCCCCTCCGGCTTCTGACCGGAGGAGGGCTGGCAGCGCAAGCGCAGATCTTTGAAAGACCTGAATTCCACCCCGATTCCCCATTCCCGGAGGGCGCGGAATCGGCGCGAGACGCATAGAATTTAACATAGGATTTAACCAGGAGAGCCCCGATGGCCGACACGAAAACCTCAACCGAAACCGCCGCCGCTTCGTCTACCGCGCCCAACCTCGTCGTTCTCAAGAGGAAGGCCCCGGGCCTCTCTTTCCGCCGCTTCTTCACCAAGCCGGGCGTCTCGCCCTACGGCGAGGTGGAGTGGGAACTCCGCACGGCCCAGATCACGGATGCCCAGGGCAACGTGATCTTCGAGCAGAAAGATGTCGAAGTCCCCAAAGACTGGTCGATGACCGCGACCAACATCGTGGCCTCGAAATACCTGCATGGCAAACTCGGTACCGCCGAGCGTGAAACCGGCGTGCGGCAGCTCATCACCCGTGTCGCCGAGACCATCCGCGACTGGGGACTCGCCCAGGGCTACTTCCACACGCCGGAAGACGGCGCCACCTTCCACGACGAACTCGTGCACATTCTGGTGCGCCAGTATGCGGCCTTCAATTCGCCGGTGTGGTTCAACGTGGGCTGCGACCGCATCGAGCCCAGCTCCGACGGCCAGAACTGGCACTGGAATCCCGAGACCCAGCAGGTCGAATTCGGCGTTACCGGATACAGGCGGCCGCAGTGCTCGGCCTGCTTCATCAATTCGGTGAAAGATTCGCTCGATTCCATTCTTACCCTGGCCAAGACCGAAGGCATGCTGTTCAAGTGGGGCAGTGGCACGGGCACGAATCTCTCGCCCCTGCGCGGCTCGACCGAAACGCTCTCCGGCGGCGGCACGGCCAGCGGCCCGCTCAGCTTCATGAAAGGATTCGACGCCTTTGCCGGGGTGATCAAGTCGGGCGGCAAGACTCGCCGCGCCGCCAAGATGGTTATCCTCAACGTCGACCATCCCGATATCGTGGATTTCATCGAGTGCAAGCAGAAGGAAGAAGCCAAGGCGCACGCGCTCGTCGCCATGGGCTACGACGGCTCGCATCCCGACTCCGACGCCTACTCGTCCATCTTCTTTCAGAACGCCAACAACAGTGTGCGCGTCACCGACGACTTCATGTATGCGGTGCTGCGCGACACCGATTTTTCTACGCGCAGCGTGACTGACGGGCGCGTGGTGCAGACCTACAAAGCTAAAGAAATCCTGCACAAGATTTCCGAAGCCACCTGGCACTGCGGCGATCCCGGCATGCAGTACGACACTACGGTCAACCGCTGGCACACGTCGAAGAACACGGCGCGGATTAACGCGTCGAACCCCTGCAGCGAATACATGTTCCTCGACGACTCGGCCTGCAACCTGGCCAGCCTGAACCTGCTGAAGTTCGCGCCCAACGGCACGTTCGACGTGGAGGCATATCGCCACGCCGTCGACATCCTGATCACGGCGCAGGAAATCATCGTGGACAACGCCGGCTACCCGACCGAAGCCATCATGCGCAACTCGCATGACTATCGCCCGCTCGGTTTGGGCTACGCCAATCTTGGCGCGCTGCTCATGGCCGCCGGCCTGCCCTACGACTCCGGCGCCGGCCGCGACTACGCCGCCTGCGTGACCGCGATCATGTGCGGCGAAGCCTATCTGCAGTCGTCTCGCATCGCCGAACTTTGCCCGGCGCTCATCCCTGCAACCGAAGCGACGAAGAAGAGTCTCGCCGAAACCAATCTGGGCACCGGCATAGCCCATGGAGGGGCGGACGCCCCCGTCCGCCCGGCGGAGCGAAGCTCGGCAGTCATGCCCGGCGGAGCCTGCCCCGGCTGGTACATCAACCGCGAGCCGTTCCTGGACGTCATCCGCATGCACCGCGCCAGCGTGAACGGCATCAGCAAGGGGAACGTCCCGGCCGCTCTCTATGACGCCAGCAAGCAGTGTTGGGATGAAGCTCTCGCTCATGGCGAGAAGCACGGCTACCGCAACTCGCAGGTCACCGTGCTTGCCCCCACCGGCACCATCGGTTTCATGATGGATTGCGACACGACCGGCATTGAGCCGGATCTCGCGCTGGTGAAGTACAAGAAACTGGTGGGCGGCGGCATGATCAAGATCGTCAACAACACCGTGCCCACGGCGCTGTTTAAGCTGGGCTACACCCACGAGCAGACGGGCGCTATCGTCAGCTACATTGACGCCACGGGCACGATCGAAGGCGCGCCCCACATCAAAGACGACCACCTTGCCGTGTTCGACTGTTCGTTCAAGCCGGCCAAGGGCACGCGCTCGATCCACTACCTGGGGCATCTGCGCATGATGGCCGCGGCGCAGCCGTTCATCTCCGGAGCCATATCGAAGACCGTCAATCTTCCCGAGAACGCCACGGTCGAGGACATCACCGACGCCTACATTCAGGCCTGGAAGCTTGGCCTGAAGGCGGTCGCCATCTATCGCGACGGCTGCAAGAAGGCGCAACCGCTGTCGGCCGCGGGAACGAAGACGGCATCCTCGGGCAAAGAAGGGGCTTTGACGCTGGCGCAGCTTCGCGAGGAGGAGAATCCCGACGGCCCTCCGCGCGCCGTCCGCCACAAGCTGCAGGAAGAACGCGCCTCGATCACGCACAAGTTCAAAGTCGGAGACCACGAGGGCTACATCACCGTCGGGCTCTATCCCAATGGCAAGCCCGGCGAACTGTTCATCACCATGGCCAAAGAGGGATCGACCGTCTCGGGCCTCATGGACAGCTTCGCGCTCGCGGTCTCGATCGCGCTGCAGCACGGCGTCCAACTGGAACTGCTCTGTGAAAAGTTCGCGCATACGCGTTTCGAACCCAGCGGCTGGAGCGGCAATCCCGAGATCGGCTACGCCAAGTCGATCATGGACTACATCTTCCGCTGGCTGCAGTTGCGTTTCCTCACCGGCCAGCAGCAGTTGCTGTTCGAGAATTTCCGGCCTCGCATGTCGGCCCTCCCTCAGCCGGAGGGTACCGGCGAGGTGAACGGCGCCACGGCGACGGGGCCGAAGTCCGAGGTCCGAGGTCCGGGGTCCGGTTCTGTGCACGCCGCCGACGCACTGTCGGGCATCGTGGACCTGGGCGACGCGCCGACGTGCAGCTTCTGCGGCTCGATCATGACGCGGAATGGAAGCTGCTACCGCTGCATGAGCTGCGGGAGTACGAGCGGCTGCAGCTAGCGAGGTCATGGAGCGGCGGACGCCCTCGTCCGCCCCCGGTTTTCGATTTGTCATCCCGAGCGAGGATGCTCGTTCACGAAGTGAACGAGCACCGCAGTCGAGGGACCTTGGGTTTTGTGGTGCCGGCGCATGCACTTCAAGATTGTCGGGCGCATCACGAATGTGGAGTCGATTGCGTCCGGCAAGACCATCCGCGAGCGCAAGCGGCTGTGGAAAGCATACGGCAAGGGACGCTGGCGGAAGCTGAAAGGCACTGCCGACGTTGAGTTTTTCGATGGTACGATACGCCATGCGGAAATCCACTGGTACGAAGCCCACGGGATTGGGGCGAAAGAATACAAAATCAAGCGGATTCTCGACTGAGATGAAACGCGAAGCACAATTCGTCATTTGCATCGGCAACAAGGGGTACCAGGCTTCGCTGGAGCTGCGCAAGATTTATCAGATCGTCCCGGACAAGGTGGCAGCCAGACTTCATCAGATTCGCGTCATCGACGAGTCCGGCGAAGACTACTTGTATCCGGAAGACTATTTTGTGCCGGTGCAACTGCCGCAGTCTGTCGAGCGGGCAGTGCGTCGAGCCACGGCATAGGCCTGCGCAGAATTGTCATCCCGAGCGAGCGCGCCCTTTGCGCGAGTCGAGGGACCTTGGGTTTGGATGCCTTCGGGCTGAAGCCCATATTGTCCTGAGACGCCCTTGGCGCGGCGCTGAAGCGCCGCTCTTCCATCGGGCGCCCACAGGGGCTAAAGCCCTGTTGTTTTGAGAGCGTCTTGACGCGGGCCTAAAGGCCCGCTCTTCCACGTTGCTTTGGGGCCGCTCTTCCACCTTCGGGCTGAAGCCCATATTGCCCTGGAGACGCCCTTTACGCGGCGCTGAAGCGCCGCTCTTCAACTCGCCTACGCAGGCAATCTTTTCGCGACAAGCAATGCCGCCGACAATCCCGTGGAAGAGCGGCCCTTCCAGGGCCGCGTTGCGAGCGCCAAATCAAGTTCGGCCTTCAGGCCCCGTGTACCGTTTTGGAATTCCCGCCGCAAATTGTGACATCTCTCACAGACAAGACACTGCCATCCCCATGACCATCGCGAAATGGACTCCGACCGCGTTTTCTTCGCCACCACCATCACCATCCAACGCCGTCCAATCTTTCGCCGGGAAACAACTGCTCGACTCCTGATAGACACCCTCGCGCACTACCGCGACGGACGAAAATTCCTGCTCCATGAATTCGTCGTCATGCCCGATCACATCCACGCGCTGCTCAGTCCGGCGGAGGAAATCTCTCTGGAACGGGCCGTGCAGTTCATCAAAGGAGGATTCTCGAATCGCTTGAAAGATCGTGGCTCCGTCTGGCAGCCGAGCTTCACGAATCATCGCATCAGGGATTGGGAGGATTACGAGCAGCATCGTGAGTACATCCGGATGAACCCGGTGCGAGCGCGCTTGGCGGGGCGCCCAGAGGAGTATCCGTATTCGTCGGCCGCAGGCGCGTTGCGGATGGACCCGGTGCCGCAAGGGCTAAAGCCCTGTTGTTTTGAGAGCGCCTTAACGCGGGCCTAAAGGCCCGCTCTTCCACGCTTGATCCAGCGGTGGCGCGCGAGCGGGGGTCACTCTTCCACCCGACGCCCACGGGCGTGGAATCTGTCGCCGTGGCGACGCTTAACGGAGGCCGTTCGACTCGCTCAGGGCAGGCTCTAGCCGCAAAGGACACGGCTTAGGATGCGGACAGCCGTTGATTTACCCTCGCTTCCTTCTCTCTTTCCAGTGACTTCGGTTACCTATCATCGAGAGGGATCGGCTGAAAGAATTTCGTTTTGCAAGTTTGGAAGGACATCATGGGCAAGCGCACTGGTTTGATTATTTCGTTTTGTATTGGCGGGATCGTGGGGGTGGTGCTGGTCCGAGCTTTCTTTCTGGATGGTCTGGAAGAATTCGGGTGGCGAATGTTCTGGGAAGGGCTTGGAAATGGACGCATGATGGATCCAGGGATGGTCCTGCAGTCCACCACCTTCCTGAAGTGTGTAGGTGGTCTGGTGATCGGCGGGGCTCTGGGAGCGCTGATCACGCATATGCGGTGGAACAAGGTGCCAAAGCAAGCAGGGAGTCATGGAGATTAATGTCTGCCCTCCCTGGATGCTGGCGAAGTTGGGAGTTCCTTCCGGGAAGCAACCTCATGTTGGGATCTTGCTGTCGAGTTTGTTGGCTCTGACGATCTCCCCAATTCTTGTACGCCTGCCGCACTTCTGCCTGGCACAAAAGATCCTGGGGATTCCGTGCCCCGGATGTGGAGTGATGCATTCGTTGATCGCCATCTCACATTTGCAATTTCACCAGGCATGGATGTTTAACCCTGCCGGAATCCTTCTGGCGTCGTATCTGGCGTTCCAGGTATTCGGCCGTTCGTTGGTGTTGGCTTCAGTCTTGAGTGCAAGCGGCGTTTCGGCAATGTCAAAGCATGGACAAGCGGGAGTCGTTGCCGCTCTGTTCGCCGTTTGGTTGGTGCGATTAATCAATCTTTAAGGAGAGAACTACATGGCTAGTATTACTTGTCAAAAGTGCGGGAAACCCACAGAGAGGGCGGGATATCCGGTGTGGGCCATCGTGGTGTCAATATGCCTTTTTCCGCTGGGACTACTTTCGCTGCTGGCGGGGCGCAAACCGACAACCTGCGGCAGCTGCGGGTTTACCTGGCAGGCATAAGCAGCGCCTCCAGGAAGATTCGCTGTCCGCGAGGATAACCGGAATTTGAACACCGATCCGCCACGAACAAGGGGGACGAGTATGTATTGTCAGAATTGTGGAAAGGCAGTTGCGGAGAATGCCGCAGTGTGCCTCTCCTGCGGCGCACTGCCCAGAAGCGGGAACCAGTTCTGTCCAGGGTGCGCAACCCCAACCCAGCCCATACAAGTTGTTTGCGTAAAGTGCGGTGCCGCTTTGAACCCGGGCGCACTATCCGGAAGTAGCGGCGAACGTATTGCACCGTGCAATCCGCCGAGAGACCCTGTGCTGATGGCCGCGCTCAGCGGATGCTGCATCGCAGGATTGGGTCAAATCGTGCTTGGGCAAGTTGCGAAAGGCGTCGTCATTATGCTTGGTTCCATGGTGATTGGAGTGCTGACAATGGGTGTCGGCATTCTGGTCACATGGCCCGCTGGCGCGGTTGACGCCTACCTGGTCGCCAAGAAACTCAAAGAGGGACGCAGCGTGGGGCAATGGGAATTCTTTTAGAGCGGTGGCCAGGCATCCAGAGGGCAGTTACGGCACGACGAGTTGAGCTGGCCTTGATTGTCGCGGCCATAGCCTATTTCACGCTATCCCGGACTCTTCTGAATATTCCCATGTGCCCATTTGCTTACCTGGGCATTAACTGTCCAACTTGCGGTACAACCCGCGCGGTATGGCAGATCTTCCATGGTCATTTCTGGGCCGCGTGGTCCTTGAACCCGATCGGGTTCATCGTTGTTTTTCTCCTGCTTCGCAGGCTAAGCGTGCTTTCTGCCCCCCGCCATCTCGTGGTAAGAATCGTCAGCAACCAGGTTGCGGACATAGCGCTATTGGGCGCCTTCTTCTGCGCTGGCTTCATGAAGTTTCTGCATGTCGTTTAACGCTGCTTTTGAGGCGCTCTGATGCGGCCGGGGCAGGGGCAAGTCCCACGTCTCGCAAAGAACGCGAGACATGGGCCACCCGGCAAAATCCCCACCCTGTCTCTCCAAAGGACGGAGAGACAAAGATGGGGCACCCGCTTCATTTCTTGCGCGAGCGCTTCTTCTTGCGGTCCTCCTTCTTCACCCCGAACACGCGGGCGAAAATCTTGTCTACATTCTTTAGTTGGCGTTGCAGATCGAAGGCGTATTCGATCTGGCGGCGGGGGACGCGGCTGGTGATTTCCTTATCGGCCAACACTGACTGATGAAAATCCAGGCCTTCCTTCCAGGCGCGCATGGCGTGGGATTGCACGAGGCGGTAGGCGTCCTCGCGGCTGACGCCATGCTCGACCAGATCGAGCAGGAGCTGTCCGCTGAAGATGAGGCCGCGGGTCGATTCGAGATTGGCGCGCATGCGGTCGGGATAGACGAACATGGTGTCAATCAGGTTGGCGGTCTTCGACAGCATATAGTCGGCGAGCGTGGTGGAGTCGGGCAGGATGACGCGCTCGACCGAGGAATGTGAGATGTCGCGCTCGTGCCAGAGGGCGACGTTTTCGAATCCGGCCTGGGCGTTCGAGCGCACCACGCGGGCCAGGCCGCTGATCTGCTCGCAGGTCACGGGATTGCGCTTGTGCGGCATGGCGGAGGAGCCCTTTTGCTTTTCGCTGAAGAATTCCTCGGCTTCGCGGACTTCGGTGCGCTGCAGGTGGCGAATCTCGGTCGCAATCTTGTCGAGCGTGGAGGCGATCACGGCGAGCGTCGCGAGATACTGAGCGTGGCGGTCGCGCTGGATCACTTGCGACGACACGGCGGCGGCTTTCAATCCCAGGCGGGCGCAGATTTTCTCTTCGAGGTCGGGCCTGAGGTGGGCGAAGATTCCGACGGCGCCGGAGAATTTGCCGACGCGCATGTCCTCGGCCGCAGCCAGGAAGCGCGCGATGTTGCGCTGCGTCTCCGAATACCAGTTGGCCAGCTTGAAGCCGAAGGTGATGGGCTCGGCGTGGATGCCGTGGGTGCGTCCGACCATGGGAGTGTCTTTAAACTCCCAGGCGCGGCGCTCAAGGGCTTCGGCGAGGCGCTGGAGATCTTGCGCGATGACTTCGGAGGCCTGGCGGATGAGCAGGGCCTGCGCGGTGTCGACCACGTCGTTGGAAGTGAGGCCGTAGTGGAACCAGCGGGCGTGCGGGCCGACGATTTCGGCGACGGCGGTGGTGAAGGCGATGACGTCGTGGCGAACTTCGGCTTCGATTTCGTGGATGCGCTCGACGCGGAAATCGGCGCGCTCGCGGATGGCTTTGGCGGCGTCTTTGGGGACGAGGCCGGCCTCAGCGAGAGTTTCGGTGGCGGCAACTTCGACTGCGAGCCAGGTGCGGAAGCGGTTTTCGTCGCTCCAGATGCGGGCCATCTCGGGGCGGGTGTAGCGCGGGATCACGGTCGGATCGCCTCCTGTCGCGTGAGTGGAATGTGTGGACAGAGGATTCTAAATGGAGGGAGGAAAAGAGGCCAGCGCGGAGGCGAATTGGTACAGTCCTAATTTAGTTCTTTCACCAAGGAGCCACAGAGACACAGAGGAAACCAACTGCTTGGCAAACTCTCCCTCTTCCGGCTTTTTTCAGGTGCGAGGTTTCCTCCGTGACTCTGTGACTCTGTGGTGAAAAAAGCAAATTAGGACACTACCGGCGAATCGCACCTCAACCAACAAAAAGGCGGGGCTTGCGCCCCGCCAACTCACCGCTACATCAACTCAAACTTACATCCCCTGCCGGTTCGATTTTGCTTCGACCTGCAGATTGTTCTCTACGCTGAAAGCGCCGGGGAGCTGGTTGGCTCTCATCCCTGCGACTTGCTTGTCCATCGTGCTATCCACCGAACCGTAGAGCGTTACGTGCCCGTTGGCCACGACGATGCGAATCGGACGAGCAGGATCGACGGCGTACTTGCTCAGTACGGAATCGCCATAGATCAAGCGCGCCGCACGCAGACGCAAGCCGTCATCGAAGATCGAGACTGGCTCGACCGAGATGTTGGCGATTACGTCTTTCACGCCGGGCATGTTGGCGATGTCGGCCAGGGCCTCGTCGCGGCCCACGCCGGTGCGGTCCTGACCTTCAACCGTCACCACGCCGTCCTTCACCCCGAGGGCAAAATAATCGAACGTGCTGTCAAAGCCCACGCGGACGTAGCGCAGTTTCTCGGCCAGTTTCTGCTCGAGCTGCGCGTCGGGCACGTTGGGACCGGCCACGGTGATCAGGTTGCGCACACCCTGCACGTCCGAGGTCTTGCGCGCCAGTTTTGCGGCGTCCAGCTTGCGCTGGTAGAGGTCCACCGTGCCGGTGAGGGTCACGATGCCGTCTTCCACGCCGGCTTTAACGTCGCTGAACTGACTCTTGGCCGCCAGCTTGTGGGTCACCGCGGTCTGAATCTGATTATCGTAGCGAGCCGCCGCCGGGGTTTGGGCCAGGAGCGTCGCGCTCAACAGTCCTACCGCCAGCTGAGAACCTGCCAGTTTTACCAGGGTCCTGGTTGTTGCTTTTGCGAAAGTCATAGGTCACCTCTATCTCCTCGTTGACGAAACTTTACGAATTAACCATTCGGTTAATTCTTTCGATGAGGCAAGGTGCGGCGCAGATGCATGCGGAGAAGAAAAAATAGTCGCGCTGAGATGGCGGCTGGAGCGCAACTTTCCGGGAAGGAGCGGGTTGCGGGATGGCGGGCCCGCGCGGCGCCAGCTTTTCCTTGTTATCTTCGAGTGGGCTTGGAACCTATTGAGTGCGGCATGACCTTAGCGCCGGGTTCGAGCGGAACGCGGAGGGGGATTCGGTGTGCGCTTGCGCCGATCCCTGAAAGCGGCTCCGCTGAAGCACCAATATCCGGCCAGCGATCCTCCAGCAAAGACTGACCACAAAACGGTGTGGGCCCACGAATCAAATTGTTCCGCGCTCACATTGGGGAGGTCCGTAGAGGCGAGGGGCCAAATCAGGACCGCGTAAATTGACACGGCCAGTAGAACGGCAGCGAGCCCGGCCCCGATCGCCATCGCTCCGGCCGACAAGCTTTCGAACAGGAGCATGCTCCAGTGCTGATCGGTCGAGGCGGTGCGCGGCCGTTCTACAAGCGGAGACATGGTCCTCCTGAAAAAGTGCGTCCCGCAGGGCGGAAGGCGATCCTGCTGCGTCAGGGTCGAGCATAAAGACTCAGCGGCCTGCCTTCCAAGTTACGAAGGGGCCTTGAAGGTAAGGCAGGTTCGGGACATGCCGCTGTGGGATTACCCCGGTAACTTTGGAGCGAGTACTGGGCGCTTTACCATGCCAAGGGGACGAATTCTGCGGAAAACGACGCGGTATGAGTAAACGTGTCAACCGACCAGACGAAGCGGAACTGGCGCGCGCGCAGCGGCTGAAAGAGGCGCTCGAGAGCGGATCCCCGCCGACGTTTATTCAGCCGGAAATCGCTTCCCCGCCGAGCGGAAGTTCCTGCCCGGCGCATTCCTGCCCCATCCCGCCGCCGGGTGCACCGTTCTCGAGTCCTCTCGAGGTTCCTGAAACCCGGCTGCAATGTCTGGATCAGATGTTCCGAATGTCACCCGACGGGCTTTGCGTTGCGGACGGCGAACACCGCATTCTGTGGGTTAACCGAACGTTCGGCCAAATGTTTGGGTACCAGGCGGGCGAGGTGTTGGGACAGCAGCTGGGAAGCCTGGTTGTTCCTGAGGAGCGGCTGCCCGAGACGCGCTGGGTGAGCGACGAGGTCGCGCGCGGCAACCCCATCACGATTGAAACGCAGCGCAGGAAAAAAGATGGAAGCTTGCTCGAAGTTTCCGTAACCTGCGCTCCTCTAATGGTGGAAGGCAAGCCGACCTGCTATTACGCCCGCTACCACGACATTTCCGACCGCAAGCGAGTGGAGACGCTCAGTTCGGCCCTCTACCGCGTGGCGGAGAAAAGTACCAGCGTGCATGATCTGCAGCAGTTCTTCGCGGCCGTGCACGGCATAGTGAATGAGCTGATGTACGCGCACAATCTCTGTATCGCCCTCTACGATCGCGACACCGATCTGGTGTACTACCCGTATTTTGTGGATGAACAGGATTCAGCCCCGGGTCCGCAGAAGATAGGACGGGGCCTGACCGACTATCTGATACGAACCGGAGAACCTCTGCTGGCTACACCCGAAGTGCTGCAGGCCATGGAGGAACGCGGCGAGGTGGCACGGAACGGTTCGCGGTCTCTGGATTGGATGGGCGTTCCGCTGAAGGTGGGCGATCACACCATTGGCGCGCTGGTGGTGCAGACGTATTCCGAGAACATCCGCTATGGCGAACGCGACAAAGAAATCCTGACGTTCGTGGCGCGGCAACTGGCCGGCGCGGTGGAAATCAAGCGCAATGAGCAGGCACTGCGGCAGTCCGAGGCCCGCTATCGCTCGTTAGTGCAGAGCTCGGTGTATGGAATCTACCGTTCCAGCCTGGAGGGAAGGTTTCTGGACGTCAATCCGGCGCTCATCACGATGCTGGGCTACAGTTCGGCTGAGGAAGTGCTGCTGCTCGATCCCGAGACGCAGGTGTTCGCCCAGGCCGAAGAGCAGGCACGGCTGATTGAGGAATTCCGGCGCGCGGGCCGGCTGGATGGCATGGAAGTGAAGTGGAAACGCAAAGGCGGCAGCCCGATCACGGTGCGGATCAGCGGACGGGCGGTCAGCAGTTCGGATGAGCCGGCCGACGTGCTGGAAGCAATTGCCGAGGACGTAACCGATCGCCGCCTGCTGGAGGACCAGTTCCGCCAGGCGCAGAAGATGGAAGCCGTAGGACGGCTGGCCGGGGGAGTGGCCCACGACTTCAACAATCTGCTCATGGTCATCAGCGGCTACACCGAAGTGATTCTGGGGAAGCTGGATATGGACCATCCCCTGCACGAGAAGGGACGGGCCATCCAGCAGGCAGCGGACCGGGCTACGACTCTGACGCGGCAGTTGCTGGCGTTCAGCCGCAAACAGATGCTGGAGCTCAAGGTGGTGGACGTCAACACCATCGTCGAGGACATGGAGCGGCTGCTGCGGCCTCTGATCGGCGAAAACATCGAGCTCATTACCTGGCTTACTCCCGAGGCCGGACACACTCGCGCCGACGCCGGGCAACTGGAACAGGTGCTGATGAACCTGGTGGTAAACGCCAAGGACGCCATGCCCAATGGCGGAAAGCTCACCCTCCAGACTCAGAATATCCGCACGGATGAGGGACACCGGCGCGGGCCGACCTTCATCCCTCCGGGCAACTACGTGCTGCTCTCGGTAAGCGACACGGGCATGGGCATGGACATAGAAACCCAGTCGCGCATCTTCGAACCCTTCTTCACCACCAAGGAACTGGGCAAGGGCACCGGCCTGGGACTCTCGACCGTGTATGGCATTGTGAAGCAAAGCGGGGGATATGTGCTGGTGCAGAGTGAAGTGGGACGGGGCAGCACATTCCAGATCTACTTGCCGCGAGTGGAAGAAGTGGCGCAGAGCCATGCCGCGCCGGCGCTGCACGCTGCCGCCGGTGGCAGCGAGACCGTGTTGCTGGTGGAAGACGAGCAGTCGGTCCGGGAACTGGTGCGAGACACGCTCATTGGCAAAGGTTACCGCGTGGTGGAAGCAGAGAACGGCGAAGCCGGGTTGACAGTGACGGCAAAGCATGAAGGCAACATCGACCTGGTCATCACCGACGTTGTCATGCCCGGCATGGGCGGACGCGAGATGGTCCAGCGACTGACCGAGACTCATCCCAAAATCAAGGTGCTGTATCTCTCCGGCTACACCGAGGATACGGTGGTCAGCGAAGGAGCAACCGAGAGCGGCACCGCCTTCCTGCAGAAACCGTTTACACTGCAGCATCTGTCGCGCAAGGTGCGAGAAGTGCTGGGATAGTTCGGACCTCGGACCTCAGACTTCGGACTTCAGACCTCAGACCTCAGACCTCGGACCTCGGACCTCGGACTTCAGCCCTCAGACCTCGGACCTCGGACCTCGGACTTCGGACTTCGGACCTCAGACCTCAGACTTCAGACCTCAGACTTCAGACCTCAGACCTCAGACCTCGGACCTCAGACTTCAGAAGTGGCAGCATCCCGGGCGTGGAAATCCGCAACCTTTGCAACCTTTTCCGCCGGGCTGCGTCTTAAGGGATAAGGAATGGAACGGGACGTGAGCCGCGTGGGGCGGAAACACGTATATTAGGAAACTGGGGTTCCAAATGCTGATCAAGAAAGCGGAGGATATCCGTTCGTCGGAGATCACTCCCAAGAGTCTGTACCTGAACCGCCGCAAATTTCTCGCCGGAATGGCGATGGCAGGCGCGGCAGCGGCTGGCGGAGCCGGTGTGCGCGAGATCGTTTCCCCTTCGACGCGTGTGCTGGCCGGAACCAAGATTGATGGCATAAAGAAAAGCCCGTTCAGCACCACGGAAACGGCCACTCCCTACAAAGACGTCACCAATTACAACAACTACTATGAATTTTCGACGGAAAAAGACGAGCCGGCGAAGCTGGCGGTAAATTTCCGCACCCGGCCCTGGAAGGTGAAAATTGACGGGCTGGTGGACAAGAAGCAGGAACTCGACGTGGACACCATCATCAAGATGGCACCGCCGGAGGAGCGCATCTACCGCCATCGCTGTGTCGAAGGCTGGTCGATCGTGGTCCCGTGGATCGGGTTCTCGCTCAGCGAATTGATCAAGCGCGTGAATCCCACGAGCAAGGCGACGTTCGTGGAGTTCACGACCATCTTTGATCCCGGCCAGATGCCGGGGCAGCGGCGGCAGGTGCTGGACTGGCCCTACGTGGAAGGCTTGCGGATGGACGAGGCCATGCATCCGCTGGCCCTACTCTGTTTTGGCATGTACGGCGAGGAACTGCCGAATCAGGATGGAGCGCCGCTGCGCATCGTGCTGCCGTGGAAGTATGGATTCAAGAGCGCGAAGGCGATCGTGCGCATCCGCTTCACCGAGAAGCAGCCGCTGAATACCTGGAACATTTCTGCCCCGCAGGAGTACGGTTTCTATTCCAACGTAAACCCGAATGTGGACCATCCCCGCTGGAGCCAAGCCAAGGAACGCAGGCTGGGTGAGTTCTTCAAGCGTCCCACGCTGATGTTCAACGGATATGATCAGGTGGCGAGTCTATATAGCGGGATGGATTTGAAGAAGAACTTCTAGCCCGGACGTCGGACCTCAGACCTCAGACGTCGGCATGTGAGCCCCCGCGAGGGTCGGCCTGACGGCTGGGGTCCGAGGGCTGACGCCCGTTTCTTTATGCCTCGCTATCTCAAACCCGTCATCTTTCTCGCCTGCCTGATCCCGTTGGGAAGGCTGGTCTGGCTAGGATTCCACTCCGGTCTGGGGGGCAATCCGATTGAATTCATCACCCACGCGACCGGCGACTGGACGCTGAGATTCCTGCTGATCACGTTGTCGATTTCACCGCTGCGAAAGCTGACGCGGCAATACTGGCTCATCGGATACCGGCGGATGCTGGGACTGTATGCGTTTTTCTACGGCACGCTGCACCTGATGACCTACATCTGGCTGGACAAATTTTTCGACGTGCATGAAATGCTGGCCGACATTGCCAAACGCAGGTTCATCATGGCGGGCATGACCGGATTTGCCCTGATGATTCCGCTGGCCCTGACCTCGACGCGGTGGGCGATCCGCAAGCTGGGCGGCAAGCGCTGGCAGACTCTGCACCGGCTGATTTATTTGAGCGCCACGGCCGGCGTGATTCATTACATCTGGCTGGTGAAGGCGGATTTAAAGAAGCCATTGGAGTACGCTTCCGTGCTGGGAGTACTGCTGGGGTATCGGGTGGTCGCGTGGATGGCAACGCGGACGAAGAAGTCCAGCGTAGCGGCGGCGAAAATTGAGGTAGCTGAGAACTAGGGCCGGTTGGAGAATGCAGCGAAGAAAAAAGGGCGCGGCTTTCGGAGCCGCGCCCGTGCGTCTTTTCTTAGATGGCTCAGCGGCGCTTCCACGCCTTCTTTGCCCCTGCCTTTGGGCTTGCCACAATCCGTAACACAGCCAGGTGCTGCGCCGCCGCGTTCGACTTGGCGCTAGCGGTCTGCGTCTCGATCGAGCCCAGGGCGACCATGTTGCTGTCGGTCACGATGCAGACTGCACTTGAGCTATCTACAACATACGTGACGAGATCGTATGCGTTTGTGCTCGTCCCGGCCGCGACTGTGCCGCGGCCTGCAATACCGCTGGTGTCGGCGGTATATGTCGAGGTGAAGCTCTTGCCGAAAGTCAAAACTCCCTCATCGTTGAAGTCAATAAGCCCGGCAAAGCTTCCGCTCGTGTTGGTGAACTCAGCGATATCGTCTTCCTCCACCAGCCCTGACGTGCTGACGCTGTTGTTAAGGCCGGTCAGATTCATCCCATAGCCTTGCGACGACGCGAAGGTTGGGCTGCTGCCCTGGGTGTAAGCAAGGCCGTCGGTGACCCCGGCGTTGTCTATCTCCAACATCTGGAAGCCGCTGCTGCCGCCGCTGCTGAAGGGATAGATTGCGAACTGGCAAGAACTGCATCCGAGCCCGCCGTTTCCGTTGACGAAGCCGGTCAACGTGACTACCGCGCGTCCTCCGCTGAGGGTGCTGTAGCTGCCGCTATAGGTAAACGGTGTCGTGTCGGCGGTACCTGAGTCGTTGATGTCCTCGGTAGAAGCATTAGTGACGTTGCCTGCACCATCCGTGACGAGCAGGCCCACAGCGGTGAACGGGCCCCCAACTACCGAGTCGTATCCGGCAAGGCTGAAGACGTTATTGGCGGCCGGAACAGATGTAGATTGCGCGAAGACGTCCCCCGCGGCGATGGGTGGCGTCGCATCTGTCTCGATGAACTTCAAGTGGGTCGGGGTTACCGGGTACACGTCGAAGTTAAAGCTACCGGCGCTGGAAGTGAATGTGGCTGTGCCGGGAGTTGTGCTCAGGTTGATCGAGCCCGACGTGATCGTGCAACCGCTCGGTCCGCATACGGCGAGCCCGTTCGTGTTGATGTCTTCTACGCCGGTGGTTGTAATACCGATTGCACCGTTCGCATCTAGCTTGAAGGCCCCGGCGCTGGCGAAAGAAGTCTGAGCTCCGGTGCTGGTGTTGAAGCTGCCGATGCCACTGAAGTTGAAGGCGTAGGATTGCCCGTTGATGCTGCTCTGCGTGACCGTGGATTGCAAGTCGAGCGTGCCGCTGCCCGTGCCCCCGGTGGTGGCGTTGCTGTCGTAATAGGTAATCAGGCCGTGTTCGCTCGAGCTCAGCACAAAATCAAACGTGAAAACTGCTGCTGCGGTTTGCAAGGTGATGAGGCCGGAAGTGCTCTTGGGTCGTCCGTCAACGCCTACGCTGTAGCTGCCGCCGGTGACTGCCTGGCCCATCAGAACGCCTACATTCGGGTCATTCATGTCTATCGTGCCACTCTTGATCCCGCCGCTGCCGTCGGCCACGAAGGTCCCAGTAAGAGCGATGAAGACGCCGTTGATGTCAGAGCCCACGGTGGAGAAAACGTAGGTCCCACTCAAATTATTGTTGCTGAAGCCTCCTGATGGAGGCGGCACCGCGCTGTGAGTGCTGCTGCTGCAGCCAACCAGAAGGGCAAGACAGGAAACAGCAACGATGGGTAAAAGCACACGACGGAACGACATAACTTCCCCCTGACAAAAGGTCTTGGCGCAGAATTGGGTCTTCTGCACTCAGGTTAGCACGATTGAGTTGCCGCTAGTTTCAACCCGAACCACGGGAATAAGTAGCGCGAAAAGAGAAAAGTCTTGGCGCTTTACATCTCTTTACGTTGGCGGGAAGAGTGCGTCGGAAAGGCGCTGTTGTCCTTAGCGGCGCTCTTGGCCAGAGTTGCATAGATCCTTCGCTCCGCTCAGGATGACAGCGTCGGTCTACGGGTGCGCGTCCCCCTCGGGAGCGGGAGCGGCGAGGGTGCGCAGAGACTCCTCGTACGGTGCTCGCGCGATGCCTCTTTCGGTAATGATCGCGGCGACGTAGCTGGCCGGGGTCACGTCGAAAGCAGGATTTTCCACGGCTACGCCTTCGGGAACCATCTGCTTGCCGGCAATGTGAGTGACTTCCCTGGGGTCGCGCTGCTCGATAGGAATCTGGCTGCCATCGGGGCAGGCGAGATCAACGGTGGAAATCGGGGCAGCCACGTAAAACGGGATGTTATGTTCTTTGGCCAGCACGGCCACGGTGTAGGTACCGATCTTGTTGGCCACGTCGCCGTTGGCCGCGATGCGGTCGGCCCCGACCACGATGGCTGCGATCTTACCCTGCCGCATCATGGCGCCGGCCATGTTGTCGGAGATGACGGTGGTCGGGATGCCATCTTTCATCAATTCCCATGCGGTCAGGCGCGAGCCTTGCAGGAAGGGGCGAGTCTCGTCGGCATAGACGTGAATCTTCTTGCCTTGCTCGACGGCGGCGCGGATGACGCCCAGCGCGGTGCCATATCCGGCAGTGGCGAGCGCGCCGGCGTTGCAGTGGGTAAGCACTCCGCCTTCGGCGGGCATGAGGGCGGCGCCGTGGCGTCCCATGGCCTGATTGGCAGCGATGTCTTCGGCGTGCATGCGCTGGGCTTCCTCGATGAGAGCCTGCTTGATATGCGCAATGGGACGGATGCGGACGCGCTCGAACTTTTCCTGCATGCGGCGGATCGCCCAGAAAAGATTGACCGCGGTGGGACGGGTCTTGCCGATGACGTCGGAGATCTGGTCGAAGTCGCGCTTGAGGTCGCCGATGGATTCGGCCTTCGAATTGTTCACGCCGAGGGCGATGCCCATGGCCGCAGCGACGCCGATCGCGGGCGCTCCGCGCACCACCATGTTGCGGATGACATCGGCGACCTGCTCATGCGTCTTGCAGGTGACGTAGGTTTCTTCGGTAGGCAGCTTCGTCTGATCGAGGAAGCGTACGCCGTGGTCGGTCCATTCTAGGGTCTGGATCATTGTTAGTCGTTAGTCGCTAGTCCTTAGTCGTTAGCTCTGCACGAAGATGCTCTTCGCGGACTTCGTTCGCCGTGAAGATCGAGACGAACGGCGCCGGGGCCGCGGCTTTCTCCACGTTCGAGCGGCCTTTGGCCTCTTCGCGCTCGACCAGGCACATCACACCGACGACATCGAATCCGAATTCGCGGGCGGCTTCGATCGCCTGAATGGTGGAAGCGCCGGTGGTGCAGACATCGTCCACAATCACAACCCGCGCGCCTTTCTCGCGGAAGCCCTCGATGCGCTGTCCGGTGCCGTGCTGCTTCTCGGCCTTGCGCACGAGGAAGCCGTGCAACTCGCCGCTGACGACGGAGACCGCGACCACGATGGGATCAGCACCCATGGTCAAGCCGCCGATGGCCTGCGGCTTCCATCCCCGCTGGCGGACTTCTTCGAGGAAAACTTCTCCGGTGAGCCGCGAGCCTTTGGCGTCGAGCGTGGTAGTGCGGCAGTCAATGTAGTAGTCGCTGGTCCCGCCGGAGGAAAGCTTGAACTCGCCCAGGCGAAACGATTTGTGGGCGAGGGTACTCAACAGCTTTTGCCGCGCGGATGGCATGAAAAACTACGATAGCACGAAGGGCGGGCCTCGGACTTCGGACCTCAGACCTCAGACTTCGGACCTCAGACTTCGGACCTCAGACTTCGGACCTCGGCCTTCAGACCTCGGACTCTCGGCGTCGGGCGTCTGACATTACACGACCGAGGCGGTCTGCGTGTTACCCTGAAGTCGCGATCCACGATCTGAATTGACCTATGACATGGCAGAATCTGCGTAAGCTTCCTCTCTCTATTTCAGCGGTGTGCATTTCTTTGGTGTGCGTGCTTTGCGGGTTCTCCGCAACCGCGTTTGCCGACGGGACCAAGACGTGGGAGCAGTCCAAGTTCGAGGAACTCGTCAAGGGAACCGCCACGGGCGTGGCTATTCGCGGCGCGGGCGGACTGGAACTGGCTCCGGCGTTCAAACTGCTCTATGCGACGCCCTCGACGTACATATGGGCCGTGGCCGCGGACGATGAAGGGAATGTCTACGCGGCAACTGGATCGCCGGCGCGCGTGTACCGGATTACGCCCGACGGCAAGGCGAGCATCATTTTTGAGCCACAGGAACTGCAGGTGCAGACGCTCGAAGTCGCACCCGGCGGGGTGATCTACGCGGCCACGACTCCGGACGGCAAGGTCTACAGGATCGAGCACAAGCCGGCGGAGAAAGCGGAAGCGGCCAAGACCGACAGCAAGAAGGCCGAGAAAGCTGCCGGGAAGAATTCATCCAAGGGCGCAGGGAACGACACATCAACCGACGCGGCGAAGCCGACGCTCGATCCGGCCTGGAGTTCCTCCGTTTATTTTGCGCCGGGAACGAAGTATATCTGGGATCTGGCGCTGGACCAGCCCGGCAATCTGTACGTCGCGACCGGGGACCATGGAGAAATCTACAAAGTCACGGCCAAAGGTGAGCACTCGCTATTCTTCAAGAGCGATGAGACGCATATTCGCGTGCTGGCGCTCGATGGGCAGGGGAACTTGATTGCCGGAACCGATGGCAGCGGCCTGGTGTACCGGATTTCTCCGGCGGGCGAAGGATTCGTGCTGTACAGCGCGCCGAAGAAAGAAATCACGGCGCTGGCGCTTGATAGTGAAGGCAACATCTACGCTGCCGGCGTGGGCGAGAAGAAAGCAACCGGAGCAATGCCTGGGGTTGGCGCAGTTTCGCCCATGATCACCCCGCTGCCCAATGCTCCGGCGACGACCGGTCCACAGACTCCGGGCATCAGCGTCACGCCGGTGCCTAGCCCGGTGCAGATGGGGCCGTTTCCCTTCCCTGGCGCCGCGGCGACGGGCGGGTCGGATGTTTACCGCATCGCCCCGGACGGTTCGCCGGCGCGAATCTGGAGTTCGCATGAGGACATCGTGTATGCCCTGGCCTTCGATTCCGGGAAGCGGCTTCTGGCGGGCACGGGCAACCGCGGTCACGTTTTTGCGATCACCGCGCCGGACGAATTTTCCGATCTGCTGAAAGCGCCGGCCTCGCAGGTCACGGGGTTTGCCAAGGCGCCGGGCGGCGGCCTTTATGCGGCCAGCAGCAATCTGGGGAAGGTTTTCGTGCTGGGCCCCGCTCCGGAGACGGAAGGAAGCTACGAGAGCGACGTGTTCGATGCCAAGATTTTTTCACGCTGGGGGCGGGTGGAATTTCGCGGCGCGGGGAACGTTGAGTTGCTGGCGCGCAGCGGGAATGTGGACAATCCCGACCGAAACTGGAGTGCGTGGAAGAAAGTGGATCTGGCGAAGGACGCCGGGACGGGAGTCCCTTCGGCCCGCTACGCGCAATGGAAAGCCGTGCTGCACGCCGGGAACACGAAGCCGGCAGTCGAGAGCGTCACGCTGAATTATCTGCCGAAGAACGTAGCCCCGGAGATCGACGAAGTTACGGTGCAGGTGGGCACGCGCTATCAGCCTTTGCCGAAGACGCCGGGAATGCAAATGCAGATGAGCCCCGACATAGGCGGTTCCTCCGGAACGCATTTTGAATCGCCGATGCCCAGCGTACACGATCGCGATGCCGTTGGGGTGAAGTGGACTGCGCACGATGACAACGACGACGAGCTGGTCTACTCGGTCTACTACCGCGGCGACGGTGAAACCCGTTGGCTGCTGCTGAAGGACAACTTAACCGACAAGGCCTATTCGTTTGACGCCAGCCTGCTGCCCGACGGGGGTTACACGATCAAGGTCGTGGCTTCGGACGCGCCCTCGCACTCGCCGGGCGAGGCGCTCACGGTGGAGAGGGTGAGCCGCCGCTTTGAAGTGGATACCACGCCGCCGCGAATAGAAAATCTGACGGCGTCGGTTGAGGGGACGCAGATTCACGTGCATTTCCGCGCCGAAGACGGTTTTTCAACCATCAAGCGCGCGGAGTATTCGGTGGATGCGGGCGAGTGGAAGTACGTCGAACCGGTGGGGCAGCTGTCGGACGCGAAGATGGAAGATTACGATTTCAAACTCGCTCTGGACACAGGGAAAGACGCGGGGCCGGAGCACGTAGTCGTGGTAAGAGTCTACGACAAGTACGACAACATGGGCGCGGCCAAGACGGTGCTGCGCGGGAAGTGACTGGGCCTATCCGGCAGCGAGATAGATGTAGCGAAGGACAAACAGCGCAGTAAGGATCCAGATCAGCAAACTGACGTCGCGGAACTTCCCCGCGGCCCGCTTTCACCAGCGTGTAGGAGATCAATCCCAGGCGGCAGCAAGGAACCCCGACATTCTACGGCATGGGGTGGGTTCTGGCGAGGCAGAGCCATCACGGACGCCTGTGGGGGTGGAAGAGCGGCGCTTTAGCGCCGCGTTCAGTGGGAATTTGATTGGGCTTTAGCCCCGGTGCGGTCTCTCCGCGATTGAACGGCGACCACCAGCCCAAAAGGGCGCGCATTTCTGAAGCGTCCAACGCGGCCTTAAAGGGCCGCTCTTCCACGTATCATCATCATCGAGCGTCCCTGCGTGGAAGCTTAGTCGGTCCGGGGAGCCTCCGGGGCCTCCTCTAAAGTCGCGCTGGTTATGCTGTGCAATTCGCCCGCGTGCCGAAGTTCCGGGAAGAGCCACGCCCACAGGGCGATGACGACGAGGGTTCCAACGCCGCCGAGAATGACGGCGGGCACCGTCCCAAACCACTGCGCGGTTACGCCGGACTCGAACTGGCCAAACTCGTTGGAAGTTCCAATGAAAATCATGTCGACGGCGGTGACACGGCCGCGCATTTCATCAGGGGTAGCGAGTTGGGTGAGCGTGGCGCGAATGATGACGCTGATCATGTCGCTGGCGCCGGCCAGCAATAGCGCGATCAGCGAAAGCGTGAGGCTGCGCGAAAAGCCGAAGACAATGGTGAAAACCCCGAAACCGCCGACGGCCCATAACAATGTAATGCCGGAGCGCCCGCGCAGAGGACGATGCGCCAGCAGAATGGCCATGAGCGCGGCGCCGACGCCGGGAGCGGTGCGCAACAGGCCCAGCCCCCAAGGTCCGGTGTGCAGAATTTCGCGGGCGTAGACCGGGAGCAGGGCAACCGCGCCGCCCAGGAGCACGGCAAACAGATCGAGCGAAATGGCGCCCAGGATGAGCTTCCGCGTCCAGATGAAATGCAACCCGGCAAAAACCGTCTTGAAGGTCATGCTTCTAGACGACGAAGGCTCGCGCGGACGGGCCGGCACCTCCGGCTGGATACGGAATGAGGAAATCGTCGCGCCAATGGCGGTCAGCAGCGCGACGGCGTAAACCGCAGAAGGCCCGCGAGCGATGGCGTAAAGAATTCCGCCAAACGAAGGTCCGAGAATGGTCGCTGCCTGAAAAGTAGTGGCGTTCCAGGCGACCGCGTTGGGAAAGTGCTTTTCCGGGACCAACTGCGGCAGGATGGAGCGGCTGGCCGTGCTGCTAAACGACCGCACCCCGCCCAGCAGAACCAGCACCACGTAAATGGCGGTCACCGAGTGCAGGCGGCGCTGCGAAAGCGCCAACAAAAGGGCGAAGCAGACGGCGTATCCGGCATAGCAGGCCGAGAGCACAACGCGCCTTGGGAGGCGGTCCGAGGCATGGCCGGAGATAGGGAAGAGCACGATTCCTGGCAGGAACTGCGCCAGCCCGACCAGTCCGAGATCGAGCGGCCGTTTGGTGATTTCGTAGACTTGCCATCCGACGGCTACAGCCTGCATCTCGACCGCAGCCACGATCAGAAAGCGGGCGACCTGGAACAGCACGAACCCGGGATGGGTGAAGGCTACGCGTCCGGCTCTCGCGTCGGCGGGTGCAGGCATGAGCCTCTAAGTGTGACAGAACATGCGCGCTAATTCATATGGACCGGGTCAATGAGTGATATCGCGATTTTGCGACAGTTATCCCTTGACAACGGCAGCCAGCCTTACAATCGAAGAATGCAAACGCGGGGTCAGTACGTTCCTTTAATCGGGGTTCTCTTGCTCAGCTTGTTCGTCCCGCCGTGCGGCGGGCAACAACAATCCGATTCTGCGCTCCCTGAAGAATTCACTGCCATGAGATCGGCTCTTTGCGACAAACCGACGGATTTTACTGAAACGGGTTGCAAAGTTTGCCCTGCATTTATGGCAGAGAGCGCTGAATTGCCCTTAAATGGGGGTTTAGGAATTAACAGCATTTTGTTCGGGAGTTTTACCTCCGTCGGCAAGACGGAGGCGCTCTTGAGTTCCGGTTCTTGCTTTGCTCATGCGGATGGCTTTGCCAGCGCCATTCTTCTCCGCCAGGAACAAGGCTCGTGGCGGAGACTATCTTTTTTTCATAGGGATGGCCCGATTGGGATCTGCTGGAAGATACCGGGTCAGAGCGATACGCGGGATTTGCTCCTCTGCAACGCTGAGGATTACGGACTGGGCGGTTTTGGTGTGATAGCTCTTGAACCCAATGGAAAAGTGAAAACAGAATCAGCGCTTGTTCAGACTTGGACAAATCCCATCAGGGCCCTCGAAAAACAAAAACACTGTTCATCTCTGGACGCGGACGTAAAAAAGGTTTCTTTCAATTCTATTGAAATTTCTGTTTTTCTGAATTCCTTCGATGTGGACCCTCCGATCGACTGTTTTGACGAGAGCGAGGGTACGACTTCCAAAATTTCCAACTCCACAAAAGTCGAAGATACGGCAGTATTTACCCGCAATGGCGACAATTTCGCCCCAGACGATAGGACCAAGAAGCTCCTTGCGGAAGTTGAAAAGAGCCGCTGAGGCAACCTCGATTGTTACAATCAGGCGTGGGTGTTGAAAAAGTGGGTGTAGAAAGTATTCTTTTTCGTGCTTTCGAGTGCTCTTGTTGCGCAGCTTCTTCTGGCGGGCAGTTCAACTATGTGGTCGCGGGCAGGATTGACCGGGGGCCTTGGCTGAGGAACCGTACCAGTCGCTTGATGTTCTGGGCTACCGCTGCCAGAAAGAACTGCTCCCGCACGAACTTCAATCTGCGCAGGCGCAAGCGGCGCAGCCCGATCTGATTCTTGAGTTCCGCGAACAAGGCTTCCACCTTTTTTCTTTGCCGCTGTGCCTGAGCGAACTCCGGCGTGTTCGCCAACTCCCGGGCGCGTTGCCGGGCCGGTTCATCCATGTGGATGGCAAGAAAGCGAAACGCTCCGCTGGTGCATTGCGCTTTTAGCGCACACCCGCCGCAACGTTTGCGAGTCCCGATGTAGGCATAGGTGCGGTTCCGCTGGTTGCGGCCACCGTAGTTCAGTTGCTGCCCCGCAGGACAGCGGTAACTGTTGCTCTCGGGTTGATACGTGAAGCGCTCAGGACCGTAAAACGGGCTGTTCTTGCGGTGGATGCTGTCGCGGGTCCGCATGTAGGGAGTGATGCCCCGATCCGCCAACCATTGCAGGAACTCCCCGTTCCCGTAGGTCGTGTCGGCCGCCACCGATTCTGGTTCTCGTCCTTGCCATTGCGTGAAACGGGTGAGCATGTCTTGCGCGGCCACCGTCTCCTGACTCATCCGCGCTGCCGTCGCTTGCACTCCTACAATCACGCAACTGTGGTTGTCCACCAGATAGTTGTCGTAGTAGCCCAGCCGGGCCGGCGTGCCGCCCTTGGTGGCGTAGGTCGAATCCGGATCGGTGGTCGACACCTGGTCTTGTTGATGCACCGGTTCTTCCACCGGGTTCTGCTGTTCCAGTTCCTCCACATACTGGCGCACGGTGTGGTTCACCTGCGCCGCCTCCGCTAACTGCTCCCGCGGAATACGACTCTGTTTCGCCGCGTTGGCCTCCACGAAGCTGCCATCCACCGACAGGTCCCCGCCCTTTACCAGTCCCACTTCCACACACTGCCGCACGATCTGTTCAAACAACTGCTCGAACAGCTTCGACTGCTGAAACCGTCCGTGCCGATTCTTGGAAAACGTGGAGTGATGCGGGATCTCCTGATCGAAGCCCAGGCCAGTAAACCACCTCCACGCCAGATGCATGCGCAGTTCCTCGACCAGCTTGCGCTCGCTGGTGACGCCGTACAAATAGCCGATCAACAGGATGCGCAGCAGAAGCTCGGGATCAATCGACGGGCGGCCCATATCGCTGTAACTCTCTTTCAGCCTCTCGCGCACAAAGGCAAAGCTGATGTGCTTATCGATGAGCCGCAGCAGGTGAGTCTCTGGAACCTGATCTTCCAGGCGGAAGTAGTAAAACAAGGCTTCGGAACGATCGTGTTGCCCCATCATGATCAGCGCGCCTCCGAGAATGGTGATCCAGCA
>OMOD01000178.1 GCA_900290255.1 Candidatus Sulfotelmatobacter kueseliae
TTCCGCGCATGCCTTCTTCTTATCAGGTTGGGCTGTGGAAACAAGAGAGTTTCGTGGTACTGCGTCCGCTTCAAATCGAGTTTTTCCGCAACCTGCTAGACCGCGATCCGCTCCTTGAGGGCGGGCGTGCCCTTTGCGGCGGAAACAGAACCAGCCCTCATCCGGTTTAGAGACAGTATTCTCGGAATACGGACATGGCGCGAAAAGAACCAGTCGCGGCAGCTTACGAAAAGGGCGATTAACCACCGCTGCTGCTTGATCTTGCCGATGGAGCTCTTAGCTGGCATTCGGCATGCATCTTGCAACATCGGCAAGTGCCGTTGCTACCAATTCCCCTGCCGGGTGGCTGCCAGGGACCTGCTTGATAACAGAGTGCTGAATCGAGCGCCATGACCATGTGGCTGATGAATACGAAAACGCGGAGACTCTCATGGTAGCGGGGTCCTTGAAGGTGCTGGTCGTTCGAGCTAGATCGCAGCACGCTGGACAACCTGATCCCCTCTACTACGGTCCACTACAGAGCCTTGGTTTCAATCTGCTGACGGTACACGATCGCGTTGAGGCTTTGTTAATGGCCTCCAAAGTCTCGCCGAAATTTATCATCCTCGACCTCACGGCGGCCGATCTACCTGTTCTGAACTTGTTGCGATGCTTGCAATTGGATGGTAATGCACTGAACGTCCCTGTGCTGATCGTCGGACATCTGCCGGAAAGCAAGTCTATCCAGCACCTGACGGAACGAGCGGTCAGCCGTCAAGCGGGCCGGACTGTCGAAATATCGGAAGCGACCTTGAATCAGACGTTGCGGCCGGGGGGGTCGGTACCAGGTGAGGAGAACGAGATCGAGCGCGGCGACGGCAGTCGGAATCAGGGCGCGGTCCGCTGGTGGCTAGGGGCAGCGAAAAAGGAGATGCAATGACCGTGGCCCACGTCTTTCAGGACGGCGTGATCAATATGCTCTACGAACGAAGGCGGTTTCGGCGTCTGCCCATCGCTGTTCAGACAGAGTCGCGTGTGCGAGGAAGCCAAACGCCGATCCGGGTGGAGACGGCGGACATCAGCTTGTGTGGCTGCTATGTCGAAATGGCACTCACCCTGGAGGTGGGAGTGCCGTTGGACATCGTCCTCTGGCTTGTCTACGAAAAGTTGCTGGTCGACGGCAGAGTTGCTACCTGTCACCTGCAGTCTGGGAATGGCATTGAGTTTACCGGAATGTCCTCAGACGCCCAGCAGGGGCTGCGGCGCTTCCTTGAGAGTGCATTTTTCGAAGACAATCCAGCCGGTTCCCAAAGGGCAGGGGGCGAAGATGACGATACTTGTGATTGAAGACAGTCGCTTCTTGCGCTCCGCACTCGAAAAGATACTGGTCAAGGCGGGGCACCC
This sequence comes from Candidatus Sulfotelmatobacter kueseliae, assembly GCA_900290255.1. Taxonomy (GTDB): domain Bacteria; phylum Acidobacteriota; class Terriglobia; order Terriglobales; family Acidobacteriaceae; genus Sulfotelmatobacter; species Sulfotelmatobacter kueseliae. Next base: position 1,384 of record OMOD01000178.1, read on the forward strand.
CGTGATCGCGGTGGGAAATGGCCAGGAAGGTCTGCGTCGGGCGCAGGAAACGCGCCCTGACGTCATTTTGTTGGATATGATGTTACCCGCCATGGAGGGTACTGAAGTGCTTCGACAGCTAAAGCAGAACCCGCTGACTGCACCTATTCCTGTCATTGTGCTCTCGAGTCTATCTCAGAGAAATGAGACGAAGCTGAAGATGGCAGGAGCAGCGGCTTACTTTGAGAAGTCAACGCTGAACTTGGAAGAAGACGGGAGAGTTCTGGTCGAGGCCATCGAGCACTTATAAGGAGCGATCCAATCGCACCTGCTGGAGCAGTCGTGTAAGGCGGGGCTGGCGTAAGCGACCGCGACGCGACCCAATCTCGGAGATCGGGATTCATTGGAACTGCCTCAGATCAAGGCGGCACGTTTGCGCCACTCACTTCCCCTGTAGCAAGGAGCGAACTCTCTGTGGTGCGAGACGGTCTCGACCGGATCATCGCTGGAGGCGCGGAGATCACATAGTGCAATCAAGCCACCCTGGTAAGGAGCCGGAGTCTTGTGCTGGCGCTTCGCTTTTGCCAGTCGAGGGGAGGGAAGGGACGGCAAAGCCGGATCTAAGCACCTAGGGGGAGGGATCAAAAACGGCTAGCATCTCACAGCACTCAACCCGGTTTCGACCGTTGCTTTTCGCCTGATACAAGGCCTCGTCGGCCTTTTCCAGAAGAGCTTCCACGCTTAGATCACGAGAGTAATTCGCGATCGCGACGCCCATACTCACAGTTGCCGTCAGGCTGGCCTGAGGAGCCACGATCGCATCCTGCTCGATCAGTCGCCGAATGGCGTTGGCGCGATGCATGGCGGCATCGAGATCGCACCCTGGGAGAATCAGGAGAAACTCCTCCCCCCCATACCTTCCGACACCATCGTAGACGCGCAAACCAGATCGGAAGCGGCGGGCTATTTCCTGCAGCACTGCGTCCCCGGCGGAGTGCCCGAATGTGTCGTTGACTCGCTTGAAGTGATCCAGATCAACCAGCACGAGGGCCACGGGACGCCGTTCGCGGCGGCCACGGGCGATTTCGCGGCGCAGGAATGAAATGATCTCTACCCGGTTCAACAAGCCCGTCATGAAGTCGTGGGTCGCGGCAAACTGCAGAGACTCACGGGCGTTGATCAATTCCCTTTGCAGTAGAATGATCCTCCTGCCGGCCAGAATTCGCGCCTTGAGCTCCGCCGGGTCAAAGGGTTTGGACAGGAAGTCATCGGCCCCTGCTTCCATGGCGGCCAGAAGATCGCTGCGGTCGCTCTTCGCGGTCAGAACGATGGTGTAGACATATTCGTTCTGCACACGAGCCCTGATCCGTTGGCACAGTTCAACCCCACTAATTCCTGGCAGGACCCAATCCAAGAGTGCTAACGTGGGGACCCACGCGCCTTCGAGTACCTCCCAAGCTGAGAGACCATCGTTCGCTACCACGAAATTGAAGCCCCAATCCTTCAAACAGCGGCTAATCAGGTGACGACAAAACTTTGAATCTTCGGCGACCAAGATTCTCATTTCTCTTCCTCCGTACAAGACTAGCGACAGGCTCCTTACGCCTCTGTAGTCTGAGAACCGTCGCGCCGGCGCGGCCGTCTCTTGGGCAGTAGCAGGCTGATCGATCTTGCTTTTGGCTGTGGAGTTGCGAGCGATGTCAGAATTCTGAATCACTTCCCGTCCACCCACGTTATTGAGGCACGAGCCGTGCCACAATGCACCTTCGGATCGTTCCTCGGCGGATGCCCACCCATGACGCCAACTCTATGAGGAATCGAGAGTTAGGAGTTGACCTTCGCCTGGGAACCTAACCTCTTGCCCGGTGCTCGATTAGCGGGGTCTGAATCCGAGACAAGTGCCTTATCGCCGAACAGAGGGAAGCCGGCGAAAGTCGTACCCCTTGCTGTCTCCGTCCGGACTGGAGCCGTGGCGCGATGACCGCATGAACAGGCAAGCTGCGGTGCGCATGACCGTTTCGCTCTTCGATCAGAATAAGGAGAGGCAATCCCGATGTTGGAGCTGACTGCCGCCGGCATACTAGTTGCGTACGTCCGTCTCTTTTCTCGGGAGAGGCCATTGACCCAAGGACAGGCCCATGCCCAATCGACCTCGATCGCGTACCCCGACGAACGCGGCGAGAACTCGGCGGCCGGAGCCCGCCCGGCGATCATCCGCCTGCGCGAAAGGTGTCTCAATTCCAGACGGCATGAGGGTTACCCCCGATCGAGAATCACCTGAAAAATAAGCAACTTCCAGAGTCTGACTATTGGACACAGAACTGCACGGGACTTGAGTCCGGCTCAAACCATGCACCGATCCAACCGTGAGAGGTTCCTGGCTGGCCCATGAGATAGCGGCAGGCAGGATCTTGAGTCTTGAGTCCCAGGGGGTGCCGGCTTGGTGGGAAACGCGAGTGTTCCGCGCAGGCTAGCGGCAGTGAACGTCTTCCCGACCGAGGGAGAATCGAGATGGGCAGACAGAGAGGTTTCTCTCTGATTGAACTATTGATCGTGGTGGCGATCATCCTGATTATCGCAGCTATCGCCATCCCAAATTTGCTGTGGGCCCGGGAGGCGGCCAACGAGTGGTCTGCTGTCGCTTCAATCCGTACGATCAACACCGCCGAAATCACGTCCACGGCTTGTCTGATCGACAGCGTGCTGTCTGGCGGTAAGAAGAGCGGCTACAACTTCAGCGAGGCGCCAGGAACGGTGGCTACGCCCAGACCACCTATTACGCCACCGCGGTTCCGGTCACCCCGAATCAGACCGGTACCCGTAGCTTCTGCTCGTTTGAAGACGCGGTAGTTCGCGTGCAACCCACAGGGGCCGGATCGGCAGCGAATCAGCCTGTCAGGCGCTGCTTCCGTTGAACCAGTAAGTGTTATGCGAGTGGCGATATTTTCGCACAGGGTTGTCTATGACCTCCGATATGGCATTTGAATGCTTGTTTGTTTCGCGAGATGGGGGCCTGTTTAGGACCCTTGGCCGAATCCTTCGAGAACTATCCATCTCGACCAGCATCTGTTTAAGCGCTTCCACGGCATTCGAATTGTTGGGGAAGGGAAGCACTGACCTCATCGTGATCGACTGGGAGGACGCGGAGTGCCCCGAACTCATGGGCAGACTCTGGAAAGGCGGCAAGTGGAGGAAGCCCACGGTCGTTGCGATCTCATCGTCAGACCCCCCGCTGCCCGGCGCTCACGTTGTCCTCAAGAAGCCGGTAACCGCCGAATCCGGCGCGAAGTCCTTCAAGGACGCCTACTCCAGAATGATGTTGGACTACCGTCGATATGCCAGGCAAGCCCTCATGTCGCCTGTGATCGCGACCCTCGAGGACGGTCGGGCCATGTCTGTGACTGTCACTGACATCGGGGACGGCGGCGTCGGGCTCAGCAGCAAGGAGAAACTTGTCACCGGAGATGTTCTGTCATTTCGCCTGCGACTGCCCGGCGCAAGAGAGATTCTCGTCCAGGTTCGCGTGTTATGGACGCGGGAGTACGGCCGCGCAGGATGTGAATTCTTGAGGATTCCTCCGGTCGATCTCGTAATTCTGCACGATTGGCTGAAGGCGAAGTGCCAGGTTAAGAAGCCACTAATCGCAGGATAAGGGGAGTGGAATGATGTCCGCTGGCGCCAAACCTGGTTGGGCGAAAGGCCTTCGCAAAGAGCAGCGCCTCGCCGGTTGCAAACCGGTCACGGTGCTAGGCCAAGACAAGTTCGGCAATGCTTTTTTGCAGAACACCTTTACAGTGGAGATCAGCGCGGGAGTGGCGCGGCTGCAGGGACTCCCCCCTTGGCCCTGGACACGATACTCCTTCTTGAGTGTGGGCGGGAGCGAGCGCGTTATCGTGCAGTCTGGATAGGAGAGAAAGCCGGCAAGCACAAGGGGCAGGTCGGGCTGGAGTGTGTCGATCGAGACCACCCTCCGTAACCTTCCGTCAAACGCGATTGGGCCGATAGTAAGATGTAGTGGGTCGAGGATGCCGACAATTCTTCTTATGAACAACAGTCGCTTCAGGAGGATGGCTGTATCTGCCGTCCTCGTGCTGGCCGGGGTCTTGCACGGTCAGGAATACAATTTTCGCAACTTCGGGGTCACGGATGGCCTCAACAACCTCGCGGTCCGGCAAGTCTATCAGGACCGCGTGGGTTTCATTTGGGTGAGCACGGAAAACGGTCTCTTCCGGTACGACGGAGAACGCTTCGAGGCTTTTGGGCCGGAGCAGGGGATTCCGTCCACTTCGGGCGCCGCGTTTGGCGAGGCTCCCGATGGATCTCTTTTGGTTGGAGGGAACTTCGGACTCTACCAACTGTCGGGCACCCGTTTCGAAAAGCTTCCAGGCGCTTTCAAGACGGTCAGTTGGGCGCAAGGCATCCAGTCGGATGGAAAAGGGCACACATTTATTGGCACGGATTCCGGTCTTGTAGAGCTCTATTCCGAACCGGGGCGGGATGGGTTCGCGGTGCGAAGATTACCCCAAGCACCAGGAACATCCGGGGCGGGCGCCTACGGCATTTTAGTGGATGGCGACGTCCTCTGGTACGGATGCGGAGAGCAACTGTGCCGCATGGAGCGGGGTGGCACGACAGTCTTCGGGCGAGACAGCGGACTGCCGGATCGTGCGCTGCTAACCATCCAAAAAGACCGCGACGGCGATCTTTGGGTGCGAGCGAGAAATGCGGGTGTGTTCGTGTTGCCGGCCGGCCAGGCCAGATTTCGAAGGCCGGATGCGCCCATTTCCGGCATCTCAATGGGTATCGCAGCCGATGCCGAAGGGCGGATTCTAATTCTGTTACCCGATGGGTTGCTGATCCGGGACGAGAAAGGCTGGCAGAAGATTGACCGTTCCGTAGGCCTTCGCGGAGTAGTCTACGCAGCCTTCGAAGACCGGCAACACTCTCTATGGATTGGGCTGGCGGGCCGGGGACTCGCCCAGTGGCGCGGGTACCGGGAATGGGAGAGTTACTCCTCGGCAAGCGGGCTGGCCAGCGACATTGTGTACGAAATCCTGCCCCGGACTGACGGGTCGCTCTGGGTCGCCACTGAAGGAGGGCTGTTCCGCGGGACGCGCCGGCCGTTCAGCATCTCGTGGAAAGCAGTTGCGGGCCTGGTTGGTTTTCCGGTGCACAGTCTGCGGATGGCTCCCGGCGGAGACCTATGGATCGGTACCGAAACGCGCGGCGCCGCCTGCATTCATGCACGGACTGGCAGGGTGCAGTGGTTTGGTCCGAAGCAAGGTCTTTCGGGCACAGCAGCCTACACCCTGCGCTTCGATCGGGAACAAAGGCTCTGGGCCGCCACTGAATTGGGCTTATTTGTGGCCCGAGCTCCCTACCGAAAGTTTTCGCGAATCGCCGAATTGCCGTCCACGCGCATTTGGGCGATTGCTGAGGGAACCGATGGGACGATCTGGGCTGGGGGTGCTGGCGGGCTTTTCGGTTACTTAGCTGGGGGCTGGAAGAATTGGACGCGCGCCGATGGTCTAAGCAATCAGGAAGTACTTTCGCTGGGCGCCGGTGCGGACGGCACCCTGTGGATCGGTTATCGCCACGGAGGCGGGATCGACCGTATCCATCCGCAGCCTGGCGGCTTCGCCATCGAGAAAGGCGTCCAAAGACGTGGCAGCGACGGGCTGGTGTATTTTCTGGAATTCGATGCCTCAGGGCGGCTGTGGGTGGGAACAGAGCGGGGCGTGGATACGTGGGATGGGGCAAGCTGGAGCCACTACGATACGCGGGACGGTTTGGCGTGGGACGACTGCAACCTGAACGCCTTCGCCGAGGAGGCCGATGGCACCGTCTGGATCGGGACCAGCGGCGGACTCTCTCGTTTCAAGCCGCGTGCCGAGCGCGCGCCCGAAGCAGCGCCAGAGGTCGTTTTCACCAAGCTTGTCATGGGACCGACGAATGTTTTCGGGCAGCGCAACCCATCCTTCAGCATTCATTCAAACTCTCTGCTCGCAAGATACGCCGCGCCGAATGCTCCCCGGGAAGACGCAGTTATTTTTCGTTACCGGTTGGAGGGCACGAATTCAACCTGGACCGAGACGGATAAAAGAGAACTGCGGTTTGCACAACTGGCGCCCGGAGCCTATCGGCTGCAGATAGAAGCCCGAGACGCCGATGGAGTGTGGAGTGGTCACGGGGCTGAATATCCATTTGAAATCCTGACTCCGTGGTATAAGACGTGGTGGTTCGTGGGCACGTGCTGGCTGATCCCTTTGTCGGTGGCTGCAGGTCTCCTTCGCTTGCGGATGCTGGCAGCGCAAAGACGGGAGCACGAGCTGCAGCGGATCGTGGACGAGAAAACAGCGGATCTGCGGCGGGTCAATGAGGATCTGCTGCGGCTGTCGTCCGTCGATTCGCTGACCGGGCTGGCAAACAGGCGGGTGTTTGACCAAACACTCAGGATGGAGTGCGCCCGCCTGAAGAGAATCGGTTCCGCAGTCTCGCTCCTGATGCTCGATATTGATCACTTTAAGGCGCTTAATGATTCCGAGGGACACCAGCGAGGCGATGAATACCTTAAGTTGGTGGGATCGGAGCTGCGCCGCCATGCCAAGCGCCAGATTGACTTGGCCGCGCGCTATGGCGGCGAGGAGTTCGCAGTGATTCTTCCGGAAACAGACGGCTCCGGAGCCGCCCAGGTTGCGGAGGCGATGCGGTTGGCCATCGCCAGTCTCCAGTTGCCCCATCCTGCATCGCCGGTTGCCCCGTTCCTGACGATCAGCGCGGGCGTCGCGACAGCAACCCGGCAATGGCATAGTTCCCTAGAAGAATTGATAGCCGCCGCGGACCAAGCGCTCTACGGGGCGAAAAGGATGGGACGAAATCGAGTGAATCTGGCTCAACAGGAAGCAGTTCCCGGCACAATGGTGATCGTTGACTCACTCCATCCCCCACAGTAAGCCGAACCCGACGTCATGCCCCGGCCCGCCCGAACTCGACAGCAGTTGTCCAGGCCATGCCTGGACAACACTGAGATCAGGCTTCTCCGCGACAGCCCAATGTCAGAAGCCGGGATAAAGTCCCTCGCTTCTGAGCCCTGTCGATACTTTTCGGAACGCAGATTAAGCGTCCCGGCGGCTCACTCGAAAACGCCCAGCTTGAGTGAGCCACCCCCTCTTTGCCCGAGTCGACCAGATTTGCAGGGCTACGTCAATCCAATCTTGCCCCAAAGAACCACCATGGTAACTGTAGTGCACAGTAGGGTGATGCAATCGCGCTCAACTGAGGACGACACGTTCTATCCACCTAAATGCTAGGAGATCGCTGCTTCAGGCAACTCGCGAACTTGAGGCCCTACTTGCTTGGATTCTCCCCGAAGCTCACGGATAATGTTTAGGAAATCAGAAGCTTGCTCCAAGGGAACTGCGGATCGCAACCATTCGCTATCTTTTAGTACTTTGGTCTCGCGGAACAGGATGTAACGGAAAACAGAGGACCACTCGATGCATTATGAAAGAGCGCCCCGCTTCAGAAGGTGGAAGCGCGGATGAGGCGCCGCCTGCGCTGCGCTGTGTAGGGCTGCGCTCCTGAACTGACTACTTCTTCACTGTTTACCGATAGCTGTCGCTATGAGATAGTACTCAAAACCCTGCATCCGTCCTGCCCATCATCGTGCCACAACTTGCATTGCCCGGGCGGCCTGCAGTAGTCCCTAGCGGCCATGGTTCCAACTGCAATCGTCCTGCTTGCAATTGCTACCCGATTCGCTTAGTTTTCGGCTAGGTGTGCAAAAAACTTAACCGGAGCGCTCCCATGCAACGCGGGAAACTCTGCATCCTGTTGGCGGTGCTGTTCCTCTCGTGCCAGTTTCAACTCTTCGCTCAAACCTCGAATACAGTGCGCGTGCTTTCCCTCGAAAATGCGTGGAACGAAGCCGAGATCCACCGGGACGCCAAAGCCATTGCCGCCCTGCTGGCTCCCACCTTCGTCTACACCGACACCGACGGCGTCTTCTCAGACAGGTCACAATATCTTGCCGGCATACGCGACATCATCTCCAGCCTGATCGTCAATGACGGGATGAAGGCCGAATCCTACGGTGACACCATCGTCGTGACTGGCGCGTTCCGGGAACAGGGCACCGACAACGGGAAGCCCTACCTGCGCCACGGCCGCTTCACCGACACCTGGATCCACCAAAACGGCGAGTGGCTCTGCGTCGCCAGCCAGGAGACGCTGATCGCTCACTGATGGCGGCTCTGGCATCGAAATTGAATCAGGACTGCTTTCTGGTTGGCGTCAAGAGAAAGTAAAAGTCAGCAGACGCCATCAGGCCAACCTGGCCAGCACAACCTACGGCAGGAACATTTTCATGCAGAAGCAGCTTCCGCCGGCTTTTTCGAACTCGGAGGTTTCGACGATGACCGGCTTCAGTCCCTCTGCGCCAAGAATCGCCTCCAGTCGAGGCGTGACGCGGGGTGTGATGTAATTGCCGTTGGCCACGATTCCGTTCCCCATGAAGCGGTAGGCTTCGTGCGCAGTCAGCAGGTGAAGCCGCTTCCAGAATCTGTTAAGCGTGACGAAGGAGTCGGCGGAGAAGGCTCCGGGAAAGACCAGCGCTGCCTCATTGTTCAACGGCGAGAGGCAGGTGTCGAGGTGGTAGCAATAGGGATCGGCCAACTGCAGGGGCACGGCCGGAATTCCCATTTTGGGCATCGCCGCTAGAATTTATGTTGAGCCGGTGCGCCAATTCCCAATGTTCCAAACCCTTTCTTTGACTGAGAGAAGGCAAGTTGTTCTTGGTGGAAACTGAGCGCGTGAACAAACCGGGAGAATCGGCGGTGCCTCCTTTCGTCCGCGCCCGGCAGTTGCCACGTCAGGTGGAACACTACTGGCTGTGCGATGAGTGTGCCGCCCACTGGACGCTGGTCTATGACCGGGATCGCGGAATCACTCTGGCTCCGCTGCGACGGCCCGTGGCGAGCATGCCTTCGGCGGGCGCCGCGCACAGTGAGGTGGCCTAGTCCCGCCTAGGCGTAGCCGTCCTTCCTCCAGTCTTTCCAGTCTTCGCGGACTGCCTGCGACATCTCGTCCGTCGCCTGGTGCAGCCACTTTCCTTTCTGCTTTTGCACGTGCCGGAGGATGGATTTGCGGGCCGATTCCGTGCCGAGATGGATGTTGGCCGTTTCCCATCCCATGGCGCGAAGCAGGTGCAACTCTTCCCCCGGGGCCCTGAGATCGGCTACTTCAATCCGCGAGCAGTGTGGGCTGAGGCGGCGGACAATCCATGGTCCGCGCAACTGAACAAAGGGGTCAGGGCAGCGGACGGCCCGGCTGATGATCGTCTGGTAGAGAATCTCGGACGGTCCCTCGTGCTCTCTGGCCCAGTAAGATGCGGAGGAAACCAGGGCCTTGGCTTCGCGGGCGATTCTTCCGCCGTGCCACTCCGCAATGGCGACATAGCGTGCGTGACCGAGGCTGCCCAGGCCGGCGATGCGATGCGCCAGACGACACGGCAGGTCGCGAGCCGGCATGAGGTGCTCGATAGCATCAATGGCGCTGATCGGAACCGCGCCCTTCACGGTCGGAAGCGCATCCATTTTCGCCCAGAAGCGGACGGGATCGCGCAATTCACTCTCGGCGATTTGCCGCAGCCAGCCGTGGTCTTCACCCAGGACGAAAGGCCCCCCGCGTTCGCGCAGCCCTTCGCGATAGCCTTCGAGAACCGAGTCGCAGATGCCCTTTCCTTTTAACGGCAGGTCTCCTGCTTCCGCCGCCAGGTGAGCGCTGACCGCAAGCCGGACAAGATCGTTGGCGTAGGCCATGGGATAAGCTTCGTCGAAGTCGTTAACGCCCCAGATGAGGCGGCCTTCGACGTCGCGCCAGGTGCCGAAATTTTCCACGTGCAAGTCGCCCACCGCCAGCACCTGCGGCGACTTGGCCAGATCGGGACACACCTTCGGCCACATCTGCGCCCAGCGGTAATTGGTTGCGCGCAGAAAAGGAAACACCGCAGCCTTCATGTTGCTGTGTTTCAGGCGGAGATCGTTCTGAACAATGTCGGTGCGCTGGCCCAGCCAGGCTTCAAACTGGCGAGTCGCTTTGACCACGTTCATAGCGCGAACGATAGCGGGCGAAGGGGTGGAAGTCAACGGAACAGGTGAAATCACGGACAGGAAACAATCGCCGGGCGCTGGAGGAGGCTGGTTCGCCCCGCACACACAGCGCCCGGCAATTGCAAAACAGGGCCGTGAGCTTACCGTTCAACGGCTAGGACTTGAAGTAGGCCACGTTCTTGTCGACGAATTCCTTCTTTTCCGCGGGCACATCTTCGACGGCATAAATCGAATCCGAGGTGCAAGCCGGAACGCAAGCGCCGCAGTCGATGCAGCCTTCCGGGTCCACATACATTTGGGCCGAGGCGTCGAAGCCGGGCTCGTCCTTTTTCGGGTGGATGCAGTCGGTCGGGCAAACGTCAACGCAGAGGGAATCCTTGATGCAGGTATCAGTGATCACGTAGGCCATGATGAATCGCTCTCCAAAGTGAAATGAGCACTTCCGGCTCGCTCATAGGTGAGTGTAAGGAGCGTCCAGGTGGCTGGCCGTGATTTCAGTCACAGTCGGATGTGCGCGGGCGAGGCAAGGCAGTCTGCCCGGAGACGGAACGGAAGAAGAACGACTTTCGCATGATGGCGATCACTCTCAACTGTGACGGTGATCACAGAAATACAGGTTGTGCAGGACTTAAATAGGCACAATTGAACTAGGCCTTCTAGTCATAGGATCGCCCGGCCCCACCCACAGAACCCCACAAGCCGTTACCCCAGACGGCGGGGGCCGGGCGCTTGAAGGCTTCATAAGGTGGATCCCTCCCCCACCTAATTTCTTTCGTTTTTCCCCGAACGCCTCTTCTATCTAAATCCCTTTCGTCGTGTGTGTGGACCGACACACCGTGGCCGTCTGCCCACTGAAATGGGCCATCGTCATCTTCGGAAGGTCTTTTTTTTTAAGCAGATAGCATTTGGTTCCCATCCTGCCCCTGTTCTCAGCGCAAGGCAAACGCAAGGGGGCGGCGATGCAGCGAACGCAGAAACAGCAGGGGAAGGCGACGAGGCGAGCGCAGCGATTTCTGCTAGCAGCACTCACGCTGGTGGCGACAGTGCCATCGCGGCAGTTGGCATTCGCGCAGACGGCGAATGGCGCCTCTGATGTGGCGAAGCGAGTCGTCCTGATCAGCGTTCCCGATCGCAAGCTGGCGGTGCTGGAAGATGGAATTGTTCTCGCCCAGTTTCCGGTCGCGGTGGGCGCGAGCGACAGCCCCAGTCCCACCGGTGAATTTCAAATCGTCAATCGCGTTTCCAATCCCACCTACTACCACGCCGGCAGCATAATTCCGACCGGCAAGGACAATCCGGTGGGCACGCGCTGGCTGGGACTCAGCCAGAAGGGTTACGGAATCCACGGAACGAACGTGCCGCGCTCGATCGGACACGCCGCGTCGCACGGTTGCATCCGCCTGCGCAATCGCGATATGGAGCGCCTGTTCGGCATGCTGCGGGTGGGAGATGTGGTCGAGATTCGCGGCGAACGCGATGAGCAGATTACGCAGGTCTTTGGACCTGCAGCTGGAACTGGCGACGGCGACACGATCTTAGCTTCGGCGCAAATACCGGCAGAGGACGGCCAGTGAGGAAAGGGCGAGCGTGATCGAGGCAAGAGAAATTCGACAGTGAAATCTCAGGAGGACGTTATGCAAATGGCAATCACATTCATGGCAGTGGTGGCGGGGTTGGTCTTCTCGCTGGCGGTGGCGCTGCTGGCGGAAGAGTTCATCTTCGGACAGGTGTTCCGCTTGTTTTTCGCATCAGGCAAGCTGGCTGAGCCCGTGGCCGTGAAATCAGATGCGAAGCGCTGAAGCAAGAAAAAGAACTGGCAAAGGAGAACGACGATGCTGGCGTTGAGGTACTTGCTGATTACCGGTGGTCTCGGGATGATTCTCGCGGCTGTGAGCATTCTGGGTTATGACCTTTATCGCGAACTCATGTATCGACGGGCGCTGGCGACGCCGGGGGAGGGTCCCCTGCCGCCGCTTCCGCAATGGCGCTGGCGCACTTCGCTGGCGCTGGCGTTGCTGGCCTGGGGACCGATTCTGTTGGCCTTCAGCATTGTGGTGGTTCCCAGCGGCACGGCCGGAGTTCGCGTGAGCCAGACCAGCGGGACGCTGCCGGGAACGCTTTACCCCGGCGTGCATTTTGTGACGCCGCTGATCGAGGATGTCGCGCTGTTCGACACGCGCGATCAGGTATTCACCACGGGCGTTGCGGAAGATGGAAAGACCGCGGCGGCCGGCGTTTCCGCCAAGTCTGAACTGCTCAACGTGCAGGCCAAGGAAGGCCTGACGCTGGGGCTGGCGATCACGGTGCGCTACCGGCTCGATGCCCGGCGGTTGGACTACATCCAAAGCAACTTGCCGCGTCCGGTAGAAAAAGAAATTGTTCCGCCGGTGGTGGCCAGCGTGTGGCGCGAGCTGATCCCGAACTATACGGTGCGCGACGTCTTCTCGGCCAAGCGCGAAGAGGTTCGGCAGCGGGCCGCGGGCATGATCACGCAGAAACTGGCGGCAGACGGAATTGTGGTGAAGGAAGTCATGCTGCGCGATATTCAACTGCCCGAGGAATATGCCAAGGGACTGGAGACGCTGCTGGTGAAAGAGCAGGAGAACGACCGCATGAGCGTCGAGACCGAGCTGAAGCAGAAACAGGTGAGGATCGCGGAACTGGAAGCGGAGGCCACGAAAGTTCAGCAGATCAAGCAGGCGGAGGGCGAAGCGCAGGTGCACGTCCTGCAAGCCAAGGGCGAATCCGATGCCATGCAGTACACGCTGCCGCTGAAAGAAAAGCAGATCCAGCAGAGCAAGCTGGAAGCGGAGGCGCGCAAGGAAGCCACGATTCAGAATGCAGAAGCGGCGGCGCAGGCTAAGGTGATCGACAGCAAGGCGGAGACCGAACGGCGGAAGCTGCTGGCCGAGGCGGAGGCGGATCGCATTCGTGTGACCGCGGCGGCGGATGCCGAGCGCATGCAAAGCGAAGCGGTGATTCTGAAACAGAATCCGTTGCTGATTAACAAGATTGTGGCCGAGCGGTTGTCGGACAAGCTGCAGATCATGATGGTGCCTGCCGACGGCAAGTTCTTCTTCGCCAACGACGTGCTGCGCAGCATGAACGTGGCGAACCAGTCGAGCCAGACCGAACCACAGGAAGAACAACCGAAATGAATTTCATCCCGCCGTTCCGGCGGCCTGCCTTCTTGTCCCGACCCCGGGAAGATCAGGCGGGCCGCCGCAGAGTTCGCAACCGGTGTCCAAACAGTACCGGGGCAAGAGTCGGTCCCATGCGCGGTGCGGTTTATAATTCGGCCATCCCAGAGGTCGCCCTGAATCCGGTGAATCGCGCTTCACGGTCTGCGCCTTGCCTTCGTGTTGTTCTGCAGTTGTTCATCGCAATGTTCTCGCTGGCGATCGTGGCCCGTGCGGCCGACTGGAGTGGGCCCGAACAGCAACTGGCGCGCAAGATTGTCGCTGTGACCGGGCCCGGAGCTGCGGCGCTCACCATCGAAAATCACTCGTCGCTGGGCAGGCGCGACAGCGAGATCATTCAAAACGGCTTGCGTAGCGAGCTGGAAGGGCTCGGCCTTCGCTTGGTGAAAGCCGAGCAGGCCGCTGCCACGGTGACCATCACTCTCTCGGAAAATGCTGCGTCTTACGTGTGGGTGGCGGAGATCCGCCAGGGCGCAGGGGAGACTGCCGTAGTGATGGTTTCGGCTCCGCGCTCCCCGGGCGCAGCCGCTGCGCGTGACTCAGTGCCGCTCAGCCTGCGCAAGATTCCGCTCTGGACGCAGGACTCGCCGATTCTCGACGTCGCCGTGCTCGAAGAGAACGTGACTCCCACGCACATTGCGGTGCTGGATTCGGAGAAAGTCGCGCTCTACCGCTGGCAGGGCGGGAAGTGGGAGCAGGAGCAAACGCTAGCCATCGTCCATGAGCGGCCGTGGCCGCGGGACTTGCGCGGGCGGCTGATCCCGGCCAGAGATCATTTGCTGGACGCCTATCTTCCTGGCGTGATCTGCATCAGCACCGCGGGAGTTCCGCTGGCCCTGAGCTGCCGCGAGAGCGATGATCCGTGGCCGCTGGTGGCGGGGACGCTGAACGGAGGCACGCTGTCAGTCTTTCCCAGCGCAGGACTAGCGAATGGCGCGGCTACCGTCGTGCCGCAGGTGAAAGCCTTTTTCGCTCCCACGCGCAACTTCTTCACCGGCGCGTTGACTCCCGGCGTGGGCAAGTTCACGACCGTGCCCAAGTTTTATTCCGCCGCATTGCTGCCGCGCGATAAGTACACGCTGTGGCTGTTTGCGGCGACCGATGGCCAGGTGCACCTGGTGGATGGCGTCAGCGATCAGACCGCGAGGCTCGGGTGGGGCAGCGAACTGGCCAGCGTGAGGACTCAATGCGGGGCCGGCTGGCAGGTGCTGGCGCCAAGCGCGGGAGAGCAAGCGGCAGATTCGGTGCGCGCGTACGAGTTCCCAGATCGCGATCCGGTCGCGGTCAGCGCGCCCATCGATCTTCCCGGAGCAATTACTGCGCTCTGGACCGAAGCCAGGGGCGACACTGCGGTTGTGGTGGTACGAGATCAAGAGGCAGGAAGCTATGCGTCGTTTCGATTGGCGGTGGCTTGCAGTCAGTAGTGGGTTCGTGATCAGGCTGATGGTGGCCGGGCTAACCCTGGCGGTACTGGCGGCGCAGGCCGAGACACGCCCGCAGTATGGCGGCACGTTGTATGTGACCATGCTGGTAGCGCCTGCCTCGCTCGATCCCGCCGACAACACGCAGCCCGACTCGTTCGCCCGGCGCGGCCTCACCCAGCTCATGTTTGAGCCGCTGGTGACGATGGACTCGAATGGTCGTCCCCATGCGGCGCTGGCGACGTCGTGGCAGGCAGCGTCGGGAAATCAGCGGTGGCAGTTTCGATTGCGCCGCGGAATAAAATTCCACGACGACATGCCATTGACGGCGGAGGTTGCGGCTGCATCCCTGCGCGCGGCCAATTTAACCTGGAATGTATTTGCCGATGCGGATTCGATCGTGATCGAATTGAACAGCGCCGACACCGGACTTCTGGCGGAACTGGCCCTGCCGCGGAATGCGATTGCGAAGCGGAACTCTGACAACAAGCCGATCGGCACCGGCCCGTTTCACATCGTCGATTGGGCGCCGGGAAAGAAATTGACTTTGGCAGCGGAGGAAAGCTATTGGGGTGGGCGTCCGTTTCTCGACTCGATCGAAATCGGGATGGGCACCAGCTATCGCGATCAGATGATGGCGCTGGAGCTGGGCAAGGCCGATCTGGTTGAGGTCGCGCCGGAGCAAGTCCATCGCGTCTCGCTGGAAGCGAACCGGCTGGCGAGTTCGGCGCCGCTGGAACTGCTGGCATTGTTGTTTGCGCGCGAGGTCACTTCCCCGGACGACAAGTTGCTGCGTGAGGCGCTGGCCATGAGCGTGGAACGCAGTTCCATCCGGAGCGTGCTTCTGCAGGGCGCGGGTCTGCCCGCAGCCGGCATTCTTCCCAACTGGATGAGCGGCTATGGATTCGTTTTTCCGACGGACGCAGACTTGCCGCAGGCGCGCCACGTACGCGAGCAGGTTCGTGGCATTCCCAAGTGGACCCTCCGCTACGATAACGGCGATCCGATCGCGCGATTGTTGGCGGAGCGCATTGCGCTCAATGGCAAAGACGCGGGGTTGTCACTGCAAACCACCTCCGCGGCGTCGGCCGATTTGCAACTGGTGCGAGTTCCGCTGCCCGCCGATCCGTGGATTGCGCTGGCGGACGTGGCGGCGCGGGCGGGATTGCCCGAGGCAAAGAGC
Organism: Candidatus Sulfotelmatobacter kueseliae; assembly: GCA_900290255.1. Classification (GTDB taxonomy): domain Bacteria; phylum Acidobacteriota; class Terriglobia; order Terriglobales; family Acidobacteriaceae; genus Sulfotelmatobacter; species Sulfotelmatobacter kueseliae. The sequence goes on from OMOD01000178.1 coordinate 17,276, forward strand.
CAAGGCGGCTCGGTGGAGGATCTCTACGCTCGAGAACATGCAGAGTTGGCGGAGCAGCGCATCATCCCGCTGTTTCATCTGCCGGCGTCCTACGCCTCGGCCCCCACCCTGAAGAACTGGACGCTGCGGCCCGATGGAAGCTGGAGCCTGGCCGACGCCTGGCTGGGGAGCGGCAAGCCATGATGTTCCGGCGCAAACTGCTGGCCGTTCTTGCGCTCACGGTCTGCGTGTCGGTGGGTGCGGTCACCGCGCTGGTGCTAGCGGTCACGCGGCGCGCCTTCGAAAAAACTGAAGAGGAGCGGATCGCGGCTCTGGTGGCCCAGTTTCAACGCGAATTCAACCGGCAAGGCGACGAAGCGGTGCGGCGCATTCAAGCCATCGCGGTATCGGAAGCGGTGACTCGAATGGCCACCGTGCTCGATCACTCCCCGGCTGACTCTGCCGGATACTTCGATCTTGCGCGTTCGATGGCCGATAACTATCAGGTCGACTTTCTGGAATTTGTGGACGCTCGCGGGACGATCATTTCTTCGGCGCAGTGGCCGGCCAAATTTGGATATCCAGAAAGCGGATTTGAGAATCTGCCGTCGGCAAGCGATCAAGGCGCATTCCTGATGCAGCAGGAATTGCAGGACTCGACCGCGCTTGGCCTGCTTGCGGTTCGCTCAACGCGGGTGGGGGAGCATCCGATTTACGTGATCGGAGGGCGGCGGCTGGACAGGAATTTTCTTACCGCGCTCGACCTGCCGCCTGACATGCGCACGCTTCTTTACCAGAATCGGGGAGATCGCTTTTCACCGGATTTGCTGATTGATCCGTCGGCGGCGACCGCCTCTGGCCTGGCCCGGCCGGCGGACAAGTTTGCGCCGCTGGTCGAGGCCGTCCGTCAGTACAACCAGGAAACCACGTGGAAGATCCAGTGGTCGTCCGACCAGGCAGACGACGAATTGTTCCACGCGATTCCACTGCGCGGCATAGGCAAGGATCGTCCGCTGCTGGGAATCCTGCTGATTGGAAACTTGCAGCGGTCCTACGTCGAGTTGAAGCGGCATATCGGCCTGCTCGCGTTGCTGGTGGGCGGAGGCGGGATTCTGCTGGCGATCCTGCTCAGCAGTTGGGCTGCCGCCAGAGTGACACGGCCGGTGGAGCAGTTGGTGCGGGCCGCGCAGAACGTCGCTGCGGGGAATTGGAATACTCGCGTGGAGGCGCCAGGGGCGGATGAGATTTCGCAACTGGCTGAGTCGTTCAACCGCATGACGGCGGAATTGCTGAGTCAAAGAGAACGACTGGTGCAGGCGGAGCGAGTCGCGGCGTGGCGGGAACTGGCGCGGCGCCTGGCCCATGAGTTGAAGAATCCGTTGTTTCCCTTGCAGCTGACGGTGGAGAATCTGGTACGGGCGCGGCAGCAGAGCCCGCAGCAATTCGAGGAAGTGTTCCGCGAAAGTTCGCGAACTCTTCTAGCGGAGATTTCGAATCTGAAGGCGATCATTAGCCGCTTCAGCGAGTTTTCGAAGATGCCCCATCCCGAGTTGCAGACGGTACCAGTAAACGACCTGCTGCGTGCTGTCGCGCAGCTTTTTCAGGCGCAATTACAGGCACCCGGACGCGAACCCATAACCTGCCGGCTTGATCTGGACGAGAGTCTGGCGCCAATCGCCGCCGATCCCGAACTGCTGCATCGGGCGCTGTCGAATCTCGTCCTCAATGCCATGGACGCCATGCCGAACGGAGGCACGCTCACGCTGCGGAGCCGGCGCGACGACGGCACGGTTACGATCGAGGTGGCCGACACTGGCTCCGGCCTGACGCGCGAGGAATGCGAACGCATCTTCACTCCTTATTACACCAGCAAACAACACGGCACTGGACTTGGTCTGGCCATCGTTCAGTCAGTGGTCAGCGATCACGGAGGGAGAATCAGCGTGCGGAGCGAGCCGGGGCAGGGGACAACCTTCGTGATCGAACTGCCGAGCCGGCGTGATGCCCTGCCGAATGCGCCTTCGGCACAGCCTGAGAACGCCGGTCATAGTTCGGGGTAACACCGCGAGGAGGACGATTGCCAATCAAAGCGCACCTTTTGATCGTGGATGATGAGGCCAACACCTTGGCGTCATTGTCGCGCGCGTTCCGCCTGGCCGGGCACGAGGCCACGGTGTGCGACAACGCCGCCAAAGCTCTCGAACTGGCCAAAATGCAGAACTTCGATTTGATTCTTTCCGATGTGGTAATGCCCGGCAAAGACGGACTCACGCTGCTCGAGGAACTGAAGCAGCAGGGCGTCGCCGCGCCGGTGGTGATGATGTCGGGGCAGGCCCACATCGAAATGGCAATTCGAGCCACGCGGCTGGGCGCGCTCGATTTTCTGGAAAAGCCGATCTCAAGCGACAAATTGCTTCTGACCGTGGAAAATGCGCTCAAGCTGCAGCGCCTGGAAAGCGAGAACCGGCAACTGCGCCAGCGGCTGGGCAAACACGAAATTGTGTGGAAGGGCGAGGCTATGCGGCGCGTGATGGCGCAACTGGAGCGGGTGGCGGCCAGCGAGTCGCGGGTTTGCATCCTGGGCGAAACCGGCACCGGCAAAGAACTGGTTGCGCGCACCATTCACGAACGAAGCCCTCGTGCGTCCGGGCCCTTTGTAACTTTGAACTGCGCGGCGGTGCCCGCCGAGTTGATCGAGTCGGAACTGTTTGGACACGAGAAAGGATCGTTTACCGGCGCCTCCGGCCGCCACATCGGCAAGTTCGAGCAGGCCGACCAGGGGACGATTTTTCTCGACGAAATTGGCGACATGCCCTTGAACATGCAGGCCAAACTGCTGCGAGTGCTCGAAGAGGGCGAAGTGGAGCGCATCGGCGGCGATAAGCCGGTCCGGGTGAATGTGCGCGTGGTGGTCGCAACGCACCGCGATCTGGAAGCACGCGCGCGGGAACAGAAATTCCGCCAGGACCTGTTTCACCGCATCTATGTGTTCCCGCTGCCGCTCCCGCCGTTGCGCGATCGGCGCGAGGACATTCCCGCATTAGTCGAGCACTTCTCGGCGCAAGTATGCGCGCAGAATGGCTGGAAACCGGTTCCCTTCACGGCCGAGGCAATGGATGCCCTGCAGTCATACACGTGGCCAGGGAATGTTCGTGAATTGCGCAACATGGTCGAGCGGCTCATGCTGCTCGCGACCGAGGGCCAGGTTGATCTGACAACGGTTCAGATGGCTTTGCCCAAATCCTCAACTGCCGGACCCATGCCCGATGTCGCCCTTGCTTCGGGACCGCTGGCTGACCGTGTCCAGTCATTCGAACGAGAAGTCATTCTGGCTGAGTTGAAGCGGAGTCACCACAACATGAGCGTGGCGGCAAAATCGCTGGGCCTGGAGCGCAGTCACCTGTATAAAAAGGCAGAGCAGCTAGGAATCGACCTGCGAGCCCTGCGCCGTGAGCAAGGGCAGCAAGAATGACCCGAGGTCAGATTAACTTTCAACTCACCGCTTTTCGTCTGTGACCCGATGCTCAGTCAGCGGCGGCAATCGCCAGAGTCGGGTTTCGCTTCAAATCGGCAGCCAGCAGACAGTGAAATAAGTGTTCCCCGGCTTCGCGCCTGACGGAGAGACGGCCGGCGCCATAGGCCCGCGATTTCAGCCCGCGCTGCACATCTTCGCAGATGCCGAGGTCTTCCTCCTGCACGCGATTGCCTACATTCACCGACTGCGCGTTGAACTCGCGCCGGGCTTCGCTCACCTCGCTGAAATAGAAATCGAAAATCACGGTGCAGTGGTCAGCGTCCACCGGGATGACATAGTTGGTGTCCATGTATCCCGCGTAGCAGTTGATCATCAGGTTGGGATATTGCCAGAAGTACCAGGCGCGATCCCCTTTGCGCGTGGCGCCGGTAGCGGCGTCTTCTTCGGAAGTCACCATGGGGCTTGACTGCAGGCAGTAACGGTCTTCGTTTTCGATGGTGTACTGCCTGTAATCGAGCACCGAACTCAACCCCTTGTGCAGGTGGGGCACGTGGTATCCGCCGTCCAGATAGTTATCGACGAAGACTTTCCAGTTGCAGCCGATCTCGTACCTTCTTCGGTCGAAGTAGCGCAGTTTGCTGATCTCCAGCGGAGCCACACGGCTGATCAGTCCGCCAAGAAATTCGCAAAGGGGAGGAGTCTGCGGATCGAGATTCACGAACACGAAGCACTCCCAGGTTTCGACCCGGATCGGTACCAAACCGTTGTCAGAACGCTCGAAGCCTTTCACACCATCGAACTCCGGCATGCCTTTGAGCGATCCGTCGAGGCCGTATTTCCAGCCGTGATAAGGGCATTGCAAAATGGACGAGTGGCCGCAGGCCTGGGTTACAACCGCGGCGGCGTGATGGCGGCAGACGTTGAAAAAAGCGCGCAAGACTCTGTCGTCTCCGCGCACGATGACTACGGGCTCTCCCGCAAGCCGCGCCGTGACAAAGTCTCCCGGTTGCCGCAGTTGATCGGTCCGGGCGACAAGTTGCCAGGTCCTGCTGAATACATTCAGGCGCTCCAGTTCCGCGATTCGCGCGTCCACATACCAGGATGCGGGGATCGTCGAAGCCTCCGCCAGAGGCGCGTGATCGTTGTAGCTGGAGAGGATCTGTTCGATGGACATTTGCATATTGATGCTCTTCCCTATGACTTCCCGGTTCGAAGCAAAGGCCACTGCAAGCCGCAGTGGCTTCTTGTCATTCTATCGGCGACGCTGATGCCGTGCCCTGCGCCCAGGACTGCCTGCAGCCGCCCCGATAGCCCGCTGCAGCACAGCCAGAAACTGCTGGATCCTGGCTTCTTTTTTCTCAGCCGTCTCACCCTGCCGGCGGAACAGGCCGGGGTCAAGCTCGGCAGTGAGCAGCGCATCCTGGAATCGCTCCATCATCCAGTCGACGATGGAGACGATCATTTCGGTGTCCATGTCCTTGCGCAGTTCGTGACGCTCCAGGCCGAAGCGGACAAAACTCACCGTGCCATACGGATCTTCCGCCATCAGAAATCGGTTGATTTCGCGTTTCAGGGCGAGATCGGTGCCGTAGTTCCCCAGCAGAGAAATACGGTAAGGAATCCAGTCGTCCTGGAGCAGATGCTCGGTACAAACCAGCCAGTAACGCAACACGCTGAAGAATCCCGCCGCTCGGACCTCTGCAGGAGCATCCAAATACTTAGGGAATGAACGCACAGCCTGCTTGTATACCTCGAAGAACAGCCCATCCTTGCTGCGGAAATGCTGAAAGATGGAGCCCTTGGCGATGCCTAGCACGGCGGCGATGTCGCCGATTCGCACCGCGTCATAGCCGTTCTTGGCAAATTGCTGTGTGGCCGCCTCGACAATGCAGGCGCGCTTGACCTCCGACCGCGGACGTGGCTGGGGATGGCGCTGGTATAGGGGTGGAGTAGCGCGGTTGCTGGCGATCCCAGGCATGGATTATGACTTCGGGTCACTAGAGACTACCGCAAGTCATCTCCGATTTCAAATCTATGCTTCAAATGCACAGTGCTTGCGTAAGGTTTCGCAGGCAGCACTGTGACCCCGAGTCAAGAACGCCTGCCTTTGCAACCGACACACGCCCCCAGATCATCCGGCAAGATCATCTCCAGAGCCCGCATATGAGTGCGGACCTCTTCCCCAGCGGCATCCGCACTCTTTGGTCAGTCTCGTCGAAGCTAGCCGGCTTTTCGCACCGAGGGCTCCGCAGCATGCACCAGCGGCACCTCAACGAGGTGTTCGGTCAGAAACCAGGACTGCAGTTCATTGGGGCGCAGAACATCGCTCACAACCATATCGTTCGTGCCGTCATCGCCAAGTGCGGATGCACGACGGGCTAACTGCCGGCAGTGCCGGATGACGACTTGATGGGCATCGATGAGACGCGAGATTTGGACTGGTGCCTCTTCCCTGCCCCGCGGAGCACGCGGAATGCGCGTGGTTTCGGCAACGTCGGCCGCCATGGCCAACGCGATTCCGCCCAGCGTCTGGATTCGCTCAGCGAGCTCGTCGACGATTTCCACCTGCTCCTCATAGTGCTTGTCGAATAGCAGATGCAGTTGATAGAAGGTCGGTCCCGCCACCTGCCAGTGCGACTTCTTGTAGAGGTCGCGCAGGGTCATGGTATCGGCCAGCAATAGGTTCAGTTGCTCGGTCATTTCCAGACGTACGGGCTCTTCCAGTTCCAGGGGCAACATGGGAGTTACTGTTCCGTACTGTTGAATTTCACTGGCGTGTTGATGAGTCCGCGGTTGGGCGCTGATGGTTGTGTGAGTTGTGGACACGTTCGTTCTTGGCATGGTCTAGGCCTCCTTACGGTCTTGCCGACAATCTTAGTCCTCCACGCGCCGGGGTGAAAACATCGGGCCTCGTCGGGTCGGGTGTGACGGTGGCGCTTATCGAATGGAAACCGTCGGGCGCCCCGCGTGGGAACCGGGGAAATCGGGGGCCCGCGCGGTTTGACGGTTTTCGGTACGGTTGTTATGATCACACTGCGGGGTGGAGCAGTCTGGTAGCTCGTTGGGCTCATAACCCAAAGGTCGGTGGTTCAAATCCACCCCCCGCAACCAAATATCTCGTTACACTTCATCGGCTTGGGAGCTTTCCTCTCCCGAGCCGTTTTTGTACTTGGGCAAATTAAGGCGAACTTGGGCAAAGAATCCCCCGAGTTGCTCTGCCACTTTCCTGTGGTCGTCCCCAATCACGTGCGTGTAGCCCATGGTTGTGCGTGGGTCGGCGTGCCCCAATCGATCCTGCCGCACCTTCATCGGCGCGGCCAGGTGATCGAGCAGACTTGCGTTCCCATGTCGGAACGCATGTGCCGCTCCATCCAAACCGAGCTTCTTCAAGATTGGTTTCAACTGCCTCTTGATGAAGTTGTCGGGATGCAGGCGACGACCTTCCCTACTCAGGAAAAGTGGCTCCTCGGGGTTCCTGTCCTCAACGTAGAACCGAAGACGTTCTGTAAGCTGCGGCGAGAGAGCGAAGAATCGCTTCTTGCCGTTCTTCGGCCGCTTCAGTTTGCTTTTCCACCTACTTCGCTGAACCGTGATCGCCTGCTCGTTCAAGTCGACATCTCCGACGTTCAGGCCGCAGATTTCTCCGCGCCTGATGCCGGTCTCCGCTACCAGCCAGAAGACGGTCTTGTATGGCTCGTTCGCGGCATCGATGATCTGTTTGACCTGTGCCACCGTGAAGCTCGGTTGCTCTTCGCGATTCCAGGTCGGAAGAACCAGATTGTCGCAGACGTCGTGAGTGACATAACCCCACGCTTTTGCCGAGGCCCACAGAAGGCGCAGCGTAGCGACCCGGTTACGGATCGTTTTCGCGCTACGTTTGTCCTTCCCAGGACTCGACCACAGCGTGATCACGTCTTGCACGACCTCCGTTGAGATGTCTCTTAACCGTATCGCCCCGAGGGCCGCAACCCAAGCCTTAATCTCGCTCTTATCGCTATCTTGAGTGCTTCCCTCGTGGTGAATCATGACTTTGCTTTTCCACTTCTCTGCAAAGTCCTCGAACCGCGCAGTTGGCTTTGCTCGGTAGATGGGGCTGTTGATCGCCGCCGGTAGCGATGGCCCGCCGGCTGGCGGGCCAGCCCGGAACAGGCGTTGGTGTGCAGTCGAACACCGAGTAAATCGATTGGGCAGCCCGCTCCCTGTAGAGGGAGTTCGAACTAGCAATCATGATTCGAATTTTGGACCGAAGAGATGCATGGGTCGGACTGAGTTCCTGACCTGACCTGAACTGGATTGCGAGCGAGCCAAAGGTTGGATACGGCAGGTCTGACCAAAGGGAACCTGTCTCAGCAAAACGCGTCCCGGACACCGAGCCGGAGCGGCGCGCCCAGTGCGCTGGAGCGGGTACGACAGCCGGAGTGGACGGAGAGACGTGGCAGCACTACGGCGAGGCACTAGAGGAGAACCTCCAGCATCTCTCCCATAGGCTGAAGCGAGGAGCGTATCGAGCGAAGCCGGTTCGGAGAGTGTTCATTCCCAAGACTGACGGGCGGCAAAGGCCGCTAGGAGTCCCGGCGCTGGAAGACAAGATCGTCCAGCGCGCGACGGTCGAGGTGCTGAACGCAATCTACGAGGCCGACTTTCTTGGATTCTCGTATGGATTCCGGCCGGGGCGCAGCCAGCATCAGGCGCTGGATGCGCTCTACACAGGACTGCTGACGAGGAAAGTGAGCTGGGTGCTTGACTTGGACATTCGCAGCTATTTCGACCAAATTTCGCACAAATGGCTGGTGAAGTTCGTCGAGCATCGAATCGCGGACCGACGCGTAGTGCGACTCATCCAGAAATGGCTGAAGGCCGGCGTGTTGGAGGATGGGAAACGGAGACAGGTGGAAGAGGGAACGCCCCAGGGCGGTAGTGCATCGCCGTTGCTGGCCAACGTCTATCTCCACTATGTGTTCGACCTGTGGGTCCAAGCGTGGCGTCGAAAACACGCGCACGGAGATGTCATCGTGGTGAGGTTTGCTGACGACATCGTAGCTGGATTCCAGGAAAAATCGGATGCCGAGCAGTGCTGGGAAGAGCTGACGGAACGAATGCGAAAGTTCGACCTCGAACTGCACCCTGAGAAAACGCGCTTACTGGAGTTCGGACCATTCGCGGTCAAGAACCGAAAGCAACGCGGAGAAGGGAGACCCGAAACGTTCAACTTCCTCGGCTTCACGCATATCTGCGGGAAGAAAAGAAGCAATGGACGGTTTACGGTGCTGCGGCAGACGATTCGCAAACGGCTGCAAGCGAAGCTGAACGATGTAAAAGTCGAACTCCGGCGACGCATGCACCATCCCATCCCAGAAGTGGGCCAGTGGCTGCGATCCGTAGTCGCTGGGCACAATCGCTATTATGGTGTGCCTATGAACGATCACGCGCTGCATCTGTTTCGAATCCAAGTAGGACGGCTCTGGCATCGCGCTCTTCTGCGGCGTAGCCAGACCAGCCGTATCCCTTGGGATCGGATGCATCGACTCATCGTCCGCTGGCTGCCTCCTGTTCGCATCTATCATCCTTATCCTCTCCGCCGCATGGGCGTTCTCACCTAAGGCAAGAGCCGGATGCGGGAAATCCGCTCGTCCGGATCCGTGGAGGGGGTCATGAGCAATCGTGATCCCTACTCCGACTCTCCCGAGCCTGTTGGTTGGCTTTAGCACCACCAACTTTACTCGGGCGTGGGAGCCGACATTGTCATGGAATCAATAGCACTCATCCTATGACAGAGGATGTCAAGAACAAACACTTCTCCGCTCCTCTCCGTGAGACCCCGATGTGGTGCTTGCA
>OMOD01000175.1 GCA_900290255.1 Candidatus Sulfotelmatobacter kueseliae
CGCTCCCCGAGGGCATCTTCTCATTACTTTTCTGGGCCGCCTAGTGTTTCGTAACAGACTCAATGGGGCGGCTTTGTTATTGGGTGCTGGTAATGTTGGCGGCTTGGGGCCTCCGGCTTCCGGCTTTCGGAGCACCCGATCCGCAGAGCAGTCCCGTCACGACCACAGTTTCCGACACGGTGTATCTGGCGGACGAATGCTTGAACGCGTCGACGTGGGCGAAGACCAGCCCTCAGCCGTCAGCGGTCAGTAAAACTCTTAACGCGTCCCACTTCTCGCAAAAGCGGCGAGAAGTGGGGCACCCGTGCAGATCGGGAATCGGACCACGAATGTCAGGCATGAAGAGGTCAAAATCCCCACCCTGTCCCTGCAAAAGACGCAGGGACAAGGGTGGGGCACCCGCGCGAGAAAGTGGGGCACCCGGCGGCCGGCATCCCCCGGATCGATGTGTAAGGGAGATCCCTCGCTCCGTCTGAAAAACGGCTCCGCTCGGGATGACGCCTCATAGCGATCACGTTCGCCTAGACAGTCAAGAAACTCAACGAGCGGCCACTTTCAGCCGACTTCTTCGCTCCAGGTTTCGAGATTCTTTTTGACCTGGGCCATGAACTGGTCGGCGACGGCGCCGTCGATGAGGCGGTGGTCGTAGCCGAGAGTGAGATGGACGACGGAGCGGATGGCGATGGAGTCGCTGCCATCGGCGTCGGTGACGACGAGCGGCTGCCTGGTGATGCCGCCTACGCCCATGATGGCGGAGTTGGGCTGGTTGATGATGGGCAGGCCGAAAACGGCGCCGAACTGGCCGGGATTGGTGATGGTGAAGGTGGAACCTTCGACGTCTTCAGGCTTGAGCTTTTTGGTGCGGGCGCGCTCGCCGAGATCGGTGATGCCGCGCTGCAGGCCGAGGAAATTGAGGTCTCCGGCGTTCTTGAGGACGGGGACGATGAGGCCCCAGTCGAGGGCGACGGCGATGCCCAGGTTGATGTTGGGGTGGTAGCGGATGTTTTCGCCTTCGATGACGGCGTTGACGATGGGCCATTGTTGAATCGCGATGATGGCGGCGCGCACGAAGAAGGGCATGAAGGTGAGGCGGACGCCGTGGCGCTGCTCGAATCCGGCTTTGTGCTTGGCGCGCAGATTGACGATGCGGGTGAAATCCACTTCATACATGCAGTGGACGTGAGCGCTGGTGCGGCGGGACTCGATCATGTGCCTGGCGATCAGCTTGCGCATCTGGGTCATGGGAACGAGATCGCCGGGGATGGGAGCGGGGGCGGCGGGTGCTTGGGCCGCTGTCGCGGCCGGACGGATGGGGGCGTCCGCCGCTCCACGGTTCTCGATGAAGGACAGGATGTCCTGCTTGGTGATGCGGCCGCCGAGTCCGGTGCCGGGGACCAGGGAGAGACTGATGCCGTGATCGCGGGCGATTTTGCGGACCAGCGGGGAGGAGCGGGCTTCTTCTTCTGCGGGAGCGGCGGGAGCGGGCGCAGCAGGCGGCGCGGCGGTTTTCTTCTCCTCTCTTTTTTCTGCGATGGATTTTTCGGGCGCAGCTTTGGCGGGAGCGGCAGCGGGCTTGGCGACGGCTTCGCCATCGGCGGCGATAGTGCCGACGACGGTGTTCACGCCGACGGTGGTGCCCTCGGTGACCTTGATTTCCTGCAGAACGCCGGAGGCCGGAGCGGGGATTTCGGCGTCCACCTTGTCGGTAGAGATTTCGAACAGGGGTTCGTCGCGCTGAACCTTGTCGCCGGGTTTCTTGAGCCACTTGGTGATGGTGCCTTCGACGATGGACTCGCCCATCTGCGGCATGACGATGTCAGTTGGCATGAGGTCCTTCCCACTAGGCCCACGGTTGTGACGGAGGGCCGGGCGCAAACGGATATTATAGCGGGTGGGTGAGGCGCACGCAGACATCCGGCAGAGCGGTCGTGGGCTGTTTTGAATTGGGTGGCGATTCCAGGAGTGGCTTTGCTGGCGGGAGCGCTGCCGTTTCTGAGAACGGCGAAGGCACATCAGCGTAGTGTGTGATCGCGTCTGAGAAGAGCCCACCCTTCGAAAGTCGCGAAGGGTGGGGCAGGCGGCCAGCGAGCGCAGATACGGTCTATTTCTCGGCGGGCGGGACGTACTCTTTGGGCTTGGCGGAGCCTTCGCCGAAGAAAAACATCTCCATCTGCTTGACGATGACTTCCTGGTCCTCGCGGCGCGCGGGGTTCAAGCGGTATTCGTTGAGCAGCATTTTGCAATGCTCCATCCACATCCGCCACGCCTCCTGAGAAACGTTGTCGTAGACCTTCTTCCCCAGTTCGTTGTCGAAGGGAGGCTCGTCCAGTCCCGGCATTTCTTTGTTGAACTTCACGCAGAAGACAGTGTGCGGCATAAATTCCCTCGGTGATGAAGTGCGTAAGAGATTATCTTACACGGAACATCGCAGCTCCGGCGTAGGGCAGGGATTGTTCGACTCGTGCTCGCTTGACTCGCGCTTCGCTCAGAATGACACTTTCAAGCTTTTGACCGAGGAGATCGCGAAGGCGGCGCAAAGGTCGCGAAGACCAGTTGTTAGCGGTCAGCGGTCAGTGGGTAGCAAAATCTTTGAACCACAGAGGGCACAGAGCACGCAGAGGAAGTCAAAATCCCCACCCTGTCGCAAAGAGCGCGACAAGGGTGGGGCAACCTCTTTATATGTGTCGCCGATGGATTCTCATCCAGAAGAGGGCGGCGAGGATCCAGATGGCGAACAAGGGAATCAGGCTGGCGAGGCCGTGAAGGCCGAGCAACTGGCCGAGGTTGAAAGCTCCATCTTGCGGGCTTGAACCGGCTTCGGCGACGGTCAGCATGGAGACGCGGTTCAGCGCCAACTGTCCTCGCCAAAATGCCGGCCAGGCTGAGTGAATGATGGGACAGCTATCCTGCATGGATAGCTCCGAAGTCGTGGAAACCACCATCAGCGCCACGAAAACGCTGGCGAGAGCGAGCGCTGCCAGCACGCGGCGCCACGCCGGAGTGGCGCGCTGCCAGGCTACGGCCAAGCCGATGCACAACAAGGGGAAACTTGCGCCGGTGTAGCGAGGACCGAAGGAGAGTCCAGACTTCCACCAATAGAACGACGCGTTGAAGAGGAAGTAGTAGGAAACAATCGCCGCCGCGACCAGAGCCGGCGCACGATGAGTGCGGTCTTTCCATAACCACCACAATCCGAGGGGAGCGGCCAGCAGCACCGGACAAGAAACGAACAGGCCGCGCGAACATCCGAACAGCAACTTGAGCAGCCGATCGGGATGAGGATAGGTCAGGCCCAAGTAACCGCGATGCTGCATGAAAGTGAACTGCCTGGAATCCAGATAGGCATAGCCGGGAGTGAATGAGCCGAATACGGCGTGGAGATAACTCGATAACACAATGAGGCAGATGGTCGCGCCTGCGCCCACACCCAGCAGAACCCGCCAGCGAGCAGCCTTCCCGCGCGGCCAAGCCTGGGAAAGAGCGAGAAATGCGAGCAGTGCGGAAGCCGGCAGGGCGGGATACTCCGTGACCGTCGCCCATCCGGCGGTTAGGCCCACGGCCAGCGCCCAAAGGAAATCTCGGCGCGCAGTTGTGCTTTCGCGCAGCTTGAGCGCAGAGGCGAAAGCGAAGATCAGACACGCGCCGGCCAGAGCATGGGCCCAGAACAGGGTGGCGTAGGCCCAGAACGGAGTGCCGAGAGCCATCGCGAGCGTTGCGAAGGCAGCGGCGCTAGTGCTGGCTCCGAAGCGCAGGCCGAGAAAAAACAGGCATATGCCTGCCAGCGCGGCTGGCAAGGCTGATGCGCCAGCGCTCACGATATAGGAGAGCGCAATTTCACCGCGGGGCGATTCCGGATCGATGCCCACGATGCGCATGGCCGGCCGCGCAGCCAGGGCAAAGGGCACGGCCAGGAAGACCAGACCGGGCGCCTTATCGGAGTAATAGTGTCCGGCAACCAATGCGCGATCCTCGGTGTTCTGGTAATAAGCGTCGGTTCGCAGCGTGTAGCGCTCGACAATGGCGCGCAGCAGATCGAAGCGGGAGTTCTGATTCCAGCCGCCAGCTTCGTAGAAGTAGATGAAGGAGAAAAAAGTTACCGAGCCGAGCAGGAGCGCGAGTTTCCAGCGCGCGGGAGATTTTTCCGGCAGGGAGTTCATCGAATTTTCGAGAGCGCTAATAACTCGATCTCAGGCTCCGGAACCAGAGGCCAATGTGGCCCACGGCTTCCGATGCGCAGACAAGTTACTGGTGCAGCGACGCCAGAAGATATTCTGCCACGATCTTCCGGGTTTGTTCGTCGATCGAGGGCGGCGGATCGGCGGAGGAGACGGAGACGGACGGTCCACCCTTGACGCCGACATAGACCGCTTCGTAAGAGGTATCGCCCAGGTTCTCCACCATGTGCTTGAAAGGAGGATACCAGCGGGTTTCGCCCGGCTTGGAGTAGACCTCGCGGGTCTTGCCGTTTTCGTCGGTAAAGCGAAGATGCGCCGCGGTGAGGGCCACGACCACGCCACCGGGATGATTATGCATCACAGACTTCTCGTGCGGCCCGTAGTGAACCGAAACTACCTGCACGCGGTCGTTCTCGAAGTTCAGCTTGTAATGGTTGGGTTCAACCTTGGTGGGATCCTGCGCCAAGACAACGGCTGTGGCCACACACACAAAGGTCAGCGCCGAAACCAGCTTCGACCGCATGTTTGCCTCCTGCCCGAGTTTCGTGGTTCTTGCGTGAAACATCACGCAACTCTACCTCCGGCGCTAATGAGTGTCAACGAAAGGGACCGGACCATGCGCACTAGTGGCTAATCCCGAGTCAGGCCTGGAGGATTCCCGGCAATACGCCGGCGCGCGCATGGAGCCACTGGAATGGACGCTCCAGCGAAAGCCTGGACCGCAAAGTGCGCTGAGAAAGACCGCGAAGGACGCGAAGAAAACCGGCGGGCTGGGCACTGGCGGTTAATCCCGAGTCCGACCTGGAGGATTCCCGTCAATATATGAGAGACCACCGGCGTGCCGCTGCTGCGGCAATCCTCTGCTCGCGTTTCACCTTGCAGTTGGTGGGCCCACCAGGATTTGAACCTGGAACCAACAGATTATGAGTCTGCTGCTCTAACCGTTGAGCTATGGGCCCGACCCTTCATTTTCTATTAGATACACGGAGCCTCCGGGCACGCCCGCCCGGTTTTTTCACTGATCTTTCACTTGAGATTCCCCCAATTTCGACCCGTCGCATGGCCGCAGTTAGATCGGCTTCAGATGCTATGGCGTATCTGTCAAACACTGATCGTGTCCGGTGTCCGCTGATTTTCATTGCGACCGTTTCGGGAACCCCAGCAACCACCAAATTGCGAACGGCAGATCGCCGGAGGTCGTGAATCAAAAGTCCTCGGTATTTATACCATGGGAAACCGTCTTCATTATTGGGTTTGATTTCTGTCCGTGTTCCCAGCCCACAGGCGGCACAAGCTTTCTGCCCCGCGGTCGCGACACTAATAAGAATGTGGGGCAAACTGCCCCTTATGCCCCCCCTTTCGCACCTCGATATTCACTTTGGAGTAATATTTGGAATCTTTATTTGGAATCTTTTGTTTTTCTTAGTGCGAGAATCCTAAATAGTCTTTAAGTATTAACTGGTTACAGAGGTTACCGCGGTCCAGACACTAATAAGAATGTGGGGGCAAAGTGCCCCTTATGCCCCATTTTGTGCACCTCTATGTTTACTTTGGAGTAATGTCAGCGGCGTTGCCACTACGGGATACTATTTTCCCCCTGGAAAGCCAGCACCGCGACCGCTTACAACGAGCGTCAGATTCAGCTTGGCGCACGGATTCTGTTCTGAAGTCGTCGCGACCACTGATTTCGCATTGCCTTATTGGGGAAGAACACAGGAGACAGAATATGGATATCACAAGGCGTCAAATATTAGCGCTTTTTCCCGCTGCGGCTGTGTTCCTGGCGGCGGCCTGCTGGACGTCGGTTCCCGTTTTTGGGGAGCAAGTCGGTCACAAAACAATTCTGGCCGCCACGCCGCCAATGGGCTGGAATGACTGGGCGCATTACGAGTGCCGTTACACGTCAAAAACAATTCTGGACAACGCCCAGGCGCTGGTTTCCACCGGCCTCGCGGCGCGCGGTTATAAGCTCGTGGCCATTGACGACTGCTGGATGGCAAAAGAACGCGACGCAAATGGCGATCTGCAGGTAGATCCTCAGCGCTTCCCGGACGGAATGAAGCCGGTGGCCGATGCCGTCCACAAGCTGGGCATGGAATTCGGCATCTATGAGGACGCCGGTTCTAAGACCTGTGTTGGGGCAGCAGGCAGCGGACTGCCTAAGCGCGGCGGACAAGACCACTTTCTTCAGGACGCCCGGCTGTATGCTTCCTGGGGCGTCGATTACTTCAAGCTGGACAACTGCAATGTGTACGTCGCGCATGGCGAGACGGAAGAGCAGGCTTTCCGCATGGCATTTGCGGCCGAGCATGAGGCGCTCGAAGCGGTGGGCCGCCCCATCATCTTTTCAGAGTGCGCAGCATCGGTTTTCCTGGGCACACCCGATCGGTACACAGTCCTTAGCTGGGGGAAGGGCTACGGCCAGGTGTTTCGTCAAGGAACTGATATGGACGATTTCCATGCAGCCAGCCCTAATCGTTCGCGCTTCCGTAGTGTACTTTGGAATTACGCCTACACCCTTCCGTTGGGCCGGTTCCAGGAACCGGGCAACTGGGCCGACCCGGATTTTCTTATTGCCGGAGACGGAGGCATGAGCCTTGCAGAAAGCCGCAGCCAGATGGCCTTGTGGTCTATGATGTCAGCGCCGTTGATCTTAAGCTCAGACGTCGCGAAGCTCACTCCTGAGGCGCTGGCCATTGTCGGCAATGAGGCCGTAATCGCCATCGACCAGGACCCGCTGGGCCAGATGGCCACACTGGTGGGGCGGTCGCCGGAGACGGACGTTCTGTTCAAACGGCTGGCTGACGGCGCTGCTGCTGTTGCCGTGCTGAACCGCAGTGAAGCACCGGTCAAGGTGGATCTGCGTCCGGCCGACTTCGGTTTTGCGGCCGGCGCAGAATGCACACTGGACGCAAAAGACCTGTGGAACGGCCAAGAGCAATCTTCAGTCTCCACGCTGCAGGCAGAAGTGGCCTCTCACGACACGATCATCTGGCGAATTCAGGCCTCGTCACAGTGCGGCAAGCCTTCGCGCACCGGAACGATCACCCTGACAAACGAGGTGAAAAACAGGCCATATAGTATCCATAGTATCGAGGGATATGCTCGATGCCTGACGGCGCCGGGAACCGTTGGCGAGTGCACCGGCGCGGCCAGGCAGAGTTGGACCTTCACCCCGCAAGGCGAGCTGCGCTCCGGCCACCAGTGTATGGCCGTTCTTGGTGGCAAGCCGTTGCTGGAGGCTTGCAGTCCGGCGAACGCTCAGTACTGGCGCTATACGCTGGAAGGGAATCTCGTTAACAACGGAAATCTCCAGTGCCTGACCGCTGCCGGACCGGGGAGCAAGCCCCAATCCCTCCGGATGCAGGTTTGCGGCCACAGCTTGGCCACCCAGATCTGGTCACTGCCCAACTGACTCGTAAGGACACCGTTTCAAGCCGGGTAGACGTTCGGGGGCTAACTACGGATTCTTCAGCGCATGCGGCGAATTCATTCCACTTATTGGCAGTCATAGGAAACCTGGGTCCCGGGAGTAATTTTAGTGGAGAAAAATGGAAATAATCATGTCGTATTGCAAGAGATTCTGTCGCAGCCCCAGATTTGGGAAAAAACATTTGATGTCCTAAAGGACACTGGCGATATCCCCCCTCGGCAACGAAACCAAGGCTGGTACGAGAGGGCCGATTATTCTCGCTGGGTGCGGTTCTTCTTACTACTTGTCCTTAGCCGTGACCCCTCTCTGGGAAAGCCGGCATAACGCTCCGGTGCGAGCCATATCGGCGACGGACCTATTGACCTATCCTGAAGGTTACTTGAACCGGAGCACGCCAGGAACTCTCATGGCAGTATCGCGTTCTGGCAAGACTAACCGTTGAGCTATGGGCCCTGCGGAATCAAATCTAGCACAAAGTCAAAGTCCCCACCCCAGCCGCAAAAAGCGCGGCTAGGGTGGGGCACCCGACATCCCCGGTTGATGAGACAGACTCTTAGTCTTCCTTGCCGAACTGCTTGATGTCGTCGGCAGCTTCAGTGATGACGACGGGTTCTTTGCCCTGCACCAACTCCCGCACCTTTTCCACCACGTCGGGATTGGCCAGGGTGGTGATGTCCCCGGTATTCATGCGATTGGAAATGGAAGCGAGGATGCGGCGCATGAGCTTGCCGGACCGCGTCTTCGGCATGTCGGGAACGATGTGGATGTGCTTGGGCCGGGCAATCTTGCCAATGATGGTTTCGATCGCCTTGTTGACCTTGTCGATGATCTCCTGGCTAGGCTGGATTCCTGGCTTCAAGGCGATATAGACTTCGGGCACGCGGCCCTTGATCTCGTCCACCACCGGCACGACTGCCGCTTCCGCCACCTCCTCAACCGTCAGGCACGCGGACTCAATTTCTTTGGTGCCCAGGCGGTGGCCAGCGACGTTGATGACGTCATCCACGCGTCCCAGAATCCGGAAATATCCGTCCACAGCCAGCATGGCTCCGTCAGCCGCGAAATAGGGCCAATCCTGCCATCTCTTGCTTTTGGGGTTCTTGCAGTATTTCCGGTAGTACTGGTTGACGAAACGCTCGCGATCTCCCCAGATGGTCTGCATGATGCCCGGCCAGGGATTGCGAATACAGATATTCCCTGCCTTGCCTGATCCGGCGAGGACTACTTCGCCCATTTCGTCCAGGATCTCCGGGAAGATCCCCGGCATTCCGGGACCGGCGCTGCCGGGTTTCATGGGATCCAATGCGGGTTTCGTGCTGCACAGGAAGCCGCCATTTTCGGTCTGCCACCAGGTATCCACGATGACGGCTTCGCGCTTGCCGACGGTCTCGTAGTACCAGCGCCAGACTTCGGGCTCGATCGGCTCGCCCACGGTGGTCATGTGCTTGAAGTGATAGTTGTACTTGGTGGGTTCATCGTGGCCGGCCTTACGCAACATGCGAATGGCGGTGGGCGAAGTGTGGAAGATATTCACGCCCAGACGCTCGGCGATGCGCCACACTCTGCCGGCATCCGGATAAGTCGGGACGCCTTCATAGATAACGCTGGTCGCAGCCAGGGCCAGCGGGCCGTACACAATGTAGGAGTGGCCCGTGATCCATCCGATGTCAGCCATGCACCAGTAAACATCCTCGGGGTGAATGTCCTGAATGTATTTGGAGGTACCGGTCACATAGGCGAGGTAACCGCCGGTGCGGTGCTGGCATCCCTTGGGCTTGCCAGTGCTGCCGCTGGTGTACATCAGGAACAGCGGGGCTTCGGCATCCATGGGAATGGGAGCCACGATTTCACCGGAGTAGTTGGGCAGGATCTCGTCCACCCAAAAATCACGGCCTTTCACGAAAGGCGCAGCGGAAGCATTCTGGCCGGGAGTGCGCCTCCAGACCAGCACTTTGTCCACGACATGGCCTTCCTTCTTGGCAACTTCGAACGCGATGTCAGCGCCGGCCTTGTGATCGAGCAGCTTGCCATTGCGATAGTAGCCGTCCATGGTGATCAGGACATGGCTGCTGGAATCGGCGACGCGCGTGCCGCAAGCCTCGCCGCTGAAGCCGCCAAACACGACCGAGTGAATGACGCCCAGGCGGGCGCAGGCCAGCATGGTGATGGGCAACTCGGGAACCATGGGCATGTGGATGGTGACGCGATCCCCTGCCTTCAGGCCGCAGAAATCGCGGAGCAGCGCCGCGAACTCATTCACCCGCACGTAGAGTTCGCGATAGGTCACCGCGACGGGCGCGTCGTTTTCCGGCTCGGGAACGAAGATCAGCGCGGCTTTGTTTTTGTGCTTGGCCAGATGGCGGTCCACGCAGTTGTAGGAGGCATTGATTTTGCCGCCGACGAACCACTTCCAGAAGGGCGGGTCGCTGGTGTCAAGGGTGGTGTGCCAGTACTGGTCCCAGCTCAACATATCGGCGTATTCCCGGAAGCATTCCGGAAACTTCTCCTCGCTGAAGCGGTTGAGGATGTCGGGATCGGCCAGATTGGCCTGACCGATGAACTTCGAAGAGGGATAGCAGTATTCCTCCTCCCTCCAGTGAACTGCGATCTGAGCCTCGCTGGTCTCGCTCACTACCTGCTGCTTGGGAAGAATCTCTCGCATAGCTATATCGTTTACCTCTCCTATCCTGAATTTGTGGTGCACTTGCAGGCACTTTTCCGCTCCCGCGTCATGGGCTGGGGGAGTCAAGCAGAATCCTGCGCCCGCGAAAAAAATAGTTGCTGCCGCGCCTTCGCCGTTCCCCACCTCTCAAGCGGTATCGAACCGCGGCGCGAAAACCACTACCGGCCTTGCGAATACAAAGCTCCGGCCTGGAAAAATCCGGGCCTGGTGGAATGGGGGCTCGTGGCCGCGAGCGCCCTCCGCCTTTACCAGTCCGACATAATGAAGCATCCGACAGCGGACTGCAACGTCTTTCCGAAAAGCTCGGGTGCGGCACGAGTTAGGGCCGGTGGCGGTGATCGGCGAACTGAACTTTGTGGATATGGTTCCCAAGACGCGCAGCGGCAAGATTATGCGGCGTTTCCTGACAGCAAAAGAACAGGAGTAGACGCAGGAGATGTTTCCACGATGGAGGGCTGAGGGGCTCGGGCACGATTTCACGGAAGCGTTCTGGATTTGCGATGGTGCAGCGTTTGCTTCCAAGCTGCGGAGCTTGGCTCCGCCGGACAGCCGAGGGCGGCTGTCCCTACATAAGAACTTGAACGTGCCGCTTAAACGCCTGCGCCGCGATGCTGCTTGTCAGCGCCGCCCGCACCGCTGACGGACGCGGCCAGTTCCGCGAGGGAAGGCATGGATTCCGCTTCGGTGAACTTGTGTTCGGGCAGGGCTGCGCCTGTTTTCATCGCGTCGGCCAGCATTTCGATCGCTAGGTCGGCATTGGGGCGAATGAAGATGGTTGCGGCGAGGGTTCCGGCACGCACCCAGGCTTGACCGGTCTTGGGCATACCATCGCAGCCGGTAAAGGGGATCTTCATCCATTTTTCCCGCTCACCCTCCGCGACTTCGCTGAAGGCTTTTCTCGCGCCCATGGCCATGCTGTCGTCCTGCGCTCCGACCAGGCAGATGCGACTCTCCTGGGAAGTGCGCAAACGCAGCCACGAACTCACCGCGCGATACGAACTTTCTTCGGTCCAGTTCGCCCGCATGGACTTCACTTGAATGTTGGAGGGCTTGGTCTGGTTCATGCCCCGGGTGCGGTCCTTCGCGGCAGAGCTGTTGGCCGGCCCTTCGATGTAAAGGACCGGTCCGCCGCTGGGCAACAGGGCGGCGAACTGCTTGCCCTGGATTCTGCCGACCTCGACATGATCGGAGCTGACGGCGAAGGCCGGAACCCTGAACGCGCGGCGCAATTCGGCGATGTAGTCGGCATCGTGGTTCAGCACGACCCAGCCGATGCCGGCCGCGGCAGCCGCGCGCGCCACTTGCGGGAATGCGGTACCGCCCGCCGGTTCGAACAGGATGGCGTCGGGGTGGGCTACGGACGACTCCTGAATGTGCTGCAGCAATTGCTGGCTTTGTACCAACGCGTCGTTGTTGGCGTGAATGATCTTCACGTCCACGCCCAGCCGCCGTCCCGCTTTTTCCGCGGCCGCCGCCTGTTCCTGCTGGTAGTCGTTGTCGTTGTTAGTCAGGGAGACCAGGAAACTCAACCGTTTGGTGACACCGGCGGCCATGGGTGGATCATAATCCAAATGGCGCGGTCAACCATGTGACTAGAGTAACCATCCTCAGTGCAGCTTTGGGAAGATGTCTGAAAAGGTAGCGATCGAGTCTAGCTGCCAGCGGCAGCGCCGGTGGCCGCGTCACCAAGAAAGGATTTCAGATTCGTGTCCAGGGCTTCCCGGTCGGCATCGGGCAGGTTGACGAAGCGGAAAGGTTGCATCCAGCCCTGAGTCGCCCACATGGGAAACAGCATCTGGGCCTTGTTGCGAATCGTAGCCTGACCCACGTGGAAGATCAGTTCGACCTCGAGTTTCTCCTCCAGTGGCTTTTCGACGTGGATGACTCCGCCGGTGGTGGAAAGCTGATGGAACCTGGCTCGCACCGAGCGGCGATTGGGCAACCGCACCAGCACCAGCACCGAGCCGCGCAGCTTCACGCGAAAGGGACGGCTTACAACCTTGTTTTCTTCGACGGGCGCGGCACTCGCCTTCGCATCCGAGGCAGCGGATTCTTCGACCGGCAGAGTACTGGCCGTGGAGTCAGGTGCCGTCGAATCGAGCTGTTCATCCATACACCATGAGTATGGCAGTGAAGGACACAGGCCGTGAAGTTACGAAAGCACAAGACCCGGAATTAACTTTCGAGGAAGGGCTGATTGGGGCCAAGCGGGCTGCTCAAAAAGTCGCTCTGGTGACCTCAGGGCTGAAGCCCTCACAAAAAAGAGGGGCTTTATCGCAGCGCTGAAAGCGCTGCGCCACCCGAAATCGGGTTTCTTAGCAACCTCCCAGGGAGCGGCTTTCACTTGCGTCCGGGACGGGCGCTGCCTTCCGGGATGAGGTTGTACGGCCAGGCCTTCTTGTTCACTTTGAGCTGGGCAGCGCTCGGCGGAACGGCACTTGCCGCGGCCGGAGCGGGGGCGGTCTGCGGCGCGAACTTCCAGTCTTCAGGAGGATCGGCAATTCCCCACACGTTGCCGTGAGTGTAAAGCGCGGCGCCGATGAGAAACTGTTTACCGTCGTCGCCCAGCGGCAGAGAGTTCGCGACCCTTGCCGTGACACTGCCTCCGCCGGGCAGATCGCTCAGCATAATGGGAGTCTCGAGCTGCAGGGGCTGCGAACTGCGAAAACCGCATCCCTGAGCGCTCGCGACGAGCACCATGCACTTGTCGGCAAAGGGCCGCATGCGGTCGAGGCTAGTGACGGTAACGGGAATCTCCACGCGAATGCGTGTGCTGCGTCGCGTCGTTTTGGGCGTCAGGACTTCCATGGCAAACGTCGCCCGCAGGCCCGGAAGGGCGGTGACGGAGAAGTCGCACTTTTATTTTGGCAGATTTGGGCTGGGGCGGGATGATGACAAAGGTAACCGCTGATCGACACCGCGCGGAGCCGTTCAGGGTGTCAGTGAGTGTAAACGCGATGTTACGCCAACCAACCCCAGGCCCACGTCCACATGGATGTGGGCCGGTCAGTGCTTCACTCCGGTGCCCCACGTTCATGCAATAGAATCGTGCTGTTGCTAGGGCGAGGGCCATGGGTGGCGGGAAATAACAGGGCATATCCCAAAGGCGTGCACTTGACCACTTCATCTGGTCGTTCATAGTGGCCCGGAAGATTTACTCGCACCGAGAGGTCTGCTCCGCGATCCAGCAACAGCCGAGTCACCGCTAGTCCCCAGTCGTAGAACTGACTGACAGCATGAAATATCGGTGTCTGCCCGCCGACGCCGGTGTCATCTATCGTCGCGCGCGCATTTACGTCTGCTCCACGATCCAGAAGCAGATTTGCCGCTTCCACATTGCCGTACTCCGCTGCCACATGCAACAGTGTTGCTCCTCGCAAGGTCAGACGGCGTTCGGCGGTGTTTCCGAAAGTGAGTTCGGGAAACCGCCGATGCATCAGCATAGGATCGGCATCCAGGTGTCGGACGAGAAGGTCGAGCCGGTTGCGCAACAAATCTAAGACGGCAGAAACCTTGTATTTCGTGGGACAGCCAGCTTCAATCAGGATCTCCATGCACGTGCCGAGCTCGGCTGAACGTCCATACGTGCCGATCACGAAATCCAGCGCTGTGCCGGGATACTTCTGCCGCTGACCTGGCGGATTGGGATTGGCGCTGTGCTCCAGCAGCCACTTCAGCGCCAATGCCTCGACGGTTTCACACGGCGCAAAGATGATGGGATAGTATCCGCTCCACAAAGCATTCACGTTGGCTCCGCGCGACACAAGAAGTTCCATCATCGGAATGCGATCGCCTCGGAGCGCGGCCCTCATGAGCGGCCCATCACCTCCCTGATGCACATCGGAGCCGTGGTCAATCATCCAGGCGGCCATGGCCAGCCTCTCCGGGCCGGGCGGCGCCCAGGGTACGCGGCATTCTGCAACCCACGTGAGGGGTCCATTCTTTCCATAGCCCAGCGGAGCCCGATGCAGCTCCGGGTCGCGCGTCATCAAAGTCTTCACGCGAGAGAGATCGTTCGTGTCGATGGCCTGCTTGAGTTCACTAATCTCTTCGAGTGAATCAACGTGCGCCTTGAGCTTTGGCCAACTGGTGAATCCGTAACTACAAGCAATCTTGAACTGTGCTTCGGTGATCGATTGGGCCGCGCCCGCCTTGAGCAAATCCTTGGC
>OMOD01000173.1 GCA_900290255.1 Candidatus Sulfotelmatobacter kueseliae
GTTCCTGTCTGCGTTGCCTCCATTGCCGCATATATACGGGCCGCTCTCTCATAATGCATTGACGTCCGCCGACACCCCAACCAGTTGTGCCAGCGCCAAGAAATGGGTCGGAATCGGTGCTCTGCCTTGCTGGGCGGGCGTTTCCGCTCAATTTCCAGTTTCAATCTGCTCTACAGCTAACCGAAACACCTCTTACGACAGCTTTTTGGGGAAATGCACGGGCAGATGTGCTGTGATAAAAACGTGATAGTTCCATGCTCAGAACGAGGGGAATCAGATCAGAACGGGTCAAAACGCCATCCTGGAAAGTCCTTGAAGAATCATGTAAAGTAGAGAATTTTCACAATGGATCAGAACACACTATGTGATCTTCAAAACCGGCGGGCGGCGGGTTCCCCCGTCGCCGATGGGTTCGACCCCCATTCGCTTCCGCCATTTCAAACCTGCAGGATTACTGGAGATTCTCGCTTTCGTAGCTTCCGCACCCACTGGCTGCGATCGATTAGCGATTTCTTAATGGTTACCTCGGTGCGGCTCATTGGGTTTCCTGGTAATCAGTTTTGCAGATTTGCCCTGGTCTTTGGTCCTATAATTCTGACAAATGGCAAGCGAACAACTGCAATCTTTCCGGGCTTTCATTCAAGCGGCAGAAGAGGGTGCGGCCATCCCACCCGTGGACGAGCACGATCTCAAATGCCTTCACGAGCTGTGCGTGGAGAGGGCCAAGCGCTATTGCGGTAAGGACGGCGTAGTCACTCTTGATGCCATGGCGCGTGCCTGCAGTCCGAGTGCGAATCTGCCGGCAGTGTGGCTGCGCCACAGTCAACTCCGAGCCTTGTACCGACAAGGCCTGCTGGCGGAGTGGCAGAACGGTACGGCGTTGGATGACGCCGTCTTCCAACTGGCAGCGACCATCCCGATGAATGGTACCGATCTCGCCCCAGAGGCTTTTCTTCAGCACCTGCGCTCGGCCTCGCCGGTGAGATGAAATCGCCAGATAGACGAGGCGGAAAGCGATCGTGCAGATCGGCGGTTAGCGGACCGCGCGCGGCGCGGCCGTTGACTCCCTGACCATCAACTCCGGCTTGACCTTCCGGTGCACGGGACTGACCGGCATATTCTTCCGGTGGGCGCGAATCGCATCCATCAGAATCTCGGCTCCCATGGACGCCAGCGTTTCCATGTGTTCGCGGACGCTGGTCAGGGCTGGATTGTAGAAAGCAGCGGCGGGAATATCGTCAAATCCGATGACCGAACAATCCTGGGGTACCTTCAGGCCCGCGCTGATGAGCGCCCGGATGCAACCGAAGGCAGTCATATCATCGAAGGCTACCAGAGCTGTGAAGGGAAGCTTGAGAGCAAGCAAGGCCTTGGTGCATTCATAGCCCCCTTCGTAACTGGAGAAAGGATCACTCAGAGTCGTTACCAGCCTTTGATCCAGTTCCAAACCTGCTGCCCGGGCGAACGAGCAAATTCCCGCCCATTGGTGATGGCTATCAACAATCATCTTGGGCCCGCGCACGAACGCTATCTTGCGGTGTCCTAGCCCATAGAGATGTCCGAGGGCTTGCTCTGTACCGGCTTCGTTGTCGGTCGCGACCCAACTGAGCGCATCAGCTTCGGGTTTCCGGCCGAGAATGACGGAAGGAAGCTTCCTGCTTTCCAAGGCGGTAAGAAGCTCCGTCTCGAAAGACAAGGAATTGGCAAGAATGATCAAGCCCTCGACGCGCCGCGCCAGCAGAACATTGAGATATTTCTTGAAGCGTGAGCGGCTGTTCTGGATGTCCAGCAGGAAGGGAAGATAGCTGGATCGCGAAAAGCTGTTTTCAATTCCGCGCAGAATCTGCGCGCAGTAGGGATCTGCGATGTCCGGGACCATTACGCCGATGGTGTGGCTGTTACGGCTGCGCAGAGCCTGGGCGAAGGGATTGGGCTGGTAGCCCAGTTCTTCCGCAGCCTGCATGATGCGCTTCTTGGTTTTTTCCGGAATGTAGCTGGCCAAAGGAGCATGATTCAAAACCATGGAGACGGTAGTGGGCGAAAGCCTGCATTCCTTGGCTACGTCTCGAATCGTTACCATAGCCTCTGTTTTGCCGCGAATTGCGTCACCGCATTATGGTTCAGAAGATATTTCCGAACTCCACTGCGAGGTTCGCAGCCAGCCAAATCCCCTCTCTGAAGGCAAATAGCTCCTTGACAACTGCTATCGTCGAATGATACTCCTCTTAACGAATTAATGCAGCGTTTTATTAAAACGATACAGCAGTTCGCAGGTCAGAGTTATCCGAAACCAGGTTGTGCCTTTGCATTTCTCAAACGTAGGGAGGCTTTTGCCGTGACTTCGCATATGAAGTCTGTCTTGCATTTCAGTGTAGCTGCGGCTGTTCTTTTCAGTGCAATCACTGCCAGAGCCGGGATTACCGGGTCGATTTCAGGAACGGTCAGCGACCCCAGCGGCGCCGTGATGGCAGGCGTCACGGTGTCCGTCACCAGCGTAGCGACGGGGGTGCGGAGCACCACCGTCACTGACGGTAAGGGATTTTATCGTTTTCCCGCCCTCAACGTTGACACCTACGACGTTGCTGTCAGCCAGGCTGGATTCCGGCCTTTTCTTGAGAGCGGAGTGCGGATCGACGCCAATTCTGCGATCCAGATTGACATCCCGCTGCAACTCGGCCAACTCACCGATACGGTTACAGTCAAAAGCAACACCCTGCAGGTAGAAACGCAAAGCACGCAGATGGGCGATGTCATCGAAGGGGCGACAATTACGTCTGTGCCGCTCAATGGCCGCTCTTATATCAACCTGCTGGCCCTGCAGCCCGGAGTTTCGCCCTATACGGATGACGACACGGCCGCTGGTCTTGTGCAAGCGCCGGTCTCCGGCAGTCTGGGCAACGGAACGCAATCGATCAACGGTGGCCGGCCCGAAGCCAACGGGTTCATGGTGAATGGAGCCGACGCGCAAGAAGGCGTACACAACGGAGCCGCGATCGTTCCCAATCTCGATGCAATTTCGGAGTTTCGCATCATCACCAACAATTTCAATGCTGAATATGGCAACTACAGCGGTGGCCAAATCAATGTCGTCACGAAATCCGGAAGCAACGACTTTCACGGTGGCCTGTTCGAGTTTCTGCGCAACACGGATTTCGACGCCGCGAATTACTTCACCGGCCGCGGCGACTTCAAGCAGAACCAGTTTGGCGGAACCTTCGGCGGCCCGATCAAGAAGAACAAGCTGTTCTTCTTTGGGGACTATCAGGGGACGAGGCAAATCATAGGCGCGTCACAGCATTATGCCGTCCCTTCCACGGCGGATCGCACCGGCAATTTGGCCGATGAGTCTGGCAATCTCACCGGTTCCGTGGGCAGTGCATATTTTGCCAACGTTCTGAACGCGCGCATGGGATTGCCGCCAAATACGATAAGCAGCGGTGAACCCTATTACACGGACGCCTCTTGTTCGCCTACGAACGCCGCAGATCCCTGCGTCTTCGCGGGTGCTGCAATTCCAAAGACCGCCTGGGATCCCGTAGCCGTCAACATGCTGCAGTACATTCCATCGCCCAATGGCGGCAGCGGTGCCGCCTCAACCTTCAGCACCTCGGCATACAACCAGACTCTGACGGATAACAAGGTCGGCGCACGGCTGGACGCGAGCTTGGGCAAGAACATGCTCTTCGGCTACTACTTTCTCGATAGATACAATGTTGCGAACCCTTACGAATCCGTCAATGTTCCCGGGTTTACTGCCCTTACTCACGGCATGTCGCAGATGATCAACCTGGGCCTGACCACAACCCTGAGCCCCTCCACCGTTAATGACGCTCGCCTTGTCTATTTGCGGAATGTCAATTTCATTGGCAACCCGCAAGGGGGCTTGGGAGTGTCGCTTGCCTCGCTGGGTTTCAACACGCCTTGGAATAACACGGGTGGGATTGGCAACATCTCCCCCAGCCTGGCGGGCGTGCCCAACACAAATTTCAACAATTATAGTTTCGGTGTTCCCTCCACCACATTTGACCAGCACAACAACACCTTCCAGATCATTGACAACCTCACGCGGATTGTTGGAACTCACACTTTCCAGTTTGGCGCCGACGTCCACTACGATCAAATTGACCTGAACGGTTTCACCGGGGAGAACGGACAATTCTTCTTTGATGGCTCAGAGACGGGCATTGATTTCGCCGATTTCCTGATTGGCGCGCCAGTGAGTTTCATTCAGGGAAGTCAAGACATCGAGCACACGCGCAGCAAGTATTACGGCTTGTATGGGCAGGATAGTTGGCGGGCGCGGCCAACTCTCACCTTGAATTATGGCTTGCGCTGGGAAGCCAGCACGCCATGGTATGACGCGCAGAATTACATCGAAACGCTGATCGTGGGCGAGCAGTCTCAGCTCTTCCCCGGCGCCCCGGCGGGACTCGTGGTGCCGGGTGATCCGGGCGTGCCCCGCACCCTGGCACCGACCAGATATGGCAACTTCGCACCCCGGTTCGGATTGGCATACTCTCCCAAAGCAAACGAGGGATTGCTGGCCAAGATTCTGGGCGGGCCCGGGAACACGAGCATCCGTGTCGGCTACGGTTTCTTCTATCAGTCGATTCAGCAGGCCGATACCGAGCAGGAAATCGGAGATGCGCCCTACGGTTTCTACTACCAGAGCTCGACGCTTCCCATGACGGTAAGTCCCTTTATTGATCGGACAACCGGAGATCTGCAACCAAGCTACTTTCCCTTTTCTTTCCCGCCCCCCAATGTGTCGGCCAAGAACCCGGATACCAGCTTTCCCTGGAATCTGGTGGAACCGATCGCCGGCGGAAATTACTTCAACCCCAAGAACGTCCTGCCGTATTCCCAAGACTACGAATTATCGCTGCAACGGCAATTCGGCCGGGCGACCGTATTGAGCCTCAGCTACGTCGGAACCGTTGGGCACAAACTTTTGAGCTTTGTGGAGTCAAATCCGGGAAATCAAGCCCTTTGCCTATCGCTGAGTACGACCGCAAGTGTGCTACCGAACACGCCCACGTGCGGTCCGTTCGGAGAGAATGGTGTCTATTCCCCCGTGGGCGGGGGGCAGGTCAACGGTACCCGATACCCGTTTGGCCCTAACTTCGGCAGCAACGCATACATGAATTCGATAGCAAATTCCAGCTACAACTCTTTCCAAGCCAGCTTGCAGCACACCGATAAGTACGCAGAATTCATGATCGGCTACACCTGGGCGAAGTCGATGGACAACGGGTCAGGGACATTGGATGCGACCAATCCTTACAACCCGCGTCAGAGCCGGGCTCTGTCAATCTACGATGTGCCACAGATTTTTGTAGCCAGTTACACAATTCACCTGCCCCTTGACAGGTGGTCTGGAGACAGAGCGGTGGCTCGGCGCTTAACGGGCGGCTGGGCATTATCGGGCATCACGACCTTCGCCAGCGGCCGGCCGGTTCAGCTCACTGAGAACGACGATAACTCGTTGAGCGGAACCTTCCTGGCTCCGGTGGACGCACCCAGCTATGCCAACAACGGCAGCAAGTTGTACGTGGATCGCAATCCGCGTGATGGTCAACCGTATTTCAATCCGAACTATTTTGTTCAGGAGCCGGAAGGTCAGATCGGGAACGTGATGCGCCGGTTCTTTAACGGACCTGGCATCAGTAACTTTGATCTTGCGTTGCTGAAGAACACCAAGATCACAGAGACGAAGGAACTGCAGTTCCGCGCAGAAGCATTTAACGTCTTCAACCACGCCCAATTTCAAATTCCAACCGCGTCAGGACTTTTCAACAATACGGGCGTAAACGGCTTCGGTTATGCCACCGTCGCGCGCGATCCGCGTATTATGCAATTGGGCTTGAAACTTCTGTTTTGATTGATTGGGACCGCGGGCCGATTGCTACTGTCACGGCCACGGGTCACGCAGGGTCTGGTGAGTCTTGGTTTTGTTCCTGCGAAGCTTGGTTACACAGGGCCGAGTTCTCAGTTTATTTTCAATTCATAGTCATAGCTGGAACCCATTGAGGAGGGCAAATATATGTCTAAACTGGCGCTGCTGGGTGGAAGTAAAGCGAAGCACAAACCGTTTCCGGTGTGGCCGCAATACGACGACAAGGAACGCCGCGCGCTGACAGAAGTTCTGGAGAGCCGCGTGTGGTGGCGCACTCCGGGAACCAAGACGCTGGAGTTTGAGAAGGCGTTTGCCGGCTATCACGGCGCGCGCCACGGGATCGCCGTCACCAACGGCACAGCCGCGCTGGAAGTGACGATGGCCGCGTTGGGCATCAACCACGGCGACGAAGTCATCGTCCCGAACTTCACTTTTGTCGCGACCGCCAGCGCCGTTCTGTTCGCGAATGCTCTGCCCGTCCTGGTGGATGTTGATCCGGAAACGCACTGCATTGATCCTGCGCTCGCCGAAGCCGCCATTACTCCCAGGACCAAGGCCATCATAGCCGTGCACATGGGCGGGCACCCCGCCGATCTGGACCGTTTGCAGGAACTCTGGCACATGGGCGGGCACCCCGCCGATCTGGACCGTTTGCAGGAACTCTGCAAGCGCAACGGCATCCATCTTGTCGAAGACTCTGCCCATGCCCACGGCAGCGAATGGAAGGGACGAAAAATCGGCACGTTCGGCACGGCTGGGACCTTCAGTTTCCAGGCCAGCAAACTGATGACGGCGGGCGAAGGCGGAATGATCATCTCGAACGACGACACCTTCGAAATCCAGGCCCGGTCGGTCCACGACTGCGGGCGCATGCCGGGCGAGTGGTTCTACAGCCATTTCATCTATGGCTCCAACTATCGTCTGAGCGAATGGCAGGGCGCCGTGCTCACGGTGCAACTGACCCGTCTGGAAGAGCAGACGCGCCATCGCCACCAGAATGGCCGCCTGCTGGACAAACTGTTCGGCGAAATTCCGGGAATCACTCCCCAGAAGTGTGACACGCGCTGCACCCGCAACGGGCAGTATGCTTACATCTTCCACGTGGATGCCAAACACTTTGCCGGCATCACCACCGAAAACTTCATTGCGGCCCTGAATGCCGAGGGCATTCCGACGCAAGCCAGCTATCCGCCGCTGCATGAGCTCGACTGTTTCCGCAACGGCGAGTATCGCAAGTGCCTGAGCGGGGCGCAGGCGGCCGAGACCCACGCGTTCCTGAAGCAGAAGTTCCCGCACACGCAGCGGGCGGCGTGGGAGACGGTGTGGATTCCACAGTTCGCCTTGCTGGGCGACGAAGAGGACATGCGCGAGATCGCCGCGGCCATCAGCAAGATCCAGCGCAACGCGGGCGAGATCGCGGCCAATGCGGCGCAAGCCACCGCCGAGAAGGTCGCGCGCTGAATCCGGCCGCCACGGTAGAGCGCTTGTCTTGCGGCTGCGCCTGAGGGGACGTGCCCTCTGGCACCCGTGGTGCGAGGGAGATTCGTATCAGGGTACGCCTTCAGGCGTGCCGCAAGTGCGCTGCTATCAACGCGCCTTCAGGCGCCGCATTTCGGAATTTGGGTTTCACCACAGGCTTCTAGCCCGAAGCTTTTCTGAAGCACAGTTTAATGAGATGCTCGAATCAGGAGAGGCGAAAGCCATGAACGGGTTTCACCTGCGCAGTCGTCGCACCGGTTTGCTGCTCATCGTCTTGTTCGCGATCTTATTCTTCATGCCAGGCACATCGTTAGGCCAGGGACAGAAGCACGTGCCGGATCATGTTCCTCCCAAGCGCTCCTCGCAGATTCAGGATGGATTCGGCATCAACTCCGACCTGCCGCGGGATCCCTATATCCCATGGAACCGCTGGTGGTGGACGCGCATGTTCGACGCCGGATTCAAATGGATTCGCATCGGCCAGTATGAGAACAGTTCCGACCGGACCAGCTGGGATTGGATCGAGCAGAAGCGGGGAGTGATGGCGAGTTCTCCGGAACTGGAGGACTACGTAGACTCGCTCGTGGATAACGGGATCAACATTCAGGTGCAGCTGCTTTATGGCAACGTGATGTATACGTCCATTAGCGGCAAATTGCCGGATGTGAGCACGCCCGAGCCCGGGTCTTTTCATAATGATGACCGCAGCCTGTATTCCGTGTTCTGGCCGCCGAAAACGCCCGAGCAGATGGCCGCTTTTAACCGCTACGTGGAGTGGATGGTGAAGCACTTCCACGATCGCATCCATTACTGGGCTTTGTGGAATGAGCAAGACATCGGGTATTGGAATCCGTGGGGCAATGGGGAAGAATACGGCCGGTTGCTCGCCACCTTCGTCCCGACTGTGCATCAGGCTGATCCGCAGGCAAAAGTCATTTACGGCGGCCAGGCGGATCCCACGCGAGAGTTCACCCAGAAAGCGCTCGACGAGTGCAAGTGCGCCTCGGGAGTCGATGTATATGCCTACCACACCTATCCGGGCTACGGACAAAACCTGAACCCCGAGAGTATGGACTACGGCGCCTACCTGACCGAATCGCCGCGGGCGCTGCGCGATCTGGTCACGCATTATCCGGGGATCAAGCCGGACATTCCGTTTTTCGATGATGAGTTCAACTCCATTCCGTCGTGGATCGGTTCGGATGAATCGGTCCAGGCCAAGTACGTTCCGCGCGGGCTGATCTACAACCACGCCGCCGGCGTGAAAACTTTTGTCTGGCTCCTGACCGCCGGCACGGACGGCAACGAGTACGACGATTTCGGCATCATCCACGGCCTCACCAATCACGATTACGACTTCACGCCGCGGCCAGTGTTCTACGCGCTGCAAAACACAAACGCGCTCTTTGCCGACACCAAGTTTGATCCCTCGATCGAGGTGACCGGTCCGGACCTTCCCGCGCTGCGCCGCAAAACAGAGTTTCCCTTCATGAGTTATGGATTCCGTTCCAAGGGCGGGAAAGCCATCGTGGCCTACTGGCTGGCCGCTCACAGTCTTCCGGGGAATGCATTCCCGCCGCTGTATGCCACGTTGTCGCTGAAGAATACCGGGATCGCGCACCCTGTGCTGGTCGATGTCGTGTCGGGTGAAATCAAACCTCTGCAGTGGAAAGCGGGCACAACGGATACGGTGGAAGCGTTGCCGATCAAAGACAGCATCATGGCCGTTACCGATGAGGACTATTTTGACTGGCCCGTTCTGCCGGAGGCGCCAAGCTCGCTGAATGTCACTCTCAGCGGCAGCACACCGAAGCTTACTTGGCAGGTTCACGGCGGCAATCCCACTTCGATGGTTGTGGAGCGGCGAATCGAAGAGGGCAGTGCGCGCGGCAATTGGGAGCGGCTGGCAAAGCTGAACTCAGCCGCCATGGAATACGGAGATTCGACCGCCAAGAAGGGGCAGCATCTGGCCTACCGTGTCCGCGCCGCCAATGCAGATGGCGAATCAGCTTACTCCAATGTGGAGCGAATCGCCGTTCCGGCGAAACCCTGAGCGATAATGAGACCTTGTACCCGCTGCGGGCCGCGGCCAGTTGAGCGATCTTTGGCAGTGGCAGGATTGCTGTGTCTTGACGACAGGATCACCGATGCAGGCATCCGAATTTACGCAGCGATTTGACAGGCTGTTTGGCGCTCGCCCGCGAATCTATCGGGCTCCGGGCCGCGTCAACCTGATTGGCGAACACACCGATTACAACGACGGCTTCGTCATGCCGGCCGCCGTCGCATTTTCAACTTACGTCGGAATTGCGGCACGACCGGACCGCAAGCTGCTGATCCGGTCGGAGGAGTTCGCCGGCGATTTCGATTTTGATCTCGATCACTTGCCGCCCCGCCGCACCGGAGGCTGGTGCGACTACATGCTGGGCGTTGCCACGGTCCTTCAGCAGCGTGGATGCGAGCTCAACGGCGCGAACTTGCTGGTGCACGGCGAGGTCCCGATCGGCGCCGGATTGAGTTCCTCGGCCGCGATTGAAGTAGCCTCCGCGCTCGCCCTCCTCAGTTTGGGCAAAACGCAATTGCCGCTGCCCGAAATCGCTCAGCTTTGCCGGAAGGCGGAGAACGAATTTGTCGGCGCGCGCGTTGGGATCATGGACCAGTTCGTTTCCTGCATGGGCAAAGCGGGGCATGCCATCCTTCTCGACTGCCGCTCGCTCGATACGAAATATGTTCCCATCCCCGCCGATGTCAGGCTCGTGGTCTGCAACACGATGGTGAAGCACGACCTGGCCACCGGAGCCTACAACACGCGCCGCGCCGAGTGCGAAGAGGGAGTGCGATACTTCGCGAAGTACGATCCCGCAGTTCGAGCGCTGCGCGACGTTTCGCCGGAATTGCTGGATCAGCATGCCCGCGATCTTCCCGAGACGATCTGGAAGCGCTGCTGCCACGTTGTCCGCGAGAACCAGCGGACCATGGAGGCCGCGCGCGCCCTTGCCAGTGGTGACCTGGGCCGAATGGGGGAATTGATGCGCGAATCGCATCGCA
The DNA here is from genome assembly GCA_900290255.1 of Candidatus Sulfotelmatobacter kueseliae. Lineage (GTDB taxonomy): Bacteria > Acidobacteriota > Terriglobia > Terriglobales > Acidobacteriaceae > Sulfotelmatobacter > Sulfotelmatobacter kueseliae. The sequence continues at coordinate 10,424 of OMOD01000173.1, forward strand.
GTCTGCGCGACCTCTACGAGGTCAGCTGCAGCGAACTCGACCTCATGGTCGAAGCCGCCGAAAACCTGCCCGGCTTCTGCGGCGGACGAATGACCGGCGGCGGTTTCGGCGGATGCACCGTCAACCTCGTGCGCCAGGATAACGCTCAGGAATTCGCAGCGCAGATCGCCGGGCGTTACAAGCGCGCGACAGGAATCACTCCTCAGGTCTACACTTGCTCCGCGGAAAACGGAGTTCAGGCGCTCAGCTAGACGCCGCATACTTCCGTTTCCGCGCCCTTGGTACACTACTCCGCGGTCCAGAAAAGCAAGTTCATCAGCACCGGAGAAATGGGATGAATCCGAAGCCCACATTGCTGGCGGAGTTGGTCGCAGAGTTCCTGGGTACGTTTGTGCTCATCCTGCTGGGCATAGGCGTGGTGGCCATGGTCGTCTTGTTTCCCACCAGGAATCCCGGTGAGACCATTCACGGCGGCTACACCAACATCACTCTAGGCTGGGGACTCGCGGTGACGATGGGCATTTATGTCGCGGGCAAGGTCTCGGGAGCACATCTCAATCCGGCGGTAACCCTCGCGCTGGCAGTGTTTCGTGGATTCCCATGGCGCAAAGTGCTGCCGTACTCGATCGCCCAAACCGCGGGAGCGTTTGCCGCCGCCGCGCTTGCCTTCTGGAATTATCTGCCTGCCTTTCGGCAGGTTGATCCTCAACTGGAACATACGGCCGGCGTGTTCACCACCTTTCCCGCTTTCCCCGGTCTGCCGCAGGCCGGTTTCCTGGACCAGATGATCGGGACCGCATTGCTGGTGCTGCTGATCTTCGCCATCACCGACGAATTCAATGCTCCGCCGGGAGCGAATCTTGCGCCGGTGCTGATCGGATTGGTTGTGGTCGCGATCGGCATGAGTTTTGGCGGGCTGCACGGTTATCCTATCAATCCCGCGCGCGACTTCGGCCCGCGGCTGTTCACAGCGTTGGCCGGGTTTCACAACAACGGACTGACCGACGGAACGCGCGTGTGGTGGATTCCCGTAGTTGCGCCGCTGCTGGGAGGCTTGGCCGGCGCAGCCATTTATGACTTCGGCATCCGGCGGTTCCTCCGGCCGTCGTCGCACTCGCAGTAGTCAAGACGTCCGCATCAGGAGAGAATGTGCGATACGTTCTAGCGCTGGACCAAGGTACGACCAGTTCGCGAGCACTTCTCTTTGATCGCGAAAGCACGGTTCGTGCCGTCGCGCAACGCGAATTTGATCAGATATTTCCGCAGCCTGGCTGGGTTGAGCACAACCCGGAGCAAATCGTCTCGTCGCAGATCGTAGTTGCACGCGAAGCTCTGGCTCAGGCCGGCGCCAAGCTGGCCGATGTTGCGGCGATCGGCATCGCCAATCAGCGCGAAACCACGATCGTGTGGAATCGCGAGACGGGCAAGCCGATCTACAACGCAATTGTCTGGCAGGACCGCCGCACCGCCGACTTCTGTGAGCGGCTGCGCAGCGAGGGGAACGGTCCCATGATTCAGCAGCGTACCGGCTTGCTGATTGATTCGTACTTTTCAGCCAGCAAGATTTCCTGGATATTGGACAGCGTTCCGGGCGCACGCAGCCTCGCCGAAGCGGGCAAGCTCGCGTTCGGCACAGTGGATAGCTGGCTGGTCTGGAAGTTGACCGGTGGCCGCGTCCATGCCACCGATGTCAGCAATGCCTCGCGCACCATGCTGTTCAATATTCACACGGGTGACTGGGATGGTGATCTGCTGAACTTGTTCCGAGTTCCACGCTCGATGATGCCCGAGGTGCGTTCTTCCAGTGAAGCCTACGGTGAGGTCAGCGAGAATGGGCTGGAGGGAATTCCACTGGCGGGTATCGCCGGCGATCAGCAGGCAGCTTTATTTGGACAACGATGCACCAGGCCCGGACTGACCAAAAATACCTACGGCACCGGCTGTTTCATGCTCCAGAACACGGGCCGGCGCGCTGTGCCTTCCTCCAATCGGCTGGTCACAACCGTGGCATGGAGAATCGGGAACGTGACGGAGTACGCACTCGAAGGCAGTGTGTTTGTGGGTGGCGCCGTGGTGCAGTGGCTGCGCGACGGCCTGGGGCTGATTCGCAAGTCCGAGGAAATTGAAGCGCTCGCCCAGTCTGTGCCTGACAATGGTGGAGTCTACTTCGTGCCTGCCTTCGTTGGATTGGGGGCGCCGCATTGGGACTCCTACGCGCGCGGTTCGATCTTCGGCCTCACGCGCGGGACGACCGCGGGCCATTTGGCGCGGGCGGCAGTGGAGAGCATTGCGTATCAAGTTGCGGATTTGCTGGATGCGATGCGGCGGGATTCCGGCGACGCGGTCGAGGAACTTCGCGTAGATGGCGGAGCCGCCGCCAATGACAGTCTCATGCGGTTTCAGGCCGATATTCTCGGCGTGCCCGTTGTTCGCCCGGCGGTGACCGAAACGACTGCCATGGGAGCCGCGTATCTGGCCGCAATGGCAGTCGGATTCTGGGGAAATGAGGTAGGCCCGCCGGCCGGCGGGAGAGACCGGCACTTTGAACCGCGCATGCCGGCATCCGCAGCCCGGTCGCTGCGTGAACGATGGAGCGAGGCGGTATCGCGAGCAAAGAACTGGGAATCCGCCCATTAGACCGTCTTCCATTTGAGTCGCGAGAAAAGACTCATGTGGGGACAGCCGCCCTCGGCTGTCCTGTCGGGCGCAGCCCGACTTGATCAAAAGCCTCACGGCTCGTACCAGAACACTGCGCCCCTCGCGATCGGAGGCAGCGTGAACGTCAGCGCATCTCCGTGGTGTGTTCCCTCGACCGCTTGCGTTTCTCCGAGGAAGGGAAGAAAGAAGCCTTTGCCCCTGGACTTCGATTGGACCGTTACCTCCACTCCGCTCTGTGGCGTCTGAATGGGATTGGACCCTCCGCGCAGGCCGGCGAAATTGGCAAAGAAGCAGTTGATGTGGCCATCGGAAGTGCGGGCGACCGAAGTTGCCACGTGCGGTCCAGCCTGGATCCGGATCGCATCGGAACCCCGCAGGCTGTCCAAGAACGCTTGCCCGGAATCCGGGGAGGCGCTTTCGAAATCCTTTTCCAGCTCCGCGTTGTAGGCCTTGCCGGGACAAGCCGGGAAGCGGACCACGTTCTCTGACTTACCGATTCCCGTAGCGTCAACCCCGGTGATCACGAGTCTCTTCCCCTGTCCCGCGAAACTCTTCAACCAATTCTTTTCGCTGTCTTCGAGTACGCGAACGTCGGGCAAGATCAGCGTTTGGCCCTTGAAATCTGCCAGCGTCCGCGGAGTCACGATCTGAAATTCGAGATGCTTCTGCATCAGCAGAATCAAAATTCCGCGGTAGGAAGCAATGAATTCGTCAGCGCCAAAATTCCGCGTGGCGACAGAAAAGTAAACCCCGATGGGATCGATCGGCGTGCGTGGCAAGTAGAACGTCTTTTCATGCGCCTCGATCCAGGAAAAAATTGTCTTTCGCGTCGGCAGATCGTTCGATCCCGCCATCGAGTGTCCGGGTGCGTCCCAGAAGTTCGCTCCTGCCATGACTTGCGACATCGCCAGATTCATCATAGATTCGCGAATCATGGCATGGCTCGCATCCACTTTCTTGTCGCCGTCCCAGGAATAATTCAGAATCCACGTTGCCTTCCCCTGGGCGAACGCGCGGAAAGAATGCATGCCCACCTGGTAGCGGAACCAGTCGAGCGGCGTGCGCGAGGAAGCCATGTGGTCGCCTTCGCCAAATTCGTATTCGTGAGCAATCGCATCCACCACCGCGTAGAGGCTGTAGACGTCGGATCCAACCCGCACCGCCTCTTCTTCGATCCCGGGATAAATCTCAGGAATCGTCTTGATCTTCGGGTTGATGGACTTGGCGTTCTGGTCGATTTCGCGCAGGAAATCCGTGATGGCCTGAATGCGGAACTCGACCCACTTGCGGAAAGCAGGATCGGTAAAATCTCCCAGCTTCAAGTCGTGTTTCGCATCGAGGCCGGTCTGCTGTTTAAAAGCCGCGACGGTGTAGTCATCGAAGCTGGCCCAGGTGTCTTCCCAGCCGTCGAAGTGGGTCATCCAGTAAGGGATGTCAATGTAGATGCCGTCAATTCCCGTGGCGGCAATCTGCCGCACCCGCTCCATATAGGTTTTGCGCCACTCGGTGGCGAAAGGACTGACCCAGACATCCTCGTCTCCCGGCCTGATCCAGAAGGCCGAGCCGCCGCCGAAAATTGCGGGTTTGCCGGCGATATTGCGCTGCAGCCAGTCAGGATGGTCTTTGGCCAGCGTGTGCGGAGTCTGATCGGCGTGCGCGGTAATGCACTCGGTTCCCGCGATGTATACGAAGGCATGATTGCCAACGCGATGTGCTTCTTCGGCAACGTCGTGGATCGCTTTCAATTTTTCTTCCGGTTGGAGAAAGCTCTCGTAGCGGCCGGGAATATCGTTGTCCACTTCAATCCCGAAAACATCGCTGGCCTGAGCCTTACTCACGATCTGCACAGCATCGCCACCCCTTAGACCGTAAGCCCCGATGCGGACATAGTTTGTCCAGTTCTGGTTCGTCCAATCCCGCTCCTGGGAACCGGGAGCGGCCAGCAATCCCGCAGCAAATAGCAACAACAGGAACATCACAGACCAAAGCTTTCGTTTCATAGTTGATCCTAAGATATTTGGCGTGAGAAGCCGGTATGCGTGACTGCACCGCCAGTCTTCGAGAAAGATTTTCGTTGTGTGTTCAGCTCAGGTTCACCGTTGCGGACAGCCGCGTTTCTCCGACCTCCCAACCAGAGGTCAGCCGCTTCCCGCCGGTGGATCCTGAGGCCAAAGATCAGAACTCGAACCGCGCTCCGAACTGGAAGTACCGGGGCGCCTGCCCTGTCGCGCTTCCCTCGATCGTGCCGAAAAACGGATTTGGCGAGCTCGCGCTTCCCACCCCCGAGTTCGGCTGGCCGAAGCGGGGATGGTTGAGGAAGTTGAAAATCTCCGCGCGCAGGTCCAGATTCATCCCTTCCTTCACGACAAACGATTTGTAAAGGTTCAAATCCATGTTGTGAATGCCGTCGACGCGCAGGCCGGAAAAGTAGCGTGGACCATTGCCCGGATTCTGGTCGCCCGGGTCGGCAAAGCAGCTGGGGTTAAGGAAGGAGCTCACGTCCGCGCCGTTGCTGTTTGCCTGCCAATCGAGCGCAACCTTGTGCATGCTTGTGCCGCTCTTGAGCTGCGAGCACACGATGTTAGGACGCTGGCTGCCGCTCATCAACCGTGCCGTTGCCAGGCCAATCGCCATAGGCTGACCCGATTGCTCGGTGATCATGGTCGCGATGTGCCAGCCTCCGACGACGGCGTCGAATGCGCGATTCATATTCCCGCCAATCCACTGCTTGCGGCCCACGGGCACGTCCAGGATCACGGCGGCGGCCAGCCGCTGCGGAGTGTCGCTGGCGCTGATGCTATGCTCGGCGTACAGCCGATCGACTTGCTGCGGGAGACCGTTCCCCAGCGATCCCACCCAGTTGTTCCTGCCGGCCGAGGAATCGTCGGTCGACTTCGAGACTGTGTAACTGCCCTCGAAACTCACGTTGTGCGTGGTGCGCTTCTCGAAACGGATCTGCATCGCGTTGTACCAGGAATTCGCGCTTTCCAGCATCAAGCCCTCGAAGTCTTGCGCAAACTGCGGGAAGGGAACGATTAGATTTGCCAACGGGAGGGTCGGGCCCCCGTAGTTTGAGTCAGGTTCGTTGAAGCAAGGGCCAGTGGGGCAAGGCGGCGTGAACATCGGGGCGAACGGATTATTTACATAAGTCTGAAGGAAATTGCTGACACAACTGGCCACATCACAGGAGCCAGGTCCGTTAGCCGCTATGCTTTCGTAATTGGACCGCACCGTGCTTGAAATCTGTGCCAGCAAGGACGACGAAACAAAGTCCCGGTTGGCCGTCCCCGACCAGGGAAGATGCGTACTCCGGTTGGCGACGTAGTCGATGCTCAGCACGAGATCGCTGGGCAACGACCGCTGGATTCCCAGGTTCCACTGGTAGATGTCGGCGTCGCGCGCCGTGGTTGTGCCCAGATCGTTGTTGTTGCCGTAGCCCCAGTTCGCCAATTGGCCATACTGGGTGCCCTGTGGACCCGTAAAGCCGGAGGGGAAAGGAAAGGGTCGCGGATTGCGTAGCGAAGCCGTCGTTCGTAAAGAAAATTGTGGCCTGTTTGCGGAAGGCCGTGCCGGGATACTGGAAATTCGTGGCCGGACTCATCCCGAAATAAATACCGGCCCCGCCGCGCATCACGGTCTTGCTGTCAAGCTGGTAGGCAAAGCCCAGGCGCGGCCCGATGTCTTTGCGGTAGGTTGGGACGCTGCGCATGCTCGATGTGGGGAACAACGTGGTGCCATATAGCTCTTCCGAGGATGGGAAGCTGATGGAGCCGCCTACCCCATACGGTTGCGTCAGCGCGGCCTGGACACTACTCAGGTTGAGATTGACGCCGGTGTCGCCGGTGAAGTCGCTGAACTCGATCCGGTTGTAGCGCTCGTTATAGGGAGTGCTCCACTCGTAGCGTACCCCCATATTGACGGTCAGCTTCGAGTTGACCTTCCAATCGTCCTGGAAGTAGAAGCCGGTCTCCTTCGACTTGTTAGCCACCGAGGGATAGACAATGAGGTCAGTCGACGCGTTGACGTTGTCGGCGTAGCCAAAAGCAAGGCTGGCAAGGGGGTTGCCGGTTGGATTTCCGGATGCGTCAAGGTTACTGAACGGCGTCGGCGAAGTCACGTCATCCGTAAAGGTCAGGATCCCGGTCGGGTTCGGCGGTTGCCAGAAGTTGTTGTAGAAGAGTCTCTGCTCTCCACCGATCTTCATCAGGTGCCGGCCCTTGGAAATCACCAGCTGCGACGAATAGCTGTACAAGGTGTGGGCAAACGTGGTGTTCAGACAGCACTGGTCATAGAGATTGGTCCACGGGAACGCGCCCTGCATCATAAAGGTGGGCATGCGGTCCAGTCCGTTCGCCTGCTGAAAGATCGGCGACAATCCCTGTGCTCCGCTGGGAAGGGAAGCATTGAAGCTGGAGATTGTGGGGAGACCCGGTATCGCCAGCTCGCGCACCCGGTCCACCGCCACGCGGTTGGTCCACACGATCCGCGGATTGACGGTCCAACTGTATTCCAGGCCGCCGTTCTGCGCCGTTACCGTGTCGCTGCGGTATCCGTCATTGATAAAGCCGTCGCCCAGGAATGTGGGCTGGTAGAAATTCGACCAGCCCCGGCTGTAGCGGCCGTTGATGCTGTGATGTTCGCTGATCTGATGGTCCAGTTTGACGTCGAACTGGTAATCCGGACCATGCCCCGCGCCGGCGAACTGATAGTTGCCGAATTCGCCCGCTCCCGGCACGTTGGGCTGCGGGTATAGGTTCAGGACGGCCAGACCGATCGGGTTTATCTCGTCCGCTGGTATTACATTGCCTGGAACCTGCGGCCTGGTGCAGACGACGTTTGGCGGTGGGGTGCAGCTCACCTTCGTCGGGTCATATATCGGATTGGGAGTGGGGTCGGTGGCAGTGGGACCGAAATTTCCTGTCCTCTGCGCCATGGTCGGCACCGACGCAATACCGCTGATGGCATAGTCGCTTCGGACTTTCTCGTAGTCGGCGAAGAAAAATGTCTTGTTCTTACGGATTGGCCCGCCCAGAGAGAATCCTCCCTGGTCGCGTCGGCTGTTTGGCTTGGGATTGGGCTCGGGGTTGAAGAAATCGCGGGCGTCCATCTGCGGACGCTGCAGGAAATACCATCCGCTGCCATGGAAAGCATTGGTCCCGCTCTTCAACGCCATGTTGACGACCGTACCGCCATTGTTGCCAAACTCCGCCGAGAAGCTGTTGTTCTGAACCTTGAATTCCTGCACGCTCTCGATCAGCGGTTCATAGTAGACGTTGGAGTTTCCTCCCTCGCCCTGTTCCGGCGCGCTAATCAAGGCCCCGTCGATTCGTACCTCGGCCGTGGCGTTGCGCTGCCCGTTGGAAGTGAAGTTCGTGCCCGAAGGATAGTTATCTGACGCGCCCGATCCCGCCACTTCGGTTACGCCCGCCGCCAGGAACGTGAGGCCGAAGAAGTCGCGGCCAGCCAGAGGCAGTTCCTTCACGTATTGGCTGGTAATCTCCGTGCCCAGAGTCGCATTCTCGGTGTCGAGCAAGGGCGCGGTTTGAGTGACCTCCACGGTTTCTCCGGCTGCTTGCGGATGAAGGACGAAGTCCACTGTTGTCTGCTGGTCGACCTGCAGCACAACGTTCTTCTTCTCCGACACGCGAAACCCCTTGCTCTCAGCCTTAATCGTGTACACGGCGGGGAGCAAGCCGACCACGAAATACTGGCCGTGATCGTCGGTGTGGGTAGTCTGCACAATATTGGTAGCGTCGTTGGTGATGGTAATGGCGGCGTTTACCACCACAGCCCCGGTCTGATCAGTGACCGCGCCGCGAATCTGAGCCCGGTAGGCGGCTTGCCCTGGGGCCAGCGTGCCGATCAGAAGAACGATCGAGAAAAGGAGGGTGAAACTCCGGACACAAGCTTTACCGCGGCTAGCGACAGGCATGGAAACCTCCCCAGGCGGCTTTCGTATCATTACGGCTTAATACTATTACTTTCGTTCATGCGCAAAAGTCAAGACAAATCGTCCAGGACAGTAATGCCCCGCGGGAGAAGACAGACCGACTCTTTTCCGCTCTATTGTTCCTCATCATCCGGTTTTTTCCAATCCGGCAACCGCTGCCAACGCGAGCTTACGACTGCTTTCTTCTTGTTTCGGCAGGCTTCGTGCCGTACTCTTTTCTGCGAATGCTTTTTTCGTAATTCTGCGCGAGGAATATTGCATGTCCCGTCTTACTTGCTGCTGCCTTTTCCTGACTGCTGTTCTTGCTCTTGCCATCACTCCGCTGCAGGCTTCTTCCGTCCAGGCGGCATCGGAGGGCACCACTCTCATTCTTTCCAATGAAGCCATCGCCGCAAGTTGGTCGGTTCGCGACGGGTCGTTGCGCTGGCAAAGCTTGGCCAACCGGTTCACCGGAGATACCCTGCCTTTCGACGGCAGCGCGTTTTCGCTTGTTCCCAGAGAGGGTCCAGTCCTGCGCTCGGCAGACTTGAAGATGATCGCTGCTCCCGCGCTCGAAGACCTGCCGGCTTCGCCATCCTCCTCCCAGGCCGCGGATGGCCTGCCGGGACGGCAGATTCGCATCGAACTGGAAGATCCCTTAACGAAAGTCCGAATTAGCTGGAGAGCAACCCTCCGCGAGGGCGCGAACTACGTTCGCCAGGAAGTGACGATCCACGCGGGCCAGCAGCCTTTCCCGCTTACCGACATCGTCCTCGTGGACTTGACTGTTCCTGGCGCTACTGTCTCGGGCCAGGTGAAAGGCTCGCCGGTCACGGCTCGCGACTGGTTCTTCGGTTTCGAGCACCCGCTCTCCGATTGCCGGGCCCGCGGTGATCATGCCGCTTGCTGGCTCGCGCGTGAACTCCCGCTGCAGGCGGGACAAGGCGTGACCTACTCCGCGGTGTTCGGAGCTACGCACAGCGGGCAGTTGCGCCGCGACTTCCTGAAATATATAGAGCTCGAACGCGCTCACCCGTACCGCACCTTCCTGCATTACAACTCTTGGTACGACCTCGGCTATTTTGACCGCTACAACGAACAGGGCGCGCTGGCGGTGGTCAACAGCTTCGGCGAGCAATTGACGAAGCAGCGCGGTGTCAAGCTCGACAGCTTTCTCTTCGACGACGGCTGGGACGATCCCACGACTTTGTGGAAATTCAACCCTGGCTTCCCCGATGGGTTGACCAGAGTCGCCGAGACCGCAGCCGGCTTCGGCGCCGCGCCGGGAATCTGGCTTTCTCCCTGGGGCGGATACGACGGACCCAAGGACCAGCGCCTGGTCTCGGGACGGAAGCAGGGATTGGAGACCAACGAAGGTGGATTCGCCCTCTCGGGGCCGAAGTATTACCGCTACTTCCGCGACACCTGCCTCGATCTGATCGAGAAGTACGGCATCAACCAGTTCAAGTTCGACGGCACCGGCAACGCCGATGAGGTCATCGCAGGGAGCGAGTTCGACAGCGACTTTGACGCCGCCATTCATTTAATCGGAGAACTGCGCGCGAAAAAACCCGACCTCTATGTCAACCTCACGACCGGAACTTACCCGTCGCCGTTCTGGCTGCTCTATGCCGATTCGATCTGGCGCGGAGGCGAAGACCACAGCTTCGCCGGCGTCGGTACCAGCCGCCAGCGCTGGATCACCTATCGCGACTCGCAGATTTTTCGTGGCGTGGTCGAAGATGGGCCACTGTTCCCGCTGAATTCGCTGATGCTCCACGGGCTGATTTATGCGCGTCATGCCAAGCGGCTGGGCAGCGATCCCGGCCACGACTTTCCCGACGAAGTTCACTCTTACTTCGGCACCGGCACGCAGCTGCAGGAGATGTACATCACGCCGTCGCTGCTTTCTTCTGAGGATTGGGACGTGTTGGCGGAGACGGCAAAGTGGTCGCGCAACAACGCGCCGGTTCTCAAGGACTCGCACTGGATAGGCGGCGACCCCGCGCGCCTCGAGATTTACGGCTGGGCAGCGTGGTCGCCGGATAAGGCGATTGTGACGTTGCGCAACCCGAGCGACCACCCGCAGGATTTCACGGCCAGCTTGGCGGCACTCCTGGAACTGCCGGCAGGCGTCACGGCTGGTTTTGTCGCGCGCAGCCCGTGGAAAAGCGACAGCACCAGGCCGGCGCTCACTCTTCCCGCGCAGGAGCAACACACGTTTCACCTGGAGCCGTTTCAGGTGCTGACGCTGGAACTGGCGCCCACTACTTAGAGAATCAATGCAGGGACAAGATGATCATGTGGGGACAGCCGCCCCCGGCTGTCCGGCCGGGCGTAGCCCGGCAGTTGTATGTCGCCTCAGGATTTGCGTCACAATCGAACTCAACCAGCACGGAGTGCGGCGAGATCACCCAACCCTAGCCGCAAAGCGGCGGAATGTGATAGCCCGGCACGTAAGTGCCGGGTAAACTCGAAAAGAGGCAACCAAGTCCCACAGGGACGACACCAGGTCTCAGAAGCACAGGGCCTCATGCCATGAAAGCCGCCGTCCTCACTTCACCACGGCCAATCTCGCAACGTCCTTTGCGGATCGCTGAACTCGCCGATCCGCAACCCGCGCCTGGCAACGTTCTGCTACGCGTACGTGCCTGCGGCGTCTGCCGCACCGACCTGCACATCGTCGAAGGCGAACTTCCGCCCAAACAGCTAGGAATGATTCCCGGCCATCAGATTGTCGGCGAAGTTGTCGGCGGCGCCACGGCAGAAATCGTTCTCGGCGCGCGGGTCGGTGTTTCCTGGCTCGGCGGGACCGACGGCACCTGTCCTTATTGCCGGCGCGGTCTTGAAAATCTTTGCGACTCGCCCACGTTCACCGGATATTCCGTCCCCGGCGGATATGCGGAATATGCCTTAGCCCGCGCCGACTTTGTTTTTCCCTTGCCCGCGGTTCTTGACGATCTGCACGCCGCTCCGCTGCTCTGCGCCGGAATCATCGGCTTTCGCAGCCTGCGCATCGCCGGAGTCGCACCCGGCGAGCGCGTCGGACTGTTCGGTTTCGGTGCGTCGGCACATCTGGCGATCGCGGTTTTGCGGGCGTGGAAATGCGATGTCTGTGTTTCCACGCGCGGCGAGTCGCACCGCAAGCTGGCGTCGTCGCTGGGTGCGGCGTGGGTGGGCAGCGAAACCGAAAAGCCGCCGGTCGAACTCGACCGCGCCATCACGTTTGCTCCGAGCGGAGATGTGGTGGTCGCCGCGCTCAGCAGCCTGCGCAAAGGCGGCGTGGTTGCGATCAATGCGATCCATCTCGACCGCATTCCGCAATTCGATTACGACCGCCTGCTGTGGGGCGAACGCCAACTGCGCAGCGTGGCCAACATGACCCGCGCCGATGCTCGCGACTTTCTCGCCCTGGCCGCCGAGATTGGCCTTAGGCCGAAGGTGACTCAGTTCTCGCTGGATCAGGCGAACGAAGCGCTGCTCGCGGTGAAGAACGACGCGGTGGATGGCGCGGCCGTGATCGTGCCGTAGGCTGCGAAAAAGAGGTCAATGAGCGCTATCGCCTGTGTCTGTTGAAAAAGTCCCTCAGTTGATGCTTGTGGCGGTGCAATGTTCGGGTTATAAGCAG
>OMOD01000171.1:0-869 GCA_900290255.1 Candidatus Sulfotelmatobacter kueseliae
CTATTCCTTTCTCGTAAGGCTCTTTCATCCTCTACTTCATGCCGGTTTAGCCCGGCGCACTGCAATCGCCTGGTTAGATCAAAAATCCAGAGTGCGCGGGAACGGCCGGGCGAATCTACCAACCTCCAGCGGGAACTTGGGGTAGCGGTGATTTTATTCCGGTGAGAGAATTACGTGGATGGATCAATGGCTGCAAACTGAGAGAGCTACCAAAGGCGAGTCTTTTCGCTTTCGACTTGTCAACAGTCCCCAACAAGCAACACCGATGACCCAGAATAGTGCCCGTGAGGCAATGCACGGAGCAAAGCGCGATTACCCTGAGTACACATGGGAAATGGAATCTGGGTTTAAAATCGGCGAATTTGTACTGCATGGACACACAAAATAGAAAAGCCCCGATTCGCTTTAGAGTTTGGTGACCTCGTGTGCGCCAATAATCTCTGTGACTGTGGTCACAGTTCCCGGCGGTAACTTTTGAAACCACCAGCGGGTGAAGTTTGACTTTCGACCCCAAGGGTGGAATCATTTTGTCGAGCGCGGACCAGTTTTTCCCGCAAAGCTTACGTTGTTCTCACCTTCTTGCGCATTTATTCATCCTTTCATAGGAAGTTGCCTTCCGCGCATTCGGAACTCTTGAAAGGGGGCCGATCATGAAATCCGTGGTAGCGGCCAAGAATCTCAGCAAATTTAATCCCAAGACATTTCTCTCGACCGTGGACGGCGGTAGGAAGATCGCAGCTCTTCCCAAAAAGCAGCCGATCTTTGTCCAGGGCGACCCGTCCGATGCTGTTTTTTATATCCAGAAGGGAAAGGTAAAACTCACGGTTGTGGCGAAGACCGGGAAGGAAGCCACCATCGGCATTCTGAAC
>OMOD01000171.1:879-39305 GCA_900290255.1 Candidatus Sulfotelmatobacter kueseliae
CAATTCCAGTGAAAAAAGACTAGCCCGGATTCTGCTGTTGCTGGCCCACTTCGGCAAGGAAGGCGTGCACGAAACTCCAATCCCCAAGGTCAATCAGGAGATGCTGGCGGAAATGATCGGTACAACTCGGTCGCGGGTTAGCTTCTTCATGAACAGGTTTAGGAAATTGGGGTTCATTGATTATCACGCTGGCGCTGCATTGCAGGTTCACAGTTCACTTCTCAACATTGTTCTCCGCGACTAAGAGCTTCGCTCCGAAAGCGCTTTGGGCTGGACCGAACCGGGTGCATCATCGGATTTTTGCCGCAAAATCCCCTTAGCACACACTGAAGGTTGTGAGCGATCCCGCTCTCGCTCTCGGCCCCACGCTGGTGACGCAATCAAACTAGGGAGCCGCTGGAACGAACGCTCCCCCCCCGGAATTCCTCGTCCAGCGGCTCCCGTGCAGTTTCTAGTGCTGAATAATAAAAATGTGGGTGTTGCAAATCTGTTCAATTTTGATCAGTTTCAGCGGACAGGGGATTGCTCAAGCAAATCGGCTTTCTCCACCGAATAGTATGCCGCACCGTCAGGGTTTGGGCGGTGGGCGAAATCTGGTTGCTGTATTGTTGGCGAAATATCGCGATAGAACTCATCGACCCAATTCTGAGCCTGTCACAAGCACCGGACTCAGGAACCGGATAAGTCTTCCAGTTCCTAGGCGCTGCCGGCGTTGGTCAAAGCTTCCAGCGCATCGGCGAGTGTTGGGAACAGTAGCAGGACGTTCTCCACTTTGGTGATTTCGAAGACCTTGCGCACCCGCGGGTTCACGCCAATGAGAGCGACACGCCGTCCGGCCTTGGTGCATGAAGTGCAAGCGCTGACCAGAGAACCAAGTCCTGACGAGTCGAGGTAGGGGACACCGGAAAAATCCAGAATCATTGTGGGGGCATCTTCGCGCCGGACCGCATTCAGGAAGGGAGCAGTATTCTCCATGGTCAAGGGCCCGCAAAAGCTGAGTACGCCGCGGTCCAGACGCTCGACTTGTAACGGCTCCGAAGGCATGACAAGTGAGGACAGATTCTAGGGCACGTGGCAAGCCGGGTTCAAGGCAAAAGCTGGGGTCTCAAAGCATTTCTCACAGGAGCCTGACTTAAGTACATGTACAAGTGCGGCACCGATTGTAATTTTTTTGTGTTTTCTGGCGCCGCACTCTTGCGTTGCAGCCGCGCACGGATAGGATTGATGTAACGGCACGTGGGGAGAAATTGGTGACAGGAAGTGCAAAATCACGAAGCGCAAGTTTACGCCAGCAATCATAACGCCCAGTCGGGCGGTTTTGAAAAACATCCCAAAGGAAGTCAGGCTCGAGTTTTGCTGAGCTCGGTCTTCGGGCCATACGCGCAGGACGACGAGTTCGGCAGCCGCTCCATCAACCCGATGGAGCTTTATCACAATCAGGTCACGCGCGCCCAGGGCAGCTTCTCGCTGCGTATGTTTCATCGTTCCTGGGGCATCATGATGATCCAGGCCAATATTTCCGCGCCCTGCACCGTGCTCGACTTTCCCACGCGCGACGATTTTGCGCGTGAGTTGAAAGCGAATCAATACGACGTGGTTGGTATTTCCTCGATCATCGTGAACGTCGCGAAAGTGCGCGAGATGTGCCGCATCATCCGCCAGATCTCGCCGCATTCCGTGATCGTCGTGGGTGGGCATGTGGCCGCGATTCCTGGAATTGAAACCATGATCGACGCCGACCACATCGTGCGCGGCGAGGGCGTTTCCTGGATGCGGCGTTACCTGGGCGAGGACGAAGACGCGCCCATCCGGCATCCGGCCATCGTTTCCGGAATGCAAACGCGCATCATGGGAATTCGATTGCCCGACCGCAAAGGGACGACGGCTGCCACCATCATTCCCTCCGTCGGCTGTCCCATGGGATGCAACTTTTGCACCACTTCGGCTTTCTTCGGTGGCAAGGGGAAATTTGTCAACTTCTTTGAGACCGGCGACGAGTTGTTCGACGTCATGAACCGCATGGAACGCGAACTCAAGGTGCGCTCTTTTTTTGTGATGGACGAGAACTTCCTGCTCCATCGCGAGCGGGCGCTGCGCTTGTTGGAGCGCATGAAAGAAGCGCGCAAAAGTTGGACCATGTCGGTTTTCGCCTCGGCCAACGCGATTCGCAAATACACCATGCAGGAACTGGTAGAACTCGGCGTCTCCTGGCTGTGGATGGGACTCGAGTCTCCGCAAGCCAGCTACAGCAAGCTGGGTGGAGCGGATACCCGGCAACTGACGCGCGAACTGCGCGAACATGGTATCCGGGTGCAGGGCTCAACCATCATCGGTCTTGAACACCATACGCCCGACAACATCATGGCCGAAATCGAGCACGCGGTTTCGCACGACACTGATTTTCACCAGTTCATGCTCTACACGCCGGTTCCCGGAACGCCTCTCTATCAGCAAATGGCCGAAGAGGGACGCCTGTTGAGCGATGTGGACTATGCCGACGTGCACGGCCAGTTCAAATTCAACTTCCAGCACGCGGCAATTTCCCGCGACGATTCCAAACGTTTTCTCGATTGGGCTTTCTGGAGGGACTTTGAGATCAACGGCCCCAGTCTCTATCGCATCTCCCGGACTTTGCTCACGGGCTGGAAACGCTACAAAGACTGGCCGGATGCGCGTGTGCGCGAACGTTTTGCCCGCGAAATGGGACGGCTGAGCGGCATCTACGGCTCGGCGTTGTGGGCCATGGAACGGCGGTTCCGAAACGTGAACCGCAACGTGAGCGAGCAGATTCGCGCCCTGCGGCAGGAATTCAAGCGCGAGTCGGGCATGGTGTCCCGGATGATGCCGGCCGTGCTTGGTCCCGTACTGCTGTGGACGACGCGGCGCGAGGAGAAACGCCTGGCCCGCGGGAAGACATACGAACCGCCGACGATTCTGGAGCGGACAAACTGGGTCGAGGCTTAACTGAGCGTGCTCATCCCGTTCTGCGCGCCGACAGCATGCTCAGAATCTCCCGCAATCCCTGGCGGATGTGCTGGATCTCGGCCGTGGATTGCGATGGGAAGGGAATGGCCCCCTGCGTCCTGTCGGGTTTGGTTTCGGCCCGCAGTTGCTGGCGGGCGCCGGCGATGGTGAATCCCTGCTCGTAGAGCAGTTGCTTGATGCGCAGCACACTCTCCACGTCGCGCTTGCGGTACATGCGCTGGCCGGTGCTGCTCTTGACCGGTTTCAGTTGCGGGAACTCCGACTCCCAGAAACGCAGCACGTAGGCCGGCAGGCCGCACAGCGTGGCAACTTCCCCGATACGGAAATAAAGCTTGTCAGGGATGAGGATTTCATCCCCTTTCTGCTTCGTCCCACTTTTTTTTCTGGGCGCCATGATCAGTTACCGTGCCACATAAGGCGTCTGGCCTGCCTATTGTGACACAGGTCGCGACGGACGCAGCAGATTTTTGCCGCACTCACGGACAGGTGAGTTCCGCAGAACCGAAGATCTTGAGTTGCGGACCCACATCGGGCATGGCAGGGCCCGAAGCTGCATCTCGTGACTACCTCGCCTGTACTCCAAGAACGGAAAAGCCTCTCAAGAGGTGCTTCTCCTGAGAGGCCAGTGAAATTCGTGGTGTGTGCGAAGTATCGTCTCGCCGACGGTTAGTGTTTCTTTTTCTTCTTTGCCTTCTTCTTGGTTGCCATGAAGGTTCCTCCGTGAACGATTTTCCCTTGCCAGGGTTGTTGTATCGGGCCCTTGTATCTGAAATACCAACCCTACACATAGTAGGGAATGATCTTCTAACCCAAGATATTGCGGCAGTATGAACAAAGTGTCAATAGAATTTTGCAGTCTTAGCGCGGATTTCTTGGGTGCCTGTCGTTCGTGGTCGGTCGTTAGTCGTGCGCCAAACCCACAAACGCCATTCGGGGAATGCTGAGATTCGCCAACGACTAACGACGAACCACCAACGACGGGTATACACTGCGCCTCATGCGCCGCGATCCGGTTGAACTCGAGATTTTCAAGAACCTGTACCACTCCATCGCCGAGGAGATGGGAGCGGCGTTGCGGCGGACCGCGTTTTCCCCCAACATCAAAGAGCGGCGCGATTACTCCTGCGCGGTGTTCGACGGCGCGGGCCAGGCAATCGCCATGGGCGACCACATGCCGGTACACCTTGGCTCGATGCCGATGTCGGTCCGGGCCGCGATCGACGCGGGCGCGATGGAGCCGGGCGATGTCGTGATGCTCAACGATCCGTTTCGCGGCGGGACACATCTGCCTGACATCACGCTGGTAGCGCCCGTGTATGTGGCTCGTGTGGCGCGGGCACTCTTGCCCGCGAAAGCCCGCAGAACGCAGAAGTCCGTCGCTCGAAACCGTCCGGACTTCTACGTGGCCTCGCGGGCGCACCACGCCGATGTAGGCGGTGCTTATCCCGGCTCGATGGGGCTTTGCCGCGAGATCTATCAGGAGGGTGTGCGGATTCCCCCCGTGAAACTGATACGGGCCGGCGTGCTGGATCGCGACCTGCTCGCGATGCTTCTGAACAACGTGCGTACGCCCGAGGAGCGCGAGGGCGACCTGCGGGCGCAAATCGCCGCCTGCCACACCGGCGCGGAACGGTTGCGGGAGGTCTGCTCGCGGTACGGCATGGAGCGAGCCCAGCGCGCGGCCGCTGAACTGCTCGACTATTCCGAGGAATTGATGCGCGCGTTCTTGAAGCGCGTGCCGGCCGGAGACTACCGGGCAGAGGACTTCATGGATGGAGACGGCATTAACGAGCAGCCGGTGAGGATTGCCGTGAAAATCACCGTCAGAGATAAGGATGCTCGCCTCGCGCTTTACTCCGGCGCGCGCGATGCGCACGCCGGGCGCGGGGGCTCGCCCAGGTCCTTCACTCGGCAGAAACAAAGGCGCCTCGCTCAGGATGACAAGCTCCAGCCAGTGGTCACGGTCGATTTCACCGGCAGCGACCCGCAGGTCGAAGGCAGCATAAATGCGGTCGCGGCGATCACATATTCGGCCTGCTTCTACGTTTTCCGCTGCCTGCTGGCCGAGGACGTTCCCGCGACCGCCGGGCTGATGCGGCCGATCCGGGTCATCTCGCCCGAAGGGACGATCGTCAACGCCCGGCCGCCGGCAGCCGTAGCCGGAGGCAATGTCGAAACTTCGCAGCGCATCGTGGACGTGTTGCTCCGCGCTCTGGCGCAGGCGATTCCGGACCGGATACCGGCCGCCGCCTCGGGAACGATGAACAACCTGACCATCGGCGGCATCGATCTTCGCTCCGATCTTCTTTCAGACGACCCGCGCGCCGGCGAGCCGTTCGCCTATTACGAAACCGTCGCGGGAGGCATGGGCGCGCGCCCGGGCAAAGCGGGCGTCTCCGGCGTGCATACCCACATGACGAATTCGTTGAACAGTCCGGCGGAAGCGCTGGAGTATGCCTATCCGCTGCGCGTGCGGCGCTACTCGCTGCGGCCGGAGAGCGGCGGGGCGGGCAAATTTCGCGGGGGCGACGGAATCGTGCGGGAAATCGAAGTGCTCACCGACTGCGACGTCACTCTGCTCGCCGACCGGCGCTCGCGCGGGCCCTGGGGACTTGCCGGTGGCGAGGACGGCGCGCCGGGCAAGGCTTTCATCACGCGCCGTGACGGCTCGGTGGAGCAGATGCCGGGAAAATTCAGCACCCGCTTGCGCACAGGCGAACGAATCACGATTGAAACTCCGGGCGGCGGGGGATGGGGAGACGAGTCTCCAGACAAGTAACGACCTGAGGTGATTTATGGCATTCGAAGTGAGCAAGCACTATTTGGAAGAGGCTCGCCGCCAGATGCGCGGGCACAAACGCATGGGCGAAGCTGCGATGGCACAGCTACGCGACGAAGATTTTTTCGTCACGCTCGACCCCGAGTCGAATTCGGTCGCGGCTCTCGTCAAACATCTCGCCGGCAACATGCGCTCGCGCTTCACCGACTTCCTCAGCTCCGACGGCGAAAAGCCGGACCGCTTTCGCGATCGCGAATTCGAAGTGACTCCGGCTACCACGCGCGCCGACGTCATGAAGTGGTGGGACGAAGGCTGGGCCTGCGTTTTTGCCGCGATCGATCCGCTGAAGCCGGAAGATGTGATGCGCGCGGTGACCATCCGCAGCGAACCGCACACCGTGCTCCAGGCCATCAACCGGCAGATTGCGCACTACGCGCAGCACATCGGGCAGATCGTGTTTCTGGCCAAGCACCTGCGCTCGAGCGAATGGAAGACGCTCAGCATTCCGCGAGGGAAGTCAGAAGAGTACAAAACGGTACCACCGAAACCCTACAAGCCGGCGAGCTAGACAGTTTTCACAGCGCAAACTGCAGATTCACCGCGGAGGGAACGCCTTCACTCGTGCCGTGGAAGAGCGGCCCTTTAGGGCCGCGTTAAGCAATGGGTAACACAGAGGGGCTTTAGCCCGGCCGACAGCCCTCACAAACCCGGCCCGAAGTAACGGTAGTGCCCCGTAATCTTCCAGTTGAAGAGAACGTCTTCCATCTTCGGCCCCTCGCCAACGTTGTGGACCACCAGATAGCGGCCGCTCCACGGGGTCTTCTGGCCCACGACGATGCCGATGTGCGGGACGTTGCCGCCCAGGTCCCAGGTGACGAGGTCGCCGGGTGCGTAGTCTTCGGCGCGCCTGGTGACAGGCAAGGATTCCCCCTTGCGCTCGAAGAAAACCATCAAGTTCGGCACTCGCCGGTGGTCGATGCTCGGGTCGGGCCGCGGAGCGTGCCATTTCGTCTTGCTCGGGTACACGTCGAAATTCTGCACCATGTCTTCATGGACTTCCTTTTGCAAATCGACGCCTACAGCCCGGTAGCTGCGGATGATCTCGTCGGTGCAGGCTCCGGTGTCGGCGGGGACATCGCCGCTAGGATAAGGAATGCCGACATACGCAGATTCGTAACGGATGGTGTGATGTGTGCGCTCAATCGCGGCGGCGACTAGGCGGCGGGTGAATTCTTCTCGTGAGGTGGGAGTGGTAGGCGTTTGCGCCGCACAGAGTGCACAGAGGACAGCCAGCGTTAGCCATCCCGCCATGGTTCCCGTTCTCCGCATCCTGATCCGATTGTAATGGCGACGGTGGCGGAGGAGAATATACCCAGACGCACCGAGCAAATGGTTGCGCGGTGCTAAAATCATACGTTTTGCGTTTGCAGCTGTTTTCATATCTCAGTCCATAGGTGGCAATCATGGCTACAACGATGCTGGCGGTAGTGAAGCCGGAAGCCGCGCCGGGCGCGGAGGTTCGCGAAGTGAAGATTCCACCGTTCGGGCGCACCGACGTACTGGTGAAGGTGAAGGTCGCGTCTATCTGCGGCACCGATCTGCACATCTACAACTGGGACCGCTGGGCCCAGAACCGCATTCATCCTCCCCTGATTCCGGGGCACGAATTCTGCGGCGAAGTGGCCGCCTTCGGCGACGAGGTCACCAGCGTCAAGGAAGGCGATTTCGTTTCCGCCGAAATGCACGTCGCCTGCGGCAAATGTCTGCAGTGCCGCACCGGCGAAGCCCACATTTGCCAGAACGTGAAGATCATCGGTGTGGACGCCAACGGTGCCTTCGCCGAGTACGTGGTGATTCCGGAATCGAATATCTGGAAGCTCGACCCGGCCATTCCGCTGGAGTACGCGTCGATTCTCGATCCCCTGGGGAACGCCGTGCACACAGTGCTCGCCGGGGAGATTGTGGCCAAGACCGTGGCCATCACGGGTTGCGGGCCGATCGGGCTGTTTTCGATTGCTGTCGCCAGGGCCGCGGGCGCAACTTCAGTGTTCGCGATTGAGGTCAACGAACACCGCGCCAAGATCGCGCGCGAAATGAAGGCCGATTATGTGCTGAATCCCGCCAAGGAAGACGTAACTGCGATTGTGATGGAGAAGACCGGCGGGTTGGGCGTGGATGTCGTGCTCGAAATGGCCGGCCATCCCGATTCGATTCGCACCGCTTTTGATATTGTCCGGCGCGGCGGCAGAATTTCCCTTCTCGGCCTGACTTCAAAACCCATTTCACTGAATTTTTCCGAAGATATTATTTTCAAAGGCATCACGGTGCAGGGCATCAACGGGCGCCGCATGTACCAGACCTGGTACCAGATGACAGCACTGCTGAAGGCGGGCAAGCTTGATCTGCATCCTGCCATCACCGACCGCATTTCGATGAAGGATTTCGGCAAGGCCATGGAGCGCCTGCGAACCGGCGAGGCCAGCAAGATTCTGGTATACCCGAACGGAGTGCGATAATCTTGCCACGGATTTCCACGGATCAGCACAGATAAAGCAATCCTTTGCGTCACTCGTACCCCGATACCCTGTTCAACACAAAGTATTAGACTCATAGCTGGTTCTGATCCGTGTAAATCCGTGCTAATCCGTGGCGAGGTCTTTTCCATGACCACTGCAACCCGCATCAATCCGCTCTCCTATCTCACCGATCAACTCGATGAACTCAAGGCCAAGGGCACGCATTTCAAGCTGCGCGTGCTCGAAGACGAGCAGGCGCCCGTCTGCACCTTTGACGGAAAGAAGGTCATCAACCTGGCGTCGAACAATTATCTCGGGCTGACCACGCATCCCAAGCTGCGCGAGGCCGCGCTCGAAGCGACGCGCAAGTTCGGTGTGGGATCGGGCGCGGTGCGGACGATTGCCGGCACCATGAAGATCCACATGGAGCTGGAAGAAAAGATCGCGCGCTTCAAGAACGTCGAGGCCTGCGTGGTGTTCCAGTCCGGCTTCGCAGCGAATGCGGGCACGGTCTCGGCCGTGCTGGGCAAAGACGACTACATCATCTCCGATGCCCTGAACCACGCTTCGATCATTGACGGCGCGCGGCTCTCGAAGGCGAAGATTCTGGTTTTCCGCCACAAAGATATGGCGCACGCCGAAGAACAGCTGGCCAGCGTGAAGAGCGAGCCGGGCAAAAAGTTGCTGATCACCGACGGCGTTTTTTCCATGGATGGCGACATCGGCCCGCTGCCCGCCCTCTGCGATCTCGCTGAAAAATATGGAGCCATCATGATGGTGGACGACGCACACGCTTCGGGCGTGCTCGGCCGCAACGGGCGCGGCACCATTGATCATTTCAAGATGCACGGGCGCGTGGATATTCAGGTCGGCACGCTCTCGAAGGCGATTGGCGCGCTCGGCGGATACGTCTGCGGCACCCGCGATCTGATTGATTTTCTCTATCACCGGGCGCGGCCGTTCTTATTTTCGACGTCGCATCCGCCTTCTGTAGCGGCGACGTGCATTGCTGCCTTCGACGTTCTGGAAAACGAACCCGAGCGCATGGAACGGCTCTGGGAGAACACACGCTTCTGGAAAAAAGAACTGGGGGCTCTCGGCTTCGACATCGGCGGGCGCACCACGCCGGCCAGCGAGACTCCGATCACGCCCATCATCATCGGCGACGGCAAGCTGACCATGGACTTCTCCCGGGAACTGTTCAAAGAAGGCGTGCTGGGCACAGGCATCGCGTTCCCCACGGTGCCCGAAGGCAAAGCCCGCATTCGCACCATCATGACCGCCACGCACACGAAGGACGAGCTGGAGCAGGCGCTGGAAGTGCTCAGGCGAGTCGGGAAGAAAATGGGAATTGTGGGGTAGATACCGGACTTCCTGAATGCGCCCGGCTAGCTGCGTGCCGTCCCTGACGGGACTCGGTTGCTTTTCTTCGTCCGCGTCCCCGCACTCACGTGCGGGGCTATTGAATACCGTCGCTTCGCGACTTTTTCCGCATCGTACCTGTTTCGCTCTTAGTTGAACTGTTCCCATTTGCGGAATTCCGCAGGGTATTTGCGATGCGCAGCCCGGAGGTCCACTCCCCAAGGTTTTAATATTGACGAGGGACCGGGCGCCCATCGCGCTGATGCGCGGCAGTCCCCGAAGGGGACGGAATTCACTAACCCCGCACGTCAGTGCGGGGTGGATCGGCGCCCAGAAGCGAGTCCCTTCAGGGACGGCACCTCTTATGTCGCACACGCATGCCGCCAATTTTGTACATTGCGTCTTCAGCACCAAGGAGCGCCGTGAACTGATTCCTGCTGAACTGCAAGAGCGGCTTTACGCTTACCTGATTGGTATTGCCGATAACCTGGGTTTCAAGATTCTGGCCGCTGGCGGCACTTCCAACCACGTTCATCTGCTTATCGGGCTGCCGCCTGCGATGCCTCTAGCTGAGGCTTTACAAAAGCTGAAGGCCAACTCTTCGCGCTGGCTCGGGGAACACAGCGGCGAATTTGAGTGGCAGAAAGGGTATGGAGCTTTCAGCGTAAGTCCTTGTTTGTTGCCAAAAGTCCAAGCCTACATTCACAATCAGACGGAGCATCATCGCAAGCGAAATTTCGAGGAGGAATTCCGGGCGTTGTTGGACAAGTCTGGCGTGGCGTATGACGCGGAGCGGTTGTTCGCAGCGTGAGTGCCGTCCCTGAAGGGGCTCGGTGCCTTTCTTTATCTGCTCCCCGCACTGACGTGCCGGGCTAGTGAATACCGTCGCTTCGCGATCCCTCGGCGGCTACGCGGACCTCGGGGCGGGCCGAACTTCACTGGGCCCTGCCGCGTCCGGGACCCGACTCCCCAGAGATGCCCCTGGCTGACGATTACTTCATCTCAAACATCAGTCTAGCCATCTCCTCCGCGTTCACTGACTCCGGATGTTCCGCCTTCCAGCGCATGGCGGCGGTAATGCGGGTGCGGCCCCCAGGGTGATCGTAAAAGACGAACTCTTCGACCGGACCGGGATCAAGCTTCCGATATTCTCCCAGCAACATATCCACATTGGCTTCGGCGTCGGGTTGGCGGGCTGCGTTCAGACCGTACATGTCGGCTTCGAATTCCATGGTGCGTGAGATGCTATTGGTCACCGGCGTCACGAGAAAGAAGAAGAGAGAGAACCAGATCACCGCCAGCGGCAGCACGGCGACATCGGTGATTCCCCGAATCTCCCACTTTTCGCCCCAACGGGCAAGACTGGAATTGAGGCCCCAGTTCAGGAAGGCGAACCCGATTACGATCACGACTCCAATCATGACCAATCCCTTGTATTCATGATTAAGGACGTAGTGGCCCATCTCATGTCCCATGGTGGTCTGGATCTCAGGCAGGGTGCAGCGCTTGAGCAGATTATCGTTCAGCGAAATTCGCTGCGTATTGGCGAAGCCGCTGACATTGGCGCTGACGCGATTCGACTGCCGCGATGCGTCGAACTCGTAGACGTCTGTGGCGGGAATTCCGTTGGCACGCGCCATACTGAGAATCGGATCTTTGATTCGCGCATCCTCCAATTTCTTGTACTTATTGAATAGCGGAGATATGTAAACCGGAGCGATCAAACTCACGAACGCGGCAAACACGATCATCAGAACCGCGCCCCACACCCACCAACTTTTCCCCAGTCGTCTCACCAGCCCAAACAGCGGCACCACAAGGATGGCGCCCAGCACTATGCTGGCCATCAGCCCCACCAGCTGATCGCGCATCCACGGGCCGAAGGTCTGATTCAGCAAGTTGTACTTGTGCTCGCGGAAGTAGCCTTCGTAAACGCCGAGAGGAAAGGTAAGCACAGACGCAACGACAATGAACTGAATCCAATAGAGCAGCGTCTGGAGAGGCCGAAAGCGCGTGAGATGCTCGGCCAGATTGCGCATTCGCGCCGACCAGCGGAAACGCAGGAGCAGCCACATCACGATTACGGTGCAGAGGAAGTCCCACAGAATCAGCCAGTAGCCGCCCTCGAAATAGGCATCGGAGCGGGCGCGTTGTGCCGCCGGCATCTTGGCCAGGTACGTATCCACGGCTGCCTTGATATCGAGCGGTTGGGCAGCCGCGGCCTGGTTGGGCGGAGGCGAGACAGCCGCAGCCGTCGCGCTGGTTTGCCCGAAAGCACTGACCGCGGACAGAAGAAGAATGCCTAGAACGAATCGGACTGCTCTAGTCATGACGACCTCCTTTGATTTTGTGAGGAGCATACGGCGTTGTTCTCGCCGTTTCTGAACTGTTGCCACGGGCCTGGTTGGCCCTTATTCCGCCCGGTAGACGATCTTCCCGCCCACAATCGTCGCCACGACCTTCCCTGTAAGTTGCCAGCCGTCGAAAGGAGTGTTGCGTGAGAGCGAGCGCGACTTGGCGGCGTCGAAGGTCCAGTGCTTCTTGGGATCGAACAGGGTCACGTCCGCATGATTGCCGCGGGCGAGCGAACCGCGTCCATGCAGATGGAAGACGCGGGCCGGCCCGGCGGTGAAGAGTTCGACGATGCGGGTGAGAGGAATTCTGTGTTCGCGATGAAGCTTGGTGATCGCCAGCGCTAACGCCGTTTCCAGACCGGTGACGCCGAAGGCCGCGCGCTCGAATTCGACCTGCTTCTCGTGCAGAGCGTGCGGAGCGTGGTCGGTGGCGATGGCGTCAACCGTGCCGTCGGTGAGAGCCACGAGAATCGCTTCGCGGTCGACGGCGGAGCGCAGCGGCGGATTCATCTTGCAGTGGGTGTTGTACTCGCCAACGTTCTCGTCGATCAGCGTAAAGTGGTGCGGCGTAACTTCGCAGGTGACGCGAGCCTTGGCGCGCTTGCCACGCCGCACCGCCTTGAGCGCATCGGAAGTCGAAAGGTGAGCGACATGCAGGCGCGATTCCCGAATCTGCTGGGCGAAAGTCACATCGCGATCGACTATGGCTGCTTCGGCTGAGGCCGGCATGGAGCGCAGTCCCAGGCGGAAACTGGTCGGCCCCGCGTTCATGTGGCAATTTTCCGTCAGGCGCGTGTCTTCGGCGTGCTGCACCACCGGAAAGTTCAGCTCTGCGCCCAGGCGAAGCGCCATGCGCATGACCTCTTCGTCAAGAATCGGCTTGCCGTCGTCGGTGACCGCGACGGCCCCGGCACGCTGCAGGGCGCTGAAGTCGGTGAGCGTGGCGCCGCGGCTCGAGCGCGTGGCGGCGGCGACGGGAAAGACGTTGACCACGGCCCCGCGCTCCGGACTGCGCAACCACACGACCCACTCGGGCGTATCCACCACGGGCGCAGTGTTGGGCATGGTGCAGACCGAGGTAAAACCGCCCACCGCGGCGGCCGCCGTTCCCGAAGCAACGGTTTCTTTGTAGACCTGCCCGGGCTCGCGCAGGTGAACATGCAGGTCGATAAAGCCGGGGGCAACGATGAGTCCGCGGGCGTCGAATTTTTCGTCGGCGCTGCCGCGGATCTTGTTCGGCGGCGCAACTTCGGCGACCCGGCCCTCGCGCAAGAGAACGTCCATGGGCGCGTTAATCTTCGCGGCGGGGTCAATCACGTGGCCGCCTTTGATCAGCAGGCTCTTGTTCTCGTGTCGGCTCATCCGCTGCTCCGGGGCAACTTCTTTTCCGCGGATTCACGCGGATTTTCTCTGTCATCCTGAGCGCGCTCTTTGCGCGAAGGACCCATGTACTTGTGCCGCTCCAAGAAAAAGTGCATAGGTCCTTCGCTTCGCTCAGGATGACAAGACTCCCGAGGATGACAAGGGACGTGGCTCATCTGGCCCTCCCTAACGCCCGCGCCAGGATCGCCATGCGCGTAGGGACGCCGTTGCGGACCGCATCCCGGATCACGGACTGCGGGCAATCCGCGACCTCGGACGTCAATTCGAGGCCGCGGATGATCGGTCCGGGATGCATCACGACGGCATCGCGTCTGGCCAGCTTCAGGCGCGCCGCGGTCATCTGGTAGCGCGCGATGTAGTCCTGCAGGTGAATTCTCTCGCCGGCGAGGCGTTCCTCCTGCACCCGCAGCAGCAGGATCACATCGGTCCCGCGCAGTGCGTCTTCGATGTAGCGCGTAACCCGCAGGCCTGGGACAAGCGTGGCGGCCACATCCGGCACCAGTTCGGGCGGGCCGCACAGCGTAACCTTCACGCCAAACTTGGTCAGCAGGTGGCAGGCGCTGCGGGCAACGCGGCTGTGCAGGATGTCGCCAATGATCGCGACCAGCAGCCCCTTGAACGACTTCTTGTGCTTCAGGATGGTGAAGGCATCGAGCAACGCCTGCGACGGGTGCTCGTGCATGCCGTCTCCAGCGTTGACGACCGGGATGTCAAGGTGCCGCGCTATCAGGTAGGGCGCGCCGGCCGCAGGATGGCGCATGACGATGCAGTCGGCGCCCACCGCGCGCAGCGTGTATCCGGTATCGAGCAGGGATTCGCCTTTTTCGATGCTGGATCCGGAGGAATGCACCAGCACGGTGGTCGCGCCCAGCGCTTTCGCGGCCAATTCGAAAGAGGAACGGGTGCGGGTCGAAGCTTCGTAAAAAAGAAGGACGATGCGCTTGCCGCGCAGCAGCGGGCGCGCCTTTAGCGGATTCATGCGGCGGGCCAGCTTGAGCAGGCCCAGGATTTCCTTCGCCTCGAGGTGTTCGATCCCGAGCAGCGAACCGCGTGCGGGGCTATTCATCGCATGAAGTGTGAACGGTGCATCATACGCGGAGGACGCAGGCGCCTGCAAGGGCCGCCCGGGCAGACGCGGCGGGATATCCAATCTGCGGAAACTTAGGATTTGTTGCGGCGGCCAAAGAGGCTTCCGCCCACAGCTCCCCCCAGAGTACCCAGGACGAGCGCAGCAACGAACCCGAAAACCAGGCCCATGACGATGAGCACTGCCAGCCCCGCAGGAGTCTTGAAGTAGTCGACCATCGCCTGTACCTGGGGGTCGTTCGCATTCGCAGCCGTCTGCTGCAACCTCTTGAACATCTCATCCCTTAACTCCGGCCCCTTCTGCAGAACCACTACCACCAACCCTTGGAGAATGAAGGACATCCCGAACCACAGCGAGCCAGCGAGGGCGCCCAGCCGGGCGCCAACACCGGCCCTGATCGGAATTTCCGGCCGGCGCTGGCGATAAAAAACAACCGCCAGGAACCCGACGCTGAGCATGGCCACGAACGGGTTCAGGCCCAGGACCATCAGTAAAGATGCGACTACCGCCGCCAGCGCGCATGGCTTTAGCGCGTTCGACCAGCGCATCGGGAGAGCCAGGACTGGAATCGTCTGCGCTGCGGGGAAGGCGGCGCCGTGCGGCGAGGTTGAGTCGGCATCCGCCAGGGACGCTGGCACCGGCACCGGCTCAGTGATCATCACGCGAATCTGCGGGGCCGAACAGTGGGGGCAAAAAGCTACTCCCTCCTCGACCGCTTGTCCGCACTTGTAACAGGGCTGTTCCATCGTCGCTCAAGCCATCGTCGCTCGAAGAGCAAGAGGAATGAGAGCGCGCCTTGAAGGTATCGCACGGCGAGGGGCTGAAGCAAGCAGCAGCCAATTCATCGCTTAGAGCTGGCTACAAATGGGTTTTGGGTAGGGCATGGCTTTAGCCGTGCCGATCGGGGCCGCGAATAATGCGGGCTTTAGCCCCTGAGGCTCAGCGCTTGCCACCGCTCGAGTAAGCGGCTTTAGATGTCGCCCTGCTTCTCCCGGTTGTAGAGGTAAACGATGTCAAAGGCCGACCCCTTGCCTTTGTCACCCGGCTCGACGGCCACGACGTGCTGGTTATCCTCGGTGCCGACCTTCAGCTCGGTGACCGGGCCGGAGTTGTTGTCGCATGTCAATTCTCTGCTGCCTTTGGAGTCCTTGTCATCGCCATGCACTTCAACGTCGCCCCCGTGCTTCTGAGAGTGACACTCGATCACCTTGCCGTACTTCCTCAGCTTGTCGCGATAGAAGGCGATGACCTTGGCAGGTGCGTCATCCGATTCATATTTCGCCACTACCAGTTTTAGCCCCAAACTCTCGGTCAGGATGGCAAAGTTGAGGGGATCGGCGTCCTCCTCATGTTTGGGGCGCGCGCCGGGATACAAGGGAAGTCCCGCCTTCTGCGCATCGGCATCTTTGCCCACGTGGAGATCGCCGATCGAGCTGCGAACGTCAAAGGATTTGTCCTGGGTATCGGATTGCCGTGCCAGGGCCGGCAGGGCCAGAGTCAGGCAGAGTGCGAGTGTCAGTTGACGAGTCATGATTGTTCTCCTACCGGAGAGACGTGACAAGCTGCGTCGCTGCGGAAAATCTCAAATGTCCGCTTCCTTGCCGTGAGTGCGAACGTACACCAGTGAAAAACTGGATCCCTTTCCTTCCGGCTCGACCGCAACGATGTGCTGGTTCTCCTTGGTGCCGACTTTCAGCTCGATGTTGCTGCCGCTGCCTTCGCAGGTCAATTCGTGAGAACCGTGATCCGATTCCTTGATGTCCGTGTCCACGTCAAGATGGGTGGTGTGGCAGACCAGCACGTCGCCATACTTCTTGAGTTGATCTTTGTAGAAAGCGATGAGCTTCGATGGCGAATCGTCCGACTCATATTCCAGGGCAACCACTCGCACGCCGTATCCGAAGCCGGAGATGTTCACGTTGGCGCTCTTGCTGTCGCCTCCGGCATTTTTTTCCTTCAGCCGGGCGCCAGGATAGACGGCAAGGCCAACTTCCACCGGGTCCACGCCTTTGCTGACGTGGATGCCGCCCACCGGCGTGTTGATATCAACCTGCTTGTCTTCTCCGTTTGCTTCTTTCTTCACGTTCACACTGCAGCCGAGCACGAAGACAATGGCCAGCGCGGCCAGCACGCACTTTCCAAAAACATGAGACTCAATTCTGAGCATGTGGAGACCCTCCATTGGCGGCCTGCGCCGGGCGCTCCAGTCCGGCGCCGCGTTGAGCAACGTTCGGAATGGTGACGGGAAGATGGCCGCGAACCGGAATCTCCCCGAACAGCGCCTTGACCGCGGCCTCTTCCGAAACTGTCGCATTGGAAAACGTACACATGTAATTCTCGATCTTGGGGAAATCGCTCGCCAGGTACGGATTCCCCATGGCGACGACCTCCGTCTTGGCCGCGGCATGATCGAGCAACTGCTGGAGCAGCGTGCCGGTGGCGTCTGCCATGGTCGTCGAGTTACCCACCTTGCCCGCGCTCGGAATCACGTAGACCGCGGCCACCACCGTTTCCGCTTCATCCACCGCTTTGAGCACCTCATCGCTCATGCCGGCGGCGATGCGGGGATCGACATAGATTACGCGCGCATCGGAAATGCGGGCGCGGAATTCGCGGCCAAAGACCCGACCAGACTCGGTGCGCACATCGTCAGAAAAGAGGACGGCCACAACCTGGTTGTGCGTCTCCTCTCTTGTCATATACGGAAGCCCTGCCTTGGTGGTTCCGTTCGGCTTTAGGGGCAGCACCTTTCCGTTGTCACGCACCAGGGTGATCGCGGAGTCGGCAACCTGCTGGCCGAAAGCCAGGTTGTCGGGCTTGCCGACGGTGGTCGCGAGCGCGCTCAGATCCACGGTGCGTGACTCCTCAAGGCCGAGCGACGCCTTTAGTTTCAGCATCTTGAGGACAGAGTGGTCCAGGCGTCGCCGCGCAATCTCACCCGACTTGACGGCCTTGAGCATGGCTTCGTAGGAGGCAGGGAAATCGGCGGGGATCAGCAGCAAATCATTCCCTGCCTTGAATGCCTCGACCGCGGCGCGGCCAATGTCATTCGCAAAAAGATGAGTCAGACCCGCCATATCGAGGGCGTCGGTCACGATGAGCCCTTTGAATCCCAGCTGCTTCTCGAGCAAGTCCGTGACCACCGCCGGCGAAATCGTGGCCACGTGATTGGGATCAGAGTCGAGCGCCGGGACGGTGACGTGCGCCACCATCACCGAGTCCACGCCTGCGGCAATGGCTTGGCGGAAGGGCGGAAGCTCAATCGAGTCGAGATGTGCGCGGTCGCCATTGACGCTGGCCACGCCGAGGTGCGAGTCCGTCGCCGTGTCGCCGTGACCGGGAAAATGTTTGACCGTGGTCAGCATGCCGGCTTTGTGGGCACCTTTGATGTAAGCCGCAACCAGATCGCCGACCTGCTGGGGATCTTCGCCGAACGAGCGCGTGTTGATGATGGGGTTCGCGGGATTCGAGTTCACGTCGGCGTCGGGAAAGAAATTCCAGTGCACCCCGATCGCTCGGGCTTCCTCGGCGGTAATGCGGCCGAACATTTCGGCGTCTTCGGTTTTGCCATCCGCGCCGAACGCCATAGCGTGCGGAAAGTTCGTCGTTCCCACCAGCCGCGTCGCGACGCCGCGCTCAAAGTCCGCCGCAAACAGCAGCGGCAGTTTGGAGTCACGCTGCAGCCGGTTGAGCAGTTCGGCGGCTTCGTAGGGTCCGCTGCGCAGAAGGAACGGGCCGTCCACGTGCACCGTCATGGCGAACGAACCCACGTGGTACTTCTGCATGGCTTCGCGCAATTGCAGGTACTCGGGGCTCTCCACGTTGAGGAAGCTGGCGCGGCACCAGATCATGAAGACCTGCCCGATTTTTTCTTCCAGCGTCAGCTTGCGCAGAGTTTTCTCCGCCCACCGCTCGCGTTCGCGCGTGAGATGGATCGGCGCAGGCTGCGCAGGCTTGGTTTTCCCTGCGGCCAAGGCGGGCAGAACAAAGGTCAGAGCGAGGATCAGGGCAAGGATGATAGCGGATAGAATTCGGCGCATGCAGAAACGATAGCAGAACGCCATCTGGGGCCAATCAATAATTCCAATCCGCGTTCATCCGCGTGAATCCGTGGCAAAGAAGTTCTCAACGCGGGCGAGCGCTTCGGCTTGAATCTGCCCATCGTCCCCAAAGCCCTTCACCCACGTCACCTCCGGTTCCCGCCGAAACCACGTCATCTGGCGCTTGGCGTAGTTGCGATGTGCCTGCTGCGCCGCCGCCAGCGCTTGGCGGCGAGTGAGTTCTCCGCGCAGGAATTCGACGGCCTGTTTGTATCCGAGCGAAGCCAGCAGGCGCGTCGCCGCGCCGTATTTCTCAAGCAGCCGAGCGGTCTCTTCCACCAGGCCCTGGTCGAACATTTCCTGCGCGCGCCGGTTGATGCGCTGGTAGAGCGCAGCGCGATCGGGATCGAGGCCGAGCCGCAGAATGCGGAAGCCGCGCAGCGGGTCCCGTCCCTCCTGCCAGAGTTCGGTCATCTTCTGCCGCGAGGCCAGGCAGACTTCGATGGCACGGATCAGCTTAGGAGTGTCGTTGGCATGAATTTTCGCCGCGGCTGCGGCATCCAGACGGCTGAGAATCCGGTGCAGGTGCTTTGATCCGCGGTTTGCGGCGCACTGACGCAAACGCTCGCGCAATTCCTCCGAACGCTGCGGGCCGGGAAAAAGTCCTTCGAGGAGTGCTCGCAGGTATAACCCTGTGCCTCCGACGACAACGGGCAAGTGATGTCGTGACGCGATTTCCCCGAGCACCTGCCGCGCCTGGCGGGCATATTCGCCGGCGGTCATCGACTGCGTCGGGTCCACACAATCGAAAAGATGATGCGGCGCGCGGCCACGCTCCGCCGCGCTGGGCTTGGCTGTGCCGACGTCAAACTCGCGGTACATGGCGACCGAATCGCAGTTGACAATTTCTCCCGCAAACTTCCCGGCCAGCGCGAGAGACAACGCTGTTTTGCCGCTGGCGGTGGGGCCAAGCACCACCACCAGAAGTGGTTCAGCCGAAGTGGTCTTGCCACCGTCCGCAGCCACGATCAGCGCAGGCTCCAGTGGATATCGTGCCAGTAGCGAATCAGCGTCAGGACCAGCAGCAGAAAGGCGATGAGCAGCAACCCGGTCGTTTCCGAGGCGTAGACCGCGTGGCGGTGCTGCTTCGCGGCAGCGTCGTCCTGGCGAGCGGGGTCGGGCACGAGGTTATTGTAGCGCCGGGCTTAGGTCTTAGATGTTAGGCGCTGGGTCTTAGGCCCGAGGTCTGATGTCTGAGGTCTGAGGTCCGAGGTCCGACCTTCCAGTGCTACACTACGGCGTCATCCATGCCTGTACCGCAAAACAACAGCCGAGTCGCGCGTTTTGGAGTTTTTGAGCTTGATCTCAACGCCGGCGAACTGCGCAAGAGCGGCGTGAAACTGCGCCTCCAGGGACAACCCTTCCAAGTGCTGACGCTGCTGCTGGAACGTGCCGGTAACGTGGTTACCCGCGAGGAGTTGCAACAGCAACTGTGGCCCTCCGACACCTTCGTGGACTTCGACCACAGCCTGAACACGGCCATCAAGAAAGTGCGCGAGGCGCTGGGGGATTCGGCCACCAGCCCGCGCTACGTCGAAACGCTGGCCCGGCGCGGCTACCGCTTCATCGCCCCGGTTGAGACCAACGGATGGTTCGACCATGCGAGTCCCGCTCCGGCTCAAGCCGCTTCCCCGGAACCTTACCCGTCTCCGGCCATGCTGCATCCCGAACTGGAAGTCCCGATCCCGCGCCGTAGCCTCACTCGCGGCCTGTTCGCGCTGATTCAGCTGATGTATCTTTGCTTCTATGTCGCGGCGCTGGTTCGCCTGCACGCCATCCAGAACATTGCAGACGGGTTCCTCCCGCTGTGGGCTGCCACCACCCTGGCCGGCGCCGTGCTGGCGACGGCGGGCGGGGGCATTCCGCTGCGGCTCTACCTGATCTCGGCCGTGAGCTTTGACTATCAGCGGCTGGGCGAAAAATTCCGACAGATGTTTCCCTTTGTGCTGGCGCTCGATCAGCTCTGGGCCGTAACGCCATTCCTGCTGATGCAAAAGATCGGTTTGGGTGCGGCCTTCGCCGTCAGCGCGGCGCTGCTGTACTTGCCGTTTTCCGAACGAACTTTGATCCGCATGGCGTATGTCAGGACGCCACCGCCCTAGGCATGTCTTATTTTCCGCGGAACTGTCCTCACCCATCGCGCGTATCATCGTCCAAGAACTAGGTGGAAGTGTGCACTCCCAAAAAGGAGGACGTTTCATGAAACGGATCATACCGGCAATTCTCGTTCTGGGCCTTGCGGCCGCGCTGCCGGCATCGGCCGACGAATGGTCGAAGACGTACAACCTCAGCGGCCAGCCCGAACTGCGGGTCGAGACTTCCGACGCCAACATCCGGGTTACGACCTGGGATCAGAACACGATCGAAGCCAAGGTCATCGCCACACGCTACAAGATCGGCGAAGGCGGCATCCGCGTCGATGAGCATCAGGACGGCAATCTGGTCGAAATTGAGGTGCGCTATCCCCACCACAGTTTCACCATCGATTGGGGCCAGCATCGTGTGGACATCATGATTCAGATGCCGCGCCAGGGCCGCGTCAATCTGCGCACCGGCGACGGCAACATCGAAATCACCGGCCTCAAGGGCGAAATGGACCTGCACAGCGGCGATGGCTCTGAAACCCTTGATGGTTTGGACGGCAAGTTGCGAGCGAACACGAGCGACGGCCACATCCGCGCCGACGGACGCTTTGATGAGCTTGACCTCAAGACGGGCGACGGGCGCGTCGAGGTGCGGGCGGCGCCGGGATCCTCCCTGGCAGCGGGCTGGAGGCTGGAGACCGGCGACGGCAACGTGACCCTCGAAATCCCGGCAGACACGGCGGCTGACGTGGACTTGCACACCGGCGACGGCCACATTAATCTCGACATGCCGGTCACGACCGAGGGCAAGATCCGCGAGAATGAAATCCGCGGCAAGCTCAATGGCGGCGGCAGCCTGCTGACCATCCGCACCGGAGATGGCTCGATCCATCTGCGCAAGAGCGGGGTCTGACGCGTGCGCGCCCCAGGCAGCTTGTGGTGCAAGGGAGATTCGTATCAGGGCACGCCTTCAGGCGTGCCGCAGGTGCGTTGCATCAACCCGCCTTCCGGCGCTGCATTTTGAATTCAGCCCAATTCCGTTTGACCGCCTTCCTCACCGCACGATAAAATAGTTGAGTTTGCCTGTATTCGCCGACCCGTTCTGGGGACGCCCGTCTTGGCTGCGGAACGCGCCGGGGCGGAAAACACAGCAAGCACAGGAAATCAGCAAGTCCCGGAGAGAGCGCCCGTGTGCGCCCCGGGGTTCGTTTTCAAGTTGCGTTTTGGCGATCTAGGTACACGATATTTGGGATGGAGGCAAGGGTATGTACGCGGTCATCCGCGCCGGTGGCAAGCAGTACCGGGTGGCGCCCGGCGATGTGATTCAAGTGGAGAAACTGGGCGACGGAACCGGCGGCCAGGTGGAGTTCCCCGTGGTGGCCGTTTCCAGCGCAGAAGGCCAGGTAGCCAAAGAGTCGGGCGCACGCGTGGTCGGCCAGGTCGTCGAACACGGTCGCGGGCCGAAGCTGCTCGTCTTCCATTACAAGCGCAAGAAACAGTATAAAAAGCTGCGCGGCCACCGGCAGGGATACACGGCCGTGCGGATCATCGAGATCGCCTCTGGCGGGCAGAGTTTCAAGGCTCCCGAATTGCCAAAGAAAGAGGCGAAGCCCAGGAAAGTGCAAGAGGCCGAGCCCGAGGCACCGGCAGCCGAAGCGAAGGCGGCGAAACCGGAGGCAAAGAAGAAAGCGGCCGCTCCGAAGAAGGCGGCGAAAAAGACGCCCGCGAAGAAGAAATAATCGGTAAGTGATAAGGAACGACGGGCGCGGCGCCCGTCCCGAGCGATAGCAACTGGCAACTAGCCACTGACAACTGGATTTCTATGGCGCACAAAAAAGGACAAGGCACTTCACGAAACGGCCGCGATTCGAATTCGCAGCGGCTTGGATTTAAAGCATTCGGCGGGCAGGTTGTGCCCGGCGGCACCATCATCGTGCGGCAGCGCGGCACGCGGGTGAAACCGGGGCTGAACGTGGGCCGCGGCAAAGACGACACGCTCTTCGCCAAAATCACCGGCCGCATCAAGTTCCAGGACAAAGGCTCGATGGGCCGCTTTGTCATCTTTGTCATGGTCGAGCCGCTGGAAGCGAAGTAGAGGAGCGGCTTGCCAGAAGCTCGCGGGCAGGAGTGCCCGCGCCACATTGCCTCGTCTTCGGGACGAGGCTTTTGTTTTGGTCCTGGACGCCCTGCACGGAAGGGGCTGCCCCACCCATCGCGGTTTTCGATGGGTGGGAACAACGACTCACCCATGTTCATCGATGAAGCCAAAATTCGCGTCAAGGCCGGCGACGGCGGCAACGGTTGCATGGCCTTCCGGCGCGAGAAGTTCGTCCCCCGCGGCGGCCCCTCAGGCGGCGACGGCGGCAACGGCGGCGACGTCGTCATGGAATCGAGCGAGCGCCACAACACCCTGGTGCATTTCCGCTTCAATCCCGAATACAAGGCCGAGCGCGGACGCCACGGCGAAGGCTCCAACAAAACGGGCCGCGACGGCGGCGACGTGATGCTGAAAGTTCCGGTCGGGACCATCGTCTTCGACGACGAAACCGGTGAGAAGGTTTTCGATTTCTCCGGCCCCGACCAGCGCATCGTGATCGCCCGTGGAGGCCGCGGCGGGCGCGGGAATGCCCGCTTTGCCACCTCCGTGCACCAGGCGCCGCGGGAACACGAAGCGGGGCGGCCGGGCGAGGAGCGCGCCTACCGGCTGGAACTGAAGCTGCTGGCCGATGTGGGGCTGGTGGGATATCCGAATGTCGGCAAGTCCACGCTGATCTCGCGCATTTCGGCGGCGCGGCCCAAGATCGCCGATTATCCTTTCACCACGCTCCAGCCCAACCTCGGGGTGGTCGCAGTGGGCGATGCGAAAAATGAAGTCAGCTTTGTGGTGGCGGATATTCCCGGGCTGATTGAAGGCGCGCACGCCGGGGCCGGGCTGGGCATGCAGTTTCTGCGCCACATCGAGCGCACCCGGCTGCTGGTGCATCTGGTGGATGTTTCCGACGGTAGCGGACGGGACGACGTGACCAAGGATGTCGAGGTGATTCTCGGCGAACTCGCCAGCTTCGGGGCGCATCTGGAAGAAAAGCCCATGATCATGGTGGCGTCAAAAATGGACGTCGCGAACAAGGACAAGCTGGCGAAGTTGAAGCGCTATTGCAAGAAGAAAAAGCTGAAGCTCTACGAAATCTCCGCGGTCACCGGCAAGGGAATTGAAGAACTTAAATACGCCATGGCGGGGGAAGTCCAAGAGCTGCGCGAACAACACCTGGAAGAAGCCGCCGAAGAAAAATCCTGACAGCTGCCAGTAAAAGGGGCTTCCCCCAAGGCGAGCAGACGCCATCTATCCTGCCGGGTTTCCCGAGGAACTTTGGGGAGTGTCCTTTGGCCTACTTCCATTTTGCATACAGTCGAGCATTATCCGATGAGCGGTCATTCTTCGCCTTCTGGGGATAATGCGCTATGAGACGATTCGCCTTGGCTCTTTATGTCTGCCTGCTGGTGTCGTTGGTCAACCTGGCAGGTTTCGCGCAGGATTCTCCCATCGGCGATGTGGCTCGCGCCGCGCGCGCCCAGCGATCTCAGGCGCCCCATGCGAACAAGGTGGTTACAGACGAAGATATTGGTCCGCAAGTGGGACCCCTTTCCGAGACCGACGATCCCGACGAGGTCGTCAACAAAGCCGCAGTCGCGCTGAAGGCCGATACGCAGCATACCTGTCGCAATGAACTTTCGAACAACAGCGGCCCGGGTTACTATACCGAGACGATAAGAGAAGTTGCGGGGCCCGATCGCGCACACCTCGTCATCAATCGGACTCGTGTGGAACCCGCACACAGCGAACTCATCGTCATCGGCCAGGACATTTACTCCCGCTCCGGAGCCGGGCCTTGGGTGAAAACCGCTGGAAGTTCAGTCATGCCGCCTACCCCGCTTCCGGAAGCCTTGTGGAACCACTATAGCGGCGGAGAAATCAGATTGACCGGCCGCAACGTGATCGCCGGCACCATCGTTTTTGTCTACGAGACCAAGTATCATCCGGGAGGCGTCAGCGGCCGGGACCGGGCCATCGAGTTTTGGATTGGAATCAAAGACGGCCTTCTCCGCAGGGTACAGATGGTGGACTCAGAGGCCTCGTCGCGAGTCACTGCACCCACCGTGCAACGCGATGTCACGACCTGCTCTTACGGGCAGGTGGCTGAAATCAAGCCGCCGATGTAACCGCGGATCCCAGGGGCGACTGTCGTAATCTGAAAGTTACACTCAAGATCCCCTCACGCCCTCGGCAGCGGTCCGTGCTGGAAGTGATATTGCAATATCCGCGCGGCCAGGGCGGGGCTCAGGGTTTCGCCGTGGGGTTCGATGGTGCGCACGACTTCTCCGCGGCAGACAACTTCGGTCGCTGCCAAGCCGGCAATTTCGGCGGGAAGCACCAGGTTGATCTCCAGTTGCACGCTCGGCGGCAGCAGTTCATCGGCCTGGAACAGCATGCCCGAGCGGCTGATGTTTTCGGTCGTGCCCAGGTGCCATTGGGTTTCGCCCAGGCGGCGGTAGCGCAGGGGCAATTGGAGTTGGAATCTCTGGGCGCGCGTGGACTTGGGTCCCCCCACCGGCAGGGCGGCACGCGGTTCAGCAGGCGGCGTGGGCATAGCAACCTCCAGAGCGGGCCGGGCATCGAGCACTTCCCGCACCTTGCTTTTCAGGTTGCGCAGGCTGAAGGGCTTCTGCAGCAGGCGGACGCCTGCGTCCAGCATGCCGTTGTGTCCGACGACGTTTTCGGTGTAGCCGGACATATACAGCACTTTCACGTTCGGGCGAATTTCCGAAATGCGCTGCGCCAACTCTCGGCCATTCATGCCCGGCATGATGACGTCGGTGAGCAGCAGGTGGATCACGCCTTCGTGGGCGACGGCGATCTGCATGGCGACCGCGCCGTCAGCCGCGTCGATGACCTTGTAGCCCTGTTTTTCGAGGAACTGGCGGGCCAGGTAGCGCAGGTTGGCTTCATCTTCGACCAGCAGGATGGTCTCGGTTCCGGGCTCGACCTTGAGCGCTTCGATTGCGGCCGCGGGCTGGACGGCGGCGGGTTCGCCCACGGCGGCGACCCGCGGCAGGTAAATCTTGAACGTCGTCCCACGGCCCACTTCGCTGTAAACCCAGATGTACCCTCCGCTCTGCTTGACGATGCCGTAGACCGTGGAGAGGCCGAGGCCGGTTCCCTTTTGTCCCTTGGTGGTGAAAAAAGGTTCGAAGATGTGCGACTGAGTGTCGGCATCCATGCCGGCGCCGGTGTCGCTGATAGCGAGCATGGCGTAGTCGCCGGGGCGAAGCGGCGCGTGCAGGCGGGAATAGTCTTCGTCGAGGGTCGCGTTGAAAGTCTCGATGGTGAGCTTGCCTCCCGAGGGCATGGCGTCGCGGGCATTGACCGCCAGGTTCATGATGACCTGCTCGATCTGGCCGGCATCGGCGCGCACCGCCCAGAGATTGGCGCCGGGATGCATGACCAGATCGACGTCCTCGCCGATCATGCGGGTCAGCATCTTGAGGTTCTCGGTCACGATGTCGTTGAGATGGACAATCTTGGGGGCCAGCATCTGCTTGCGGCTGAAGGCCAGAAGTTGCCGGGTCAGGGACGAGGCGCGCTCGGCGGCGCTGGCGATTTCCTGGGCAGGTGCGCGCAACTCCGGCGCATCGGCGAGGCGTTCGATCAGGAATTCCGAATAGCCGGAGATCACCATCAGCAGGTTATTGAAGTCGTGCGCGATGCCGCCGGCGAGGCGGCCGACGGCCTCCATCTTCTGCGACTGGCGGAGTTGCTGCTCCAGGATGCGGCGCTCCGTGATGTCTTCGACGAACAGTTCGAAGACCACGCCGCCTTCCCGGCCATTGCTGACCGAGCGGCCGGAAACGCGAACCCCGGTGGAGGTGCCGTCCTGCCGTTTCCATTCCGCGGTCAGTCCTTTGAACGGCGCCGAGGAGCGAAGAAAATCGGCCAGGGTGAACCACTGGTCGGCATCGGAGCAGAAACCGTGAATGTGCCGCCCAATCAAATTCTCCGGCGAGGAATAGCCGAGCAACTCGAGAAACGCCGGATTGGCATCGATAATTTTGCCGGTGGCGTCGCAACGGCAGATGCCGTAGGGGGCGTTGGTCACCAGCGAGCGGAAGTTGAGCTCGGAGCGGCGCAGGTTCTCCTGTACGGCGCGCAGGGCCCCGTTGAGCCAGCAGATCAGCATGGCAACGAAAAAGAAAAGCGAAAGCCGGATGATGGCGGTGCGCTCCTGCGCCGCCGTATGCTGGCCGGCCAGCGCGAAGTAGGCGCTGACGGTGAGGGCGAACGACGTGGCTACCAGTCCCGGCTTCCAGCCGCCATACCAGGCGCTCACCATCACTGCGACTGCGAACAGAGCCAGGCGGCTTTCCGACACGTCGGCCAGCAGGATGGTGGGAATCAAGGCGAGGGCCGTGCTTAACACGGCTACGCCATAGCGCAGAATGGGAGCGCGGGCGGGCGGGATGTGTAATAGGGGGAGGGTTACCCGCATATAACCATGCTATTGTCAAAATAGGAAACGCGATAGTTACAGGAGTTCATCTCGCCGGGAGAACGGGGCGGGGTGGTTACTTGGCTGATACCCTGGCCTTCGGGACAATGGCCGGTTGGATGTGACCAGACCACAAACCATGTGGGGACAGCCGCCCTCGGCTGTCCGGCCGAGCGAAACTCGGCGGCGCAACGGCCCTCCCCCGCACCTGAACCTGGGTGCCCCACCCAACGCGGTTTTCGTTGGGTGGGAACCTGCGCAGGCGTGGGAACCCAACTCTGTCATCCCGAGCGAGGCGTCATCCCGAGCGAAGCCGTTTTTCAGGCGGAGCGAGGGATCTCGCGCGAAGCGCCTCGACTGTCCGCGCAAGATCCCTCGGCCCGCCGGTGAAGGCGCGGGCCTTCGGGATGACGCCCCATACTGATGCTACAACCACCGTGGAAGAGCGGCCCTTCAGGGCCGCGTTAAGTCCTCAAGGAAGGACCGGCCTTTAGGCCCGGTTTCGTTCTTACTGTAGCCCAAAGTTTTGTCATCCTGAGCGGCGCTCTTTGCCGCGAAGGACCTATGCAGCTGGCCGACAAGTACATAGATCCTTCGCTTCGCTCAGGATGACAAATGTATAGATCACCCTATTTCCGAGGATGCTTTAGGCCCCGAGGTCGCCGCAGGCCGGGACCGCATATTCGCCCTTTGTTCGCTTTCCTGCCATCAGGCGCTAAGCCTGCAAGTGTAAGAAAATAAACCATAAATAAACGGCATTGAGCAGTTCACGCAAGGATAGGCGTATACTTCCCGTTTAGAGCCGGAGGCATACCACGGTGGCAGAAATCATCCTAGGAGCGATTGTCATAGTCGTTACGGCGCTGTTGGCGGAGGAGGCTCCCCCAAAATGGAGAAGGTGGTTATGGGGGCTGTTTGTGCTGCTCGTGATCGCTCAGGCAGTAATTCAGATTAGCGGACGACGCGAGCAGGATAGGCTTATTCAGTCGGGCCAGGAGACGGAGCGCGAACTTAAGAGCAAGCTGGACACGAGCCTACTGAACGAGCAATACACAAAAGGTCAGTTGGATACGATGAACCGGATCCTGGGAAGCATCGCAAGCAACTCTGATCCGAAACAAACTGCCGTGTTGCTTCAGGGGTTGCTGTCAACGAAGAGCACCCTTAAGAAAGAGACGATTTCGATCTGCGCCGAGCTTGAACGATGGCAAAAGGGCTGGCAGATCAAGAACCCATTTCCTAATCCCGCCGACCCACAGCACGCAACAGGCAAGGAAATAGAAGCACAAAATGCCTACTGGCAAAAATTTTCAAACGAGTCGTTCGCCAGGTTCGGACCTCGACTCCTGGCAATTATCCAAAGGTACGGCGCGATTGGCGTAGACGTAAGAATGATGGAGCAGCAGATGACTTATGGCTACGTTCCGCCGGATGTGATTAACAAACTTCGTGCTTTCGCGAATCGCGTCAACGATGACGGCAGTT
Source organism: Candidatus Sulfotelmatobacter kueseliae (assembly GCA_900290255.1). Lineage (GTDB taxonomy): Bacteria > Acidobacteriota > Terriglobia > Terriglobales > Acidobacteriaceae > Sulfotelmatobacter > Sulfotelmatobacter kueseliae. The sequence goes on from OMOD01000171.1 coordinate 29,557, forward strand.
TAAAAAACTAGGCGGCTAAGGGCTTTACCAGGTTCTTATATCCGGAGTGTTTCTAACCACCCATGAACATAGGACTTTTTGGCGGAACCTTCGACCCAGTCCACCGCGGGCACATCGCCCTCGCCCGCGCCGCGCTCGCCCAGTACAAACTGCACCGCATTTACTTTGTCCCGGGGAATGTTCCTCCTCACAAACAGCGCCAGCCGCTGACGCCATTCCTCCATCGTTTTGCCATGGTGGTTCTGGCCACGGCGCACGAGAAGGCGTTTGTGCCTTCGCTGTTGGAAGCGCCGGAGGAGATCGAAACAGCTCGAAAGGCCCGCCAGAAACCGAATTACACGATTGACACGGTGCGGCGGCTGAAGCAGTCATTCAAGGCCAGCGACAAGCTGTTTTTGCTGATCGGGATGGATGCCTTCGCCGAGATCGCGCAATGGCACGAGGCCGAGGCCCTTTTTCGCGAGTGCGAATTTGTGGTGGCGGGGCGTCCGGGATATTCCCTGGCCGATGTGGCCAACGCCTTGCCGGAGACTCTGCGCCCACGGCCGGAGGTCACCCGCCCCTTCCACAAGCAGCCGGCCAAAGGAGATCTGGTACTGCCGGGCGTGACGATTCATCTGCTGGGCGATCTCCATCAGCCGGCCTCGGCGACGGCGGTCCGCCAGGCTGCGGCGGCGGGCAAGCCGCTCGGCCGGTTCCTCGACGCGGACGTGGCCGAGTACATCAAGAAGATGGGGCTGTATCGAGCCGCGAGTCGTGAGTCCTGAGTCCTGAGCCCCGAGACCTTGGTCGCCAACTGCATGACCGTCCAACGGTCGGTTACAATAAAAGATCCTGAGCGAACGACTAGCGACTAACGACTCGGGACTCAGGACTAATCCGAAAGGAAACTTACGCATGTCTCAAAACCACTACTCCACCAAGCCCAAGCGACGGGCAAAAAGCGGCAAGAGGAAAGACCCATCTGCCGCTACCATGGCCAGGCTGCGCCAGCTCTCCGCCGCCGAAAAGAAATCAGCCAAGTGATCACCGCGCCGATTGCACATCGCAACTCAGCTACAATGAATTTTTCCCGACGACTCGGGACTCGCGACTCACAACTCACGACTCGATGAAGAAGAACGAACTCAGAAAACAAATCGCTGCCGCCATCCAAGCCTGCCTGGAGAAGAAGGCCGAAGAACTCAGCATCCTGGAAATGGAAAAAGGGGCGGGAGCGTTCACCGACTATTTCGTGCTGTGCAGTGGAACCAATCCGCGGCAAATCCAGGCCATCGCCGACGAAGTGGAACTGCGGCTGAAGGGCGCGGGCCTGCGCCCGACCCACGTCGAGGGTTACAACCAGTCAGAGTGGGTGCTGCTCGATTACGTGGACTTCGTGGTGCATGTTTTTTCGGAGAAGGCGCGGAAGTTCTACGATCTGGAGCGGCTGTGGAAGACAGCGAAAAAGCTGCAGCCGTCTGATCTGAAAGCCGCTCCGAAAAAACGCAAGGCGGCGCGGCCCGTGCTGCGAAAAAAGACAAAGCGGAAGGCTTGATCTTCTTCGGAGTAACAAAAGATCTCACGCCCGGGGCCATGCTCCCAGGTAGCACAAGCAGCCGTGGAAGGGCGGCGCTTCAGCGCCGCGTCAGCGACAGTTTAGAGATCCCGGGCTTCAGCCCCGGCGGGCCTCAGGGCCTAAAGGCCGATTCAATTTCTAGATCAGTGACGCGGCCCTGAAGGGCCGCTCTTCCACACTGGTCTCAAACAACAGAACGAGCCACTGAGCCGCTCACCCATGAAGATCAAGATCGCGTGGATTGGGAAGACAAAAGAGCCGCCGATTCAGGCGCTCGCGGACGAGTATCTCAAGCGCATTTCGCGCTATGTGCCAGTCGAAGGAGTTGCCCTGCGCGATGAGGCCGCCTTGCTCCAACTGTGCGGCAGGAAGACTGGGAAGGGCGGGAAATTCCCGCTTCCCGCAAATGAATCGAGAAGTGCGCCAGCCGTGAAGTGCACGCTCGTTCTGATGGATGCCCGGGGAAAGGAACTCTCATCCGAGCAGTTCGCCAGGTTTCTGGGCGATTATCAGGACCGGAATCCTTTGCCGCTGGTTTTTGCCGTGGGCGGCGCGGATGGTTTCAGCGACACGGCGCGCGCCGCGGCGCAACACACCATTTCGCTCGGAAAGATGACCCTGGCGCACGAACTGGCCCGCGTGGTTCTGCTGGAGCAGGTATATCGCGCGTTCACCATCCTCAAAGGACACCCGTATCACTCCGGGCATTAAAAGCATTGTTGATTTTCGATTGTTGATTGATGATTGAGAAGCCCATCCCGCAGGCAGCCCGGGTTCTGATTCAACAATCCATCATTCAACAATCAACCATGTTCTACTGCGTAACCGTAGCCTGGTAGCTCACCGCCTGCCAATGTCCGCCGCGGCGCACCCAAACCCGCGTGTAACGGTACGGACCGCTGAAATCTTCGCCAAGCTGGTGCCCCTTCACATCGGCGCGCGCAGTCACGACGGCAGTGTCGCCATAGACGCGCACCACCATGTCGGTTACGTCAACCGCATCGTAGCGAAGCTGGCCGCTCTTGCGAGCCGACACGGAATCCTGCTTCGTGGTTACCTGCCCCAGGGGTGTAATGGCCACGTAGTCCTCGGCCAGCGTCCGCGCCGAGAACTCGGCATCGCGGTGAAGGATGGCCTCCCGGGCTTGCCGCTCCATGTCCACGACCTCGCGGATCGTGGCCTGCTCGCTGGAATCCAGGGAGGGGCTGGGCCGGATCGCGACGTGCTGCGCTGCAAGGGCTGGCAGAACGCCGAGCACGGCGGACAATAACGCTGCACATTTGTTCATCAACATTGAGACCTCCGCGGTTCGCGAGGGACAGAGATCCGCTTGCCCGAGCTACGCAGAATTGGATGCGCGAGTTCTGTGAAAAAGTTCTCGGCTCGAGAGATTCTCTGCCGCACTCAGTAAAAACGCCACAGGACCGAAGAAATAACCCACATCACCCAAAACCGTGCGCGAGAGTGATCTGTTCATCTTTCTTGGTGGGCGCACCGCCGCCGCCCTCGTCTCATATTGAATCACCGGGCCAGGGTAGCGGACGACTTCACGCCGGCATTCTAGTAGAATCAAACCTCCATCGGCATGGCTGACGTTCGTCGTGGTCTGATTATCGTGAACACCGGGCCGGGCAAGGGTAAGACGACGGCTGCTATGGGAACCGCCCTGCGTGCGGTCGGCCAGGGCATGCGGGTGCTGATGCTGCAATTCCTCAAGGGATCGTGGCACTACGGCGAACTTGACGCGGTACAAGCCTTCGGCCATAAGTTCGTGATGAAGCAGATGGGCCGGGGCTTCGTGAAGGTCGGCGCGGAAAAGCCCGACGCCGAAGATGTGCGCCTGGTGGAACAGGCCTGGGCCGAGGCGGAAAAGGCCATCTTGTCCGGAGAATGGGACCTGGTTGTGCTCGATGAGATCAACTATGCCATCAGCTATGGCATGCTGGATCCGGCGCGGGTGGTCGAGTGCCTGAAAAAGAAGCCGGAAATGGTGCATGTCATCTTGACGGGCCGCAACGCACACCCGACAATTGTGGAGGTCGCCGACACGGTCACCGAAATGCGCCAGGTCAAGCATGCCTACGAAAAAGGCGTGATGGCGCAGCGAGGGATCGAATATTGAAGATAGTCCCGAGCCCCGAGTCCCGAGCCCCGAGAAAACTAGGGTCGGCTCGGAACTCGCGACTCAGGACTCACAACTAGCCATGGCTTGGTTTCGACGCGAATCCGGCGAGCTGGATACTTCGGGCGAGAAAAGAGTCCGCACCGAAGGGCTGTGGGTGAAGTGTGATAACTGCCGCCAGATCATCTGGAAAAAAGACCTGGAAGAGAACATGAACGTCTGTCCGAAGTGCGAGAAGCACTTCCGGATTGACGCCCGCACCCGCCTCGCCCAACTGCTCGACGACAATCAGTACGAAACCTCCGATGGCAACATCAGCTCGACCGATCCGCTGAAGTTTGTCGACCTGAAGCCGTATTCCTCGCGGCTGCGGCAGGCGCAGAAGGATACGGGCCTGAAAGATGCGGTCATCAATGCGCGCGGCAAGTTGCTGGGGCGGCCGGTGATTGTCAGCGCCATGGAGTATGCCTTCATCGGCGGCAGCATGGGCGCGGTGGTCGGCGAAGCCATCACCCGGGCGATCGAACGCGCCGTCGAGACGCGGACGCCGCTCATCATCGTCTCGGCCTCGGGCGGGGCGCGCATGATGGAGGGGGTCGTCAGCCTGATGCAGCTGGCCAAGATCTCGGCCGCGCTGGCCCGGCTGGACAAGAGCAAGGTCCCCTACATTTCGTTGCTGACCGACCCGACCACCGGCGGCGTGACCGCGTCGTTCGCCATGCTCGGCGATCTGAATATTGCCGAACCCGGGGCGCTGATCGGCTTCGCCGGGCCGCGTGTAATCGAACAGACCATCCGGCAGAAGCTGCCGCCAGGCTTCCAGCGCAGCGAGTTCCTGCTGCAGCACGGCATGCTCGATGCCGTCGTCTCCCGCAAGCAGCTCAAACCCTATATCTCCCGCGCGCTGGACTTCATGGCTGCGTGAGGCGCTCTCCAGACTGACGTCATCCCGAAGCCCCGCGCCTTCACCGGCGGGGCGAGGGATCTCCTGTAAAACGGAACTCGGGCGTTAGCCCTGCCTTCAAACCGCCGCGCAACTCTCCCAACCTGGACACGACTGCTGTTAACCTGATGATTCAAGCTGATGGCTGAGAGCTTCTCCACCTACGAAACCGCAGTGGCGAGCATGTTTGCGTTGGGGCACGAGCTGGCCCAGACTCCGGCGCACAAATTCGACTTGACGCACATGCGCGTTCTGCTCGACGGATTGCAGCATCCCGAGCGGGCGTTTCCCAGCGTCCTGATTGCCGGGACGAACGGGAAAGGCTCGACGGCGGCCACGCTGGCCTCCATTCTGCAGGCTTCCGGCTTAAAGACGGCGCTGTACACCTCGCCGCATCTGCAGCGCATCAACGAGCGCATCCGGGTCAACGGAGAAGAAATCCGGGACGATGATTTTGCTGCGCTCCACGGGCAAGTCGATCGCGTCGCAGAACGTCTGGTCGAGCGGAAGGAGCTGCCCTGGCATCCCAGCTTTTTCGAGATGATGACTGCGATCGCGTTTACTCACTTTGCCCGCGAAAAAGTGGAGATTGCGGTGCTGGAAGTCGGCATGGGCGGGCGGCTGGATGCGACCAATGTGGTCGAGCCGCTGGTCAGCGTGATTACCGACATTTCGCTCGATCATCAGAAGTACCTGGGCGACACGGTGGGCGAGATCGCGCGCGAGAAGGTGGGGATTATCCGGCCGGGCGGCGTGGTGGTGACCTTGCCGCAGCAGCCCGAGGCCAACGACGTGATCGGCAACACCATCCTGGATTTGGGCGCGATCGGGGTGAGCGCGGTGCAGTATGTTCCGCCGGTTTCGCCGGGGAGCAGCCAGTATTTGACCGGCAGCGCTAAGAAACCCTTCACTGCCGACCACCCAGAGAACGAGAGGAACGATGCCCAGTGGCGGTCCCGCTATCCGCTCGAAGTCATGGGTGAACAGATTCTGGTCGAGAGCCCGCTGCTGGGGCGGCATCAATTGCGCAATGTAGCGCTGGCGGTGGCCGCGGCCGAAGAGCTGAGCAAGAAGGGACTTGCTGGCATAACCCCTCAATCCATCGAGCGGGGCATTCGTGAGACGCGCTGGCCGGGGCGGTTTCAGGTTCTGCCCCAGTGCGCTGCCTGGCCGGAGGTTGTGCTTGACGTGGCCCACAATCCGGCGGGAGCGTGGGCCCTCCGTTCTGCGCTTTCGGAGCGCTATGGCGACCGTCCGCTGATTTTCGTTTTTGGTGCGATGCGCGACAAGGCCATCTCGGAGATGGCAGAGATTCTGTTTCCGCTGGCGCTGCGGGTGATCGCTACCCGGCCGGAGAATCCCCGCGCGGCCTCGCCGGAAGAGATTCAGCAGGCGGCAAGCCGCACCGGCGCCGAGATTGAGCCGGTTGCCGAAGTGGGCTCGGCCCTGGAACGCGCCCGCAGTGGGGCAGGACAACAGACTCTGATTGTGGTGACGGGCTCGATTTATCTGGTAGGGGAAGCGATGCGCCATCTTGCGGGACGAACATCAAAGTGAAAACGTCATTTAGAGTGCGTCATCCCGAAGGCCCGCGTTTTCACCGGCGGGCCGAGGGATCTCCCCCGCAAACGCCTTTTCTAAGAGAGATCCCTCGCTCCGCCTGAAGTACGTCTCCGCTCGGGATGACGCCGTCAAAAGGGGGCCGGGACTTGGAAACGGGCACCACACGAGTCCCGGTTTCCCCTAGAATAGAGGCGTGCAGGAAGTGAAGTCATCCGTGAGTCAGGTCGAGAACGAGCCAGCCGAGGACGGCGCTGCGCCGGTGGCGTCGGCTTCCTTGCCGGTTCTTGAACGGCGATTTCTCGATGCCATTCCCCGGCGCGAATACGGCTGGGGGAGCCGCTTGCGCTCGTATCTGATCATTGATCCGCTGATCTGGCTTTACACGCTGGTTTTGGGAACCATCGTCCTGATCGTGGGCTTGTTCGATCCAGGCGGACGCCGCCAGCACCGCATCGCCGCTGCCTGGTCGTGGCTGATCACCAAGACGATGATCTCGCCGGTGAAGGTGACCGGCCTCGATAAGATTGACACGTCCAAGGCGCACGTCTACGCAGTGAATCACTCTTCCGCCCTCGATATCCCGGTGCTCTACGTCTACCTGCCGTTCCAGTTCCGCATCGCGTTCAAGAAAGAGTTGCTGTCTTATCCGGGCGTCGGCTGGTATCTCAAGCAGTCGGGCCAGATCTGCCTCGATCAGCAGAATCCGGCGCGTTCGGTGGGCAGCATCCGCACCGCGCTGAAGGACCTGAGGACGGGCATGCCGCTGGTGATCTTCCCCGAGGGCGGACGCACGCCCGACGGCGAAATCAAGCAGTTTCTGCCGGGCGCGTTCTTTCTCGCCATCAAGGCGCAGGTGGATATCGTCCCGGTGGCGCTGGTCGGCACCTTCGAACTGCTGCCCATGAACACGTATCACATCAAGTGCCACCCGCTGGAGATGCGCGTCGGCGAGCCGATCCCGACCGCGGGCCTAACCACGCGCGACTTGGAAGGACTGTCGAACCGGGTCAAGGCGGCCATGGAAAGCCTGTATTATTCGGAAGGTCCGGCGTCGTAATTATTATCCTCAAACGATTCATTCTTGCAGCGTAACCTTTTCCTCATCTCATCCGTTATCTAAACGTACGGCCAAACCGCGGAGAATTCGTGAGAGCTCTGAAGAAAGAAGCGGACGAGCGGCTTCTGATCGAGGCTGCCCAGCACGATCCCGCCCGCTTTGCCGACCTCTACGAACTTAACTTCGAGCGCGTGTATGCCTACGTGGTGCGGCGGGTGCGGGACCGCGCTGAAAGCGAAGACCTGACGGCCGAGGTCTTTCAGCAGGCGCTGGCCAACCTGAAACGCTTTGAGTGGCGCGGAATTCCGTTTGCGGCGTGGCTCTACCGCATCGCGGCCAATCTGATTTCCGACCGCTGGCAGCATTCCGGCCGCGAGATTGCGGACGATACCGCAATTGAGTCAGCACAGAGCAAGACCGGAAGTCCCGCCGAGACGGAAGAAGTCGAGCGCCGCGCCACGCTATACCGCCTAGTGGATACTTTGCCGGCCGAGCAGAAACGCGTCGTGGTCATGCGCTTCGTCGAGGAGAAAAGCATTAAGGAGGTCGCGCGGGAGATTCGCAAGACGGAGGGCGCGGTGAAGCAACTGCAGTTCCGCGCGCTCTCCAGCCTGCGGGCGCGCTTGGAGGGTGCCGGTGCCTAAGCGCTCTCTACATCCGGGAAATGGCGAGCAGAAGAAAATCGAGCAGCTCAATCAGGCCATCGATGCCATGCTGGCCCGCACCGACGGCCAACTGGGGAAGGTGAACCCCGAAATCGAGCCACTGGTGCGCCTCGCGGCGGAATTGCGCAATCGGCCGCGGGAAGGTTTCAAGGCCCGATTGAAATCCAGACTGGAAGGGAGAAGTCATATGTCTGTTGTTGCTGAACCCGTTGCAGCCGTTCGCGTGATTGCATCACCAAGATTGGCGTTCCGAGATCCTGCCAAAGCGATCGAGTTCTATAAGCGCGCTTTGGGTGCGAAGGAAATATTCCGTTTCCAAGTTGGGGATAGTATCCCGCATGCCGAATTGATGATCGGCGATTCGCCCATTTATGTAACCGGCGAATGGCCCGAGGGCGGCCGCTTCAGCGCTGAAACGCTGGGAAACTCGCCCATTTCGATTTCCATCCAGGTCCCTGACGTAGACTCATTTGCCGAACATGCCGTGGCGGAAGGCATGAAGTTCGTGCATCCGCCGAGAGATCAGTTCTACGGCCACCGCGACGCGACCCTGCAGGATCCCTTTGGCTATTCGTGGGGAGTGTTCACGGTGAAAGAGGAAATGTCGGTTGAGGAGATGCACCACCGCATGAAGGGGATGACCACCGGCCCCGAAGGCGGACGGATGCCGGGGAAAGAAGAGAAGAAAGGCGTGAGCCCGGTTCCTCGCGGATATCGCATGGTAACGCCGTATCTGGTCGCCGCCGACGGCCCGGCCCTGCTGGACTTCGTGGGCAAAGCCTTCGGCGCCGAAGAAACATTCCGCATCGAAACCCCCATGGGCGGCGTGCACGGCGAGGTCCGGATCGGCGATTCCATGATGATGATCGGCGGCGGCATCCCCGGCAAGAAGTTCCCCGGCTCGCCGCAGCCGAATGCTCTGCACGTCTACGTCGAAGACGCCGACGCCGTGGTGAAGAAAGCGGTCGCGGCCGGCGCCACGCTGATTGACGAGCCCCGCGATCAGGATTACGGCGAGCGCTCCGCCACCGTGAAGGACGCCGCCGGCAACCTCTGGTACATCGCCACGGCGAAAGGAGAGAGCTACAAGCCGAAGGGCCTGCACAACGTGAATCCTTATCTGCATCCGCGGCGGGCCGAGCCGCTGATCAGTTTCCTGAAGCGCGCCTTCGGGGCGGAGGAACTGGCCAAGTACAGCTCGCCCGACGGCGTGGTGATGCACGCTCAAGTTCGTGTCGGCGATTCCGTAGTCGAGATGGGCGAGGCCCACGGCAAATACGAGACCATGCCCGCAATGTTCTATCTCTACGTGCCCAACGTGGATGCGGTTCATCGCCAGGCCGTGGCCGCGGGCGCAACCTCGTTCCAGGAGCCAACCGACCAGCCTTATGGCGACCGCACCGCGGCCGTCGCCGACGCGTTCGGCAACAAGTGGTACATCGCGACCCACATCAAAGACGTGGACATGTAGGCGAATATCGAACCATGGGGCGGGCAATTTGCCCGCCCTCTTTTCTGCTCATGCAGGGACAGCCGCCTCGCCCGTCCGGGTCCCGGAGGGACCCCCGCCGCTTCAGCGGCGGGTGGGCGCCCCTCTCAGGTCCCGTGCCGTAGGCACGGCTGAAATGTTCACAGCACCCGCGCGATTCATTCGTCCCTAGGGAAGAGATCACCGGCCCAAATCAGCGAGCTTCCGGGGAACATTTTCGAATTGATTCTTCCAGCGTCCGCACTCTAAGCCGCAGCTTCTGCATCCACACGGTTGAGGCGCTTGCTCTCCGCGTGTTAGCATCGTAGGTTTTGGCAGCGGATACCGGGCTGGCCTGTACCTGTTCTTATCC
>OMOD01000170.1 GCA_900290255.1 Candidatus Sulfotelmatobacter kueseliae
ACCCGGCGGGGCATACTCGCAGGGAAAAAGACGTTCTGTTGACGCACTTTTTCAACACCCACGCCTGTTTGCAACAGTTGGCTCGAAACGCGATAGAATTTCCGCCGTCGTGAATAACGCAACCGGGCCTAGCCGCTCTGCCGCTGAACACTATCAAGCGGGAGTTGCCCTCGCATCCCAGCGCAGATTCTCCGATGCCGTAAAGGAATACCGTGAAGCGGCTCGGTTGAACCCAAATTCTTCAGACACTTTCTACAATCTTGGGGTCGCTTATGGCGAACTCGGCCAATGCAAAGCCGCAATAAAGGCTTACAAGGCAGCCATTAATCTCAACCCAAAAGACTGGCAAGCCCATGCCAATCTCGGGGTCGATTACGTGAACTCGCGGCAATACGCAAAGGCCATTGATGCCTTCAGACGCGGCGCGGAACTGAACCCGGAGGATATGATGCTGTTCGTCAGCGTGGGCTACAACTGCGGAAGACTGCGAAGGTATTCAGAGGCTATCGAAGCGTATTCGCGTGCATTACAACTAAAACCCGACTTTGCGGCTGGTTGGTGCAACATCGGTCTGTTTCAGCTCCACCAACACCATTACGGTGATGCGGTCCTCGCTGCTGAAAAGGCATTGGCCATCGACCCTGATTATGCTGAACCGTATGTAATCATCGGAATGGTGCGTAAAGAATCCGGCGACCTCGATGGTGCGATAAGTGCCTTCAAGCGAGCTGCTGAATTAAATCCGAGCTCTGTGGAAGCACACGCGAATCTCGGCGCAGCATATCTCGACTGCAAGCAAATCGACGCAGCCGTCCGAGAGGTCCAATGGGCCGTCCAACTGCGCCCAGAAGAGCCTTGGCTCCATCGCACTCTCGCTCTAGCCCACTGGAAACGCCGCGACGCGATGGCGACTGCTGGTGATTTGTGCAGGGCGGCATACCTCTATGTGAGGCGAGGGTTAAGCAGCAGAATATGAGTCAACTGGCTCAGCGTGCTCCGCGCAACAAAGTCGTCGCGATCGCGAACAAGCTGGCTCGCATGGCCTGGGCTGTGTTGTCCAGCGGCAAAGAGTATCGACATCAGCCGTTGCAGCCGGCGGCCGCTTGATGGCCGTGGAAAAGACGCTGCGCTTGGAAAGCACAGAACGCTTTCCACTTTCCCACCGCCACGACGACGAAGATTGCAGAAAGTTCCACCAAGGTCTGCTGAGGAGAGAAGGAGACGAAAGAACAGTCCAACGGCGTGCCGGAAAACCTGGACACTCAAACGCGTCCCTGGTGACCGAGGGATTTAAAAGGACCGGCACGTGCGGATCATCATCAAGTGCCCGGAGAGCGATTCTCCACAAAGAGGCCGGATACATTTACGCAGACTGTCCCTTCGCCCAACTTCAAACCTCTTGCAGTCCGGCGGCGGACCATACATTTGAGTGTTAACGCCTGTATCGCCAGTTATCGGCAAACAGTAAGCGGCCAACTTTCTACTTGCTGATCGTTTCTTTCTCAGCCGCCAGTTCAACGCCGCTGCCAGTTTTCGTCGGGCCATTACGGTCAATCAGCGCGGCGAAGTCCTGCGCCTTGAATGGATACTCGCGAGCCGACTCTTGCCCGGTTGGCTTCAAGGCGATGTCCACTCGGCGGTTGTAGGCGAACACGATGGTCTGTATTTTCTGCAGAGTCTTCTGCCGATCTTCTGCGCTCAGGCTGGGGTCCTGTTCCACCTGTTGCTTGACTTGATCGACACTCAGGTTCTGCTCCTTGCCAAATGCCTGCGTGTCAATCTCGGCTTCGGGAATCCCCTGCTCCACCAGAAACTTCTTGGCCAGCGCGGCACGCCTCTCGGAAAGCAGCTGGTTGTAGGCTTGTGGTCCGCGCTTATCAGCGTGTCCCGAAAGAAGCAGACGAGCATCCGGCTGGTACGAAAGATATTGATGGAAAGCATCCGCAAGGGACTTCAGTGTCTCCTTCTCGCTGTCGAGGAGAGCGGCATCTGACTTGGTCGATCGCGGTCGGTCGGTCGGGAAGTAAACGCTGCGCATGAGTTTCATCTCGGGCGATTCAATCGAGCCCACGATGTGCAAGGTGGCGGTCTTGGTTTCAGCTCCGCCGCAACCGTTGGTGGCATTGAGTGTGTAGGTCACGGTTTCATCGATCGTGCCGGGGTCGTTCTTCTTGGGGACGACCTGTAAATCACGGCTGCCGCTGGGACTCACCGTGCCCAACGGATCAATCGAAACCGCCGAAGCGTTCGCGGCTGTCCAGTTCAACGCCGTGCTGTCGTCGACCACGACCTTATCCCCGACGCGCCTGTAGTGCACCTCCGGTGACGAGAGCCCCAGGTTGGCCTGGATGGTGTTGTTCACGTTGACGGTGGCGCTGGAGGTCGCGGTGCCTCCCGGCCCAACCGCGGTCAGGTCGTAGGCGGTGGTCTGCGTGGGCTGGACGGATTGTTGACCCGAATTGGCGACCGGCCCAACCGGAGTGATCTCCACCTTAGCTGCGTCGGAGGATGTCCAGTTAATTTGCGACGAATCTCCGCAGTTGACCTGCGCCACAGTTGTAGATAACTGCGCGGTAGGCTTCGCAACCGCGACCGTAGCGCTGGCCGTGCCTACGGTAAAGCGTGGTATGGCGCTGAGTTTATCTCCACGTGGCCAGGCAACCGTCTTGCGAACGCCCTTCGGAATATCGATGACGACGCGCTGGTTCGCAGGGACATCGACCGAGCCCGTCCAAACCTCTTTGTCGCCGGACAGGGCCGAGACCTGGTACGAACCGGGTGGAACCACGAGTTCTTGCTTCCACCACCAGTCATGATCGAACTCGTCGCCGTGGCCCACGAAGAAGTCGGGCGTCTTCCCGTTCAGAAGAATCGCATCCCGGTCCGCTCCCTCAATCGTCATGGCGCCAAAGGGCCCCGAGATGGTTCCTGTGACCGGTGTCAGCGTGACATCAAGGTTGGTAGTTTTGCCCGCAGTGATGGTGACCGTTTGGGTTGACGGAGCATAGCCGTAGTTGGCCAGCTCAATCTTGTGGTCGCCAGCACTGAGGCTCAGGGAGTGGTGTTTGCTCGCTTCGCTGATCGCGCGACCGTCTGCGAAAACGTAGGCCTGTTTGGGCGTGACGTGAATGACGAGTTTGCCGTCCTGGGCAACGCTTGAGATTCCACAGACCAAAACTAGTAGAGCGACGAACAGAAAGAAACGGAATATCTGGGTCTGAACTTTCATGGCGAACTCCTTATCATGAAGACGGACAGCCTGTGCCTGCTTGAGGGTTGGCTTCTTGGCCTTCACGGTTGTCTATGATGCAGCAATCCGTAGCCTGAAAAATGGTCAATTTTGCACAGGAACTCGGATAGTTGGCGATAAATCCCGTTAGCACTCATTGACACCCATCTATTTCTCCAGCGCAGCCGCGAACGCGTCCAGCGACAGCGAGCGCAGCAGGTTCCGGCGCATGCCGCGTTCGACCTCGGCCAGTCGGTCGGAAGCGGCAGTGATCCAGTCGAAGTCAGCGGACTCCGCCAGGCGGTTCAGCTGCGGTGAAATGTCGGTATTGCGGATCGCATCGGGCGCGCCGGAATGGATGAACATTAAATCGCGCAAGAGAGAATAAAGCGTGCGGATCAGTTGCTCAGTCTTTTCCCGGCCTTCGGCTCCGGAGCGGTACGAGTCGGTGATCTTGAACAACTCGCTGTGCTCCCCGCCCCGCAAGGCAGAATTGAGGATGGCGAGGGCATGGTCGCGGGCCGCGCTGTAGGCCGCGAGATCGAAGTTGCGCGCGCGTCCCACCGCGCCTTCGGAAAGCCGGGCCACCAGGGCCCGCTGCGGCGGCTTCCATTCCGGCCGATGTCGGGTGAGATCGCGCTCGATCTCCTCTGCCGGCAAGGCTGCCAGCGTGAACACCATGGACCGGGAGCGGATGGTGGGCAGCAACTCTCCGGGATTTTCTGTGAGCAGGAAAATGGTGGCAAATTCGGGCGGCTCTTCCAGCACTTTCAGCAGCGAGTTCGCCGCCTCCTTCATGAAGGCCGAATCGGTGAAGATGTACACCCGTTCCCTGCCCTCGGCGGGCCGGTAGTAAATCGTCCCGATGACGCGCCGCACCTGGTCCACTTTGATCATCATTTGGGGCGGGTCGGGAGGAATAATCAGCACGTCGGGATGAGTCTGAACGAAGATGCGGGTTTCCTTCTTGTCGGTTTCGCGCAGGCCTTCGCGGGCTTCGACGGCTTCGGCAAAGCGGGCGTCGAGATCGGCGGCCTGGGCGATGCGGGTGCAGTTGGCACATTGGCCGCAAAAGTCAGGCAGGCCGTCGTTCTTCCGGGGGGTAAGGCAATTGAGCGCCTGCGCCAGCATCAGCGCCAGCGTGTACTTGCCCGACCCTGGCGCGCCGGAAAGCACGATCGCGTGCGGAAGGCGCTCCCGCCCCAGCATGTCGCGCAGGCGATCGACGGTTTCACGGTTGCCGTGGAAGTCGGAAAAGGGCATGAGGAATCACGACGAATCTACCACAGAGGCTGGTGAAAACGCGGGACTTCGGCATGAGGCTGCAGATTAGAAGGGGGCAATCCAAGCTCCGAAGCCTGTGACGGAGGTAACTCCGTGGTATGACGACCCGGATAGTAGAATCCTGACAAATGGCTGAGATCGCCACCGCTGTTTCGCACAAAGCCAAGGACCTCGAACGGGCTCTGCGCCGGGTGATTCGCGGCAGCGACGAAGTGGTGCGCCTGGCTCTGGTGTCGATTTTCGCCCGCGGGCACCTGCTGATTGAAGGCGTTCCCGGGGTCGGCAAAACCACGCTCGGACAGGCTCTGGCCCGGGCCATTGACTGCACCTTTCAGCGGGTGCAGTTCACCAGCGACATGCTGCCTTCCGACGTGCTCGGCATCTCGATTTTTTCGGCGATGGAGCAGGAGTTCGAGTTCAAGCGCGGCCCGATTTTCACCAACGTTCTGCTGGCCGACGAAATCAACCGCACCACTCCCAAAACACAATCGGCGCTGCTCGAGGCCATGAACGAGGGCCAGGTCACGGTGGACGCACACTCCTACGAGTTGCCGCAACCGTTTCTGGTGATTGCCACGCAGAATCCGGTCGAGCACCATGGGACCTATCCTCTGCCCGAGTCGCAACTGGACCGATTCCTGCTGCGGGTGCGCATGGGGTATCCCGATGTGCAGGCCGAGCGCGAAATTCTGCGCTCGGAAGCGGGTTCAACGCAGATCGCAGAAATGCGTCCCGCCCTCAGCGGGGCAGATGTGGTCGACATGCAGCAGGCGGTGAAGCGCGTCCGGGTGGACGATTCGCTGGTGAACTACTCGCTCGAAATCGTGCGCCGAACGCGCGAGTCGGAATTCCTGTCGCTGGGCGTTTCGCCCCGCGGCTCGCAGGCTCTGTTTCGCGCCGCGCAGGCTCTGGCGTTTCTCGAAGGACGGACGTTCTGCACTCCCGAAGATTTCAAGCCCCTGGTGGTTCCGGTCTTCGCTCACCGGGTGGTCGTGAACAGCCTCTACGCCTCGACCCTGAGGAAGTCCGAGCAGTCGGACCAGGTGCTGCGCGAGATCGTGGAGAACGTGCCGGTGCCGGTGTAAGAGCAGTTGCCAGTAGTCAGTTGTCAGTAGCCGGATCGCTCTTCCCTCTGTGTCCTCCGTGCGCTCGGTGATTAGCTCTTTCTGAACTCACCACGAGGCTATAATTATCCCGCCATGTCCCTCCTTCGCTTCCTCATGCTGCTGTCCCTCGTGGTCTGGATCGGCGGGTTGATCTTGTTTGCCTTTGTGCTCGCGCCGACGGCGTTTCAGGTGCTTCCCGACACACACCTTGCAGGGAATATGGTGGGGCGCTCGCTCAGCAAACTGCACTGGATCGCCATCGTCTCGGGCATTGTGTTTCTGCTCAGTTCCCTGCTTTACAGCCGCCTCACCGACGGCACGGCGCATGTGTTCGCCATGCGCCACGTGCTGATTTGCCTGATGCTAGCGCTCACGCTGTTCTCGCAGTTCTGGATCATGCCGCGCATGCTCACGCTACGCGCCCAGGTCGGCGACTTCTCCACGGTCACGCTCGACAATCCGGCGCGGGTGCAGTTTGATGCGCTGCACGTGTGGTCGACGCGGGTGGAAAGCGCCGTGCTGCTGCTGGGTTTGGTGGTGGTGTATCTAACCGCGAGCGCCCTATATAACCCACGTTGAATCGTGGAGCCCCGGACGCCTCGTCCGGGGTTGCGCGCGATGCAAGCTGCGGGCAGTGAGAAGAACGCGGGCTACAGAGGCGGGTCACGCCGCGGACCCTCGTCGCTTCGCGACTCGCGGCGGACGAGGCGTCCGCCGCTGGCCGCGGACCCTCGTCGCTTCGCGACTCGCGGCGGACGAGGCGTCCGCCGCTACACGAGCCTATAGCGGAAGCAGTCCACCACGTGATCGTCCACCATTCCCACCGCCTGCATGAAGGCGTAGCAGATGGTCGAGCCGACGAAGCGGAAGCCGCGGCGCTTGAGGTCTTTGCTCATGGCGTCGGATTCGGCGGTGCGCGCCGGAACCTGGCGAAGTAATTTGCGCCGGTTGACTCGCGGCTGGCCGCCAACGAATTGCCAGATATACCGGTCGAAGCTGCCGAATTCTTTCTGCAGGCGGAGAAACGCCTTCGCGTTCTCCACTGCGGCGTTGATCTTCAACCGGTTGCGCACAATGCCGGGATCGCGCAGCAGTTGCGAGATCTTGCGCCGGTCATAACGGGCCACGCGCTCCGGGTCAAAACCGTCGAAAGCTTTGCGGTAGTTTTCGCGCTTGTTGAGGATGGTGTTCCAGCTCAGGCCTGCCTGCGCGCCTTCGAGGATCAGAAACTCAAAGAGCGTGCGGTCGTCATGCACCGGCACGCCCCATTCTTCGTCGTGATAGCGGATGGCCGCCTCGCCGCTCGCCCAGGCGCATCGTTTCGTGGGCAACTCGGCTTCAATTCCGTGTTCCGGAGTTGCGTCATCCCGAAGGCCCGCGCTTTCACCGGGCCGAGGGATCTTGCGCGTACCGCCGAGACGCCCCGCGCGAGATCCCTCGCTCCGCCTGAAAAGCGGCCTCGCTCGGGATGACGCCATCGAAGAAAATTTTACTCCAGCGACTTCGGGTCCGACTTGTTGACTGGCGACTTGGTATCGAGCAGCGAGACCAGGTCGTGGGCGCAGGCGGGGATGCCGACTTTGCCTTCGCGAATGATCTCTTTGGCGGTCAGTTTCTTGCCATACAGTTTTTCGTTGGCGCTGCCATCGGAGCGCAAAGTCGAGCCTTCCAGCGATACGCCCGCGAACAGGCCCTTGTTCCGCGAATACGAGAGGATTTCCGCATTCATCACAATGTCGGTCGCACCTTCCGCGGTACGGCCCTTGGGACCGGCTGCCGCCGAGGCGTCTGCGCCGAGCTTCACTTTGCTGGACAGTAACGATCTCGCCCCTTTGGGATTCATCACCAGGAGTACGAAGTCGGTAGCCTGGCCGCCCAGCTGAAATCCGATGCTGACGCCTTCCAGGGCATACAGCGCGGGGGCGCCCCACTTGCCCGTGTAGTGCTCGCCGCTACGGCACACCATCACGCCGCGACCGTAGCTGGCGCCGACGCCGAAGGCTCCTTTCTTCACGGACGGCAGAACGATCACGCACTCCGCCTTGTCGAGCAGGTCCTGCGGAATGTCGTCAGGAATATTCAGAATTTCTTTCATCACAGCTCCCGCATCTTTGACGCGATCTTGTTCGTGCTCATCATTGGCGGCGAAGGTTGCCACCGCCGACATGAGGACGACGACAAAACACGCCATGAACTTTTTCATGAGTACCCCCCGAGATAGATTCAAGACCGATTCTAAGGAAAGCAGTCTGCCTTGGGTGCATAAAGTTTGCGCGAGAATCCGACTGAACAACGAGCGGCGGCCAGCTACCATTGCGCAACTGATAGAATCTGCATGTCTTGTGCCATGACCATACGCGTGCTCCTTTTGTAACTTGGCACATCGGCGGCACCCTCCTAGAGTCAATGAGATAGCAGCGTCCGGCGGGGACCGGGATTTCGGCATCTGGCGTGCATCCAAGTACCCGGAGTGGTCTGTCGGCGCGGTTTAGAGTGAAAATTTTGGATTTTTCGGGCATGAAGTACACGAACGCCTATTTCCGGTCTGTGACTCTGTTGCTGGCTACCGCGGGGCTCGCCAGCCAGTCCCCGGCGCAGGCGGTGTACAGTCCGGGTGCGCCCAGCCTGGCCGCGTACATCACGGGACCCGCAGCCGCTGACAATCCAGACGACCAGGGTGCGATCATCACGCTTCACTCGCGGGTGAATGAAGTGAACGTGCTGTTCATCGCCACCGATAAGCACGGCAAGTTCGTCCGCGACCTGACCCAGAAAGATTTCACCATTCTGGACGATCACAAACCGCCGCAGGCGATTCTGAACTTCCACCGGGAGACCGATCTGCCGCTGCACCTGGGCTTGTTGATCGACGTGAGCGGATCGGTGAACAGCCGCTTCGATTTTGAGCAGGGCGCAGCCACCAGCTTTCTGCAGCACACCTTGCGCGCCGGTTTCGACAAAGCCTTTATTCTCGGATTCAACAGCCACAGCCAGCTGGCCCAGGATTTTACCGACAACGTGCCGCTGCTCTCGGCGAGCGTGCACAAGCTGCGTGATGGCGGCGGGACCGCGCTCTACGACGCCGTCTACCACGCCTGCAAGGATAAGTTCCTGAAGGACCGCTCGGACCACCCGCTGCGCAAAGCCATCATCGTGGTCAGCGACGGGGAAGACAATCAGAGCGAATTCACCAAAGCGCAGGCGATCGAAATGGCGCAACGCGCCGAGGTCATCATCTACGCCATTTCCACCGATGACAGCGGCCTGGTGCTGCGCGGCGACCGAGTGCTCGAACAGCTGGCCGAAGCCACCGGCGGCCGGGCGTTTTTCCCCTTCAAGATGAAGGACATTACCCACTCCTACGACGCGATTGAAGACGAACTGCGCAGCCAGTACGTGGTCTCCTACAAGCCGGCTGATTTCGATGCCGATGGCCGCTTCCGCACGATCGAGATTTCTTCCCTGAAGAAGGATCTGCAGGTGCGGGCGCGCAAAGGCTACTTCGCGCCGATGCAGTAAAACCGGACCTCAGACCTCGGACTTCAGACTTCAGACTTCGGACCTCAGACTTCAGACTTCGGACCTCAGACTTCAGACTTCGGACCTCAGACTTCGGAACCCAGACCTCGGACTTCAGACCTCGGACTTCAGACCTCAGACTTCAGACTTCGGACTTCAGAACCCGCACCTAAGCCTATGCGCCTCAGCCCAAGGTCTGAGGTCTGACGCCCGAGGTCTGAAGTTACAAATCGTTGCGCCTGCGTCCTCGCTGTGTTAACGTCCCATTGATTTCCGGTTCACTCTTCCGAATGCGAATGCCGAGGAGAAGCTCATGAGCGCCATCATTTTCCTGGTAATTCTTGTCGGCATCGCCGTGGTGCTGATCGGCATGTACAACACCCTGGTGCAGCTGCGCGTGCGCTGCGATTCGGCGTGGTCCGACATCGATGTGCAACTGAAGCGGCGTCACGACCTGATCCCCAACCTGGTGGAAACGGTGAAGGGATATGCCGCTCACGAAAAAGGCACGTTCGAGAACATTGCCAAGTTCCGTTCGCAGGCCATGCAGGCGACTACGCCGGCGGATAAGGCGGCCGCCGAAAATCAACTTACCGGTGCGCTCAAGAGCCTGTTTGCCGTGGCGGAGAATTATCCCCAGCTCAAGGCTTCCGAGGAGTTCACGCAGCTGCAGGGCTCGCTGAGCCAGACCGAAGATTCCATTCAGAACTCGCGCCGTTACTACAACGCCGTGGTGCGCGATCTGAATACCAAGATTCAGTCGTTTCCCACCAATATCATTGCCGGAATGTTCGGGTTTAGCGCGCGGCAGTTCTTCGAAGCCCCCGAAGCCGATCGCGAGCCGGTGCAGGTGAAGTTCTAGGCGATTGGGTAATTTCGTAATTTGGTAATTGAGTAATTGGAGAATTTGGTAATGTGAAAATCCCAACCAGGATTCTTCTTCTAGCGCTGCTCTCCTCCGGTCTCGCCAGCGTCGCCGCCGCCAAATCCTGGCGGGTGGCCGACTTTCAGGACAACATCAGCGTCGCCAAAGACGGCAGCGCGGTGGTGACCGAGCACATTACACTGGCGTTTGTAGGCGAGTGGCACGGGATTCATCGCACGATTCCCATCGAATACCCCGGCCCGAACCGCACCAATTACGAACTCTACGTCGACGTCACCAGCGTCAGCGATGGCGAGGGCCGGGCGCTCAAGTACGACTCGTCGGTTTCCAACGGCTTCCGCGACTTGAAGATTTATATTCCCCACGCGGTGGATGCAACCCGGACGGTCGAGATCGCCTACCGCGTGCGCAACGGTACGCGCTTCTTCGAAGATCACGATGAGTTCTACTGGAACGTCACGGGAAATGACTGGCCGGTGCCGATCGATCACGCGGCGGCGACCGTGAGTTTTCCCGATGCGGCGGCCGGTTCGCTCCGGGCGCAGGCATTCACCGGCGTGTACGGATCAGCCGAGCGCGCGACCGCCAAGGTGGATGGTGCGGCGGCACAGTTCGAGACCAACAATCCGCTGCCCATGCGCGGCGGGCTGACCGTCGACGTCTACATCCCGAAGGACATCCTCGAGGAACCGGGCGCGATCACGCGGTTTTTCTGGTTCATCGGAGGCAATCCCGCCGTTTTCCTTCCGCTGGTCACGCTGGCCGTGATGTTTCCGCTGTGGTGGTACAAGGGACGCGACCAGGATCCGGGCATGTCGGTTGCGCCCATGTACGAGCCTCCACCGGGCATCTCTCCGGCGGAAGCAGGCACGCTGCTGGAAGACACGATTCACCCTCGCGATATCACGTCGACTATGGTTGATATGGCGGTGCGCGGCTACATCAAGATCGAAGAGACGGCGGAAAAAGTCGTGCTCTTCACCCACAAGGACTATGTTTTCCACCTGCTCAAGCCGCGCGAGCAGTGGGGCGGCGATCTGGCTCCCCATGAGCGGGTCATGCTGGAAAACGTGTTTGCCGGTGGGGACGAGACTCGCCTGTCGAGTCTGAAGAACCGCTTCTACACCGCTGTACCGGTCATCCGCCAGGACATCATGTCGGAGTTGAAGAACAAGGGCATCTACCTGCTCGACCCGGAGTCGGCGAACGGCTACAGCGTCGCTGCGGCGGTTGCGATTCTGATTCCCTTCGCGATTTTCCAATACCTGGGATGGGCCAACTTTTTCAGCTCGGTTCCGTTGCTGATCGTGAGCGTGCTGATTTCAGCCTTGATCTGGTGGCTGTTTGCCCGGGTCATGACGGCCAAGACGGTCAAGGGAGCACGCACTCGCATCGCGGTGCTGGGCTTTCAGGAGTTCATGAATCGGGTGGACGCGGAGCGGCTCAAAGTCATGCCGCCCACCACGTTTGAGAAATTTCTGCCGTACGCGATGGCGCTGGGCGTGGAGCATCACTGGGCGCAGGCCTTTGCCGGAATCATCAAAGACCCTCCGAGCTGGTATGTGGCGCCCGGCGTATATGCGCCCGGCATGATGTTCAATCCGATCTTCTTTTCGAGTTCGATGCACAGCATGGCGTCGGACATGCACCAGGTCTTCGTCTCGGCTCCGCGCGCCAGTTCGAGCGGCTCGGGTTTTGGTGGAGGCGGATTCGGCGGGGGTGGATTTTCCGGCGGGGGATTCGGCGGAGGAGGAGGAAGCGCGTTCTAAAGGCTGGCTTCGTCAAAGGGGTACCAGACGTTTCTCTATTGACCGCCGAATGAATCACCTGCGGCTCGCCAAGTCATGATCACTTCAGTCATATTGTCGTGGTGACCCACGTACATTGCAGCTCCGTTGGAACAAATGTAGTTTCGGGTATCAATGGAAGCTCGAAAAGTGTCAAAACACCGCTCGAATGCGAGCACGTCCATAGATATAACGGCGACTCGCAGCCTGAATCGCATTCAACTGGGAAAACGCAGGAGCACCCGGATTGCCCTCGACAGCCCGGTGGAACTGGCGGGTCAAGATCGGCACAAATCTTCCTTTGCGATGCCTGCCAAGGCTACCAACCTGAATAAGCATGGGGCAGCCATCCAGTTGCATCGAGAATTGCTGGTCGGTTCTATCGTCTCAGTGAAGAACAAGCACGGTATCCAAGTTGCGGCGCGGGTCGTTTCGCAGTTGGTCGCACGGAATGGAGTTCCCACATACGCCATTGAGTTTGTCGAGCAGGATGATAAGGCCAAGGATTTTTGGGGAATTTCGTTCCCCTCCGCTACCTAAGACTCTGAAAGCCGTCTGACCCTCCAGTGCCACAATTAATACTACTTTCCCAGTATTGATCTTCCCTGCCCCATACCTAATAATCACCCAATTCTGTGGGATTCGACTGCAAGTCAAGTGACGGCACCTTCAAAGTCTGTGAAGAAAACGGTAGTCGCCGCGGTTTGCCTGATCGGCACGCTGTGGGTAATCACGTGCGGGGCTTTGTACCACGTGATGCGGCAACCGCCCGAGCGCTTCGCCCGGGTAATGTCGAGAATACCGGGGCCAGTTGCATTCCTCGTGCTTCCCTTTGAAACGCTCTGGCTGCGCGCCCGTGCCGGCAACCTCGAGGTTGGGGAGCGCGCGCCCGATTTCACGCTAGCCAGGCTGGACACGGGCGAGCAGACCCAGCTGTCATCTTTCGCCGCGCAAGGGCGCCCGGTGGTGCTCGTATTCGGGAGCTATACCTGACCGCCGTTCCGGCGGGAGGTTCCCGCTCTTAACAAGCTCTATGAGCAATATCGCAATCAGGTCACATTTCTCGTGGTCTACATCAGCGAAGCCCATCCGAGCGACGTTTGGCAGATGGAAAGTAACATCCGGGATAAGGTGGTGTTTGCCACTCCGCGGAACGAGGACGAGCGAGCGACGCTGGCCGGGACGTGCGTGCGCAAGCTGGGGATCGAGATTCCGGCAGTTCTGGATGAGTTTGGGAACTCGACGGAGAGCGCCTATACGGCGTGGCCCGATCGCCTCTACCTGATCGATGGCGGCGGCAAAGTGGCCTACAAGAGCAGACCCGGGCCGTTCGGATTCAAGCCGGAGGAGTTGGCCGCGGCGTTGCGCAAGACGGCCACTGCTCTTCATCAGAACGGGTGGCCCCCTGTGCTAACGTGGCTATCTGTACGCGAACGAGAATAAGATCTGAGGAAAGGTCTATGTTACGCAAACTAGGCCTCGCGATTTCGTATTTCATTGCCATCGTTTACATCTTTTCGATTCTGTTGCCTTCTCTTTACTGTTTCCAGCATGGATGCAGGGGACCGGGTGAGCTCGATGCTTTTATGCCCGCCTTCGCCTTGACTCCGTTGGGCGCAATTGCCACGGCTTTCTCATTGCACAACGCCATACAGCAGATCAGAAAAAGACAATCATGGTCCTGGGCTTTCTGGCCTCTGGCAATTATTTTCGCGATTGTTCTGCTCGGCGTAATTGCTCTTATCGCGCTCTTTATCTATTACACGGTATCTCATCGTTGAGGAGGACGGGCTTGAGTGGGCCACCCGTCCCGTCAGGGCAGGTTTTAAATTTCGCAAGGACAGCGAAGTTTAGAATGGGGCACCCAGCCCACCTTGGCTAGTCCATCTCGAAACTCACATACATCAACCCGCCGTCACGCTCGACCTGGAGGGCGACCGGATCGCCGGATTTCAGCGCTCCGAGTGCGGTACGCAGCGTGTCGGTCGAATCGACGGGGAGGGTGTTGATCTGGTGAATGATGTCGCCAGCCTGCAGGCCAGTATCGGGCATGATCAGGTCAGCGGCCCGTCCCACCACGATCACTCCTGCGGAACTCCTTGATCCCAACCGCGAAGCCAAATTGCCGGGGAGATCAATGGCCAGTACGCCCAGGCGCGGGATCAGGCTGGTTTCCGGATTGACCGTGTCGAGAAGCTGGTCCATCTGGTCGTGGTGCTCGATGGCCGGGATGTTCAGGATCTTCTTTTCGGTGCCGCGCAGAACCTCGAGTTTGACCACCTGGTCGAGACGGTGCAGGTACAACGCCGAGGAAAGCGAGGGCAGGGTCTCGACGCGGCGATCGTCGGCGGAAAGGATGATGTCCTGGATTTGCAGGCCGGCGGCAGCGGCGGGACCGCCGGGGATGACATCCGAGACGACCACTCCCCAGTGTTGCGCGAGGTGCAGAGCCTCGGCCAGGGTGGGCGTGATCTCCTGTGCCACGGCGCCAATTTCCACGCGATGTACGTGCCCGTAGGTGCGCAGGCTGTGGTAGACGAAATCGACCACCCGCGCCGGAATGGCAAAGCCCAGGCCCTCGCTGCCTCCGCCTTGCGACAAAATGAACGTGTTGATGCCGAGGACCGCGCCGTTCATATCGACCAGCGGGCCTCCGCTGTTGCCGGGATTGATGGGAGCATCGGTCTGAATATAAGTAAGCGCCTTGCTGGGATCAGCCTGCCGCGCGACGGCGCTGACTACGCCCATGGTGACCGAGTTCTGCAGGCCTTCCGGGCTGCCGATGGCAAACACCAGCTGGCCGACCTGCGGCCTCTGGGTAAGAAGGGCAAGCGTAGGCAGGTCGGTCTCGTCAATTTTAAGGAGGGCAAGATCGGTCTCTTTGTGCTGGCCCAGGAGACGCGCTTCCAGGATCCGGCGTTTTCCGACCGGCACGGAAGAACCGGTCATGGGCAGCGGCAAGGCCACGCGAATGCGTTGCGCGCCTTCCACCACGTGGGCGTTGGTTATGATGTAGCCATTGGAGTCGACGATCACGCCCGAGCCGACCGCATGCTGGCGAACGATCAACGCCGTCTGCGATTTATCTTCCTCGCGCAGCGGGCCGTATCCAGTGACGAGAATCTGCACTACGGCCGGTGACACCTTGGCCGCCAGGCTCTCCAAATCGTTGTTCAACTGCGCCAGAACACTCGGCGCTTCGGGCCGTCCGGATTCCTGCTTCGTATTCTGGGCCGCCGTCCCCCGGCTTCCCGCAGGCGGCGTATTCGTCTTCTGGGCCGGCGCCGGCTGCGCCTGGGTCATGGCGATGAAAAGGATCACAACTACGGCAAGGCAGACCGGCCGAAGATTGTGCGTTGGGTGGGAGTTGCAGGAAGTCTGCATGGCGTATGCCTCCGGTTCGACCATCCAGAACGGCTGATCATTCAGGCTAACATGGATGACTCTTATCGGATGTTAGGATCGCATGGTTGGCTTCTTGTATTGCGGACGCCCGATGTACACTGCGACCACACTTTCGAGACAGCATTTGAATGATCCAGACTCTGAGTAAGGCTCCGAAACGATGGCGTGAGGACTACGACTTCAAGAGCAAGTTGTGGGCAATCACCGTCGTTGCAGTAGTCGCCACTTGTAGCTTTCAGCTATGGTGGTTCGCGCGCACCTGCTTCAACGAAATCGACTACGACGGCGTCGGGTATCTAGGCATTGCCCGGCACATCCGCCAGGGCCAATTCTACGCGGCAATTAATTCCATTCGCAGTCCTCTGATTTCCTGGCTGATCGCGGGTTTGTCATTCACCGACCGAGACTATTTACACCTTGGCAAACTGGTGAATGTCGGAAGTTTCCTGATGTGTGCGCTGCTGCTCTATGTTCTGGCGGAAAGCCTGTGGCGCTCCCGGCTGGCGGCTGCTCTGGCCACTCTGTTGTTCGTGCTCGGCCGTGGTCTGGCGGCCGCCGCGGTGGAATCCATCACTCCAGATTTCCTGTTTGCGGCGCTGACGCTGGTCTACTTTCTTTTGCTTCTCCGGGCGCTCGGAGAGGATCGTCTGCGCGACTGGTTTTCTCTCGGAGCCATCCACGGTGTGGCGTTCCTGGCCAAGGCTTTCGCGCTGCCCTGGCTGGCGCTGTGCACCGTAACGGCTTTAGCCGTTTCCGGCAAGCAGTGGAAGTCGAGAGTTGCGCGGCTCGCCGCGGCTGCTTTGATTCCCGCGGTGATCGCGGCCGGATGGGCGGCAGTGCTGCACTCCAAGTATGGTGTCTACACCACGGGCAGCCAGTTCCGCCTTAACCTGGTGCAATGGACTTTGGGCGCCGCCCGCGAGCACCGCGACCCAACCTATGCGGTTCTGACCGACACCGCGAAGGACTACGACGAGTACGTCGTGCTGGATATGCCGCCGGGTTCGTGGATGTGGACCTATCCCATCGACGTCTCTAAGGCCCTCCCGAAAATTATGCGGGTGGAAATGCGAAACCTGCCACGGGCGGCCAAAGAGATGGCAGTGGTCGAGACCCCGGGCGGTTTGCTCGCGTTCCTATTCGCTTTGGTCGTGCTCGTCCGGCGCAGGCGCCAAACTTCCCCTCAGACTTCCACTTCCAGTTCCAGTTCTACTTCCATTGCATGGCGGTTTGCCGTGGTCACGGCGGTGGCCGCGGTCAGCCTGGTGGGGGCATATTCGATGCTGGTCGTCGACGCGCGCTACTTGTTCCCGCTGATGCCTTTGGTCCTGGCGGTTTCTGCCGGGTTCCTGACCGGCGAGGTCGATTTTGACTTTCGTCTTTGGCGCAAGCTCTGCATCGCGCTGGTAATTGTCGGAGTGGTCTTCTCGCTGACCTATCGCTCGTCTCCATTTCGTACCCTGACGCGCGACTTTCAATTCAGTTGCTACGATGCCGGCCATCGGCTGAAGGCGCACGGCGGCTCCAGAATCGTGAGCCTGGGCGCCGGGCCATTCCCGGCCCACGGCGTGGGATGGGAGGCTGGCTTCAAGGCGGCATACTTTGGCGGGAGCAGACTTGTCGGTACGATGGATTCCCTGCCGCAACCGACCGAGTTGAACAGCCTGATGATTGATATCGGGAAGGCGTCTCCTGACGCGATGCTGGTGTGGGGCAGACCGGACGACCCCGGACGCGCCAGTTTGCTCGCCAGCCTGGCCCTCCTTTACCCGCACAATTCCAGGGAGAAAATTCTCGATCCCGCGCTCGGGGAAGTCGGGGTGGTCGTCTTTCCGCCGAGGCCGGGCACCGGGGGAACCTAGTTTCTACCGTTAACTAACGGGTTATCAGGCTTTTACATGGGTAACCATCCGTGATATAACCTGCCCTAAGCACAAATGCGGGCCTTGGCCCGTCAGGAGCTTGATTTGATGCCGCTGACCTCATTCGCAGACAACCGTTACGGAACCGGCCAGCAGCGTAGAGGAGGCCCCGTGGCCGAAGAAGCACGGACCGGAAAAAGGTTTCCACTGGAATTGCCGATTAAGATCCACAAGGGCGAGACCGGCGGAGACGCGAGTGGTGTGACGGGGAATCTCAGCGCAGCCGGCGTGTACATTCGCGCCGACGCTGCCATGGAGGTTGGTTCGCCCGTGGAATTTGAAATCACGCTGCCGCCGGAGATGACCGGCGGTCAGGAGAATGTGACCATCCAATGCAAGGGGAGGGTGGTGCGCTCCGATGAAACCGGCGGCGGCGGCGAAGGTCGCGGCGTAGCCTGCGTGATTGACACATACGAGTTCGTTCGGAACTCTTAACTCTTTGAAGCGGATTTTTTGGGAGCGCTGACAAATGCTCAAACTGATTCTGGCCGATAACCAGGCGATCTTCCGGGCGGGGATCGCCAAAGTGCTCGCCGTCGAAGACGAAATGCGCATCGTAGCCCAGGCGCAAACGCCGGAGCAGATGTTCATGGCGGTGGACAAGTTTCGCGCCGCGGTGCTGGTGGTAGCGGCGGGATTCCACAACGACTTTGGCGCCATCGTGCAGGGCGTGACCAAGGCCAAGACGCGCCTGATTGTGCTGGCCGACACCGGCGAGAGCGCGCAGAAGCACATGGCGAACGGCGCCCACGGCGTCGTCTATCGCAACGTGACCAGCGCCGCTCTGGTGGATTGCGTGCGCAAAGTGGCGCGCGGCGAAACCTGGGTGCAGGACGTCGCGGTGCCCAGCGAGCTCACCGAAAACGATATGGTCGGGCTGCGCGTGCGCGACCGGCTCACGGCGAAGGAACTGCGCATTGTGGCCTTGATCGTGCAGGGCTACAAGAACAAGGAAATTGCCTCGCAGCTGGGCACGACGGAGCAGGTCATCAAGAACTACCTGCGCAACGTCTACGACAAGATCGGCGTGTCGGACCGGCTGGAGCTGGCGCTGTTCACCATCCACCACCGCATCTTGAACGAGGCCGCGGCCGCAACTGCCGCGGGGACCGTTCCCCAGCCGCCGGCGGGAGTTGCACAGTAGATCTTCGCTTCCGCAAAAATTGAGGCCGCCTGAGAAGGCGGCCTTTTTGCTGGCTGAATAAGGCAGCACAATGTGGGGACAGCCGCCCTCGGCTGTCCGGTCGAGCGAAGCTCGACAGGTTTGTCCGACAGGCCGGCAAGACAGGGACATCACCGGCCTTCCTGCTGACTCGATATTAGGGCTGCCGGGCTGCGCCCGGCTGGACAGCCGAGGGCGGCTGTCCCCACATCAGCAATAATCAGCTTAGCCGATTTTCTCTCCCACCGCCTTCGCCTGCGTGAACAGGTACAAATAATCCGGGCCGCCGGACTTGGAATCCGTTCCCGACATGTTGAAGCCGCCGAAAGGATGCGCGCCCACCATTGCTCCGGTGCACTTGCGGTTGATGTACAGGTTGCCGACGTGGAAGTCGCGGATGGCGCGCTCGGCCTTGTCGCGCGAACTGGTGTAGACGGCACCCGTCAGGCCGAATTCGGTGTCGTTGGCGATTTCGAGCGCGTGGTCAAAGCCGCGGGCTTTAATCACCACCAATACCGGGCCGAAGATTTCCTCCTGCTCAAGCTTCGATTTGGGCGGGATGTCGGCAATGACTGTGGGCTGGATGAAATAGCCTTCGCCCGGCGCGCGCTCGCCGCCGGTGAGGATGCGCCCGTCCTTCTTGCCCTGCTCGATGTATTGGAGAATCGTCTTCATCGAGCTTTCGTTGATCACCGCGGCCAGGTTGGCGTTCTCGGTGGGATCGCCGATCTGAATCTTCTCGACCCGCGCTTTCAGTTGTTCCAGGAATTTGTCGTAAATGCGCTCGTCAACGATAGCGCGGGAACAGGCTGAGCACTTCTGGCCCTGGAAGCCGAAGGCGGCTTGTGCCACGCCCTCGACCGCGGAATCGACGTCGGCGTCGGCGTCCACCACGATGGCGTCTTTGCCGCCCATTTCGAGAATCGTGCGCTTGATCCAGATCTGGCCGGGAGCCTGATTGGCCGCGACCTGGTTGATGCGCAGGCCGACCTCGCGCGAACCGGTAAAGGCGATGTAACGCGTCTTGGGATGGGCTACGATGGCGTCGCCGAAGCTGGCTCCGGCGCCGGGGCAGAAATTCACCACGCCCTCGGGCATGCCGGCTTCTTCGAGCAGTTCGATAAACTTCGCGGCGATGGTGGGCGAATCGCTCGACGGCTTCAGGATGACCGTGTTGCCGCTGACGATCGAGGCCAGCGTCATGCCGGCCATGATGGCGCACGGAAAATTCCAGGGCGGAATCACGGCGCCCACGCCCAGCGGAATGTAGGTCAGCGTGTCGCGCTCGCCGGGCAACTGGATGGGCAGTTGCGTCTTAGCCAGGCGCAGCGCTTCGCGCGCGTAGAACTCGCAGAAGTCGAGGGTCTCGGAAACGTCGGCGTCGGCTTCGGCCCAGTTCTTCGAGACTTCGAAAACCATCCACGCCATGAATTCCATCTTGCGCTGGCGCAGCAGGTCGCCCACCCGGAACAGCAGGCTGGCGCGCTCTTCGACCGTGGTCGAGCGCCAGGATTCGAAAGCGGCGAGCGCGGCCTTCATGGCGGGCTCAACCTGCTCCTTGCCGGCTTTCTGATGAATGCCGACGATCTCGGAGGGCTTGGCGGGGTTCAGCGACTTGATCTTTTCGGCGGTCTTGACGCGCTTGCCGCCGATGATGAGGTCATACTCGCGGCCCAACTGGCCGCGCACCTTGGCGATAGTGGCGCGCATCTTGCGCGCGTTGTCTTCGTTGCGGAAATCGAAAAATGGCTCGGTCACGAACGGGCCGGAATGCAGGCTCACGCGCGGCCGGACCGGGGCTTCCAACGTTGCCATGGGAGAATCCTTTCGAAACTGAGAGGTTAGATATTAGGGCTTGCTGAAGTATTTTACACCGTCGAACAGCGGAATCGGCGGAAGCCGCGAAGCGGCGAAAGAGTGCAGCCCACGGCGCAAGCCGTGGGTTAGTTTTAGCAAAGACAGGAACAAGCCCCGCGGGGGCGAAAGAAGGGGGGCAGTTTCTTTAGGCCGAAAGTCAAAATCCCCGCCCTGTCCCTGCAAAAAGCGCAGGGACAAGGACGGGGCATCCATCGACATCTCAGGAACGTAAGGCTGCCACCTTCACCGGCTCCAGATGCGCGGTGAAATGGCGTAGGAACGGAGCTTCATACGTCAACCGCAGGCCGGGGATGCGCTCGCGATTCTTCCACACTTCCAGAATCACTTCGACCACATAGTCAATGTGGCTCTGGGTGTAGACGCGGCGGGGGATGGCGAGGCGCACCAGGTCCATCTTGGCGGCGCCGGCGAACATTAAAGTTCCAATCTCTACGCTCCGGATTCCGCCTTCGAGATATAGCTCCGCCGCGAGCGCCACGCCGGGGAATTGGTCGGCGGGAATGTGCGGCAGGAAGGCGCGGGCGTCGAGATAGATGGCGTGGCCGCCGGGCGGCTGGACGATGGGCACTCCCTGGGACGCGATGTGATTGCCCAGATATGCCGTCGAGGCGATGCGATAGCGCAGGTAGTCTTCTTCGAGCGCCTCTTGCACGCCAACGGCGATGGCTTCGAGATCGCGTCCGGCGAGGCCGCCGTAGGTGGGATATCCCTCGGTGAGAATGAGGAGATCTTTTTCCTGCTGGGCCAGCAGATCGTCGTTGGTGCAGAGGAAGCCGCCGATGTTGGCCATGCCGTCTTTCTTGGCGGACATGGTGCATCCGTCGCCGTAGCGGAACATTTCCTGCGCGATCTGCTTGGGGGTTTTCGATTCGTATCCTTTTTCGCGCAGCTTGATGAACCAGGAATTCTCGGCGAAGCGGCAGGCGTCGAAATAGAGCGGGATTTTGTGGCGCTTGCACACGGCGCTCACCTGGCGGACGTTTTCCATGGAGACCGGCTGGCCTCCGCCGGAGTTGTTGGTGACGGTGAGCATGACGAGCGGAATGCGCTCGCGGCCGACGCGAGTGATGAGCGCTTCGAGCGCGGCGACGTCCATGTTGCCCTTAAAAGGATGCGAGAGCGCGGGCTGGCGGCCCTCGGGGATGACCAGATCCACGGCTTCGGCGCCGACGAATTCGACATTGGCGCGAGTGGTGTCGAAGTGGGTGTTGTTGGGAACGACGTCGCCTTTCTTGCAGGCGACGCCGAAGAGGATGCGCTCGGCGGCGCGTCCCTGATGGGTGGGGATCACGTGCTTGTAGCCGAAAATTTCCTGAATGGAATTCTTGAAATGGTCGAAGCTGCGGCTGCCGGCGTAGCTTTCGTCGCCTTCCATGACGGCGGCCCATTGATGCGTGGACATGGCGCCGGTGCCGGAATCGGTGAGCAGGTCGATCAGAACGTCATCGGCGGGCAGAAGAAACAGGTTGTAGTGCGCGTCGTGGAGCAGTTTCTCGCGCTCCTGGCGGGTGGTCCAGCGAATCGGTTCAACGCTCTTGATGCGGAATGGTTCGATGATGGTTTTGATAGGCATGGGAACACGACCGCGGGAAAGCTCCCGGATGGTGAAACGCTATATGATACGCCGGGCGCGGACCTCAGACCTCAGACTTCCGACCTCAGCAATCAAAGTCGACGTGTTGGGGCCGAGGTCTGACGCCCGCCCTTAGTGATAGACTCGAACGTTTTCCCGGAGGACCCGTGCTCAAACTGCCGCGCCGACTTGCGATCGCTGGAATCCTTGTCGGCATGGGCCTGATGGTGTTCTGGGAGTGCGACTACAAGTACAACTTTTTCCATCTGCCAACGGCCGAAGAAGCTTCCAGGTTGCAGAGCAGCTATACGGCGCCACCCGCATATCGATTCCTCGAAAAGGCAACTTTTGTACTGTGCCCAGGTGTATTTCTGGGATTCGTGACGATGGATATGGGGGAGGTTGCGAACCTAATCATGTGGCTGGTTGCAACAGTCATCAACGGCGCAGTTTATTACTGCGTGGGTTTGTTTCTTCGGGCAGTCGGCAGAAGATGGGTGTCGGGCTAGCTGCATTGGAATCTTGAAGTGGCGGCTGCCAGGAGAGTTCCACATGGAAATAAGAGGAGTGGGAGTCATCGGCGCGGGAACGATGGGCAATGGCGTTGCGCACGTGTTTGCGCGCTGCGGCTACAGCGTGGTTTTGTGCGATGTGGAGCAGCGGTTCCTGGATCGCGCGGTCGACACGATCGCGAAGAATCTGGATCGCGAAGTGGCGAAGGGCAAGATCACGGCCGGCGACAAGGCTGCCGCCCTGGGGCGGATTCAGCCGGTCACCGACCGAGGAAAGCTGGCGGATTGCGACTTGGTGGTGGAAGCGGCGACGGAGAAGGTTGAGGTTAAAACCGAGATCTTCCGCGATCTCGACCGACTGACTCGGCCGGAAATCATCCTGGCCTCGAACACATCTTCCATTTCGATCACCAGGCTGGCGGCGCTGACCCAACGGCCGGAGAAAGTCATCGGGATGCATTTTTTCAATCCTGTGCCCGTCATGAAACTGGTGGAGGTGGTTCGCGGGCTGGCCACGTCCGAGGAAACCTTCGCCACGGTTCGTGATCTCGCGGTGAAGCTCGATAAGACGCCGGTGGAAGTCAACGACGCGCCGGGCTTCGTTTCGAACCGGGTGCTGATGCCGATGCTCAACGAAGCCATGTTCGCCGTCATGGAAGGCGTGGCGACGCCCGAGGCCGTGGACGAAGTTTTCAAGCTGGGCATGGCGCATCCCATGGGTCCGCTGACGCTGGCCGATTTCATCGGGCTCGACGTTTGCCTGGACATCATGCGTGTCATGCACAGTGGCCTGGGCGATCCCAAATATCGTCCGTGCCCGCTGCTGGTCAAGATGGTCGATGCGGGCTGGCTGGGGAGAAAGAGCGGGAGAGGATTCTACAAATATTGACGATTTTCGATTGCCGATTTTCGATTGATGATTGTTGATTTTTGATTGTTGAATGAAAACATCTGAGCAAGGTTCCGGCGCTGGAAGCGACGCGTGGTTCTACCTGCTGGCCGCGGTGTGCGGCGTCGGCACGGGCGTGGCTGACGTCACGGTCAACGACCTGCTGTTTACTGCGCTGCTGGTTCTCGCCTCCTGCATGATGCTGGGCTTGCTGCGGCGGCGGCATCCGTGGCGCTGGGTGGTCGCGGTGGGCGTGTTCATTCCTCTGACCGAACTTGCCGCCTATCTCTTGCTGACCGTCAAGCCTACACGGGCGCAAGTCTACGGATCGATTCTCACCTTTTTCCCCGGCTTCGCCGGCGCCTACGGCGGTTCGTTCATGCGTGGGGTGATGGATAACTTGAGCCAAGGAAAGTAAAGCCCGACCTCGGACTTCGGACCTCAGACTTCGGACCTCAGACCTCAGCCTCGGACTTCAGATCTCGGACCTCAGACCTCAGACCTCAGACTTCAGACTTCAGACGTCAGACCTCAGTTTTACAACGTCACGGTTAAAGGCCTGAGGTCTGAAGTCCGAGGTCTGAAGTCTGTTCTTAGGTATCGGCTAACCAGAAAGTCACTCCCGATTCCACAGCCGAGGCGCGTATGCTGCCGGTATGGGTGTGTCTGTCTCCATGCTGGCTTCGGGCAGCCGGGGCAACTGCGCTATGGTGGCCAGCGAATGTACCAGGATTCTGGTCGATGCCGGCATTTCCTGCCGCGACACCTACAAGCGCATGAAGTCGCTGGGAGACGATCCACATTCGCTCTCAGCTATTCTGATCACGCACGAGCATTCCGATCACGTTTACGGGCTGGCCACGCTGGCGAAAAAGCTGCGCATCCCGGTGTTCATGACGGGAGCGACACACCAGGCGTGGGCGCGCGCCATGCGCGACCAGAAGGGCGAGAAGCCGCAACTGGAGAAGTTCGAGCGCTTCGAATCCGGCCATCGATTCCAAGTGGGTGACATTGAGGTCAAGCCGTTCACCATTCCGCACGATGCCGCCGACCCGGTGGGCTTCACCTTTCGTGCCGAAGGCATCAAGGTCGGCTTCGTGACGGATCTGGGATACGTGCCGGCAAGCGTGCGCGATCACCTGCGCGGCTGTGACCTGCTGGTGATGGAGTCGAACCACGATCTGGAAATGTTGCGCGTGGGGCCTTATCCGTGGGCGGTGAAGCAGCGGGTGATGAGCCGGGTAGGGCATCTGTCGAATGAGGCCCTCGCCGACTTCTTGATTAACGACTATGATAATAGTGCAACGTTTGTCGTTCTGGCGCATCTCTCTGAGCAGAACAATCATCCGGAAATAGCCCGGAGAGAAGCAGAAAAAGCGCTGGCGGCGCGGGGCGGATTGTTCAACAACCGCGTGCTGCTGGCGGCGCAGTCTGAATCGCTCGCGCCCATTCGTCTGTAACATGATCGAAGTAGTCCTGGGTCAAGTGGGAGCGTGTCTTCATACCTCATGAGCCAGCAGTGCGTTGATCCTATTGTGGGCAAGATTCTGGCGGGCTGGCGCTACGACATTTCCGGCCTGGCGCCGGAGATGCGCGGCGATTACGAAAGCCATCTCGAAGCCTGCGCGCGGTGCCGCGGCCGGCAGCAACTGCATCGCGTGATTGATGTGGGGTTGATCGCTCTGGCCTCGATCTCTGCCGGAGTTTTTCTGCTGGCGTTTGGGGTAATCCGGCATTTCGGTCCCCCGTTTGCGTTCTGGCTCGAGATCGCCGCGCTGGCCGGCTTTGCCCTCTCGGCAGTAATCTGGCTGGCAGTGGCGGTAGCGACTCCGGCGCCGGTGACCATGCTCGACGCGGCCAAGGAAGGAGCCCGGCGGGTGCACGATCGCCTGCCGGAGGAAATTCGCCAGCGTCTGCCGGAAGAGCTTCGCACCAAGATTACCGGGACATAACCTGACGTCCCGCGCCTCGCCGTGAACAATACCCTGCGCGTCGTTCTGTCTCTGATGGTGCTAGCGGCGCCGCTGACGCTCGCCCAAGGGAACGATCCCAACGAGCTGCAGTTCTCCGATGAGACCTCGCGGCAACAGGAGACTTCCATATCCGGCAACATGACAGGCATGAAGATGGAAGAGCATGTGTCTTCGGCAATGCCGTCGCCGCACGCCGGCTCGGGAACGGCCTGGCAGCCGGCTTCCGTGCCGGCTTACGAAGGGATGTGGATGCGAGGCGGCTGGGAATTCATGGCGCATGGGACCATTTTCGTGGACTACAACCAGCAAGGCGGACCGCGCGGTGAAGGCAAGGCCGAGTCGGTCAATTGGGGGATGCTGATGGAGCAGCACTCCCTGGGCAAGGGCACGATTCTGTTTCGGCAGATGTTTTCGGCCGAGTCTCTCACCTCGCCGCATCCCGGCTTTCCAGAACTCTTTCAGACGGGCGAGACCTATCACGGCGAGCCGCTGGTCGATCACCAGCATCCCCATAACGTATTTGCCGAATTGGCGGCGCTGTACATAGCGCCGCTGACGGAGAAAATCTCCTGGGAGCTTTATGGTGGACCGTCGGCGGAGCCTGCGCTGGGGCCGGTGACGTACCTGCACCGGGCTTCGGCTTCGGAGTTGCCGCTGGCGCCGCTCGGCCATCATTTGCAGGATTCTACCCACACCAGCTTCGGCGTGGTGACAACCGGATTGGTGATCGACCGGGTCAGGCTGGAGGCTTCCGCCTTCAACGGCCGGGAGCCGAACGAGGAGCGCTGGAGCATTCAGTTGGGGCCGCTCGATTCGTGGTCGGGACGGGTCAGCATCGCGCCCGCGCGCAACTGGGTGGCGCAATACAGCATTGGGCGGCTGGAGCATCCCGAAGCGCTGGAACCGGGAAGCCAGTGGCGCGAAACTGCGTCGGTGGAATACAACCGCCCCGTGTCCCTGGGCAACTGGAGAACGACTTTGGTCTGGGGACGCGTGCAGAAACTCGCCACTGACGCACACTTGAACAGTTACTTGCTGGAATCGACGCTCAATTTCCAGGAGAAGAACTACCTATTCTCGCGGCTCGAATTGGTGGATAAAGACGAGCTGTTTCCCGAAGCGCCGGTCCATCCGTGGTATCGGATCGGGGCCTACACCTTCGGCGGCGTGCGGGATCTGGCCCACGAGCGCGCGTGGCAATTTGGGTTGGGCGCGGATGTGACCGTCTACTCCAAGCCGGCCGCGCTGGATGCGGCCTACGGCTGGTATCCGGTATCGTTCCAGATTTTTCTGCGGATGCGACCAGGCCGCCGTCTTGACGTTGCTTTAACTAAGTGAAAGTATTCGAGCGGAGCGGGCGGCACAGCGGGATTTTTTGTTTCTGAGTTTCTTGCTGCCATAACTTCGGAATTGCGAGACAATAGGCGGCAATGGGTCACACTTTGAAGACGCTGCGATTGGTGCAGTGGCTGATGCTGGCCAGCATCCTGCTCTATGTCATCGTGGCGGAAGTGGTTGCCCCCAGCATACGGCCGGTGAAACCCACCCTGGGTTATCTGTTTGCCACCATAGCTGTGACCATCGTGGGCGTGATCTTCGTGGTGCGGCGCACGCTGGTTCTGAAGGCCGAAGAAAGTCTGGCGACCCGGCCGGACGACAGCTTGAGTCTGAGCCACTGGCGAACCGGCTACATCATGACCTATGCGCTGTGCGAGACGCTGGCCCTGTTTGGTTTCGCGTTGCGCTTCCTGGGCGGCAACCTGCAGCAGAGCCTGCCCTTCTATATCGGAGGGTTTACCCTGATGCTCTTCTTCCGGCCGCGGGCGCCGGTGAGTCCTTCTAGTACTTGACGTGGCAACTGGCCAGCCCGCGCTTTTCCAGATACTGCTGGTGGTAGTCCTCGGCGGGATAGAACGTGGCTGCGGGAACAATCTGGGTCGCGATCGGTTTGGAGTAGCGGTGCGCCTGCTCGAGTGATTCCTTCGAGGCCCGGGCTTCTGCCTCCTGCTCGGGCGAATGATAGAAAATCGCCGAGCGGTATTGCGTTCCCCAATCCGGGCCCTGGCGGTTGAGCTGGGTAGGATCGTGATTCTCCCAGAAAACCTGTAGCAAATCAGCGTAGCGCACCTTGGCCGGGTCAAACTCGACCTCCACGGCTTCGGCGTGGCCGGTGCGGTCGGTGCAGACTTCCTTGTAATTCGGGTTCTCGGCGTGCCCGCCGGTGTAGCCGACCCGGGTGGAAATGACGCCCGGAATCTGCCGGAAGGTGGCTTCGACTCCCCAGAAACAGCCGGCTGCAAAGGTGGCTTTGGCCATGGTTCACTCCTCAGGGATCTAGAACTGGTTTCACAAATGGGTTCTGGGTAGGGCCCGGCTTCAGCCGGGCCGCCAAGGACCGCACAAACGGTGGGCTTTAGCCACTGACGGCTTAGCACTCGCCGCGCGCAGGACTATTTGTGAAACCAGTTCCAGGTACGCTCGCCCCTGTTTAGATGACGAAAGGGCGCAAAAGTGGCGGGATTGTAAATTATTGGTCTCATTACCCTTGGGTAATTGACGCTGGCGCGGAATCGGGGTAAAGTCCGAAACAGGTTTGTGCCAGGAGCAAGTCCGGTGGTCCCTTCCGCCAGCCGCTTCCAACCCGCGCCACGAACTCAGCAGCGCCTTGCGCTGCTCATCGTGCTCGCCTTGGCGACGTCGCAGGCGGCGCTGGCGGTTTCGGGCTTCACTCCGCAGACACGCCTGGGTTATCGCACCGGCGACCAGTGGGAGCCGGCGATGGCCGCCGACGGCCATGGGCACATTTACGTGCTCTATCCGCAGTATGGAGCGGTGCCCAATTGTGCGGCCTGCACGGCTCCGACCATGGCGCTGCTCATCAGCAACGACAACGGCTTGACTTGGCTCGCTTCGCGCCCGCTGCTTCCGTTCCCGACCGGCCAGTTTGACCCGCAGATCGTGGTGGATCCGGTCGACCGGCAAACGGTCTACGCGTCGTGGCTGGAGAATAACAAGCGCGACGTTATTGTGGCCCGCTCGCTCGACTTCGGCCGTACCTGGTCGTTCGCCCAGGCGGAACGAGGCCGGGAAGAAGCCGACAAGCCCGTGCTGGCGGTGCGCGGCGCGAATGTTTACGTGGGATTCAACCGGGAAGAAGAATTCTTTGTCGCCGCCTCGCACGATTTTGGGCAAACCTTCAGCGGCGTGAGCGTGAATCCTAACGCCGAGTCGGGATGGTCGCTCGGGGGCGGAGCGACGGTCGACCCGCTGGGGAATGTTTATTTCGGCTGGACGGCGTATTCTCGCCGCGAATTGCCCACGCGTCCGGTCAGCGTCAATGTCAGCCGCTCGACCGATGGCGGACGCACCTGGAACACCGTGCTGCTCGATGTGTCGAGCGCGCCTCCGGGCTGCGAGGAGGAAAGCTGCGGAACGGGCTTTCTGGGCGCGCAGATCGACTTGGCCTCAGACGCGGCCGGCGCTATCTACGCCTTGTGGAACGCGGGCGGGCTGAACGGCGGGCCGGAGCGGATTTACTTCTCGTCGTCAACCACAGGCGGGCTCACCTGGACGGCGCGGGCCAGCGTCTCGACGGCGGGACTGGGCGCGGAGCACTGTTTCCCGGTGATCGTCGCCGGATCGGCGGGCGATGTTCGCATCGCCTGGATGGATGCGCGAGCCGCCGAAGCCGGGCATCCCAACCATCGCCTGTGGAACACGATCTATCGCAGTTCAACTAACGGCGGCGCCACCTGGAGCGCCGAAACGCAGCTTTCCGGTCCCGCCCGGGGATATGACTACATCCTGCATGACGGCTTCCGCTTCCCCTTCGGCGACTACTTCGGCTTGGCCATCGACAGCGAGGGGACAACTCATGCCGTGTGGGGCGAAGGCCGCGACTACAAATCTCCCGGCTCGATCTGGTACGCCCGCGGACGATAGCCGGCCCGAAAATCCATCCTGGCTTTGTTGACATCGCTGGAACAGCCGTGGAAGAGCGGCGCTTTAGCGCCGCGTAAGCACGCTGCCAAGACGGCTGGGCTTTAGCCCCAGGGCCTAAAGGCCGTTCCTCAGGGAACCGGGGAAAGCGGCCCTAAAAGGGCCGCTCTTCCACGCCGATTTCGGCATTCTCGCCAGAACGAACTAGTCGCCCGTTTATCTGAGGATGTCAACAGAGCCATCCATCCCTTAAATGTCGGCCAACGATATCCCGATTGATCCCAGTTGAAACGGTCTACCCCGATCATTCGTTGACTGGCGGATGCCGCGTCTTTAAGATGAACTGACCCGAGAGCCAGGCATCTCCGGAATGATCGGCCAAAGCAATCGACAAACGTTTCCCCAGCGTGCGAGCGTGTATTTTCAACGTTTTATGCTGCCTCAGTCTGCCAACGTTGCCTCATTGTGCCGAAAATTTGACTCGGTAGGATACAACTTAGGGTACAGCCGAGGAGGGCTTCGGACTACTTGACAACTTCCCAATCTGAATGACCCGGTGACCGAGGATTTTGAGCGTAAAGGCTGTTAACGAGATTTGGTCATTTAAGGTCAGAAACGGTCTCGAATTCTTGGAGGCAGGACTGCTTCCTAGCCTTCAAGGAACTTTATTCATTCCGCTTGCGCCATTATTCGGCTGGTCTATTCGCTATATTCCACTCTCCGGCGAGCGTGAAGGCAAAGACACGCAGGGTTTCGGGTAAGCCATGGTCCGAAAACCGCGGTGATGCCTGCAAGTCCTGCAACCGAGTCCTTGTCGCGGAAGCATACTGAACCGCATCTTGGAATTGCTCAAACTCACGCATCTCGTGATAGCAGGGTTCCATATCCTTCCAGAGCACCATGTACTTATGCGCCTTGTTGCCATTGGTGTCGAAAGACCCTGTGCATGCCGAGACCTCTTGCCACTTGATAGCGTCACAGACCATGAGGCGCACGTAAACCTTCAGAAAAGGAACTGCGGCGAATTCTTCACACCATTTCTTAGCTTTGTCGAGATTGGCAAACTCGACTACTCGGTAAAAGGAACGTGGGCTTGGCGAGAACAGTACCATGAATGTTCCCGTTTCGCTTTTGCTCTTAGAAGGTGCTGCAATATTGCCGCGCGGCGTGC
The DNA here is from genome assembly GCA_900290255.1 of Candidatus Sulfotelmatobacter kueseliae. Lineage (GTDB taxonomy): Bacteria > Acidobacteriota > Terriglobia > Terriglobales > Acidobacteriaceae > Sulfotelmatobacter > Sulfotelmatobacter kueseliae. Next base: position 30,236 of record OMOD01000170.1, read on the forward strand.
TCATTTATCGGTCCTCCCCGCTTGGTAGCGAGCGCCAGATTAAAGCCCAAGAACAAGTCCAAGGCGGTAGGATAACGTCGTAAGGTCCTTCACAGCATACGGAATGGTACAGCCAGTCCATAGCGAGCGGCGTTTGCTCTTTCACCGTGCGCTCAAACTGTGCGCCTGTTTTGCCGCAATAAACACAAGGAATTAGTCCGGTCTTGTTCGTACGGGTACTCATATTCTCCGCCGCTCCAAAATGTGCGGCAGGCTTGCTTCAGTTCGTCGAGGGCAAATCTCTCTCTCCAGCCTCCAAAAGAGTGAACGCGTTCAAATCTCCGGTGGCTTCCCGGCATCGTACCCTGCTGAAGTGAGAATTCCTCATGCTCAACAACAAGAATGCGCTCTTGTGGGGCTTGGATGCGGAAGTCCTTCGATGCCCTTTTCATGCCTGAACAGTAGCACCGTAACCCACCTATGGGTTACCCGAACCGAGTGACCTCAGTACATGTCCGAAAGTAATCAGCGTCGGGGCGGCGGATGAATGGGGTGCTGGCTGTATTGTCGATTGACGCTACATCTCGATTACACTCATCCTATGAGAGAGGATGTCAAGAACAAACACTTCTCCGCTCCTCTCCGTGAG
>OMOD01000168.1 GCA_900290255.1 Candidatus Sulfotelmatobacter kueseliae
ATCTCAGATGTGTAGCTTAACTTCCGGTCTCAAACTGTCCCATTTCCGCTGACGTGGCACATTTTTCAATAATGATCAGCAAGTTCTCAGCCTGCTGGTGCAGGGCTGCAGCAACAAAGAGATTGCGGGACAGCTCAATATCAGCCCGCGCACCGTAAAACAACATCTGCGCACGCTGTTCTTGCGTGCCGGAATCCGCGAAGGCCGCAAGCGGGTGAAGCTGGCGATCGCCATGTTCACCAAGGAGGAAGCACAGTCATGATGCCGCGAGAGCGCCTCACGCCGAAAGAAATTCAGGTGGCAACGCTGGTCTGGGAGGGCCTGACCAATCGCGAGATCAGCAAGATCATGGGCACCAGCGAGCAAGTAATCAAGAATCACCTGCGCAACACCTTCGACAAACTGGGCGTCTGGAGCCGGCTGGAACTGGCCATGTATGTGGCCGGACACGGCGGCAAAAACTGGCTGTCGGAACCGGAACCGGGCGGCATGGTCCGCAGTCAGGCAGTAGGCGCTTGACGGGCCGCAAGCGCGGCGCTGCGCCGGAAAGTGCGCCCAAGGTGCGGCGGAGGGTTGCTGCATTGGAGCCGGGCAGAGGGCGTCGGACCAGGAAGCGAATTGCACCTGGCGTGGCAAGTCGGCAGTCGATTCTGCAAAAGGTTTCACGTCGGCTGCTCGAAACGGACCATAAATGCTGGCTAACTCTATGCCCAGGAATGGATTGCGTAATGCGGTCTGCGGCCTCTGAATTGCACTTTCCGCAAGGACTCTCCGATCGCGGGCTCAAACAACCGCAGCGAGCCGGCTTCGCGACGCAGATTTCGAAACCCAGGGCGAAACCTGCAATGGCCTTCAAAGAGATTTTCTGGATGGCGTGCGACTCGACCGAGCAACTGCGAGCCGAGTACGGTCCTTTTCATACCCGCGCCGAGGCCGAGACGGAGGCCCGCAAACTAGGCTTCGGCTACCTGCTGCGCTACGAGCACATTCTCGGCGAAGGCGAAGAGATTCAGGAAGTGCGCTGCATCTTCATCGAATTGCCGGGAGCAGTTGCAGCGATTTCTGAGGTCATCCAGACCACACTCCATACCCGGTGCGCAACCTGCGGCGAATCAGCGGTGCACGATCAACCCTGGCAGGCGGAGGTTTGGGCTGATATCCACGAGTTCGAACACTCCCGCCACCGCGTCCGCCTGTTCGAGCATTCGCGCGGGCGAGGTCTGAAGGAAATCTGCGACTGGCGGGGATAAGAGAAGGCTTCAAACGCAGAGGACGCCGAGGACGCCGAGGGATTACCTGCAAGCCCCGAGCAAGAAAACGTAAAGATCGTCAGTCGGTAGTTGAGTTGCAGTCCTTAGGGGTGTGCGTGGAAACGTGCCGTCCTCTTCGGCGCGCTTCGCTTGCTCGGGCAAGCTCTGCGGGACGTCGGCCCTCAGCGGCTGGGTGATTCATGCGTCCCTACCGGGACGCGGTTGGGTTTTGTCGGCGCTGACCCGGCGTTGAAACGCCGGGCTATTTTCGGGCGTCCCTGCGGGACTCGCTCCGTTGTCCCACTTGTACCCCTCAGCGGTTTTCAGTGGGGCTGCGTCGGTTTGAGCCCGCTGGCTGCGGCGCGATCGACAAGCCAGATCAACTTGCCATCGGTTGGGCGCACCAGCTTTGCGGGATACTGCTCGCCCGGCTCGTCGCTTTGCAGGACCGCATGGAGGGCCGGAGCCTTGTCGGTCCCACTCACCAGGAAAACCACGCACCGCGCCGCATTCAGAACGGGCAGAGTGAGCGTGATGCGGCAGGTCTTGAACTTCTCGACCCAGTTAGCCACCACGAGATGCGACTTCTCCTCGAGCGCGGCGGTTCCGGGAAAGAGCGAGGCGGTGTGCCCGTCGGGTCCCATGCCGAGAAGAATCAGATCGAATCGCGGGAACTGGCCGGGTTCGAGCGCAAAGAATTTTCGCAGCGTCTGCTCATAGGCCCCGGCGGCTGCGGCGGCGTCAGGGTTCTCGGCGGGAATGCGAAATACATGGGCGGGAGCGACCGGAATTTTCGACAGGAGAGTTTCGTCGGCCATGCGGTAATTGCTCTCCGGATCGGTGGGCGGCACATGCCGTTCGTCTCCCCAGAAGAAGAAGGCGCGATCCCAGGGCAGGGAAGTGCGGGCGTTGGTAGCCAGCAAGGTATGGAGGTTTCTGGGAGTAGATCCACCCGAGAGTGCGATGGCGAAGCGGCCACGCTCGGCGACTGCTTCATTGGCCGCGCGCACGACTTCTTCCGCCGCCGCGGCGGACAAGTCCTGCGGAGTGGCCAGGGTTCGGATTTCAACGGAGGAAGTCACGGGAACCTTTAGGAATCTGTATCGCAGCTTTTCTCTCGCCCCTTTGGGGCTGGCTCATGTCCGACTTTCTACCCACGGCTTACGAGGATGCGGAGAAAGTCCGTCGTCGATAAGAGAATGACCACCGGGGCTGAAGCCCGCATTGATTTCAAGCCGCTTACGCGGCGCTGAAGCGCCACTCTTCCACGGTGGCACACGCATTTCGACTTTTTTCCGCACGCCTGTTACGCCGTGGGCTGCATTCTCGCGCCGCTTCGCGGCTAGGACTTGCAGCTCCACTCCACCGCGTCGTCGAAGCTCTGGTTCTCACGCACACACGTGAGGGCTTAATTCTTTGCTGCTGCGAACCGCGGCGCAGCGGGCAGCGCCCAGGAGCCCAGTTTTTTCGTTGGTGACGACCTGTACCGGGATGGATTCCACCACGGGGCGCAGCCGTCCCTTGTTGAGGAAAGCCTGCATGAAAAGCGGGCCCTTCAGTCGGGGCAGAACTCTGGGCGAGATGCCGGCCAGGAACAGTCCTCCGGTGGCCATCACTTTGAGCGCGAGATTGGAAGCTTCTGCTCCGTAGACGGAGACCCAGAGATCGAGCGCTTTGCCTGCGAGCGCGCAGGAACCGTCGAGCGCGGCGCGGGAGATGGCGGCAGCGGCGTCGCCCTGGGCGAGCTGCGCCGTCAGTTCGGGAGATTCGGTGCCGCATCCGTTGTCGCGCAGGAACTCGTAGGCATTGACCAGGCCGGGGCCGGAGACGATGCGTTCATAGCTGACGTGTCCGAAGCGCGCGGCGAGGGAACGCAGCAGTTCGATCTGCAAATCGCCCTGCGGGGCAAAGTCGGAATGGCCGCCTTCGCAGGCGAAAACGTGATGCCGGGCGCCATCCCAGAACAATCCTGCCTCGCCTAAACCCGTGCCGGGTGCGATCACGGCCTGATTGCCGGCAACCGGGCCGTTGACGCGGTTGAGAGGAACCAGGTCGGCCGAACTCAATGCACCAATGCCCCAGGCGATGGCTTCGAGGTCGTTGATCAGCAAGGTGGACGGAAGCCCGATCTGGCGGGCCAGCCGCGCCTGCTCAATCACCCAGGGCAGGTTGGAAGTCTCGACCCGCCCATTCTGTACGGGGCCGGCGATGCCGAAGCAGGCCACGTCCGGGCGCGAGCCGGAGTCCTGGAGGAACTGAACGACAATTTCGCCCAGTTCGCTGTGCTCCCGGCTGGGGAACACACGTTCAGAAAGCAAGTGAAGGTGACCATTCTGGGATTGGAAATAAGCCAGCCTGGCATTGGTTCCACCAATATCGCCGGCTAGGATCATTTTTCGAAGTTCCTCCAACGGCGACCGTCGCGTTCGAGCAACTCGTCGGCCTCCTTCGGTCCCCAGGTGCCCGAGGCATAGTTGGGGAAGTTGCGGGGCGGGAGAGCCTTCCAGATATCGAGAATCGGGTTGACCACGGACCAACCCGCTTCCACCATATCGGCGCGCTGGAACAGCGTCTGGTCGCCAATCATGCAGTCATGCAGCAGGCGTTCGTAGCCGGTCGAGGGCTGCTTGCCGAAATATGCCTGATATTCGAAGTTCATGTCCACTGTGCCCAGGCGCATGACGGGCCCGGGAACCTTGGCCGCGAACTGCAGCGAGATGCCTTCTTCGGGCTGAATGTGCAGCACCAGCTGGTTGGGCATCAGGTGCTCGACCGGCGTATCGCGGAACAGCACGAACGGCGCCTGTCTGAACTGTATCACGATATGGGTGTTGCGCACCGGCATCCGCTTTCCCGTGCGCAAATAGAAGGGGACGTCGGCCCAGCGCCAGTTGTCAATGAGCAGCTTCATGGCGACGAAGGTTTCGGTGCGCGACTCAGCGGGAACGTCGGGTTCGGAGCGGTACGCCGTGACCCGGGTTCCTTCCTCGGTTCCGTCGCCGTACTGGCCGCGAACAGTGCGGCTCAGGACTTCTTCGTCGGTCATGGGCTGGATGGCGTGCAGGATCTTGGCCTGCTCGTCGCGCACGGCGTTGGCGTCGAAGGAAATCGGCGGCTCCATGGCGGTGAGCGAGATGAGCTGCATGATGTGGTTGGGCACCATGTCGCGCAGCGAACCGGCCTGATCAAAGTAGCTTCCGCGGCCTTCCACGCCGACGGTTTCCGCGACCGAGATCTGCACATGATCAATGTAGCGGCGATTCCAGACCGGCTCGAAGATTCCGTTGGCGAAACGGAATGCCAGGATGTTCTGCACGGTCTCTTTGCCGAGGTAGTGATCAATGCGGTAGATCTGGGTTTCTTCCGCAACTTTGAGCAGCTGCTGGTTCAGGGACTTGGCCGATTCCAGGTCGTGACCGAAAGGCTTTTCGATGATGACACGCCGCCAGTGACTGTTGGACTGTTGCATCAATCCCGCGGCGGCGAGCTTTTCGACGATCGGTCCGAAGAAACTGGGAGCAGTGGCGAGGTAATAGAAGAAGTTCTGGTGAGTGGAGTGCTCCTGGTCGACTTTGGTCAGGAGATCCTTGAGCTGGGGGTAGAGGGCGTCGTCGCTGAAGTTGCCCGGCAAATAGTAGAAACGGTTTTCGAACCAGTTCCACAGTTTGTCTTCGATGCAATTCCCGCAGTAGCGCTGGACCTCGTCGCGCACTCTCTTCTTGAAGTCGTCGTTCGACAATTGGGCGCGCGCCACGCCCACGACGGCGAAATCGCGGGAAAGCAGGCTGGCCTGCGCCAGGTTGTAGAGCGCGGGGATCAGCATGCGTCCGGTCAGATCGCCGGCTGCGCCGAAAATGACCATCACGCAGGGTTCGCCCTGCTTACCGATGCGCGGCGGAGTGGTTGCCGGTTGTTCCGCGAGTTGAGCCATGAATGAATCCTCAATGTCGTTCGTCGTTGGTCGTTGGTCGTTAGCCCACCTGGGTTAGCTAACGACGAACGACTAACGACCAAGGACTTTTCTTACGCGCTCTTCTTTTGCGCTGTGCCTGCTTCCACGTGTCCGCCGAATTTCTGACGCATGGCGGAAAGCATCTTCTCGGCGAAGGTATGCTGCTGCCGCGAGCGAAACCGAACGTACAGCGCGGCGGTCAGCACGTCGGCAGGCACAGCTTCTTCGATGGCCGCTTGAATGGTCCAGCGCCCCTCACCCGAGTCCTGCACGAATCCCTCGTATTCAGAGAGCGTCGGATTCTCGGCGAGGGCCATCGCCGTCAGATCCAGCAGCCACGAACTGACCACGCTGCCCCGCCGCCAGACTTCCGCGATGTCGGGCAGGTTCAGGTCGTAACGGATGTCTTCGGGCAGTTCCTTGCTGGCCGCGTTCTTGAAAATGTCGAAGCCTTCCGCATAGGCCTGCATAATGCCGTACTCAATGCCGTTGTGCACCATCTTGACGAAATGGCCGGAACCGGAGGGGCCGCAGTGAATGTAGCCTTCTTCGGCGGTGCCGCCGAGTTCTTCTCGACCCGGAGTGCGCGGAATTTCGCCCCGGCCCGGCGCCAACTTTTTGAAAATCGGATCGAGCCGCTGCACGGCATCCTTGGGCCCGCCGATCATCATGCAGTAACCGCGTTCCAGACCCCAGACGCCGCCGCTGGTTCCCACGTCAAGGTAGTGAATGCCCTTCGGAGACAGTTCCCTGGCGCGGCGCACGTCATCTTTGAAATAAGAGTTGCCGCCGTCAATGATGGCGTCGCCCGGCTTCAGGTTCTGAGCGAGGCGCTGGACAGTTTGCTCGGTCGGGGCCCCGGCCGGAACCATGATCCACACGGCCCGCGGAGGGGTGAGCCTGGAGATGAGGTCCTCGAGCGAGGTCGAACCGGTCGCGCCCTCGCCGGCCAACTGCTTGACAGCGTCGGCGCTGAGATCGGAAACCACAAGCTGATGTCCGCCGCGCATCAGGCGCCGCGTCATGTTCGCGCCCATGCGGCCCAGACCCACCATTCCAAGTTGCATGTGTTGCTCCTTGACCTCGTGCTCGGGGCGATTTCCCTCAGGGGCTAAAGCGTGTGCGTGAGAACTGGTGCCGTCCCTCCGGGACTCGCTCCGTTGTCCCCCTCCTACCCGGCACTCCCGTGCCGGGCTATCCCATCCCGCCCCTGCGGGGCTAGGATTTGGCAGCGCTTACTCCACCGTCTCACCCAAATTCGGTTTTTCACGCACACACTAAAGCCCGTACGTATTCTGGCTTGAGGCGGCGCGGTCGCTGCGCGAGCCGTGGCTAAAGCCATGGCCTACCAAGCCGCGCCCCTTCAAACCTCTGCCAGAAGACTACAGCGCCTTCTCCACCGCCGCCCGCAAAGTTGCCAGCCCTGCCTTGAGATTGCTTCCCAGGTGGACGCGCAAGGCGCGTCGCCCGCGCTCGGCCAGAACCTGAAAGTCCCCGCGGGCCTGCGCCGCTTTTACAATTCCAAAAGTGTATTTCTGGCCGGGCACCGGCAGCGCGACGGAATCGTCGCAAGTCACCTGCAGAAAGACTCCAGAGTTCGGGCCGCCTTTATAGGCCTGACCGGTCGAGTGCAGGAAGCGCGGTCCGAATCCGAGGCAGGTAGCGACGCGTTTTTTGTCGCGTACGGCGTGGCGCACAGCCTGCAGGCTCTGCTCGTTCTCGGCGTTCATCTGGACGTACCCGAGCACCGCGAAATAATCGCCAGCCTTGATGCGGGCCAGATGAGCTTTGAGATATCCGGCGAGCGACTGATCGCTTACCGTTTTGGCTAATGCCGTCGCGTTTTTGTCGTCGGTGAACAGCTTGACTCCGGCATCCTCGAAGACAGGTTTTTCCGCAGGCAGGGACCCGGTCTTCTCGTATTCCGAAGTCAGGTTGCGGGTGGCGACCTTGCTGGCCTCGACGTCGGGCTGGTTGAAAGGATTGATGCCGAGAATCGAGCCGGCCACGGCGGTCGAAATCTCCCAGCGGAAAAATTCCGCGCCCAGTTCGTAAATGTCGGGCATGGTGATGGTCACCACCGGATGGCCGGCCTGCTCGAGGGCGGCGATTCTTGCCTCCTGGTCAGCATCCGCACCTGATTCCAGGCGAACATACACGAAAACGCGATCGTTACCATAAACGTCGGGCGGGCCCAGGTGCTCGCGATCGACCGGGATAATCCCTTTGCCGATTTTGCCGGTGGATTCGGCGATCAGTTGTTCGAGCCACGCGCCCAGGTCGGCGATGCCGGGTGAGGTGATGAGCGTGACCTTGTCGCGCCCGACATTAGCGGCGGTTCCGAGAATGATGCCCAGCACGGCGCCCGGGTTTTCTGCAACGGCGACGCTGGCGGCGCAGGCCTGCGCCATCCCGGCCGCGCGCTCGAGAAATCGTTTGGTGTCCAGGCCCATGGCCGCGGCGGGTACCATGCCGAAGTTCGAAAGCGCGGAATAACGGCCGCCGATCGAAGGCCGCCCGAAAAAGACATGCAGGAAGCGATCGGATTCAGCGACCTGTTGCATCTTCGAACCGGGATCGGTGATGGCGATGAAGTGACTGCCGACTTTCGTCACTCCGACGGCCTGCTTGGTGCGTTCGAAAAAGTATTGCTTGAAGATATTGGGTTCGAGCGTGCTGCCGGACTTGCTGGAAACGATGAAAAGCGTTCGCGGGATATCAATCTGATGCTCGAACGACTTTACCTGGCCGGGGTCGGTGGAATCGAGCACGTGCAGGTTGGGGAAGTGAGTGGAGCGGCCGAAGGTTATGCGCAGAACTTCAGGACAAAGGCTCGACCCGCCCATGCCGAGCAGTAACACGTGCTGGAAGCCGCGCTGTTGGACTTCCTTGGCAAACTTTGACAACTGGTCGTGCTGTGCAATCTGCTCGTCGACAATGTCGAGCCAACCCAGCCAGTTGGCTTCGTCGCTGCCGGTCCAGAGCGTGGCGTCGCGCTGCCAGAGGCGCTGCATCTTGCTGCCTGATTGCCATTCGGCGGTTGTGGCCTTCACCGCGGCCGACAGCGCTTCGGGCAGAGAAGTCTTCAGTTTGTTCACGGTCAATCCTTATTGCTGCGTGCTCTTTTGTTGTGTGCTCTTGGCGACGGCGGCCAGCAGCTTGTCAAAGGCGTCGGCGAAAAGCTTGACGCCGTCGTCGGTGAGCTTGTCGGTGACCTGTTTGATCGAGATTCCCGCGCGCGCCAGATCGTCCATGACTTTCTGAGCGCCCGGCACATCTTCGGTGAGGCTCTGGCGGAGCAGGCCGTGATCGCGAAACGCATCGACGGTGGCCGGAGGCATGGTGTTGACGGTGTCGGGTCCGATCAATTCCTCCACGTAAATCACGTCGCGGTAGTTGGGATTCTTGGTGCTGGTGCTGGCCCACAGCACCCGCTGGGTTTGCGCTCCCTTGGAGGCAAGCGCCTGCCAGCGCGGCCCGCTGAAAATGCGCTGGTAGCGCTGATAAGTGAGCTTGCCGTTGGCAATCGCGACTTTGCCCAGCAGATTTTTCAAGAGAGCCTGCTGGCCCGCGTCGGACGTGGTCTTGAGCTGTTCATTCAGCATTGAATCCACGAGCGTGTCGATGCGGCTGATGAAGAAGCTGGCTACACCCGCCATCTTTTTCAGGTTGCCGCCGCGAGCAGCCAACTCTTCCAGACCGGCGATGTAGGCCGCCGCAACTTGTTCGTAGACTTCCTGCGCAAACAGCAGCGTGACGTTGATGTTGATGCCCTCGCCGATCAACTGCCGGATCGCGGGCAGTCCCTCCGCCGTGCCGGGGACTTTGATCATGACGTTGTCGCGCTGCACCGTCTTCCACAAGCGGCGGGCTTCGGCGATGGTTTCCTGCGTCTGGTGCGCCAGATAGGGCGAGACCTCGAGGCTGACGTAGCCGTCGCGGAATTTCGAGTCCTGGTAAACGGGGCGGAGCGCGTCGGCCGCGTCCTGGATGTCGCGGATGGCGATCTGCTCGTACTTGGCGGTGGTGTCGAGATCGGTGCGGGCAGCGAGCGACTGCAGAATATCGTTGTAGAGTGAACTGTCGGCAATCGCTTTTTCGAAAATCGCCGGGTTCGACGTCATTCCCCGCAGACCATCCTCGCTAATCAACTGCTGGAGCTTTCCGGTGGTGAACAGGTCGCGGCGGATGTAGTCGAACCACATGGACTGGCCGTAGTTGAGCAATTCCTTCAGCGGATTGCTGGTTGCTTTTGAGTTTTCGAGAACTCCGGTTGGCTGCATGGCGGTCCCCCAATCCTGGACGTGTGAATTTTGTCTATGTCATTCCGGCTACTTGCCGGAGATGGTCGCGCGCGCCGCGGCGACGACGTTGTCTACGGTAAAACCGAAGAACTTCAACAGATCTTTCAGCGGCGCCGAGGCGCCAAAACGAAGCATTCCGATCTTGCGTCCCTTAGGCCCGACATAGCGATCCCACCCAAGGGTCGAAGCCATCTCGACGGAAACGCGGGCCGTCACGTTCGCGGGCAGGACACTTTCTTTGTAGGTTGCGTCCTGCCGCTCGAAAATTTCCCACGAGGGCAGGCTGACCACGCGGGCCTTGATGCCTTCGGCTTTCAGTTTCTCGTATGCATCGACGCAGAGCGACAACTCGCTTCCGGTTCCGAGCAGGATGACGTCGGGCTTTCCATCCGGCGCATCGGCAAGCACGTAAGCCCCCTTGGCAACTCCGGAAGCGGAGGCGTACTTGGAGCGATCCAGCGTGGGCAGCGCCTGCCGGGTCAGTACCAGAGCCGCGGGCGAGTGTTGCGATTGCGCGATGATTTTCCAGGCTTCCACGACTTCATTGGCATCGCCGGGGCGAAGCACGATCAGGTTGGGCATGGCGCGCAACGATGCCAGTTGTTCGATCGGCTGATGCGTGGGGCCGTCTTCCCCGACGCCGATGGAATCGTGGGTGAATACGAAAATCGAGGGAATTTCCATCAGCGCCGCCAGGCGGATGCTGGCGCGCATGTAATCGCTGAAGTTGAAAAACGTCGCGCCGAAGGCGCGAAGGCCCGACACGGTGAGCCCATTCACGCTGGCGCCCATTACATGCTCGCGCACGCCGAAGTGCAGATTGCGCCCGGCGGGACTGCCCGCCTGAAATTCCCCTGCGCCTTCGAACTTCAGGGTAGTTTTGTTTGAAGTCGCGAGATCGGCTGAGCCGCCCATGATCCAGGGAATATTCTGGGCCAGTGCATTGAGCACCTTGCCGCCGCTGTCACGTGTGGCAACGCCCTTAGCATCGGCGGGAAATGTGGGCAGATTCTTGTCCCAACCCGCGGGCAGTTCGCGGTGCTGCATCCGGCGCAAGCGCTCGGCCAGGTCGGGATATTGGCGGGAGTATTCCTCGAAAAGTTTCGACCACTGGGCATGCAAGTCGCGGCCGCGCTGGCCGATGCCCTCGCGGAAATTCTCGCGCACGCCTTCGGGCACAAGGAACTTCGCATCTTCGGGCCAGCCGTAGAATTTCTTGGTGAGCCGCACTTCCTCTTCGCCCAAAGGCTCACCGTGGGCGGCGTTGGTATCCTGCTTGTGGGGTGAGCCGTAGCCGATGTGGCTGTCCACGATGATCAGGGTAGGCCGGTCGGTGGTCTTGCGGAAAACCTCGAATGAGCGCGCCAGCATTTCGAGATCGTTGGCGTCAACCACGCGCGTAACATTCCAGCCATAGCCAACAAAGCGCGTCGCCACATCTTCGCTGAACGACCAGGCAGCGGGACCGTCGAGCGTGATGTGATTGTGGTCGTAGATCCAGCAGAGATTGTCGAGCTTCAGATGTCCGGCCAGCGAAGCAGCTTCGCCGCCGATGCCTTCCATCAGATCGCCGTCGCTGCACAGGGCATAGACGTTGTAGTTGAAGATCTCGAATCCGGGGCGGTTGAAGTTCGCGGCTTGCCACTTGCCCGCAATGGCCATGCCCAGGCTGTTGCCCACGCCTTGTCCCAGCGGCCCGGTGGTGGTTTCGATTCCGGAAGTAAGGTGCGACTCCGGGTGTCCGGGAGTGCGGCTGCCCAACTGGCGGAACCGCTTGATCTCCTCCATCGGGACGGCCAGTTCCGTGGTGACCTGCCCGTGCGCGTCCACCTGACGCACCTCTGCCAGATAAAGCATGGCGTACAGCAACATAGAAGCGTGCCCATTGGAGAGAACGAAGCGGTCACGGTCGATCCAGGTGGGATCGGCGGGATCGTAGCGGAGGAATTCCTGCCAGAGCCAATAGGCCACCGGAGCAAGCCCCATGGGAGCGCCGGGATGGCCCGAGTTCGCCTGTTGCACCGCGTCAATCGCCAGGGTTCGAATCGTATTGATCGACAGCGTGTCCAGTTGCTTTCCCGTCACCAGAACCTGTTCACTGGCTACCATGCGACTCTGCTCCTCCAGACGGGGCTCAGCGCCCAGGCGATGGCCGGACGATAATCAATTAGAGTCCCCGATTACAGAAAGGGTGCACTACGCAGAAAGTGTATCAATTTCCGTGCGCGTATGGATTGAACAAAGGAAAAGGTATTGGGCTATCAGCCCAATACCAAGTAAAAACAGAGGTCTGTGCGGAAGCCACTCGATTGGAATCTTAATTTGGAGGACGTCATCCCGAGCGTAGCCGTTTTTCAGGCGGAGCGAGGGATCTCCCGTACACAAGGCCGTTGCGGTGGAGATCCCTCGGCCCGCTCGCTTCGCTCGCCCTCGGCTAAAGCCGAGGGTCTACCGGAAAGCGCGGGCCGTCGGGATGACGCCGTCGAGAGGGAGACTCACGCTGACACGCCGGTTCTGGTGGGAAGGCCCGAGGGATCTACTTCAGGAGCTGGAAATAACCGTTCTCAGTGTTGGAAGCCCGGCTTGTCTCCTGCACGAACTTGAGGAACTGACGGAGATTCTCGCGCTCGCCCGGAACCATAGAGTCGAAACGCACGCGGACGCCAGTGGTGGGACGGCTGCTGGTGACGACGCCGCTGAGGGCGAAGCCTTTGACCCAAATCTTGCCGTTGGGAACCCACAGGCCGATCTCCACTTTCGAGCCTGCCTTGACCGGGCTGGCGGTTTCGACCAGACATCCGCCGACGCCGGTGTTGGCAAGATTTCCCCAGATCGGGGTCTGGACCTCATCCACGCGCAACTCCACCGCGATGAAACACTTGATGCGAGGATGTTGCCGCCGGTCGGTACTCCAGGCGGGAGTGAACATGTCGGGCGAAAAAGGAGGGGTAGCGGACGCAGGAGTGGGCACCGGCTGCGGAGCGGGCAAAGTTTGCGCCTCCGGGTTCGGCTTGTCGGCAGAAGCGGTGCCGGCCTTGATCTCGCGCATTGCCGACAGCAGGGCTTCTTCCCGCTTTTCCGCAGGCGCTTCGCGGTAGGCCTGGAGCAGTTTGCCTACATGCCGGACGAGATCCGGGTCAGACAGTATTTGAGTCCAGTCGGTTCCTGTAGCCGCACTCATGACATCCAGTTCTTCCGTTTCACAGGGTGAGACCCGCATCTAGATTGGACCCAAGGTCATTGGCGTTCAAGATGACCTAAGTCACACTGCCTAAAGTTCGGACCGAAAGGGGAATACCCGGAAAGATCACTCCTCGGAATCGGAACGTTCCAGATTTTCCAGGTAACTGTTGAGCATTTTGGACTGCCGATCGGTGAGCGAAAGAAATTCGAAACCGTAGTGATAGCCACGGCGGTGTCGCAGTACGGCACGAACGTCCCAAGGCTGAGATACGCCGGGAAGAGAGAAAATCAGGGTCGCAACTTCGCCCAGGGCCAACTCCGCGGCCAGCAAAACGCCGATGCCGGCCTTCGATACATCTCTGCAATGAGCGTTTAACCGCTGCTGCTCCTTGCCGGCGAGCAGGTTCAGAACCACGGGAAATTCGCAGCGGTAACGGGCGTGGCGCCGCCGCAAGCGATTTGGTTCGTGCTTTATCGCCTTTCCTGGCATCGACGACATTGCTAGTGGTCCCTCGAAAACCTGTCCCAATGGGAGCTTGAGCTGATTTACTGCGAGCCAAACGCTACTTGGACCAGTTCGGTGGTTTCGGCCTGTGCCGGCTCAAACTTCCACTTCCCGACGGCAGCGACCGCTGCATCCACGAGCACGGGATTTCCGCCCAGCACCCGGGTTGATTTAACGCTGCCGTTGGGCCGCACGGTGGCTTCCAGTTTGACTACGCCGTGAATCTGCATTCGGCGCGCAAGCTCAGGATAATCCGGCGCCACGTGCAGGGTTACCTTTCTGTCGGAATTGGGCGGCGTGGGGGCGCTCTGCCCGACTCCCAGATTCGTCAACAAAAATAGTGCGACCACTACGAATGTGACACTCCTGTGCATGACGTGCCACTCCCCCCGATCCTCAGCTTACTGGGACTGGTCGGTGCGGGGCAAAGTACCGAAGATATTGGACTTTAGGATGCGTCTGGCTCTGGGAAATCTCTAACCTTTCGATCCTCCGGTGCCCGAGCGGGCTGCGCCCCAGGCAGAATGGTTTTGCATCGGGAATTGTTGCAAACGAATCAAATCTGACAAGTTATTCGTTATTCTATAGGCGAGAAAGGACGTCCCGAGTATCGTGTTCAATTTGGCGGACGTTTCTACGACTGAGAATGCGACGTTCATTGAGATTCATTCAAATGGTCTTTTCCTGCACGACGGTTGTGGTGTTTGCGGTCGCGGGCATGCTGGCCCAGTCTGGCCCACCCAGCGTCTCGCTCCCCGGTCCGCAGAATCCGTTTCTGGGGAGTGCACCCGAAGGCAAAGCAACGAACGAAGTCCTGCAAATTGACTTCAAGGACGCAATCGATCGCGGCCTGCGGAATAATCTCGGCCTGCTGCTGGCGGTGGACCAAAGCGAGACGGTGCGGGGAGAAAGATGGAAGGAACTCAGCTCTCTGCTGCCGGACTTCAGCGCGCACATCATGGAGAGTGTGCAGAGCGAGAGCCTTTCGGCACTTGGGTTCAACAAGCTCGCCCCGGTGCTGCTGCCGCCCGGCGCCAGTGCCAGCAGTTTTCCGCGGCTGATTCCTGCTTTCAACTATTTTGACGCACGCCTTTCCCTTGGCCAGTCGGTCTTCAATTTCAAGAACCTGGAGCGAGAACGGGCGGCGTCGGAGAATGTGAAGGTGGCGCAGTTCAACTACAAAGACGCGCGGGAAGTGGTGGTGCTGGCGATTGGGAACTCTTATCTGCAGGCCATTGCCGCCGCGGCACGGGTAGAGACGGCGGAGGCGCAAGTCAAAAGCGCGCGAGCCCTCTACGACAAAGCGGTGGATCAGCAAAAGGCCGGACTGAGTCCGGCGATCGATACGCTGCGGGCACAGGTTGAATTGCAGGCTCGTCAGCAGCAGCTCATTGTGGCGCGCAACGAACTGGCCAAGCAGAGATTGACGGTAGCGCGCATCATCGGGCTGCCGCCCGGGCAGGAGTTTGTTCTGACCGAGAAGGCGCCGTACCAGGCGCTGAATGCACTGCCTCTCGAAACCTATCTGGAACGCGCCTACGCCTCGCGGGCTGACTATCAGGCGGCGCTGGCGCAGGTGCGCTCGGCGGAGCTTTCGCGGCGGGCCGCGACGGCGGGGCACTATCCCACGTTCGATCTCAACGCAAATTTTGGCGAGATCGGCACAAACCCCGGCCAGTCCAACGACACCTGGCAGGTTATGGGCGGGGTGAATATTCCCATTTTCTCCGGCAATCGCGTGCACGGCGACGTGCTGGAAGCTGATAGCCAACTGAAGCAGGCCCGTTCGCAACTGGCCGATCTCCGGGGGCGCATCGATTACGAAGTGCGCACCGCATTGCTCGATCTCAATGCTGCGGGCGAACAAGTGGAGGTGGCGCGCAGTTCCGTAGACTTGGCGGAACAGGCCCTCGCCCAGTCACAGGACCGTTTCACCGCTGGGGTCACCGACAACCTGGAGGTGGTGCAGGCCCAGGAAGCCCTGGCCAGCGCCCACGAAAATTACATCGAGAGCCTTTATGCTCATAATTTGTCGAAGGTGGAACTGGCTCGTTCCATCGGCGATGCCGAAGAAGGTGTTAAACGATACTTGAAAGGCAATTAATAACGTATGCCGCAAACCACGCAAAGTCCTCCTGCTGAGGTCGCTCGGCCCGAACCGAGCACCAAGCCGCTGCCCGCGACCGAAGAAGATTTTCACCGGCGACCCGGGCGAACCGACAGCAAAGAGTTCCGCATCGGTGTAACGATCGCTGTTCTGGTTCTGCTGGTGGTGGGATTCTTCGTTTATCGTTACGCGACCAGCTACGAGTCGACCGACGACGCGCAGGTGGATGGCCACGTCAATTCCATCAGCGCCCGCGTCTCCGGCCACGTGACCAAACTCAACGTCGAGGACAATCAGTACGTCCAGGCCGGAACGGTGCTGGTGGAAATCGACCCGGCCGACTATCAGGTGGCCTACGAGCGCGCCAAGGCGGATTTTGAAGACGCGCAGGCAGCGGCGGTCGCGGCCGGAGTGAATGTTCCCATTTTATCGGTGAACACCAGCAGCCAGGTGTCGGTGACGGAAGCCGACGTCAACAACGCCGGCGCGGGAATCCAGGCGGCGCAGCAGCAGTTTGAAGCGGCCAAAGCTCAGCTGCAGGAGGCCGAGGCCAACAACGTGAAAGCGCAGAACGACCTGGTTCGCTACAAGCTACTGGTGGACAAGCAGGAAATCTCGCAGCAGCAGTATGACCAGGCCACTGCGGCCGCGGCGGCCAGCAAGGCCGCCGTGGAAGCGGCGCGCGCCAGCGCGCAGGCCGCACAACAGCAGGTCACACAGGCGCAGGGCCGGCTGGTGCAGGCGGAGGCGAACTGGCGCTCCGCCAATACCGCTCCCAGGCAGATGCAGGTCATTCGTGCCCGGGCGGCAGCGGCGCTGGCCGATGCGCAGCGCAAGAAAGCCGATCTGGACCAGGCCCAGCTGAATCTGCAGTACACGAAAATCATTGCCCCGGTGAATGGCGTGGTCAGCGATCGCACCGTGGAAGTGGGGCAGAACGTTGCTCCCGGGCAGGAGTTGATGAAGTTAATCAATCTCGACGACATCTGGATCACCGCGAATTTCAAGGAAACGCAGCTGCGCAAAATGAAAGTCGGCCAGCGGGCGGAGGCTGAAGTCGACGCCAACGGCAGGACCTACAAGGGCAAGGTGGACAGCATCGCTGCAGGCAGCGGCGCCCGCTTCAGCCTGTTGCCTCCGGAGAATGCCACCGGCAACTATGTGAAAGTGGTACAGCGCATTCCGGTCAAAATCGTGCTCGATCCGGGATCGAACAACGATCACCAGTTGCGTCCCGGCATGTCGGTCGAGCCCAAGGTCTGGACTCGTGAATGAGTGCTGCCACCGCCACCTTGGATCGGGCTGACGCGTGGCGTCCCGCGGTGAATCCGTGGATCATCGCAGTAGCCGTTACGCTGGCGACGTTCATGGAGGTGCTCGACACCTCCATCGCCAACGTGGCACTGCCGCACATTGCCGGAAGTCTCTCGGCCGGCCAGGACGAGAGCACATGGGTTCTGACCTCCTACCTGGTTTCGAACGCGATCGTGCTTCCGCTGAGCGGCTGGTTGTCGTCGATCATTGGCCGCAAGAATTTCTACATGGGTTGCGTGGCCCTGTTCACCATAAGTTCATTTATGTGCGGGCTGGCACCGAACCTGGCGACGCTGATCGTCTGCCGGATTCTGCAGGGCGCGGGCGGAGGAGGGTTGCAGCCCAGTGAGCAGGCCATCCTGGCGGACACGTTCCCGCCCGCAAAACGCGGCATGGCTTTTGCCGTCTACGGCATCGCGGTGGTCACGGCGCCGGCCATCGGGCCCACCCTCGGCGGATGGATCACCGATAATTTCAGCTGGCGCTGGATTTTCTTCATCAACATCCCGGTCGGCATCCTTTCGATTCTGCTCACCTCGCGCCTGATTCAGGATCCTCCTTATTTCAAGCGCCGGAAACTGCACGAGACCTCCATTGATTATGTCGGCTTGGGATTTGTGGCCCTGGGTCTGGGGACGTTGCAGGTGATCCTCGACAAGGGCCAGCGCGAGGATTGGTTCGAATCCAACTTCATCGTGTACCTGTCTGTCATCTGCCTGGCGTCTCTGATTTTCGTCGTCATCTGGGAATGGCGGCACAAGGATCCGATCGTAGACCTGCATTTGTTCGGCGAGCGCACCTTCGCCGTCTCGAACCTGCTGATGTTCATGCTGGGATTCGCCCTGCTGGGCAGCACGCTCTTGCTGCCGCTGTTTATGCAGACGCTGCTCGGATATACGGCGCAGCAGGCGGGTTTAGCGCTGATGCCGGGCGGGTTTACGATCATGCTGCTGCTGCCGCTGGTGGGATTTCTTCTGTCGCGCTACTCGCCGCGCTGGCTGCTGCTGTTCGGCTTGAGCATGCTCTCAGTTTCGCTGTTCCACATGACGCGTTTCGACCTGGACATGGATTTCCGCACGGCCACGCTGGCCCGCGTGCTGCAAGCCATGGGCATGGCGTTCCTGTTTGTGCCGATCAACACGGCGGCCTACGGATTTCTGCCGCGAGACAAGAACAACGCTGCCTCAGGCCTGATGAACCTGGCGCGAAACATCGGCGGCAGCGTGGGGATTTCGGTCGTGACCACGATGCTGGACCGGCGGACGCAGTTTCACCAGAACCAACTGGCCAGCCACCTGAGCGCCAGCAATCCGGTGCTGCAGTCGCGAATCAAGGCGCTCGGCCTTCTGGTCCAGTCGCACGGCGGCGGTCCGCCGGGATCGTCGGCCGTGCCGTATGCCTTCATCCAAGGCATACTCGCTCGCCAAGCCGCGATGCTGGCCTACCTGGACTGCTTCTGGTTCCTCGGGGTCGCCATCCTGCTGATGGTGCCCATGGTCTTCCTGATGAGAAAAACCAGGCCTGGGGGCGGGATGGCGGTACACTAAAAACAGCTGCTAGCTTCTAGCTCCTAGCTTCTAGCCACGTCGATTCCCTGGTTAGCTAAGAGATAGCAGCCAGAAGCCAGGAGCTTGCGTTCTTCATGTTTCGCGGCGTCACCATTGAGCGCGAGTACGGCTGCGGCGCCGGCACCATCGCCGCCCAACTCGCCGACCGCCTCGGCTGGAAGCTCTGGGACCACCTTCTCACCGAAGAGATAGCCCGCCTCGCCAACGTTGCTCCTGCCGCCGTCATGCGCTGCGACGAGCGCATGGATAGCCGCATCCACCGCCTCGCAAAAGCCTTCTGGCGCGGCAGCTACGAGCGCAGTTCTCCTCTTGGCGGTGAGGTATTCGATACGGACCGCATGATGGTGCTGATGCAGGAGATCATGAACCGAATCGCGCAGGAAGGGAATGCGGTCGTGGTGGGACGTGGGGCGCCGTATTTTCTGCGCGACGATGCCGACGTGTTTCACGTTTTTCTTTACGCCCCGCGGGCAGAGAAAATCCGCCGGCTGGTGAACGACGGGCATGCGCCGACAGAAGCCGATGATCTGGTGGACGCAGTGGATCGGGAACGCGTTGCCTATATCAAGCACTACTTCAACTCAGACTGGCCGACCCGTTCGCTCTATCATCTGATGCTGAATACTGCTGTGGGCAACGAGTCCGTCATTCAGACGATTCTCAGCACCATGCGTACCGTCGAGGGCAGCCCCAAGGCTACAAATTACGAGGCACCCAGGATTCCGACTCCATCCCGCTAGGCGCGAGCGAGCCATCTCGTGAATACACCCGGAGGTCGATCGGTCGATTTCCACTGCGGATTCTGTGCGCTCTTTGCGGGGCATGTTGCTCTGGGGTGGCGCAGGCCTTCAGGCCTGCGATGAAGCTTGCACAAGGAAGATGGGCTTCAGCCCCAGAAGTACCTCGGCGGCTGAAGCCGCTTCTTTCTTTTTCGGCTCCTGATCGCAGCGCGTGAGAACTCGTCTTCCGCCCCTTCGGGGCTTGGCCATTTTCCACTTTCTACCCACGGCTTACGCCGTGGGCTGTATTCTCACGCCGCTTCGCGGCTAAGAACTGGAGCTTCAATCCACCGTGTCGTCGAGACCCTAGTTCTCACGCACACACTGAAGGCGCAGCGCCACCCAAAAGGCGAGTTCAGTCGAGGCTTTTGCTGGCAGTCTTTTCTCTCGGCTCCGCACCACCCGGCCGCTGGGGCGCGGGGCAGCAGTCTTCCGGGCAGACATCCGGGCGCGGACCGAGCGTTCCCAGCGCGCGTCGTTCGGCGCGCGTAGTTTGTTCCAGGATCAGTTCGCGAATCATGGCGATGAACTTTGGGTGTACGCCCACCGTCTTCGCCCGCGCCATGGGCAAATCGAGCGAATCCGAAAGTTGCCGCGCCTCGATGTCGAGGTCGTACAGCACTTCCATGTGATCGGAGATGAAACTGATGGGGGCGAGCACGACTGCGCTGGCCAGATGGCGCGCCTTCACGTCGCGCAGATAGTCGAGGATATCCGGCTCCAACCACGGTTGCCCGGGCGGGCCGCTACGGCTCTGGTACACCAGAGCATCGTTGGTGGCGCCCAGCCGCTGCGAAACCAGCTTCCTCACTTCTTCCAGTTGACGGACATAGTCGCACCCATTCGCCATCGAGAGAGGAATGCTGTGCGCGGTATAGACGATCTGAACATCCGGGCGCGCATTCGCCGGAATTTCGACCAGCGCATCCTGCAAGCGTTCCGCCGTCGCCTCGATGAAACCGGGATGGTTGAAGAAAGGGCGTAGCTTGTCGATTTGCGGCGCGCCCGGTCCAACCTCGTTCTGCGCCCGAGCGATGTCTTCGCGGTACTGCCGGCAGCCGGAATATGAACTGTAAGCTGAAGTCACAAAAGCAAGAGCGCGCTGAATGCCGTCCTGCTTCATCCGGCGCACCGTGTTCGCCAGCATGGGATGCCAGTTGCGATTGCCCCAGTAGATGGGCAACTTCGGCCCGCGCTCGGCGAGTTCGGCCTCGAGCGCTGCAATCAGCTCACGGGTTTGCTGATTGATCGGGCTCTTGCCCTCAAAATGGTAGTAATGCTCGGCGACGGCCAGCATCCGCTCGCGAGGGACGTTCCGGCCGCGCAGCACGTTT
Organism: Candidatus Sulfotelmatobacter kueseliae; assembly: GCA_900290255.1. Taxonomy (GTDB): domain Bacteria; phylum Acidobacteriota; class Terriglobia; order Terriglobales; family Acidobacteriaceae; genus Sulfotelmatobacter; species Sulfotelmatobacter kueseliae. Next base: position 20,297 of record OMOD01000168.1, read on the forward strand.
TCAAGGAAGGGGAGCACGTCTTGCCGGGATTCCGGACCGCCGAAGGAGACAATCAGGATGGCGTCGTAGTTCATCCGCTGGTCAACCGGAACGAGGCTGGCATAGAGGAGGAAAACCGTGGTGCGCCCGGGGTGATTCGAACACCCGACCTATTGCTCCGAAGAGCATGCCACGCCATTCATCAACAGTTTACACGGAAAGCTACCAGTGGCGACTAAGTGCCGCTGGCGGCCATAACCTTACTGCTTTACCAAGTCGACGCGGCGATTCTTGGCGCGACCGTCTTCGGTGTCGTTGGAGGCAACCGGAGCCGTTGGCCCGTCGCCTTCTGCGCTGAGGCGCATCGCGGGGACGCTGTAGGTTGTGGTCAATACTTTCACCACCGCATCAGCGCGACGCCTGGAGAGGTCCATGTTGTTCGCCAGCGTCCCGACATTGTCGGTGTGGCCCACGACGTAGAGCTTGAGCTGCGGATCCTGCTGCAGCAAGTTGGCGATTTCCTTGAGGGCGGCGCCAGACTCGGGCTTTACATCGGCTTTGCCGCTGTCGAAATAGATGCCGTAGACAGAAGCGTGACCAGTTCGAGTAATGTCGCTGGCCAGGGAAGCTGCGTTCACGGTGACCAGGCCAGATTCCATGGGTTTTATTTCGACGACGGCAAGGAACGTCTTGACATCGAAAGTGCTGTCGTACTCCCAGAGAGCGACGTAAACGTCGCCCGCGGCGCGCGTCAGCTTGGCGGCGAGGTAGCGGGTATCAGAGGAGTAGTTCCCGAACGCATCGTTCAAAGGGTAGAAGCCACTGGGAGGCGGCTCGCCGCAGGTTTTGCTGCAGGTGAAGAGCTCCTGGAATCCGGCGTTCTTGAGTGCCGACTCATAGTTGCGAAAGATCTCCAGCGCGCTGCGGCCCTCGGGGACCGTGTAGTAAATCGCCGTGACTTTGCCTTCCAGGTGTTGGGTCTTTTCGTATTTGCCGTCGGCGACCTTGCTGAGAGGGAGTTCATACTCATCAAACGCTTTTTGAGAGTATTCACTGATGACGGAACCGGGATAACGCGAGATGAGCGGGTGGTCTTTGCTTCCCTCCGCGTCTTGACCGTGAGCGAATGGCAAATGAACCGGCAACAGGCAGAGAAGCACGGGCATCGCAATCTTTCGGATGAAGCTCATAAGCATCTCCTTTGTTGGAACGAGGGTTTTTCATGTATCCCCCTGGAAGACGTGCAGATTCGCGAGCCGAGCCCCTGTTCTATCCGCGGTTCCCGGCCCCTTCCCAGGCCTTCTGCTATCAGTAGCGAGAAACAGGGCACAAAAGGGTAAGGCCACCGGAACGAAAGAGGAAGAATGGTGCGCCCGGGGTGATTCGAACACCCGGCCTATTGCTCCGGAGGCAATCGCTCTATCCAGCTGAGCTACGGGCGCGCACAACCAACGCCTACAGTTTACATGGGCAGCAGAAGAGGCTTCAATGCTGATGCTCCGGATCGCAGGGCAAAAGGGGCGGAGATCATTCCGCTCGTCCGACTGTCCCGGTTGCGCCAGGCCAATCCGGAAATGAAGACACCCCGCATGGATAAAAGCGGGAGTCTGACGGATGCGGTCTGGAGGGCACCACTGAGACAGTATTTCTACCAGCGATCCCGCTGCCCACCGCCGCGGCCACCGCGATCTCCGCGGTCTCGTCCTCCGCCACCACCGCCGCCGGCGGCACGCTCGGTCTTGGGCCGCGCCTCATTGACGTTGATGGTGCGTCCTCCGAGCTGCGAGCCGTTCAGTGCTGCAATCGCCTTTTCGCCGTCTTCGTTATTGGCCATCTCCACGAAGCCAAAACCCCGGGAGCGGCCGGTGTCGCGGTCAGTCAGAATGCTGACCCGGTCCACTTGCCCGTAGGCTTGGAAAGCCTGGCGCAGATCATCTTCGCTGGTATTGAAGCTGAGGTTCCCCACAAAAATGTTTTTCACGCGTCATCCCCTGCTTTGAGCTGTCGCGCGTGCGAGCTCGCTCGGCGGACTGGCAGGGCGGGAGGGCCGTGCCTGAAAATCGAAACCGGAGCTGGCGGACAGTCAAATGTGGCGAGCAGTATAGCAGGTTTATGCGAGTGGGTCAGTCCAAGCCCAAGGCGGCAGGGGTGCAGTTTGAGAGATTCGTGTCAGGGCATGCCGCACAGCCGCGGGACCCGCAAGTCCGGCTTCAGCCTCTGGGGATGCACGGGCAAAGCCAGCGGCTGAAGCCGTTGGCGTCCAGCGCCACGGGCGGCATCGCTAAAGCGATGCCCTGATACGAACCCTTATTCCCAAACTGCACCACTAACCCAAGCTCCCGGCGCACTGCAGCAGTCGTCTAGCATTCGTCCACCTTCCAGTAGCCCTCGGGATGGAATCCCATCTGCAGGAGGCGATTCTTGGGATCGTGCCGCTTCCCGCACCCGGGACAGACCAGATACCGGCTCCAGGCCGTGCCCTGACGGTCGTAATCCTCGGCCACGGCAAAGGTTGTCCCGCAGCTGCACGGGATCAGGAACATGCGCATGGTTGTTTTGAGTTTTTCGCTTCTGGCGAGGTGTGCTTCTTTTTCGGATTTGGGATGGGTCTTCACGACTCCTCGACTGCGGCTAAGGAAACCTTCTTGCGCTTGTTCGCCTGCAGGACCTTCTTGCGCAGACGAAGCGACTTGGGTGTGACCTCCACATATTCGTCGTCGGCAATGAACTCGATGGCCTGTTCCAGGTTCAGCGCGCGGAAGGGCACCAGGCGAATCGCCTCATCGGCGGTCGAGGCGCGCATGTTCGTCAGTTTCTTTTCGCGCACGGCATTCACGTCAAGATCAGCGTCTTTCGCATTTTCCCCGATGATCATGCCCTCGTAGAGCTCAACCCCCGGCCCTACGAAAAGCTCTCCGCGCTCCTGCAAACCCCACAGGGCATAGGCGGTCGAAAGGCCCGGCCGGTCGGCGACCAGAGCGCCGGTGAGCCGGTGTGGGATCTCGCCCTGCCACGCGGTATATCCATCGAAGAGCGCGTTCATGACGATGGTCCCGCGCGTGTCGGTGAGCAGCTGGCTGCGCAGTCCGATCAGCCCGCGGCTGGGCACGCGGAACTCCACACGCACGCGGCCATAGCCATGATTGTGCATGTTGGTGACTTCGCCCTTGCGCGAGCCGAGTTGCTCCATCACGACGCCGACAAATTCCTCGGGCACGTCCACGGTGAGATGCTCAACCGGCTCCATCAGCTTGCCGTCTTCCTGGTTGCGCCGGGTGACGATTTCCGGCTTCCCCACCATGAGTTCGTAACCTTCGCGCCGCATCATTTCGATGAGGATGGAAAGCTGCAGTTCGCCGCGGCCCAGCACTTTGAAGGAATCGGTGGTGCCCGTCTCTTCAACCCGGAGTGAAACATTGGTCAGCAGTTCTTTTTCCAGCCGCTCGCGCAGATGGCGCGAGGTGACGTAGGCGCCGTCCTTTCCCGCGGACGGCGAGGTGTTGACGGTGAAGAGCATGGCGATGGTCGGCTCATCAATGGCGATGTGCGGCAGCGGCGCGGGATTTTCCACGTTGGTGATCGTCTCGCCGATGGTGATGCCTTCGACGCCCGCCACCGCGACAATGTCGCCCAACTCGGTTTCCGTGATATCGGTTCGCTTCAGGCCGGAGAACGAGAACAGCTTCGTGATTTTGGTCTTGTGAAAAGAGCCGTCGAGTTTGGCGATGGCTACTTCTTCCCCGGTGTACATCTTGCCGTTGAAGACGCGGGCGATGGCCAGCCGCCCGAGATAGTCGCTGTGATCCAGGTTCGCCACGAGAATCTGCAACGGTCCCGACGCATCACCCCCGGGCGGTGGAATCGTCTTCAAAATCGCATCGAACAGCGGGCGCAAATCCTCGCCACGGCCGCTGATGTCGGTTGCAGCCGTACCCGTCTTGGCATTGGTGTAGAGCACCGGGAAATCGAGCTGCTCCTCTTTGGCGTCGAGATCAATAAAGAGGTCATAGATCTCGTTGAGCACTTCCTGGGGACGGGCGTCGCTGCGATCAATCTTGTTGATCACGACGATCGGCGGCAGATGTGCTTCCAGGGCTTTACCCAGCACGTAGCGCGTTTGCGGCAGCGGCCCTTCGCTCGCGTCCACCAGCAGCATGACTCCGTCGACCATCTTAAGGGCGCGTTCGACTTCGCCGCCGAAATCGCTGTGGCCGGGCGTATCCACAATGTTGATCTTCACGTCGTGATAGAAGATTGCCGTGTTCTTGGCCAGAATCGTGATGCCGCGCTCGCGCTCCAGTTCGTTCGAATCCATCACGCGGTCGATGTGATGCTCGTTGGCGCGGAATGTGCCGCTCTGTTGCAGCATGGCGTCGACCAGCGTGGTCTTGCCGTGATCCACGTGCGCGATGATGGCGATATTGCGAATGCCTGAACTCAAAAAGGAGTCCTTCCTGATTTGTGGGCTACTACTACTTTACTATGCACAGTGGCCAAGAAACACGAGGTTACCGGCGGGGACTTGCGTTTGAATCAGATGCTGGTAAAAAGGAACGTGCGAGTTCGGCTTAGATACGTGTTACCAGTGGCGCAGATACTGCTGGCGATCGGACTCTTTGCTTGGTCCGACGCTTGGTTCCGAGAAGCGCGCAGGCACTCAACCATGCCCGGTCCATCACCCGGGTTCACGATTCTGATTTCCCTGAATGCCCCATTAGCGCTCCCTCGAGAGCTCTATTACCGTCACACGGCCATCCCTGAGCTCTATGACCGGGTCGTTCTTCTTTGCGGAATCGCCCTGCTCTGGTATTGGGTTGCACGCAACATTGAGGGTTGGCGAGAGAGACGGACCGTCGTGACGTTCAGACGGCTACGCATGCGCATTGCGGCCGATCTAATTCTGATTGGCCTTGGAGGTTTCTGGGCCTTTGTCGTGGTCAATGAGAGGCTTTGGAACAGAATGAGCATCCCAGACCCGACTTGGATTTGGATCCTTGCCGTGTTCACGCCGATCGTCTTGTGGGCGGTGGCGCTGATTTTCTTCTTCGGGCGTGATCTCATTCAAGTCATTCGCGGCGAAAACCCTCGGCGCGCGAATGCGTCGCCTTCGTGAAGCTCGACAGCCCTCCTTTCATTGGCCCACTAAAATCTGCGTCGACCGAACCTGCAAACCTAGCCCACCATCGCAGTCTGCTTTCCCGCCGGCGTTCCCGCCAGCCGCGCTTCGGCCTGCCGCACGGCTCGTCGTGCCGCGACGATGGCCTCGTTGGTGGTTGACTCCGGTCCTTGCGAGTCGGTGTTGGCGAAGAAGACACGATCCATCGGCTGCCGGACCAGCGGCTGCACCTCGGTATAGAGCCCGGGTGTGGACATATACATGGGATGTCCGCGGCGGTAGATGTGCACTTCCACCGGATCGACGTTGGTTTCGGGCGTGAGCTTCTGAAAATCGCGCAGCACGTTGGCGGCGATTTTGCGCGCGCCACTCTCGGTCAACAGAGAACCGCGGTTTTCTTCCTTCATGGGCGTGTAGCAGCTCAGGATGTTGTACTTCTGCTTGTAGCCGGACTTCTTGCGAACAACCCAGTCGGCGACGATGAAATCCGTGAACGTGTTGCCCGGGCACCAGGTGTCGTATCCTTTGTTGAACACCGGTTTATCGAAGATCAGGTTTACCACGCAATACGGGGCATAGCGAATCTGCTGCATGGCGCGGCTTTGCCGGTCGGGAAGGCCTTCCACAATGCGCCGCGTGATGAACTTCGGCGTCGCCATGATGACCGCTCTGGCAGACACAGTCTTCAACTCCGCGCCCGACATGTAAGTCACTTGAACATCTTCTTTGCCCGGGACCACGGCTACGGTGGTTGCGCCCGTCTGCATGCGATCGCCTAACGCGGGTTGAAGAATTTCGGCAAGCTTCTTCGTGATCGCGCCTAAGCCACCCGGCCAAGTGTAACGAGGGTCGGAATAGCTCTGACCGACCACATCCTGAAATTCGCTGATGGCCAATGCTGCCGCGGTTTCGTCGGTAGTCGCGCCCCAATTGGAGGGGCCGAATGTGTCCCACCACTGCTTGATCTCGGGCGCGTACAGCTTCGTGAAGCTGGAAAAGGGAAGGTTGTACAACTCCGTGGCGCGCTTCTCGACATCAATGGAGAGCATCTCTTTCTTGAATTTCTTGAAGCTCTCGCGAGCGATCGGAGGATACGGCAGCTTGTTCAGCCCATCGCCCCAGGTATCGGGCACGAATTCGCCCCTGATGATGCTGCCATCGGGGCAGTTCACCGGCAGCGGGTCCAGGCCGATTTCCCTGGCGAAGGTGAATGCCTCGGAATCGGACCAGATAAAGGCAGAGCCGGTTGCGTAAGCGGAGCCTTCGTATTCCATGGCGTAGGCGTTGCCGCCCCAGTGCGGTTCCTTTTCGAGCAGCAATACATCGCGATGCTGAAGGTGATGCGCTGCCGCCAGCCCGCTCATGCCTCCGCCCACAATCACGACATCGTGCTTGGCCAAAGCTGGAGGACGGGAGAAGATCTTGCCGTCGCGCACCTGGTGGCAGATGCGATTGTCCTCGCCGTCGACGTTGGCGGCGTGGTTGTCACTCGCTTCTCCGGTTTGCGCCGCCACCAACGAAAGGTCGAGCGGGCATCCTGCGGTCACTGCGCCGGCCACCACGAACTTGATGAAATCCCTGCGATTCGCGCTCACGTCAGGCCTCCTCCGAAGTCTCCAGCAATTCCGCGCCCAAGTCAGCACCGCCCTCGCTGCGCACGCGCAGGCGATACCAGAAAACGATGGTCACCAGCGAGAAAACGAAGATTATGGTTGATACGGCGTTGATCTCCGGCGTGATGCCGCGGCGCAGGCGTCCCCAAATTTCCAGGGGCAGTGTATTGTCGCGGCCGATAAGGAAGAAGCTGACGGCGATCTCATCCATCGAGAGGGTGAAGATCAGCAACGCCGCTCCGATGATCGACAGCTTCAGGTTCGGCACGGTCACCCGCCAGAATGTCTGCCAGTAGTTGGCGCCCAAGTCGAGCGAGGCTTCTTCCTGCGCCCGATCCAGTTTCTGCAAACCGGCAAAAACTTCCGTCGTCGCTACCGAGATCAGCGCCGTCCCGTGGCCCAGCGTGATGGTCAGCAGGCTGAGCTTGAGGCTCGCCAGATTGAACAGCATCAGGAGCGAGAGACCGGTGATGATTCCCGGCAGAATGAGCGGCAACAGCACCAGCCGGCGGAAAAGGGCTTTGCCGGGAAACTGTGCCCGGTCGAGCGCGAGCGCCGCCGGGACACCGAACATCAGGGAAATGGCCATGGCGGCAAACGCCACTTGCAGGCTGTTAAACACCGAATCCCAGATCGCGCCGTCGGCGAACAACATGCGATACCAATCGAGAGTGAGATTGCGCGGCGGAAATCCTCCGACTCCTTGCCCATTGAAGGAATACAGAATAAGGACAGCGATCGGCAGATACAGGAATCCGAACACCACCGCGGCATGCGCGAGCAGCCAGCGTGAACGCGGGGAATTGGCTGTCGCGCTCACGAGAAGCTCCACCTCTTTTCCAGCCGCTCCGAGAAGAACAGCAGGCTCACCACCAGCACCAGCATCGCGAGCGAAATCGCCGCACCCAGGGGCCAGTTATAGGCCGCGCCGAACAAACTGACCACGATGTTCGAGATCATGATGCCGCTCGGTCCACCCAGCAGCAGCGGCGCAAGAAAATCGCCCAGACTGAGCACGAAGGCGAACGTTGCGCCGGCCAGAACGCCGGGAATCGACAGCGGGAAGATTACTTTCCAGAAGGTTTGCGCTGGAGTTGCGCCCAGGTCATGCGACGCTTCCACCAGATTGCGCGGAATATGCTCGAGCGCGGCGTAAATCGGCAGGAACGCGAAGGGCGTGTAGATGTGAGTCAGGGTCAACACGACCGCGAATGGGCTGTAAAGCAGAAAATCAAGCGGATGACTGATCAGATGCGCGTACTGCAGCGACGTGTTCAGTACCCCGTCCGCGCCGAGAATCGTTTTCCAGGCGTACGCGCGCACCAGATAACTGACCCAGAGGGGAATGATCACCATCTGGTAAAGCAGATCTTTCCGCTTGCCGGCATAGAACGAGAGAAAATATGCCAGCGGATATCCCAGTAAAAGCGAAAACAGCATGACGCGGGCCGCGATCCACATCGAGCGCAAAAGCGTCTGCCAGTACACGGGCTTCTGCAGCAGTTCTTCGTAATTGGCGAAATTCCAGGCATGAACGATGGTCTGGGACGGCGAAACCGCCCAGAAGCTGTAGCAGAACATCAGCAGATACGGCACCAGCAGAAACACCGCGACCCAGGCCAGCGGGGGCACAGTCACAGCCGTTTTGTAGGCTCGGGAAAACATTAAATCCTTTCAGGAGATTCGCGCACCAGCACCGCATCCGACGCGGAGAATTCAAGCTCGACTTCGTTTTGCAGCGCGCTCCCGCTTGCGGTTCTCACGACCAGAACTAATCCGCCGGCACACTGCACGCGGATCAACTCGGTGGCGCCGTGAAACGCCTGATGGAGAACCCGGCCGCGCGCTCGTACAGCGCCGCTCACGGCTGTGCCTCCCACGCGAACGTGCTCCGGCCGAAGGGAAAACAGAACCGGCCCATCGGGCAACGATGCCGGCCAGGAAAGCGTTCCACAGCGCACCACGCCGCCTTGAGCTGACCCTTCGAGCAGGTTCGTGTGCCCGATGAACTGCGCCACATAAGCGGTGACCGGACGGCTGTAAATCTCGCGCGGCGTGGCCACCTGCTCCAGTTCGCCCGAGCGCAGCAAGGCGATCCGGTCCGACATCACCATCGCTTCTTCCTGATCATGAGTGACGAAGACGAAAGCGATGCCCACTTCCCGCTGCAGCGATTTCAGTTCGACCTGCATCTGGCGGCGCAGGTTGGCGTCCAGCGCCGAAAGCGGTTCGTCCAGGAGGAGCATCCGTGGCCGGTTCACCAGGGCGCGCGCCAGCGCCACGCGCTGCTGCTGGCCACCGCTGATCTTCGACGGCTTTGTCTTGGCGTGCGCCGTCATCTTCACCTTGTCGAGCGACTCCGCCACGCGCTGGTTGATTTCGGCTTCCGGCCGCTTCGCTACCCGCAGACCGTAGGCGACGTTCTGTTCGACGGTCAGGTGAGGAAAGAGCGCGTAGTGCTGAAACACAGTGTTGACGCGGCGACGGTAGGGAGGCTGATTGCCCAGCCGCTCGGCTCCCATCCAAAGTTCGCCCGAAGTCGCGCTCTCAAAGCCGGCAATAATCCGCAGCAGGGTCGTCTTCCCCGAGCCGCTTTCCCCGAGAATGGTCAGAAATTCGCCCTCGGCAATCTCCAGAGAAATATTTCGCAGCACCACATTGCGGCCAAATGCCTTGGCCACATTGCGAATGCTGAGCAGGGTAGGTCTCTCCGTGGCCTGCTCGCTCGGGGCAGCCGCGCTGGTGGGAATGGTTGAGGAGGTCATTGGTCGTGTTCGCTCAGCGATGTCGGTACGGACAGACGAGCTATTGCGCCGCCTTCACGTCGTTCCAGATCTCGTTATACTTGGCCCGCCGCGGGACACTCTGCCAGAAATAGATGTGCTTCTGGTAGCTGTCCACATCATCCAGGTGCAGGGTCTTTACCTCGTCCGGCGTCATGAACTGTCCGGCCTGAGGATTCGCCGGAACGTAATGCGTCTTGTCGGTCACGAGCTTCTGCGTCCTGGCTTCCACCATGTACTCCAGAAACTTGTGCGCCAGTTCCTTATTGTCACTGCCCGCCGTGATCATGAGATGATCGATCCAGCCGGTGGTGTTTTCCTTCGGAATCGTCTCGCCGGCAGGAAAGCCGGCTTTCTTCAAGTCGGCGGTGTTGAGCGGCCAGCCCATGGCGATGGCGATTTCGTGATTCTCAAACAGATTGGTCAGCTCACCGCCCGTCGACCACATCTTTCTGATATTGGGTTTCAACTCTAACAGCTTTTTCTTCACCGCCTCCAATTGTTCGTCGCTCAAGTTGTAGAGTTGCGAGGGATCGGGCTTGTCGTAACCGAGCACCTGCGCCGCCATGTAGACGGTGGAGAGATCGTCCCACACAGAAATCTTTCCCTTGTATTTCGCATCCCACATCACGTTCCACGAATCCGGAGGCGCCGGGAAAACGGTCGTGTCGTAGATGATCGGGTTTGGCCCCCACATGAAGGGCACGCCGTACACCTGACCGTTGGCGCGCACCAGCGGCAAGGAAGTAAGCTGGGGGGAAAGCTGGCTATAGCTCGGAATGTTCGCGAGATCGAGCGGCGCAGCCAGTCCGGCCGCAGCGATCGCCGTCGCCACATCGCTGGACGGAGAAATGACATCATAATTGCCGGCGCTGCCGCCACGCAGCTTGGCCACCAGTTCATCACTCGATCCCATGTACGAGGCCGAGACCTTGCAGTGATTCTGTTCCTCGAACGCCTGGACGAACGAAGGATCAGCGTAGCCTTCCCATACCAGGAGGTTGAGGGTGGGCGTCTTCTTCGAGCATGATCCGATGAACAACAGCGGCGCCAGCACCAGCAGCAAATGCCGAATTGGTTGACGGTTCATCTTTCCTCCCATGGGCTGTCCGCGGATGGCGGACTGCTCCACTATCTCTTCGTGTTTGCCAACTCCGATTCAAAACGTAGGCGGAGTGTTCACCCACAAGACCTGAGTTTCCCCGCGCCCAGGATTCCTCCAGCGATGGGGAATCGCGCTCTCAAAATAAAAGCTATCGCCAGGCTTCAGCCGGTGCTCTTCTCCGTCGAGCGTGATCGCCAGCTCTCCGCGCAAGACGTAAATGAATTCTTCTCCTTCATGAGTGTAAGGGTCGCCGCTGCCGGCTTCGGGCGCGATCCGGAAGAGATGAGGTTCCATGGTGGTGTTGCCCCACGCCAGCAATTCCATGCGTACGCCCGTGCCGGCCTCGAGTACCTTGCGTTCCGCCGGGCGGATCTGCCGGGTTGTGGTCCCCCCGGCATTGAAGAAATCCAGAATGTTGGTCTTGTAAAACCGCGCCAGCTTGCGCAAAGTTCCAACCGAGCCGCTCATTTGAGAACGCTCCAGCGCACTCAGAAAGCCTACGGAAATTCCCGCGGCCCGCGCCACCTGGGCGAGCGAGAGCCGGCGCCGTGCCCGCAATTGCCGCAGATGGGCTCCGATGACCCCGGCGCTGCCATCGCCCGCCGGCTGTATCTTTCCCTCGCGCCTCAGCAGCTGCACGATGGCGGCTGCGTTGAGGCCCCGCACCTTGCGCAGAAAGCGGGCCCGCTTCAGTTGGGTCACGTCTTCCCGCGTGTACAGCCGGTATTGGCTCGCGGTGCGCCGCGGGCGCGCCAGGCCCAGGCTCTCCCAGGAACGGATCACCGACGGCGAGATGCCCACCATCTTCGCCACTTCTCCGATCTTCAAATAGGGTTCCGCGCCGGGCCGTTTCATGGTGATCAGCCGCCCGCCTAGAGATTCTTCGATGGCAAGGAGATATTTTTTCCGCTTGACAGTCCCCGCCCCAGTTCACTAACCTTACACAATTATAGTAAGGCCTAACCTTCCGGAATTATAGCAAGGTTGTGGGTAAACACAAGCCGTCGCATTCAAGAAAAAACAACAACTCCCGGAGGTCTGGAGGTTCCATGTCGCTGCGAACCCGTTGGATGCTGCTTTGCCCGCTGGTGGTAATTTGCCTTCTGTTCCCAACCTTGATGGCTGCCCAAGGCGCCACCGGCCGAATTATGGGCCGCGTGTCAGATCCCTCAGGCGCGGTGCTGGCTGGTGTGAAGGTCACGCTCACCAATCAAGCCACAGGTGTCAGCCGGGAAGGGCAGACCAACGAGAGCGGCGACTATTCCTTCGTGAGCGTTGTGCCGGGAACGTACCAGGCCAGCTTCGAACTCACCGGTTTCAAGAAGAACGTGCAGAAGGATTTGATCCTCCAAGTAAACCAGGTGCTGACACTGGATTCAGTCCTGCAGATCGGCGGCACGCAGGAAGTTGTGGACGTTACTTCGGAAGCGCCGCAGATTGACACCACCAGCACGCAACTGGGCGCGGTCATCAACGACCGTTCCGTAAATGAACTGCCTTTGAACACGCGGGATACTTACCAATTCCTGCAGCTTCAGCCCGGCGTGCAGGCGCAGCTGGGATCGAGCGGCAGCCTGTTCGCCGGCAGCAGCGATGCTGGATCCGTCTCTGTCAACGGCGGACGCACCCGCGCCAACAACTTCAGTGTCAACGGTGGCGACGCCAACGACCAGTTCGTCAATACCCCCACCATCCAACCGACTCCCGATGCCGTCGAAGAGTTTCGGGTCATCACCAATACCTTCGACGCGGAATACGGCCGCAACTCCGGTTCCGTGGTTAACGTGATCACCAAGTCTGGAACCAATGCTTTTCACGGAAATGTCTATGAATATTTCCGCAACACGATTCTGGATGCGCGCGGCTATCCTGACACAACCAAGCCACAGCTCAATCAGAATCAGTTTGGCGCCACATTCGGTGGTCCGATCAGGAAAGACCGCACTTTTTTCTTCTTGTCGTATGAAGGGCGCCGGATCCGTGATGGGCAGCCCGGGCAGTTGCTGAACGTTCCGACCGGCCAGCCATCGCTGACCTCGCCCACCGGGGAATTCGGTGGGGACTTCTCTTCGGTGGCTTCTGCCGCCGCTGGCGGATTTGCCGGCAACATCTCCAGCAGTGACGCGCTGGTGTCCCAAACCTTGAGCCAACGGTCGGCAGGCGGAGTTACCTGCCTGAACGCGATCCTGTCACCCGCCATCGGCGGGGTAGCTCCGGGGCCCGGTGTTCCGTGGGCGTCCATTTTCCCCACAGGCGTCATTCCTGTGCAATGTCAGGATCCCGTAGCCGCCAATTTACTTCAGCAGTTCGTTCCTGCTGCTAACATCGGGACCAACCAAAACCAGGTCGTCCCGGTGGGGACCGACAACGCCGACCAGTTTACGGCCCGCTTCGATCACCGCATCAACGATCATCAGAGCTTAACAGCTTATTACTACTTCAATGACGGCCGTCAGCTGTTGCCCTACAATACTTTCGAGGAAGCTGGCGCCACCGTTCCCGGCTTCGGAAACTACTTCAACCTTCGCAATCAGCAGTGGAACTTCACTCATACCTGGACCATTGGTAACTCCCTGGTCAACGAGGCCCACTTCACCTACATGCGCGAGGGCCAACTCGGGTACTTGAAGCCCCAGACTACGAACCTGGTCACGTCCTCCTGCTCCGGAACGGTCGCCCCCCAGTATTGCTTTACCGGACTTTCGGATTCCGCCTTCATCCAGAATAAATTCGGCACGTTGCCCAAGCTGGGCATTACGCCGGGGTTGCCTTCCAACCTGACGGGTGTTCCCTACGTCTCCATCTCTGGAGGCGCGCAGTTTGGCAACAATTGGGAGGGGACACTTCCTCAGGTCGGCAACAGCTTCCAATGGTCCGATGGCCTCACCTGGGTGAAAGGCAACCACACCTACAAGTTTGGCGTGGATATCCGCCGCGCCCGCTTCGACCAGTACTACTACTTCGACGTAAATGGCTATTTCACCTTCAACAACAGCGGTCCCAATGCGATCGTTCCCAGCGACGGCGACCAATACGCCGAGTTCCTGCTGGGACTGAACGACACTTATGTTCAGGGCTCTGGGCAGCGCGAAGATATTCGCAGTACGGCGGTGTATCCGTTCGTCCAGGACAGTTGGAAGATCAAGCCTAACCTGACCTTGAACTACGGTTTGCGCTGGGAATTGACTCCTCCTCCCACCGACATCAGCGGCCACGTCGAAACCTTCCGGCCCGGACAAAATTCCACGGTGTACCCCTGCGGAATCACGACCAGCGCGACCTACTGGGAAAACCCGCCGAATAACGTGGCAGGTCCCACTTGCGCCAATACCGGTACTGCACCGACAGGCTTGGTTGTTCCGGGCGATCCCGGCGTCCCCGCCGGCTTGACTTCAACCTATTACAAGTCTTTCGCCCCACGCATTGGTATAGCTTACAGTCCGGATTTTAAGAGTGGCCCCATGGCAAAGCTGTTCGGAAGCAATGGCAAAACCAGCATTCGCGCCGGCTGGGGTCTTTTTTATAACCCGATCGAAGAGCTGGTTTTGGCCCAGTTCGGCGCGGAGCCTCCTTTTGGCGGCAGCTCTTCGCTCTCCGATACTCTTTTCAACACGCCCTTCGTGAGTCAGCTGAGTACGAACTACATCCCAACGCCTAATCCTTTCGGCGGCATCATCACCCCCACGAAAAGCGCGCAAACCGATTTGTCCCTGTTTCGCCCTATCCTTCTTTACGGCGAATTCGGACCGCACCTGCGCTCGCAGTACACCACTCAGTACAACCTCACCATCCAGCGCGAGCTGAGCGCCAGCACCATGTTGCAGATTGGCTATGTCGGATCCCAGGGCCATCGCTTGCTGGCCAGTCACGACATCAATCCCTCCACGCCCCAGACCTGCCTGGATATGTACAACATATCGCAGTACTACTTGCAACAAAACGCTGGCATTCCGGACGCGCTCAGCAGCGCCTATGGTTGCGGCCCAACGGTGGAGGACAGCCAGTGGATTTTGCCCGCAAACAGCGTTCCCACAGGTTATACGCTTCACATGCCTTACGGATCAGTGGCACAGTATGGCCCGGGGAACCCAGCGCTGAACATGGTTGGTCTCCGTCCCTACTCCTCGCCCAACTGTAATCCTACTGGCCCACCTGCCACCCCTGGTACCGGCTGTCCCGTGGACGGTGTTCCCGTCTTCACCGACATCTTCGCCGAAGACACCATCGCCAACTCCAACTACAACGCACTGGAGATGATGCTGCAAAAGCGTTTCTCTCACGGCCTGCAGTTTCAGGCCGCCTATACCTATAGCAAGTCGATCGACGACGGTTCCACGTTTGAAGAAACTCTGAATCCCTTCAACTACCGCACCAGCCGAGGCCTCTCTCTGTTCAACTCCAAGCAGCGCTTCGTAATCTCCTACGACTGGGAGCTGCCTATTGCCAAGCGCCAGGGCTTCGCCGGCAGGGTGGTCAACGATTGGGAGGTTTCCGGGATTACGCAATTCCAAAGCGGATTCCCCATCCGTCTCGATACCGAGGACGACAACGAGCTGATCAACAGCCTTTTCTTCCTGGGGACCGAGGCTCCCAGCTTGAACGGTCCGCTGCAAATTCTGAATCCCAAGAAAACTGGAGGTTTCTACCTCAACTACAACCAGTTCTCCGATCCGCCCTACGGCAGCTTCAACAACGGCACACAACGCACACTCTGCTGCGGCCCGGGACTTGTCGATTGGGATTTCTCGGTGCATAAGAAGATTCCTCTGAGCGAGACCAGGTATTTGCAGTTCCGTGCCGAGATCTTCAATGTCTTCAACCGCACGAACTTCTCGAACCCGGACGGCCACTACCAGGACGGCCTGTCGGGATTTGGCAAGATCACATCAGCCGGAGATCCACGGCTATTGCAGTTTGCTTTGAAGTTCTTCTATTAGCTTGCAAGGACTAGACTAAGAAATACATCCGGGACGGCCCGCCGTCCCGGAATTCTAATGGCCCGCTTGCCGGGCCTGAGCATCCCCGGAGAATCTCGATGTACCCCGATCTGCAGAAGGAACTCTCGACCTTCGAGCGCCGCACTCCTAGATCCGCCGAAGCGCACAAGAAGAATCTCAAACGCATTCCTCTGGGCGTGGCCAGCAACTATCGCGCCTACGACCCCTGGCCGATCTTCGTGAAGGAGGCCAGCGGCAGCAAGTTCCGCGATCTCGACGGCAACGAATATATTGACCACAACCTGACCTTCGGCGCGCTCATGGCCGGGCACTGCCATCCTGCCGTGATGAAGGCCGTCGAGAAGCGGCTTTCTACCGGAACCATGTACGGCATGCCCCATGACATGGAATGGGAACTGGCGGAAGAAATCTGCAACCGCTTTCCGGTCGAGATGTGCCGCTTCGGCAACAGCGGGACCGAAGCCACCATGCACGCGATTCGGCTGGCGCGTGCCGCCACCGGGCGCGACAAGATCGTCAAGTTCGAAGGCGCTTATCACGGCCTGCACGACAGTGCTCTGGTCAGCGTGAAGCCGCACGCTCCGGATTTCGGCGACGTGCATAATCCGACGGCGGTGCCCGGCGGTCTGGGCGTACCCAAGTCTGCCGTGGCGAACGTGCTCGTCGCCACGTTCAACGACCTCGCCACCGTCGAGCGCCGCTTCAAGGAAAATCCTGGGGAAATCGCCGCCATCATTCTTGAACCGATTTTGATGAATGTTGGCCTCTGCATGCCGCAACCCGGTTTCCTGAAAGGCTTGCGCGAGATCGCCACGAAAAACGGCGCGCTGCTGATCTTCGACGAAGTCAAAACCGGCGCCAAACTTTGCTGGGGAGGCGCCAGCGAATATTTCGGCGTTATGCCCGACATGATCTGCCTGGCGAAGTCCATCGGCGGAGGCTTCCCGCTGGCTGCTTTCGGCGCGAGCAAATCGGTGATGGACCTTATCTCGCAGCACAAGGTCTTCCACGGTGGGACCTACAACACGAATCCCGTCTCGATGGCTGCAGGATTGGCGACGTTCCGCGAAGTCCTCACCCGCGAGAATTACGCTCGGGTCGACAAACTGAGTAAGAAGCTGGCGGATGGCTATCGCAAGACCATCGCGAAAGTCGGCCTGCAGGCTTATATCGTGCAAGCCGGCGCCAATGGCGCGCTGATGCTGTATCCCAAAGAAATCGTCAACTATCGCGACTGGACGGTGATTGATGTGGATCTGTGGCGCCATTACTGGTTCGGCATGGTCAACCGCGGCGTGATGCCTCAGCCCTACTGGTGGGATGAGCAGTGGACGATCTCGGTTCAACACACCGAAGCCGACATTAACGAGCATCTGGCGGCGTTTGACGACGTTGCCGCGTCTCTGGCGAAAGCCCAGCAGGAGCGCAGCGAACGCGTCCCGGCCGAAGTGGCACATTGAGAGCAAAGTCATCCCACCCTTCGAAAACCGCGAAGGGTGGGGCAGCCAGCAACGTGAGAATCAGTCGTCAGTTGTCAGTCATCAGCCAGTTCACCACACTGACGACTGACGACTGACGACTGAAGACTGATAACTAGTGTCTGCGACCCCCCAATCCGCCGCCCAGCCGCACCTGATCCGCGCCCTCGGGCGACGCGATCTGGTGTTGCTTTTCGTTGTCGCCGTATTCAACCTGAACGTCGTCCCCTCGATTGCAGCGAACGGCGGGGTCACCGTCTGGCTGTGGATCATCTCACTTTTGCTTTTCTTCTGGCCGCAGGGCATCGCGGTCATCGAGCTCGCGCACCGTTATCCCGGCGAGGGCGGTGTATATCTCTGGGCTAAGGAGGTTTTTGGCGATTTCCACGGGTTTCTTTCCGGCTGGTGCTACTGGACCAACAACATGCTTTACGTACCGACGGTGATGCTGTACTTCGTCGGTGTGTCGGTCTACGTACTCGGCCCCGGACATCAAGGACTGGCCGATAACAAACTCTTTGCTTCGACGACTTCGCTCGCGCTATTGGCTTTGCTCACGCTGTTCAATATTCTCGGCCTCGGCGTGGGCAAGTGGATCAACAACCTCGGTGCGATTGGAACCTTCGTCGCCGCCGCGGTTCTGATCGGCCTCGGCATTGTGATCTGGACACATTTCGGAACCACGCTGACTGCAGCCGATTTCGCCATCCCCGCCAACCCCAAGTTCGTGCTGAACTCATTCGGCGTAATCTGCTTCGGCCTCGTCGGCCTGGAACTCGCATCCGTCATGGGCGACGAAATTAAGGACCCTCGCCGCACTCTTCCGGGAGCGGTTGCCTGGGGCGGCGTCATCTCGGGGGCTCTCTATGTGGGAGCAACCCTGACGCTGCTGATCGCGGTGGGGAAAAGTGTCAATGTGCTGCAAGGGATCGTGCAGGCGGTCACGCACATGGCCGGTCGCGTGGGTGTTGGCTGGATCACCATTCCTTTTGCGCTTCTGCTCAGTTTGTCGATCGCCGGTATCGGCTCGGCCTGGATGGGTGGTTCGGCCCGTATTCCGTTCGTTGCGGGACTCGATTCCTACATGCCGAGCTGGCTCGGAAATGTGCACCCGCGCTACAGAACACCGTACGCAGCGCTGATCTTGCAGGGAATCGTTTCTGCAGTTCTGGTGATTTTGAATTTCACTGGAGCCGGGGTGCAGGAAACATTTCAGAAACTGCTGTCGCTCGCCGTGGTGTTGCAGCTCGTGCCCTTCGTCTACATGTTCGGTGCGCTGGTGAAGTTTGCCGTGACGGAATCGACACCTCAGGGGCAATACGGCAGAGCAACGATGTTGGTTGCAGGGGTGAGCGGATTTTTGACCACGATTCTCGGGATCGCAATGGTGTTCTTCCCGGCGCAGCAAATCTCGTCGCTGTTGTGGTACGAGATTTGGATGGTGGGCGGCACGCTGTTCTTCATCGGACTGGCCGCATTTTTCTTTTTTGTTTACGGACGGCGCAAGGTAACACAGGCCACCGGAGTTGAAGCGACGGACTTAGGAAACGCAAGGTCCGAGTAGGGACAGCTGTCCTCGGCTGTCCGGTCGAGCGCAGCTCGACAATGATTAGGGAGTGAAAAAGCTGCCGAGCTTCGCTCGGCATGGACGGGCGGGGGCGCCCGTCCCCACACAAACCGATTCGTGGAGGGTTTATGCTTGGCGGAGTCAAAACCGACGTGAAGACTTACCAAATGTTCATCAACGGCGAATGGGTCGCGAGCAAGTCGGCGAAGACATTCCCCGTCTACGATCCCTCGACCGAAGAAATCATCGCCCAAGTTCCTGACGCATCAGCCGAAGATGTGAACCGTGCCGTCGCCGCCGCCAAGGCCGCATTTGAGGAGGGCCCGTGGGCGACCACCACGGCGCAAGAACGCGGACGGGTGCTCTTCCGCTTAGCTGACAAGGTTCGGCAGCATCTTTCCGCGCTTGCCGAACTCGAATGCCGCAACACGGGAAAACCTATCGTTGAAGCCGAGTACGATCTCAACGATGTCGCGACCTGCTTCGAATACTACGGCGGCCTCGCCACCAAAGTGACGGGCCAGGTGAATCCGGTCCCCGACAATGCGCTGAGCCTGTCGCTCAAAGAACCCGTCGGCGTGGCGGGCCAGATCATTCCCTGGAACTATCCTCTGCTGATGGCCGCATGGAAACTGGCACCGGCGATAGCCGCTGGCTGTACCTGCGTCCTCAAGCCCGCCGAGCAGACCCCGCTTACCGCGCTCGAATTCGCCAAACACTTTGCAGACTGCGGTCTGCCGCCCGGCGTGGTCAACATCGTCACTGGTTTCGGCGAAAGCTGCGGCGCTCCCATCGTGCAGCATCCCGACGTCAACAAAATCGCCTTCACGGGCAGCGCAGCCGTCGGGAAGATCATCGTTAAACAAGCTGCCGATACGGTGAAGCGCGTCACGCTCGAACTCGGCGGCAAGTCGCCCAACATCTTTTTCGCCGACGCCGATTTCGAAGCCGCCATCGATGGCGCCCTGTTCGGGGTCTTCATCAATCAAGGCGAAGTCTGCTCGGCGGGCAGCCGCATCCTGGTGCAGAAATCCATCTACAAGAAGTTTGTCGAGGCCATGACCGAAAAAGCGAAGAGAATCAAACTCGGCCCGCCGCTCGAGCGCGAAACCAAGATGGGTCCGCTGGTGAGCAAGGAGCAGTACGATCGAGTCAATTCGTATCTCGAAATCGGCAAGAAGGAAGCCAAGCTGGCCTCCGGCGGTGGACGCCCTGAGAAATTCGCCAAGGGCTACTACGTGCAGCCGACAATTTTCTACGACGTGTCGAACAGCGCCCGCATCGCCCGCGAAGAGATTTTTGGTCCGGTTGCCGCCGTGATTCCGTTCGAAGATGAAAAAGACGCCATGAAGATTGCCAACGATTCTCCGTACGGCCTCGCCGCCGCGGTCTGGACGCGCGACATTTTCAAAGCCATACGCGCCGTGAAGGCTCTGCGCGCCGGAATTGTCTGGGTCAACCACATGCAGCCGACGTATGTCGAAGCGCCGTGGGGCGGCTTCAAGCAATCCGGTTTCGGCCGCGAACTTGGCCCGTTGGGTATCGAAGAATATTTGGAAACCAAGCAGGTTCACATCAACCTGAACGAAGCGCCGATCGGCTGGTACTGAAGAACAGTTGCCAGTAGCCAGTCGCCAGTAGATCGATCCCGGCATGAGCTGACTTACTGGCAACCGGCAACCGGCAACTGGCAACTGGAAATTTACGATGCCTACTATTCAACTGCATACTCCCATCCCGGGCCCGAAGTCGAAGGCCCTCTCCGAGCGCCGCGCGAAAGCCGTGCCCCGCGGCCTTTCTCACGGCACGCCCATCTACGTGGCCAAGGCCGAAGGCGCCTGGCTCGAAGATGTCGACGGCAACCGCTATCTCGATTTCGCCGGTGGCATTGGCTGCGCCAATGCCGGCCACCGGCGCGACGCCGTCGTCGAAGCCGTGAAGGACCAGCTCGACCACTTCCTGCACACATGCGTGCAGGTTACGCCTTACGAGAGCTACGTCCGCCTTGCCGAGCGCATGAACGAAGTGACTCCGGGCACGTTCGCCAAGAAAACGATCTTCGTGAACAGCGGCGCCGAGGCCGTGGAAAACGCGGTCAAGATCGCCCGCGCCTATACCAAGCGCCCCGGCATCATTGCGTTCGAAGACGCATTCCACGGCCGCACGATGATGACGCTGGCCCTCACCAGCAAGACGCATCCTTATAAGGCCGGATTCGCTCCGTTTCCCGGCGAGGTATACCGGGTCCCGTTTGCCTACTGCTACCGCTGCTCCTACTCGATGAAGTATCCATCGTGCGATCTCTACTGCGCGCGCCATCTCGAAGATACGTTCAAGCGCGTGGTGGCGAACGAAGAAGTCGCCGCGGTGATCGCCGAGCCGGTTCTGGGAGAAGGCGGATTCATCGCCCCGCCGCCGGATTATTTCAAGGTTCTGATTGATCTCTGCCACAAGCATGGCATCCTCTTTATCGCGGATGAGATCCAGTCTGGTTTCGGGCGCACGGGCGCGCTGTTTGCCAGCGAACGTTACGGCATCGAGCCGGATATTCTGGTGACGGCGAAGTCGCTTGGCGGAGGGCTGCCGCTCGCCGCCGTCACCGGTCGCGCCGAAATCATGGATGCTCCCGCGGTCGGCGGTCTTGGCGGAACCTTCGCTGGCAATCCGCTTTCCTGCGCGGCTGCGCTGGCTGTGCTCGACTTGTTTGAGCGCGAGAATCTGCTGACTCGTGCCAACGAACTTGGCGACCGCTTTCAGCGCCGCGCTCGCGATTGGCAGCGCCGCTGGCCGATCGTCGGCGACGTGCGCGGCCTGGGCGGCATGCAGGCCATCGAACTGGTGCAGTCGCAAGAAACAAAAGCGCCGGCCTCCGATGAGACAAAGAAAATCACTCAGTACTGCTACGAACATGGCCTGATCACCATCACGGCCGGCTCTTACTCCAACGTCATCCGCGTGCTGGTCCCACTGGTCATCACTGACGAGCAGATGGACGAAGGACTTGACGTGCTGGAGTCAGCGATCGCGACCGTGTGCAGCCAGAAAGGCGCGGTTGCGCAGCTGGTGTGAAGCAGTACTCAGTACCCAGTACTCGGTACTCAGTGGCCAGTACTGGCCCATATAATGGTGGCTGCGGCTGGGATATTAATGGCAACTGTGAACTGACAACTGAGTACTGGGTACTGAATACTGACAACCGAATCTTCGCGACAGCTGAGGCATCACCATGAGCATAGCCGCACCTCCAATCAGCCGGCTCACCAACTACATCAACGGCCAATGGGCTGAATCGGGTGCGTCGGAATGGCGCGATGTCGTCAATCCTGCGACCGGCGAGGTTCTGGCCAGCGTTCCGCTGGCCGCTGCGGCCGACGTGAACGCCGCCGTAGAAGCCGCCGCGGCCGCATTTCCTGAGTGGCGGCGCACTCCGCCAGAAGACCGCATCCAGCCTCTGTTCAAGCTCAAGATGCTGCTCGAAGAACATATTGACGAAATCGCCCGCTTCATCACGCTGGAAAACGGGAAGACCTTCGGGGAAGCCAAAGCCGAGATGCGGCGCGCCATCGAAAATGTCGAAGTGGCCTGCGGCATCCCCATGATGATGCAGGGCTACAACCTGGAAGACGTGGCGCGCGGCATCGACGAGCTGATGATCCGCCAGCCGCTCGGCGTGGCTGCAGCAATCGTGCCCTTCAATTTTCCGGGCATGATCGCGTTCTGGTATTTGCCCTACGCGATCGCCACCGGCAACACCTTCATTCTGAAACCCAGCGAGCGCGTGCCGCTGACCATGCGCTACATCTATCAACTGCTCGAAAAGACCGGGCTGCCGAAAGGCGTTGTCAGTCTGATCAACGGTGGCAAGGCGGCGGTTGACGCCCTCATCGATCATCCGAAAGTTCGCGCCATCAGCTTTGTTGGCTCGACGCCAGTGGCGCGCTACATCTATGCCCGCTCGGCGGAGAAGGGGAAACGCTGCCAGTGCCAGGGCGGGGCCAAAAATCATGTGATCGTTCTGCCGGATGCCGACATGCCGATGGCCACGCAGATCATCGGCGACAGCGCATTCGGGTGCGCCGGGCAGCGCTGCCTGGCCGTATCGGTCGCGGTGACGATCGGGGAAGCGCAGCGAACATTCAGAGATTCAATCGCCGATGCCGCCTCGAAACTCCGCGTCGGCAACGGGCTCGAAGAAGGCGTGCAGATGGGGCCCGTGATTACACCGCAGAGCAAGGAACGCATCGAGTCGCTGATCGGCGTCGGCGAGAAGCAGGGCGCAAGAGTTCTGCTCGACGGACGCGGTGCGAAGATTCCGAAATACGAATCAGGAAACTTCGTGAAGCCGACGATCCTTGACGATGTGCCGGCGACCAGCGAGATCACGGACACGGAAATTTTTGGTCCGGTGCTCAGCCTGGTGCACGCTGGTGATCTGGACGAAGCGCTGGCTTTCCTCGAACGCAGCGCCTACGGCAATCAGGCATCGCTGTTCACCTCGAGCGGATCGGCGGCACGCCGCTTCCGCTACGAGGCGCCGGCGGGCAATATCGGCATCAACATTGGCGTGGCCGCGCCCATGGCGTATTTCCCGTTCAGCGGGTGGAAGAACAGTTTCTTCGGCGATCTCCACGGCCAGGGCCGCGACGCTATCGAGTTCTACACCGACAAGAAAGTCGTCGTGGAGCGCTGGGCCAAGGAGCACAGCCGAAAGTTCTGAGCACGCTCATGAACATTCTCACCACAGAGTCACAGAGACACAGAGAAGGCGAAGAACAGAAAGATCCCCGAACCAGCGCGATCATCGGAGCGGCGATTGAAGTTCATCGCCAGCTTGGTCCCGGTCTCCTCGAATCGGCCTACGAAGAGTGCTTGTGCCACGAACTGCACCTTCGCGGGCTGGCTTTCGAACGGCAGGTTGCGCTTCCCGTTTCCTACAAGGGCTTGCAACTTGACTGCGGATACAGGATCGACCTGATTGTCGAGCGGGAGGTCGTCGTCGAACTGAAGGCCGTCGAGAAAATTCTCCCGATCCACGAGGCCCAGCTTCTCACGTATTTGAAAATATCTGGTAAGCACGTCGGCCTGCTGATCAACTTCGACGTGCCGTTGTTGACACAGGGGATCATCCGAAGAATCCTTTAGGTTCTTCTCTGTGTCTCCGTGACTCTGTGGTGGAAAAACTTGAGATTCGTGAACATGAGGACTAAATGACTACTACTCTTGCCACCCCGACGATGACCGGCCAGGAAATGGTCGAACTCACCAAGAAACACACGCTCTATGAGTGGTCAGCGCAATCGAAAGTTGATCCGATCCCGGTCGCCAAGGCGAAGGGGATCTATTTCTGGACGCCCGAGGGCAAACGCTTCATCGACTTCAACAGCCAACTGATGTCGGTGAACATCGGCCACGGCGATGAGCGCGTCATCCGCGCCATCAAAGAGCAGGCGGAGACGCTCTGCTACGCGAATCCGTTCATGGCGCACGAGCCGCGCGCGCGGCTGGGCGCGAAGCTGGCCGAGATTTGTCCCGGCGACATTGACACGTTCTTCTTCACCAACGGCGGCGCCGAAGCCAACGAGAACGCGATCAAGCTCGCACGTTTTTTCACCGGCCGTCACAAGATCATGGCGCGTTACCGCTCCTATCACGGGGCGACGGCGGGCAGCATCTCGCTCACCGGCGACCCGCGGCGCTGGCCCGCCGAGCCGGGCATACCGGGGGTGGTGCGCGTGCTCGATCCGTATCACGGCATCGAACGCGGCTGGGAATCAGCGGAGGCCTCGCTGGCTACGATCGAGGAGACCATGCAAATGGAAGGCCCGCAGAATATCGCGGCGTTCATTCTCGAACCGGTCACAGGCACGAACGGCATTCTCGTTCCCCCGGACGGATACCTTCAAGGCGTGCGCAAACTCTGTGACAAGTACGGCATCCTGATGATCGCCGACGAGGTCATGGCGGGATTTGGCCGCACCGGAGAATGGTTCGCGGTGGATCACTGGAAGGTTGTACCCGATCTGATCTCGCTGGCGAAGGGATTAACTTCAAGCTATCTTCCGCTCGGCGCAGTCGGCATGCGGCACCACATTGCGCAGCACTTCCAGGACAAAGTCTTCTACGGCGGGCTGACGTATAACTCGCATCCTATGGGATGCGCGGCGGCGCTGGCGACGATTCGCGTGTATGAGGAAGACCGGCTCATTGAAAACACAAAGAAGATGGGCTCGGTCATGAAGCAACTCGGAGCAGAGCTCCAGGCGAAGCATGCGTCGGTGGGAGCGGTGCGCTCGATCGGACTATTCGGCATTGTCGAACTCGTCCGCAACCGCAAGACGCGGCAGCCCATGGCTCCGTTCAATGGCACATCGGAGGAGATGGCCGCTCTGGGGCGCTATTTCCGCGAGCAGGGCTTATACACGCTGGTGCGGTGGAATACGTTCTTCACCAACCCTCCGCTGTGCATCAACGAGCAGCAACTGCGCGAAGCGTTCGCCATCATTGACAAAGGGTTGGAGATCACCGACAGAGCAGTAAAGGAATAGCCTGACAGCAAAGCCAGAGTCCTCGCGTTTTCGCGACGGACGGGCAAAATGGGGCCCGTCCGTCCCATTTCGGTATTTTGCCGCTTGTTCGGCTTTCGTAACAAAGCAGACAGTTGTGATTACGGTCACAGACTGAGGTATCTTGCGGGATGATGCTGGATGCTGTCCTACGCCTCCCCTGCGCCAGGATCGACCTGAGATCAGACTGAGTTTCCGTTCGCGCGACGAAAAGTGGATCGGCGACCGCGCTTGGCTGAAGTCAGCGCACATAATTGAACCCGGGAATCCCATGAAGTGGAGGTTGGCTATGAGTATTGCCGATCGAGGGGAACCCATTGGAGCGTCGGTGCCTTGGTTGCGCAGTCCGTTTCGACGCTACGCGTTGGCGGTGCTGGCCGTGGCAGGAGCAACTGTCCTGCAGTTGGGCTTGAGATCGTTGGGTCCATTCCACCTGGCGTTCATTCTGTTCTATCCCACCGTAGTGCTGGTCGCGATGCGGGCCGGATTGTGGCCGGGAATGGTGGCTACTCTGCTGGCAACGGTGTCGGGCGCGTACTTCTTCTTGGAACCCACGAACTCGTTCGTGATTCGTACTCCTGAGGACCTGGTGGGGCCGACGCTGTTTGCGATCATCG
>OMOD01000182.1 GCA_900290255.1 Candidatus Sulfotelmatobacter kueseliae
AATCCGCGGCGAAGAATTTTGGCGGGCGAGGGCGCCCGCCGCTCCATGAGTCTTGGCGGGTGGCCCATCCACAGTCGAAGAATCCGGGGGAACAAAAAAAGGCGCGATCACTCGCGCCCCAATTCTGCAATCTGACTTCTTACTTCTGACTTATCCGCGCTGATCCGCGTAAATCCGTGGCGAAGAAGTTCGGCGGACGAGGGCGTCCGCCGCTCCATGTGAGGATCAGTCCCTGACTCCATCCATGAAAGCCCGCAGCTTCCTCGAGCGCGACGGGTGCCGCAATTTGCGCAGGGCTTTGGCTTCGATCTGGCGGATGCGTTCACGGGTGACGGCGAACGACTGTCCGACTTCTTCGAGCGTGTGCTCGCTGCCGTCTTCCAGGCCGAAACTTCTTCGAGCGTGTGCTCGCTGCCGTCTTCCAGGCCGAAGCGCATCTTGATGACTTTTTCTTCGCGCGGAGTCAGCGTGCGCAGGACCTGCCCGGTCTGGTCCTTGAGGTTCACGTTGATCACCGCTTCGGCGGGCGAGACTACGGCGCGGTCTTCGATGAAGTCGCCCAGATGCGAATCTTCCTCTTCGCCGATGGGCGTTTCGAGCGAGATCGGCTCCTGCGCGATCTTGAGCACCTTGCGCACTTTGGCGACGGGAATATCCATGCGCTTGGCGATCTCTTCCGACGTGGGCTCGCGCCCGAGTTCCTGCACCAGCTGCCGCGAGGTGCGGATCAGCTTGTTGATGGTTTCGATCATGTGCACCGGGATGCGGATGGTGCGGGCCTGATCGGCGATGGCGCGGGTGATGGCCTGGCGAATCCACCAGGTGGCGTAGGTCGAGAACTTGTAGCCGCGGCGGTATTCGAATTTGTCCACGGCTTTCATCAGGCCGATGTTGCCTTCCTGAATCAGGTCGAGGAACTGCAGGCCGCGGTTGGTGTATTTCTTGGCGATGGAGACGACCAGGCGCAGGTTGGCTTCGATGAGTTCGCGTTTGGCCTGCTCGGCGTCCATGTCGCCCGAGATGATCTCGCGCTGGGTGCGCTTGAGTTCGGGGAACGACACGCCGGTTTCGGCTTCCAGCTTCTCGACTTCGCCGCGGATGACGCGGGCCTGCCGGCGATATTCTTTTTTCTGCTCTTCGCTGCGGGTGGCGTCGGCCTTGCGCTCCAGGTTCTGCACCTGGCGGTCGAGCGAACGCATGCCGTCGACGGTTTTGTTGACCCGCTCGATGAGCCGCTTGCGCTCGCTGTTGGTGAAGCCCAGCCGGCGCACCGCCAGCGATACCCGAATGATGCCGCGGGCCAGCCGGCGGCGGGCGCGGCGGTGATCCTTGGGGCGCTTCTTCAGGGAGACGAGTTTGTATTTTTCTTCGAGGACGTTGGCCTTCTTGTACAGCTTGGCCATGTCGTCGATTTTGCCGGTGAATTCGTTGAGGCGGTTCTGCAGGATCTCGTCGGTGATCTCCTCTTCGTCGAAGGTGACCACTTCCTTGATCGAGCGCACGCCTTTTTTGAGATCCTCGCCCATGGCCAGCAGCTCGCGGATCACGATGGGCGACCGCGACAGGGCTTTGAGCACGCGCACCTGGCCGCGCTCGATGCGCTTGGCGATTTCGACTTCGCCTTCGCGCGTGAGCAGGGGCACGGTGCCCATTTCGCGCAGATACATGCGGACCGGGTCGTTGGTTTTTTCCAGAGCCCCGGGGCTGAGGTCGAGTTCAACGTCTTCGCCCTCTTCGCCTTCCTCGAATTTCTTGTCGAGCGAAGGCAGCTTGGGGCCTTCGAGCACGTCAATGCCTTGCGTACCGATGGTGGTCAGCAGATCGTCCAGGTCTTCGGGACTGTGCACATCGTGCGGGATCAGGTCGTTGACCTGGTCGTAGGTGAGATATCCCTTCTCTTTGCCTGTATCGATCAGCTTTTTTATGTCGTCGAACTTATCGTCGAGAGCCAAGAAGTGTCCTTAAGAAAACTCAAATTCGCTCACGCTGGTGCGTGGTAAAGTTCCGATCACGCTTCGTGCGTGGTAAAGATCCGATCATTCACTCACGCTCAGTGCGTGTGATAAAGTTCCAATGGGTGGGAATCTGGGTTGTTGCGGGATTGTGCACGTAGCACAAACTTATAGAGTTTAGCACATAAGTGCTGTCTCGTCCATCGCTGGCCCGCATCGCCTTCCTTCCGCCCGGGTTATCCATAACTCTGCTCTATGTTTAGATGGTTTTTCAAGCCTTTTTGTTTCAGGCAAGTTTCTTCTTTCCCGGTGGTCTTCAGGGGCGCGTGCGACCTGATGCCGTCCCCTTCGGCGCGCTTCGCTTGCTCAGGGCAAGCTCTACGGAGTCTGTGTCACAGCTTCTCGTTCGCCCCTCCGGGGCTTCGTTCTACTTTGGACCGTTTACCCACGGCTTACGCCGTGGGCTGCATTCTGGCGCCGCTGCGCGGCTGCCTATCCTATCCTCCGAACGCCGCGGCAGGCAGCAGGGCCTAAAAGCCGCTGTCTGTACGCGCCGGGACGCGGCGCTGAAGCGCCGCTCTTCCACGGTTGTCCCGGACCGTCCGACTTGTTCTCTCCCACCCTTTCGCAAAGAACGCGAAAGGATAGGGCACCCCCCCGAGGCCGGTGGTTGCTTCCAACCGTTCGCGCTTCTCCCACCCTATCCGCAAAGAACGCGGATAAGGGTGGGGCACCCAGCCGTCGATCGGCGAATAACCACCGGGGCTGAAGCCCGCATTGATTTCAGACCGCTTACGCGGCGCTGAAGCGCCGCTCTTCCACGGTGGCGCACGCATTCGCGATTTTTTCCGCATCCTCTTACGCCGTGGGCTGCATTCTGGCGCCGCTGCGCGGCTCGCTTCGCTCGCCCCCGACTGAAGCCGGGGGCCTACCTTAGGGGGCGGCGTCCTTGTGCAGTGTTGAATCGGAGGGCGATTCCACCCGCGAATCCGGCGATCGCTTTGCCAGTTTCATCTTGAGGCGCTCCTGGGCCAATGCGATCTGCTGACTGCGGTCAAGGTTGCCGGGCCGTTCGAGGGCCCGGCCAATCTCCTGCCGACGCCGATCAAGCGCCATCTTGCGCAGGGCGCGGACCGCGGAATCCAGCAGGTCCGGGGTCAGGTCGTCGTTTTCCTTCAGGAGGATCGCCTTCAGCATGCGGCGATCGCTCTCGGTGGCCGGTACTTCCAGAATATCGGCAACTTCGGGCCCGGCGTTAAGCAGAGACTCGGCCAGGGATTCGGTGGCCAGCCCGCGATGCAAACCTTCAGTTTCGAGCACGAAGGCGGCCTGGCGGGCGGGATCGAACTCGTCGTCTTTAACAACCTCGCGGGCACCATCGCGGGTGGAAAGATGCTCTTCGCCGGGCAGGATTTGCCGGGCGGAAGTCAGGGCGGAAATCAGAATCCGCTCGGCGTCGGTGACCTGGGCTTCGGCCGGGGCCTTGACGGTCGCGGCCGAACGGGTCACGGCGACGTGACGGAGTTCATGGCGGAGCACGGGAGAATCGATGCCGAGTTTTTGGGCGATTTCCTGAGCCAGTTCGTCGCGCACGATGCGGCTGGGGATGCGCTGAATGTGGGGCAGCAGATACTGGACCGCCTTGTGCTTGCCCTCGCCGCTGCGCACCGGGAACTGGGCGCGCGCCCGCTCGATCAGATAGGGGAAGTAGGACTGGGAGCGGCGCAGAGCATCGCCATAAGCGTCTTTGCCCTTGCGGCGGATGAAGAGGTCGGGATCGAATCCCTGTTCGAGAGTGAGCACCTTGATCTGAAATTCTTCTTCGACGAGCAGGCCCAAAGTGCGCTCGGTGGCGCGCGCGCCGGCGGTATCGGGATCGAAATTGACGACCACATTCTTGCTGAAACGCCCGAGCAGCCGGGCCTGCAGCTCGGTGAAGGCCGTGCCCGAGCTGGCGATCACGTTGTGAAATCCGGCGGCGTAGACGGAGATGCAGTCCATCTGGCCTTCGACCAGGATGGCGTAATCGAATTTGCGGATCCACTCCCTGGCCAGATCGAGATTGAAAAGCACGCGGCTTTTGGAATAAATCGGCGTCTCGGGCGAGTTCAGATATTTTGGCCCGGCTTTCTCGTCGGTCGAGAGGGTGCGGCCGGTGAAGGCGATGACCTTGCCCGCCTCGCTGGCGATGGGGAACATGACGCGGTTGCGGAACTTGGAGTACATCCTTAGTCCCGAGTCCTGAGTCCTGAGTCCCGAGTTAGACCCAAGGTCCCTCGACTGCGCATCAACTCCGCTGTCGCGGACTTGATGCTCCGCTCGGGATGACACCGAATCAAAATCCCCGCCCTGTCCGTCCAAAGGACGGACGGACAAGGACGGGGCACCCTCGGTAGTCTTCCAGGAAAACAGGCCGCTGTCGCGCAGGACGTCCTCGGTGAATTCGTCTTTGAGGCGGTCGCGCAGCAGGAAACCGGAATCGGGGGCGTAGCCGATGTGAAAGCGAGCGATGGTTTCGTCGTCGAGGCCGCGTCCCTTCAAGTATTCGCGGGCCCGCGCGCCCTCGGGACGGCGGAGCGAGTCCTGGAAGAATTCGACGGCGCGCTCGTGGGCCTGGAGCAACTGCGCCCGTTGGCGGGCTTCTTTGGCCTCGCCCGCGGTCGCGTAACTGGCCTTGGGCAGGGGGATGCCCAGCTTCTGCGCCACCAGGCGGACGGCTTCGGGGAAGGTGATGTTTTCGATCTTCTGGACGAAGCTGAAGACGTCGCCGGAGACGCCGCAACCGAAGCAGTGATAGAACTGGCGCGTGGCATGCACGGAAAACGAGGCAGTTTTCTCGCCGTGAAACGGACACAGCCCCGAGTAGTTCTGCGCCCCGGCTTTTTTGAGCTTGATGTAGTCGCCGATAATGCGGACGATGTCGGCCTGCTGCTTGACCGTGTATGCGAAGTCGCCGGGGTTGGCCATTAGAGTTGAGCCGAGTAGAGGTTAACAGGTTGAAATGGCCGGGAGAATAGCAGATGAGCTGTGGAACGGTGTGCAAAAAGAGGCCGGTAATGCGGCGGTCACGGGTTAGGAACGGGGGCGTGATTCTTGATTGTTGAATTCCCACCCTATCCGCAAAGAACGGGGATAGGATGGGGCACCCGGCTCCAATTTTCGATTGACGATTGACGATTTGCGATTGTAAAAGTTCCCGCCTGTCCGCAAAGAACGCGGATAGGATGGGGCACCCAGCGAGGATGTGGGCGGACGAGGGCGTCCGCCGCTCCAGTTCCGCAAAGAACGCGGATAGGATGGGCACCCAAATCCCTCGGAAGCGCTCGTCTAGGGTGTCACTGTCACCGAATCTGTAGCCGTACCGGTCACACCGTAATTGTCCTTCACGGTCAGGGTAATCGTATCGGTCCCGCTGGTCGCGTAGTCGTGAGTCACCGAGCCGGTGGTGGTGACCGTCGCGGCGGTACCATCACCCCAGTTCCATGAGAAGCTTATGACCTTGCCCTTGGGGAACGGATCGGTGGTGGTCGCGGTCCAAGTGTTGGTCTTGCCCTCTACAACCGATGTTGGACCTGCGATCTTGGCTGTCGGTCCGGTCCCGGCAAAGGCACCGAGGCCGTTCGGGGTGCCAACTCCGGTAGGACCGTTGTAGCCGGGTCCCGCGTCGCAGGCGGCGTCGCCGGCGCTCGGTGTGCTCCCGCTCCCGGGGAAGTCGCAGTCAACGTCTCCGACCCCGAGTGTATTCGGGTCACCGCAGGCAGCGGCGCCCTCGCCACCGCACCAGCCGTTGCCGCCGGTGGTGACGTTGAACAAAGAGGAAGTCCCCAGATGGCCATAGAGGGTCCGAGCCGGGTATTCAACGCCATGGGCACCGCCAGCCAGGGCGAACAAGCCGGCGATGAGGGGCGATGACAGCGATGTCCCGCCGACTGTCTGCCAGCCTTGCGTAGGGCAAGGAGTGCCGCAGTTGAAAGTGTCGTAGACATCGAGGCCGGTAATGGGGTCAGCATCGGCTGAGACGTCCGCCGGCAGGCGGTGGGTGCCGCAGGCCGTGGCCGCCCAATTAGACAGGTTGCTCTGCCAGGGCTGGGCGGTGAACAGGTTGCTGCAACCTCCTCCCGTGGCTCCGAGCGCAAACCCAAAAAGCGACTGGAAGTAGTCATACGTGCCGTTGTCGTTCCACACCGTCTCCGACTGGCGGGTCCCGGTCTGGCTGAGGAATAGCGAAGTGCCACCGACGGCCACCACGGTGGGGAGGGATGAGGGGCCATTCGCCTGGTCGACAGCGGCGAACTGGTCGTAGCTGTAGTATCCGTCGTCACCAGTGGACGCGGTAATGACGACGCCGGAATGGTTGTAAGCCGCATTCTCGGTCGATGTCAGGTCGGCTTCGGGGCCGCCATATGAGTTGCTGATCACGGTCGCCCCCAGCTTAACCGCCTCGTTTACGCCTGCCGCGAGGTTCGCGGCTGAGCTACTGTTGACTTCAACCAGGAGGATGTGGCAGTTCGGGCAAATCGCGTGCGCCGCCTCGACGTCCAGGGACTCCTCCACGGACCAGCCGGTCGTATCGTTGGAGGGTAGAGTCGAGCCGCCTGTCTGGTTGACAACCTTGAGACACTTATTCGCCACGGTGCAAGCGGGCAGACCATACTCCGTGTCAAAGGTCGCGAGGTCAGATGCGATGTT
Organism: Candidatus Sulfotelmatobacter kueseliae; assembly: GCA_900290255.1. Classification (GTDB taxonomy): domain Bacteria; phylum Acidobacteriota; class Terriglobia; order Terriglobales; family Acidobacteriaceae; genus Sulfotelmatobacter; species Sulfotelmatobacter kueseliae. The sequence goes on from OMOD01000182.1 coordinate 6,642, forward strand.
GGGGTCGTTGTAGGCGTCAACGAGAGCAATCGTCTGGCCCGTCCCCCCAGTCGTCTTGAAGTTGTAGGCTGTTTGGAAATCGTACGGCGTCATTCCACCGGCCGGTCCGATGGTCTGAGTCTGGCGGGTCGCTGCAGGGCTCAAGCTTGCTCCGGCGGCGAGCTTGTAGGGCCTCGCGCCGGGCGTGCTCTCGGTCACCTCAACTCGGCGCATGACAAAGCAGGTGGCGTGTCGGCGCTTGGCCGGCTTGCACACGCGCTCGCCAATGGCGTAGTGCGTGGTCTCCGCCGAAGCGGCAGGATCGGGCTGAGTGACCCCGGCAGCGGCAGCCGGGACCGCGTTCTCTACTTCCTGGGCGAAAGCGGTTGCGCTGACTCCGAAAGCGAATGCACAAAGCAGCGGGAACCCAAAGCGACGAATACTCATGGTAGGCCTCCTTATGAGTGGTAATGCTTCAGCGGCAGGGGGGTACTCCGCAATTTGCGGGGAAGTCTACACCATGTTTCCCCTGCCAGCAACGCCCAAATAGAAGCCGGGGACGTTAAGTTCCCACCCTATCCGCAAAGAACAAAGAGCGCGGATAGGATGGGGCACCGCGGCACCCAGCGCCTAAAGGCGACTCCAGTTCGGCGAACTTACGGCATCGCTGAAGCGATGCCCTGATACGAATCGGTCAGGGCAGGCCCTTCGAAAACCGCAAAGCGTGGGGCAGCTCGCCATCAGTGGATGAGGATATGGGCGGACGAGGGCGTCCGCCGCTCCAGTTACGGATGAGGATATGGGCGGACGAGGGCGTCCGCCGCTCCACTTACGGATGAGGATGTGGGCGGACGAGGGCGTCCGCCGCTCCAGCAGGCCTCAACTCGTCAGCAATTCTGCCGATAGACAAGGTAGAGGCTTGGCCTCGCGCGCCTATGGCTACCGTCGAGCAATACGCGGCTTCGATGGTCGAGAAGTACCGGGTGGTGCCGGATCCGGGGTCGGCGCCGCATCGGGCGGCCGACGAGCTGATTCCGCTGCTCAAGCAGTGGGGGAAAGAGCATCTGCTGGGAATTACGCTCTCGGGAGCGTATGCCAAGAACACCGCCATTACGCTGGCGTCGCAGGTGGACATGCTGGTGGCGTTGAGCCCGGTGCCGGGGATGGAAATGAAAGAGATTTTCTGGAGCCTGTTCGAGTTCCTGACCGATCACGATCTCGAGCCGCGGACGCGCAATGTGTCCATGCAATGGCAGAGCAAGGGACTGGCGGTGGACGTGATTCCGGCGTGCCGCAACGGAAAAGGCTCGGGGCACGTGCTGTTCAACAAGAGAACGGGGGCGGCGGTGCAGACCGACGTGGCGCAGCATGTGCACCTGGTGGCGAATTCAGGACGGCAGCAGGAAATTTGCGCCCTGAAGATCTGGCGGGAGCGCAACCATCTGGACTTTCCTTCGCTGTATCTTGAACTGAGCGTGCTGCGTGCGCTCGAAAGCGAGCGGTTCGGGCAGTTGGCGGATAACGTCCTGGTGGTGCTGCGCTATCTTTCGAGCCGGTTCGAGCAGGCGGTGGTGCGCGACCCGGCGAATCGGGACAACATTCTGTCGGATGACCTGACGGCGAGCGACAAGAAAGCGATTGCGAAAGCGGCGCGGAATGCGCTGTACGATGAGAACTGGAAGAAGATTGTTTGGTAGTCGCGAGTCGCGAGTCCCGAGTCGTGAGGTTTATCCCAGGAGTATTGCAAGGCGGGCCGCGAACGCACATGGCGGTGGCGTTTCAGGCGTCCCTCCGGGACGCGGTTCATTTTCTCGCGGCATCACCCGGCGTTGAAACGCCGGGCTATTGTCAGCAGCCCCTGCGGGGCTGGTTCATGCTGCCAGTCCCGTTCCCAGCCTGGCCGCAAAGAACGCGGACAGGATGGGGCACCCGGCGGACGAGGGCGTCCGCCGCTCCAGTTCGTCGCCTGCATCCTGATTGTTGATTTTTGATTGTTGAATTCCCACCCTGGCCGCAAAGAACGAGGATAGGATGGGGCCCGGCGGACGAGGGCGTCCGCCGCTCCAGTTCGTCGCCTGCATCCTATTGTTGATTTTTGATTGTTGAATTCCCACCCTGGCCGCAAAGAACGCGGATAGGATGGGGCACCCGGCCGAGGGCGGCTGTCCCCACATGGCATCGAACAGCCTACACCCGCAGCTCGACGACAGTCGCGCCGGCGCCGCCTTCATTTTGCGGAGGCTCGGTGACGGAGGCGACATGCGGATGCTGGGCGAGCAATTGCCGCAGGGCCTTGCGCAGGATGCCCATGCCGCTGCCGTGGACGACGCGAACGCGGGGCAGGCCGGCCAGGAAGGCGCGGTCGACGAATTTTTCGACTGCGCGGGAAGCGTCGTCGACGGTGTAGCCGATGAGGTTGATCTCGGCCGGCACGGCCGCGTTCTCGCTTTCGAGCGAGACGGAAATGCCGCGGGCGCGGGCGGCCTTCAGGGGAGAATCGGCGGGCGGGAGGTTGGTCAGGACTTCGGCAACGTCGTCGCGGGCGATTTTCATTTTGAGCGCGCCCATCTCGACTTCGAAATGATGGTCGTCGAGCTGGCGCACGATGCGCGCGGGACGGCCGGTGGATTTGAGCTTCACCGTGTCGCCCTCGGCGACGTGCTTGACCAGTTGCGGCTGAGCGTGAGGATCGCCCTGATCGGCTCCGGTGGAGTGGGCGACGACGGTGGAATCGAAGTGCTCGCGAAATTCGCGGCGGAGCTTGGCGATGCGGCGCTCGGCGTCCTTGGACAGTTTCTGCGCGGCGACGCGATCCTGAATGGCCTGGACCGCTTCGCGGGCGTGATATTCGAAGTCGCGCAGGAGGGTTTCGAGTTTTTGCTCCAGGTCGCGGATTTTGGCCTGCTGGTCTTTTTTTCCTTCAACCGCTAAGCGTTTCTTCTCGTCCTCCAAATCCTTCCGGCTTTTTTCCAGGCGCAGGCGTTCGGCCTCAGCTTCGCGGAGCTCGGCGTGCAGCTTGTCGAGAAACTGGCCGACATCGCGGGCTTGCGTGCCCAGGCGGGCGCGAGCGCTCTCGATGATGGCGGGATTCAGGCCGAGGCGGTGCGCGATGTTGATGCCGGCCGACGCGCCGGGAACACCGATTTTCAGTTCGTAGGTCGGCTGCAGGGTCTTCTCGTTGAAACCGACGGCCGCATTGAGCACGCCCGGAGTGTTGGCGGCGTAGACCTTCAGGGAAGTGTGATGAGTGGAGATCACGGTCATGCAGCCGATGCGGCTGAAGTGCCCGGCAATGGCCACGGCCAGAGCCGCACCTTCTTCGGGATCGGTGGCGGAGCCGAGTTCGTCGAGAAGGACGAGGGAGTGGGCGGTTGCGGTGCGCGAGATGAAGTCGATGTTGGTCACGTGGGCGGAGAAGGTGGAGAGGTTTTGCTCGATGGACTGGTAGTCGCCGATATCGGCGAGCACGGCGTCGAAGACGGGAAGTTCGGCGCGATCGGCGGGCACGGGAAGGCCCGACTGCGCCATGAGCGCGAGCAGGCCGATGGTTTTGAGGGTGACGGTCTTGCCTCCGGTGTTGGGACCGGTGATGACGAGCTGGTGAGAATCCCCACTTCTCGCGCCAACTGCGCGCGAGAAATGGGGCACCCAGCCTTCGAGTTCGACGGAGATGGGGACGACGGATGCGCCCTTGGATTTGAGATTGCGTTCTAAAAGAGGATGGCGGGCGTTGTGGAGGAGCAGGCGAGCTTCGCTCGCCGGGCGGACGAGGGCGTCCGCCCCTCCATTTTCGTGGAGACGGGGGCGGCTGTCCCCACATGGGTCATCTGCGCTCGCTTCGCTCGCTACGGATGCTGCATCGTGGCTTTTTGGAAAATCCGCAGAATCGGGCCGGCTTCCGGCTTCCGGCGGACGAGGGCGTCCGCCGCTCCAAGGGCGTCCGCCGCTCC
>OMOD01000167.1 GCA_900290255.1 Candidatus Sulfotelmatobacter kueseliae
CAGCATGCGGCATGACGACATCATCTTACAACCCCATCCGCTCTCGCCAGTTCCGCTGCGGATACTGCGCCATCCGCAGGATGCAGAGGTGCTGGGACAGGTGGTGGGAGTGGCTATGAAGTTGACCGAGTGGCACGCTCTCGATTTTTCTCCAGGCTCGAAAGCGCCACCAGCACTGAATTAAGGTGGACGGCCGCGGGCGAGTCGTTGCGCTCGCCCGGCAGCAAGTCTTCAAAGCGACCGCGGAGCCTCTCCACGTAAGCCTTCGGCTCGACCCCAGCGCCGCGACTCGATTCTTCCAGATCCTGCTCCAGGGACGCCAAGGGCGTCCGCAGAACCGCCGTCACGACCTCGTCATGGGCCGTCCTTAAGGCGCGCTCGGACGACTCCGGGCCATGCACGGTCTCCATTCCCCAGTGTTGGTACCGTCCTTGCGCCCGGCGCAGGGAAGCCAGATAGCCCAACTTCCCCAGCAGCCCAGAAACCGCCGTCAGCGTCGTTTCCTTCACGTCGAAGAGTGCCGATTTCAGCGTCATGCCTGTTACGAATTCCGAACGCTCACGACAGGAAAAACCTTGCTCTGCCCGCCTTCGCGGCCATGAGAGTATCACTCTCCGCTTAGCGGAACAAGGAGAAAACAACCATGAAACGCATGCTACTGGTGTTGGCGGCTGCCGTATTTTTCTTCAATAGTGTGGTGATTCCGAACGTTGTCCGTGCGGACACGCCGGGCAACCCGCCCCCCTGCGCGCCTGGACAACAGCCGCCATCCTGCTGCCCTCCCGGTCAGCTCTGCAAGCCGTAAGGCCTTTCGGACTTACGAAAGCCGAACGCGACCCACAAAGTTGTTGGAGGGGGAGGCAGGCGGATTATAGTATTTGGCGACGCCCATGTTTCAACCTCATTCCGTCCTTTGGCAGTATTTGTGGGTCGCGCCGAACCTTCTGCTGGCGGTTCTCGCCAGCATCCTGTGGAAACGGGGCCTGCACAAGCAGTTCCGCGGCTTCTACATATATGCCTGGTTCCAGGCTGTTCAGTGGGCAGTTCTCTACCCGATGGACCTCATCCCTTCCGTTTCGGCCGTGGACTACTTGCGAATTTACTGGTTCAGTGTGCTGCTCGAGTCCATCATCTTGTTTGTGCTGATTTCCGAGATTTTTGCGGACGTGTTTGGCTCCTACGCAGCTTTGGCTCATGTTGGGAGGCTTCTGATCCGCTGGGGCGGCGCTTTCCTGCTGATCACTGCCACAATTTTTGCTGCGCGTGCTCCGATAGACAACCGGACTTGGCTTGTCTCGACCTCGCAGATTATGCAGGAGGCCATGTACATCGTTGTCTCGGGTCTCATCGTTTTGCTATTCGTGTCGGGGGCGTACTTCCGGCTGGCTTGGAACCCCAGGGTTTTCGGCATCGCATTGGGTCTGGGAATAACGGGTTGTGTCCATCTGGCAACCTGGGCGATCAGGGCGAACTTTGGGGCGGTACGCAAGAGCAACCTGCTCGACATCGCCAACCTAGCTACCTCACACGTCGTCGTCCTGATGTGGTACTACTACCTGCTCGTTCCCCAGAAAGTGGCCACAAAGTCTGTGGTCGCTCTGCCGGAAAACAGTCTTGCCCTCTGGAACCGGGAACTGGAGCGACTGTTACAACAGCGGCCGGCACACCAATGACTATAGCCATTATTCTCGTTATCGCCGCCACACTGTCGCTCGCTGTCATATTTGGGGTCGCGGTTTCGCGCAGCCTGCAGATTTCGGCGGAAGGCAGCCTGGCCAGCCAGATTCACCCTCTGGATATCGAGGCCTTCCGCAATCTTGCCGACCCAGCAGAGGACGCCTACCTGCGCCGCCGTTTGCCCGCTTTCGAGTACCGCAAGGTACGCAGGATGCGGCTGCGCGCTCTGGCGGTATACGTACAGACAGCGGGGAGGAATGCTGCCGTTTTGGTGCGCATGGGTCAGAACGCGCTCCCCTCCAGCGACGCGGGGACTGCGGAAGCCGCGCGGCAACTCGTCAATCAGGCGCTGCTGCTGCGCCGCAATGCGGCTCTCGTTCTCCTGAGGATCTATGGGGCCAGGTTCCGGCCGAACTCGGACTTGCCCGCCGCTTCCGTCCTGTACCGCTACAGTCAACTCAGCGGTGCCGCCATGCTGCTCGGACGGTTGCAGAACCCCGCTGCGCCGGTCCGCATCTAGCCCTGGTGATCCCGGTCATTGACAGTGCCTCTGGAGTTCTGGCATAGTCCTCCAACCCCATGGCGCCTTCCAGCTACAGAGGGCCACGGGTAACCGAAAAGCGACCCGTTTCGATTCCTGACTTGTTTTTGGGGCTGGTTTTGATGTAAAAACCACGGGAATCAATTCTGTTCAAACCACTTCGTGAGCAATTCGGCCATTAGCCGTGCAACTGATGCCCACCGTCCGCTCGCCTCGTCGAGTCCCAGGGAGAACCCTATGAAGCGCACCCGCAGAGCCGTCCCTATCTCATTCATCTGCTTGTTGTTTTCGGCCGTTGTGTTTGGTCAAGGCGGCGTCGCCACGGGCGATCTGCACGTCACTGCCAAGGATCCCAAGGGCGACGTCGTCGCCAACGCGACGGTCACGGCGCGGGACGTGGCCAAGGGCCTGGAGCGGACCGCCACCGGCGACGGTCAGGGTGGCTACAGCGTTCGCCTGCTGCCCCCGGGCACGTATTCGGTGACCGTCCAGGCTCCGGGGTTCACCAAGGTTGAAAATACCGGGGTTGTCGTGACGGTGGGTGGGTTGGTCGAACTGCCCCTCACGCTTTCGGTTTCGGGAGGGAAGGAAATCGTCGAGGTGACCTCGCAAGCTGCCCTGGTGGAGACCTCCAGCAGCGCCACGACCGACACCATCGGACAGCGCCGCATTGACAATCTTCCCATCAACGGCCGCGACTACATCAATTTCACCCTGACCGATTCTCAGGTCGTGAAGGACAACGCGCCCAACACCGGAGCCGCACCCACCTCCGGCCTCAACATGAGCGGCCAGCGGGCCCGCTCGAACCTGGTCAATGTCGACGGCGCTGACGCCACCGACAACTCGACCAACGGCGTGCGCTCGACTGTCTCGCAGGAAGCGGTGCAGGAGTTCCAGATCATCACCAACAACTATGCCGCCGAATACGGCCGCGCCTCCGGAGGCGTGGTCAACATCATCACGCGTTCCGGGTCGAATGATTTTCACGGCGACGTCTTCGGCTATCTGCGCAACCGCAACTTCCAGGCGGTGAATCCGTTCAGCACGGTTCCGAATCCCGCGTACACGCGGGTGCAGGCCGGCACTGCGTTCGGGGGAGCGCTCAAGAAGGACAAAACGTTTTACTATTTCTCCTACGAAGTTACGCGCCGGCACGAGACGGGATTTTCCAGTATTGGGCAGGGTAATTTCGGCCTGGTGCCCTTCGACACCACCCAGGTCGGATTGCCATTCGGGACGACGCAGCTCACTCCGGACCAGGTCTCGTTCTTGACCAACCCGACTGTGCTTGCTTCTGAGGCCAACCCCCTTTACGCCGCTGAAGTAGAGCAGTACGTTGTGCTTTCTGGGGCGTCCTCGGGCCAGGCCGTAAGTGGCGCATGGCCCGGCCAAATGGCCGCCGTGCTCACAGGCGGCAGCACTTGGTCCGGGTTCCCCACCAATTGCCCTCCTCCTGCTCTGGGGTCTTGTGCTGCGCCCGCGAGTTTTGGCGCCAGCCATGTTCCCGGCTCCTACCAGACGCTCGCTTCGCAGATCGGCAACTTCCCGGTTTTTGAGGGCACCAGCCTTTATTCGCTGCGCATTGACCACAACGTGAACACCAACAACCGGCTTATGATGCGGGTTAACGTCAGCCCCAGCACGGTGACTGGGATCGAGGTCAGCGGAGAGGATCAGCCCTTCGGGCAAAACGCATACTCCCGCACTTCGCAACAAACCTTCCGCGACGTCACTGGGACCGTTCAGGATACCTGGACCATCGGCACCAACAAGGTGAACGAGTTTCGCTTTCAATACGCGCGGCGTGGTCTGTCGTACTTCTACAACACGCAGATTCCCGGCGGCTCTGATCCGGCGGTCAACTTAACAGGGTATGCATATTTTGGGCGCGAACCGTTCTCCTATATTCAGCGCACCGAGAAGCGTTATCAGTTCACGGACAACTTCTCCTGGAGCATCGGCCGGCACAATACCAAGTTCGGTGTGGACTTCAATTACCTGCCGCTCACAGCCGTGTTCACGGTGAACTACGGCGGCGTCTACGATTTCGGCAACCTCAGCAGTTCCAGCCTCGGCTTTGTCAACCCGGCCCCCGGCACGCTGCCCGATTTTCCGGTCCTGTCTCCGGTGCAGGCCTACGGAGCGGGCATTCCTGTCGACTTCATCCAGGGCCTGGGCAGTCCCAGCGATTCCTTCAGGAACATTCCCATCGGTGTCTTCTGGCAGGATTCCTGGCGGATCAGTCCGCACGTCACGCTGAACCTGGGAGTCCGGTACGACGTCGAGATTCCACCAACGTTCGCGCCTCCAAGCGGGCTGGCTCAATCGGGATATAACTTCCTGGGCCTGCAGAAGGGCATTCAAACGGATAAAAACAACGTCCAGCCCAGGCTCGGCCTGGCCTGGGACCCGAAGGGCAATGGCAAGACGGTGGTTCGTGCCTCGTACGGAATGTTCTTTGATCACCCGCTGCTTGGTCTGTATTTTCTGGGCGATGCTTCCGATGGCTCGAGCAGCGCACAGCTGGCGTTTCCCGGAGGTGCACCCTGCAGCAGCACGTCAACCGCTTTCAATCCTGGAAACCTGAATGGCGCCAGCATTTTCACAGGAACGCTGGCGAATGCGAATTGCATCCCGGTGGATGCGCTAAACCCATCCGCAACTGCAAAACTCAACTATCTGCCCAACCAGCAGCAGTTCGAGTCGTTCTTCCCAGCCGGCCAGTCCAATCAGTCGCTTTTCCTTGAACAGGGCTATCTGAAGAATCCTCCCGCTCTCCCATACAATGGGGCGCCGTTCCCGCTGGCGTTTCAACCTTTCGGCTATCCGCAGGCCAAGGGTTTCGTGTACGCCTATGCACAGCAGGCCAATGTCAGTGTCGAACGCGATCTCGGCGGAGGTTTTGCCCTGAGCCTGGCGTACAACTTTAACGGCGGGCGTCACTTGAACCGGCCCATCAACGCCAACACGGTGAGAGGCGACCTGGCGACGCAGAACTGGATGGCAGCAGTGGGCGCCGGCGCCGCCAGTCCGACGACGAACCCGCTCTTCGTTACGAGTTGTGGGGCGAGTCCGTTTGCCGCCGTCCCTGGAGCCCTGCCCTACTATGTTCCCACGCCGCTGGTCAATCTGTTCCGGCCCTCGGGATTGAACGCCTCGATGGTGACGGCTTTCCCGAACTGCGTAGCCGATGCAATTGCAGATCTGGCCGTAGCCGGGCTGAATACGAATTGCAATCCGACGCCACCGAGCTATACCGGCTGCGTCCCCTTCGGCGATATGGACGCCAATTACTCCAACGGCAGCTCCATCTATCACGGCTTCAGCGCCAACCTGCGCAAGCGTTTCAGCAGCCATTATGAAATGCTGGCGTCCTATACCTGGTCGCACGCGATTGATGACTCGACCGACCTGCAGTCCACGCTGACGCCCCAGGACAGCTATTACCCGGCTCTGGACCGTTCCAACTCGTTGTTCGATCAACGTCACCGCTTTGTTTTCAGCGGCGTCTACCAGACCGGAAAACTGGCCGCAAGCGGTTTTGCCGGCAAGTTCTTCAGCGACTGGAGCTTTGCCCCTGTGGTCGAGGTGGCTTCCGGCCGACCCTTCAACATCATTACGGCCGGTGGAGACAATCTGCAGCTGGAGTCGTTCACCAGCCGTCCCAATGTCGTGGCGGCGGGAACTCCCACGAACGGTTGCGGTTATCCCATCGTCGCTTCCAAGTTCTCACCCACCGGATTCTTCCAGGAGCCGTGCTTCGCGGATTTGCCCCTGACTCAGCTGTTCAATGCGCAGCAAGCGTTGCTTTTTCTCGACGGCAATCTTGGCCGCAACTCAGGGATAACGCCCTGGAACGTATTCGGCGATCTGCGGGTTTCCAAGCGCATTTACCTCGGCGAGCGCGTCAATATGGACCTGATCGCCGACATGTTCAACATCGCCAACAAGAACAACACGGCAGCCGTCAACCCGCTGTTCACCGTTGCCGGCCAAGCGACCGCGGCCTACGATCCACGCCAGTTCCAGTTCGCCATGAAGGTGAACTGGTAGTCGAGCTTCGAGTTGTGAGCTTCGAGCTGCGAGCAAACCGAGTTTCGAGCGGGTTGACTTTGACGCAGATCACTCCGCGACTCGCGGCTCGTAGCTCGCGACTAGGTGTTAGACTCTTTTTTCACCCATCCTTGGCGCTTGCCTGGAGTTCGTTTTCCCATGCCGGAGATGCAGATGCCTGCTGCGCGCACCCGTGTGGTCCGCGAACCTGATCGTGCCGTGTACGACCGCGAAGCCGTGTGCCGCATCCTGGACGAAGGATTCCTCTGCCACGTCGGCTTCGTGGCCGACGGCCAGCCCTTCGTAGTCCCCACTTCCTACGGGCGCAAAGGCGCGAGCCTCTACATACACGGCTCGGCCGCCAGCCGCATGCTGCGCCACATGAGAGAAGGTGTGCCGGTCTGCATCACCGTGACGCTCGTCGATGGATTGGTGCTCGCGCGGTCGGTATTCAATCATTCCATGAACTACCGGTCCGTCGTAATTCTGGGTAAAGCTGCACTGGTGGAGGACCCGGAGGAGAAGCTGGCAGCGCTGCGCACACTCTCGGAACACATTCTGCCCGGCCGCTGGGACGAGGCCCGCCAGCCGAACGAACGGGAGCTCAAAGCGACCTCGGTGCTGCGCGTGCCCATCGAAGAATTTTCGGCGAAGGTGCGCACCGGCCCACCTGTCGACGATGCGGAAGATTACTCATTTCCCACCTGGGCCGGAGTGATCCCGCTGGAGATGAAGGCTGGCGCTCCCATCGATGATCCGCACCACAAGCCGCAGCGAACCGTGCCGGAGTACGTGAAAAGATACTCCAGAAAAGGCTAGAGCGGTTTCGCCGGCGCTGTAGCCCGGCTCCTTTTTGCGTTCTTCGCGAACGCTTTGCGCACTTTGCGGTTTCCAAAGGCTTCCTCCCCTGCGAAGGAACCCGTCTAACCGCAAAGGACGCAAAGACTGCGCAAAGGCCGCAGAGGGGCAAATATTCTCTGGAACCGCCGTAGAGCGGGGAATAGCGCTATTGCAGGGTTCGCCCGGCTTTGCACTCGGTGCAGGGGCAAATCTCGCGCAGGAACTTCCACGAATAGATGCCCAGGTCGTGGTTGTCATTCCAGGCGAACTTGATGGCGTACTTTCCTACGGCTTCGGCGGAAAGAGGCTTGGCCGTGGGCTTGAACATGGGAAGCGCCCCGGGTGCGGATTTGGGCGGATCGCCGGGACGGCGTCCGGTCTTGCCGCGCTCTTCTTCGCACATGGCGCAGGCGCAGGCGTCGCGCAGGTAAACGAAGTTGTAATGCGAGGTGTGACCGTCGTTCCACTCGATGTCCATGCCCGTGCCGGTGGTGAGATTCACCTTGACCAACTTCGGATCGGTGGCCGCGGTGGGCGACTGGAGCGGGGACTGCATAAAATCAGTATCGCATAGCGCGCGGTGGCGATTGTCGGGGCTTGTCAATTTGGCGGAAGGAGCACATTCCTGTAAAATAAAAGATTCGCATCAAGCCTCCAAAGGATCTGGAATAGTCATGGCACAACAATGTGATATTTGCGGCAAGAAGCCGCAGGCGGGAAACCGCATCAGCCACGCCCACAACGTGACCAAACGCCGCTGGAACGTCAACCTGCGTCCAGTGCACGCCAAGGTGAACGGCCAAGGCAAGCGCATCCGCGTGTGCGCGTCCTGCCTGCGCAGCGGCAAAGTCGTCAAGGCCTAGGGATCATCGCAGGGAAACCGCCGCCGGCCGGCCCTAATCCGGATATACTGTGCGGCATGATATTTGGCGCTCACATCCTCTTCTACAGCACAGATCCCGAACTGGATCGCACCTTCTTTCGTGATGTTCTCGGATTTCGCTCGGTTGATGTGGGGCAAGGCTGGCTGATTTTTGCTCTGCCTCCCGCGGAAGCTGCGATTCATCCGTCGGACGCCGAATTCTCGCAGCACCATGCGGGACAGCGACTGGCGGGCGCTGTGCTGTACCTGATGTGCGAAGATCTCCACGCGTACATGGCGGAGTTGAGAGCGAAGAATGTTCAATGCACCGAGGCGCAGACGGCCAACTGGGGAATCAGCACCACGATTCCTCTGCCCAGCGGCGCTGCCATCGGCCTGTATCAGCCGGCACACCCGACAGCTCTGAATCTCAAGTCAAAAGTAGCGGAAAGCCCATGAAAGCGATCGCCGTCATTCCTGCCCGTTTGGCCTCCACGCGGCTGCCGCGCAAAATGCTGCGCGAGATTGCGGGCAAACCCCTGGTGGGTTTGGTGTACGAAGCCGTAGACCGCTCGCCGCTGCTGGCCGACGTGATCGTGGCCACGGATTCTGACGAAATTCTGCGCGTTTGCCGCGAGCACGGCTGGAAGGCGCACCTGACGTCGGCCACGCTGCGCAGCGGCACGGAACGGGTGCACGAAGTCGCAGGTGTAGTCGCCGCCGACGTCTACATCAACGTCCAGGGCGATGAGCCCATGACCCGCCCGGAGCACATCGCGACTTTGCTGAAAGTTATGGAAAATCCGGCCGCTCAGGTGGGGACAGTGATGACGCCGGCGGAGGAACTCGACATCGCGAATCCGAATGCGGTCAAAGTAGTGACTGACCTTAACGGCAGGGCGCTTTATTTCTCGCGGGCCACCATTCCCTTCGACCGCGACGGCGTACGCCCGCGTTATTTCAAACATCTCGGGCTGTACGCCTATCGCAAAGCCGCGCTCGACCGTTTTGTGACCCTGCCGGAATCATCGCTCGAGACGAGCGAGCGGCTGGAGCAACTGCGTTTTCTGGAAAACGGCATCCCGATCTATGTGGGCGAGACTCCATATGACAGCGTGGGCGTGGATACGGAAGAGGACCTCGAGCGTGTGATCGAAATCCTCGGAAAACACTGACCGCTTGCGCTGGCCGCACACTCGACTCAGACTTGCGGATGTACGGTCTGGGTTCGGCCCCACTCTTCTGCTGCCGCCAGGCGGCGTGAAATGGAAGGATGGGAGTGGAAGAACCATTCCACCCACTTCGAAGGCGTCCGTTCGGCCAGGTTCTGTTCCGCCAGTTTGTTCATGGCGGAAATGAAAGGCTCAACGCTGGCCGTGGATTCCAGGGCGTAGCGGTCCGCTTGGCGCTCGTTGAATCGGGAATACGCATTGAGCGCGGGCATCAGCAAAAACGAGAGCACAACCGAAACCAGCGCCAGCAGGGGCAAATTGGCGAAGTCGGAAATCTCGACGAACTCGAACAGTTGCCGCTCAATGGCGTAGTGCAGGATCCAGTTGGCCGCCCAGAAACCGGCCAGCGTAATCGCCGCCTGCACCAGAATGCTTTTCAAAATATGGCGGTGGACGTGGTGGCCGAGTTCATGAGCCAGCACCGCTTCGATCTCTTCCGGCGTGTAGTTGTCAAGCAGGGTGTCGGCCAGAATGATGCGGCGAGTTGCACCCAATCCAGTCAGCGCGGCGTTCGCCTTCTTGCTCTTTTCCGAAAGCTTCCAGCGGTAGACGCCGCGCACCCGCGTTCCGGCACGCTGGCTCAGCATCACCAGGCGGCGGCGGAGGTCTTCGTTTTCCAGGGGCTCGAATTTGTAGAAGATCGGGAACAGCACAACCGGCGCCAGTTGCGCCATCACAATGAACAGAATCATGAAAAGCAGCCAGGCTAGCATCCACCAGTTCTGCGGCCATTGCCGGATGGTGAAATAAAGCAGTTCCACCACCACGGTCCCCAGCACCAGTCCAACCAGAAAGCCCTTGATTTCATCCCAGGCCCAGGAGCGAAAACGCTGCGTCGAAAGTTTGTACTGCCGCTCCAGACGGAATCCGTAGAGGTCAAGCCCGATGCCCAGCGCCTTGCTGATCACCAGCAACAGCAGCAGGTACATGAAAACCGAAAGGGAATAGTTCCCGCCGCCCATGCGATAGGCCTGGTCACGCAGCCAGCCGGACCAGCCGGTCACTAGCAGCACGACGAGAAAGACGAAGCCCACAGCAAAATCGGCGATGCCCAGCCACCGCCGGATGCGGTTGTAGCGGCGGGCCTCGGGCGAATCCGCCTGAACCGGAGTAGGAACGTTTGCCATGATGCCTGTCTTAAGGTAATAGAAGTATCGCACTTCTGCGGCCAATCGAAACGCCCGCGGAGCAAGTGGGGACGATTCGATGAGCCCTCCCGACTACCCGTCATCTTTCATCGTCACGAAGCTCTCGCCTGCCACAAGCAGTTCGGCGACCAGACCGGGTGACGAGGCTTCCGTGTAAAGCCGTAGCAGCGGCTCTGTGCCGGACGCGCGGAACAAGACCCAGGCCTCGGCGCCGTTTTCGTTGACGGGCGCGTCCAGAAAGAATTTGACCCCGTCGAGGTGCTCCTTCTTCAGTACACGGTACCGGCCCAGCGTTTGCGTACGCTCGTCACGAGCGCGCTGGATCGCATTTTGTTTCACATCCTCAGGAATGTGCAAATCGCGGCGACCATAATAATGGGGGCCGAACTCATGTTGCAGATCCGCGACCAACCGGCCGAGTGGCTTGCCCTCCTCTGCCATGACGTTGGCCAGAAGCAGGCAGTTCAGCACGCCGTCCCGCTCCGGCAGGAAGCGCGAGTAGCCAATGCCGCCCGATTCTTCGCCGCCAATAAGAATTTCGCGCTCCATCATCAGGTCGGCAACGTACTTGAAACCGATGCAGGTCTCGTGCAGCTTGCGTCCATATTTTGCCGCGATGCGGTCTGCCATGCGCGTGGTGTTGAAGGCGCGCGTCACCTCGCCCGGCCATTTCTTGCGCTCCAGCAGCCAGCGCAGCAAGACGCAGAGAATCTTGTGAGAATCGACGAAACTGCCGTCTTCGGCGACCGCGCCGACCCGGTCCGCATCACCGTCGACCGCAAGGCCCGCGTCGCAGTGCTCCCGCACCACAGTTTCTTGCAGCATTTTCGTGTGCGGTTCGATCGGTTCTGGATTGATTCCTGGAAACAACGGGTTCAATTCCTCACGAATCGCGACATGCTCGATTCCGCGACTGGCGAAGATGCCGGACAGAACGCCGCGTCCCGAGCCGTACATGGCGTCGACGGCAAACTTGAACTTGGTTTTCGCGATCAGATCCAGATCGGCGAACCGGCAGACCGCCGCGATGTAAGGCTGCTTGAAATCGACCTTTTCGATCGCAGCTTTGTTTCCTTTCGGAGCCGCACCGAGAGCGAGTTCTTCCTCGATCTTTTTCATGATCGCCGGCGTGGCCGAGCCGCCGAACTTTCCTTTGAACTTCACTCCGTTCCAGTTCCAGGGATTGTGACTTGAGGTCACCATGGCGCCGCCGGCCGCGCCTTGGTGCTTCACGGCATACGAGAGAGCCGGCGTTGGTGTGTAATCGTTCGCGAGTCTTACCGCGATGCCCGCGGCAGAGACGACCTCGGCTACGACTCCGGCGGCACGAGGCGAGGCGAAGCGGGCGTCGTAGGCCACGAACACTCCGCGTTGCGGCTCCTCGTATTTCAGTACATAAGAAGCGATTGCGCCGGCCACGCGGCGCACATTGTCGAAGGTGAAGTCGTCGGCGATAATTCCGCGCCAGCCGTCGGTTCCGAATTTGATTTCCTGAGCCATTGGTTCTGAGTTTCCGGTTTCTAGTTTCTGATGGAACCGAGAGACGCCTCTGAATTCTGGAAACTGGAAACTAGAAACTGAAAACTACGTCAGTTTGTGCAGCTTCTTTTCGTCGAGATACTTCACCACCTTACCCACATCCTGGGCATGCTGTTTTGTCGTGATGAGGAGGGCGTCGGCAGTCTCGACCACAACCAGATCATTGACGCCCACGGCCGCCACAAACTTGCCCGGAGCGTGAACGTAGTTGCCGCGTGCGTTGAACAGGAAAGCCCCGGAACTTGCCACCAGGTTGCCTTCCGGCGGGCAGCTTTTGGCAACGTGGTGCTCGTGCAATGCCGTCCATGACCCCAGGTCATTCCAACCAAACTCGGCTGGCAGACAAAAAATGTTTGAGCTTTGCTCGCCCTTCGCCGACCGCGGCTCGAGGACAGCATAGTCTACGCTGATATTTTCGCACCGGGGATACAGTTTGCGAAACGTAGCGCCAAATTTCCGCGTACCGTAAGTAGAGGCGATCTCTGCCAGCAGCGGCGCGGTGCGGGGCAGGTGCTCCTCGAGCGCATCGGCCAGAGTGCGGGCGCTCCACAAGAACATGCCGCTGTTCCAGAAATAGTTCCCGGCAGCCACAAATTCGGCGGCCTTTTGCGTATCCGGTTTTTCAGTAAAGCGCCGCACGCGCAAAGCCTCTTCGCCAGAGTAAGAGCCGACCTCGATATATCCGTACCCGGTTTCCGGACGATGCGGGCGGATGCCGAGAACCACGATATTTGCCCTGGCAGCCGCGATTTCGATTCCCCGAGCCAGTGTTTCGCGGTAACGCTTGACGTCCGCAATCACGTGATCAGAGGGGAACAAACCGATCACGGCATCCGGATTCTCGCGCAACAAGATGAAGGCGGCGAGGCCAATGGCAGGGGCGGTGTTGCGGCCGACGGGTTCGGCCAGCACTTGCGCTTTCGGCAGTCTGGGCAGTTGCCTGGTGATCGCGGGCCTCAGATCTTCGTTGGTGATAATCCAGAATCTGTTGGCCGGAGCCAGCGGGAGCAGTCGCGCCACAGTCTGCTGGATCATCGTCTGCTTGCCATCGAGCGCCAACAGTTGTTTGGCACGCTTTTTCCGGCTCAATGGCCAGAAGCGCGTGCCGCGCCCTCCAGCCAGAATCACGGGATAGAAATTTGAACTCTTAGCCACGGATTTTCACGGATCTGCACGGATCAAAACAAACGTACGAACGGCTACATCCTCGTTTCCGGCTCCGGAAGCGGTTTTCCGGGCACATAGGCTCGCAGAAATTCCAGCGTCCACTGCGGACGCACGCCGAAGTCGCCCAGGCAGGCCGGAACGACAACCGCATCTCCCTTTGCCAGGGTGACGGGCTCCATACCGGTTGCTTCGACGGCACCACAACCTTCCACCGCGACCAGAATCTGCACCGAACTGCGGCCAGAGTCGTCGCGGGTCGCAAGCCGCAGCGGTTCCTTCACCTCGAACATATCCACCACAAAATAGGGAGCCGCAACCAGCGGCGCCTGTCGGTTCCTGCTGCCGCCAATTTGAGCCGGCGCTGGACGCACCACCTTGCCTGATCCCACTTCCTGCTTCACCGCTGCCAAGCCGTCTTTCAAATGCAATTCGCGCGGTCGCCCGTAATCATACAGGCGATAGGTGGTGTCGGACTGCTGCTGCGTCTCGACGATCACGGATCCCGGTCCCAGCGTGTGCACGGTGCCACCGGCGACGTAGATCATGTCGCCAGCATAGACGTTGATCCAGTTCAGCAGATCTTCGGCCCGGTTCTGGTGAATCGCTTCTTCAAATTGACCCGGGGTCACACCCGGCTTCAGGCCCAACGCAATCTGCGAACCCGGCTTGGCGTGGGCGACGTACCAGCACTCCGTCTTGCCCCAGGGCTGGCCTACGCGGATCGCCTGCTGGTCATCAGGATGAACTTGCACCGAGAGTTTCTCATGGGGGAAAAGAAACTTGAGCAGCAGCGGGAACCGCCGGGGATCGCGGGCCGCCTCGCCCACAAGTTCGCGCTGATAGTGCTCGCTCAACTGCGCCAGAGTTTTACCGGTGAGCGGCCCGTTGGCAACTTTGCAGTCGTCGCCGCTGAGCCAGGCCTCGCCGATCTTTTCCTCGAACTTGTGGTTGGGATAAATGGGCGACAGGTCGTTCGTGCCCCAGGGACGGGGATCGAATGCGGGCAGCATCAGCAATGGATACAAATTTTCCATGCAAGTCATGCAGGACTTACGTCCACAAAAAAGACCGCTCGCCTGCGGAACGGCCTTCGCGAACCTGATCATCTCCCAATTAGGATCAAGTTGCCGGTACGGCTTTACAGCGCCGCCAGGAACTTCCGCATGCGTTCGAGGCCGCGGTCGAGTTCGGCTTTCGAGGTCGCATACGAGATTCGAATATGGTCGTTTGTGCCAAAGCCTTCGCCCGGCACGGTGGCCACGTGGGCTTCCCGCAACAGGCGCCCAGCCAAGTCGGAGGCCGACTTCAGTCCGCTCCGCCCCAGGAACGACAAAATGTTTGGATACGCGTAGAACGCGCCTTCGGGCAGCGTGCACGTCACGCCCGGAATCGAGCGCAGGCCCTCTACCACGTGATCGCGGAGCCGGATGTATTCGCGCCGCATCTGCTCAACGCAGTCCTGACCTCCCTTCAGGGCGGCGATTGCAGCCTTCTGCGCGATCGAAGTCGGATTCGATGTGGACTGACTCTGCAGTTTGGCCATCGCGCTGGTCACGGCCGCGGGTGCCAGCGCGTATCCCAGGCGCCAGCCGGTCATGGCATAGGTTTTCGAGAGCGAGCCCAGCACCAGCATGCGCTCCTTGAATTCGCGCAACGATCCCACAGAGAATTTCTGCTTCCCGTAGTTCAAATAGACGTAGCACTCGTCGGAGAGCACCCAGATGCCGCGCTGGTGCGCCAGACGAACGACTTCGGTCATGTCCTCGGCGTTCATCACTGCGCCGGTGGGATTCGAGGGCGAGTTGAGCACGATCACTTTGGTGCGCGGGGTGATTAACCGGCCTACCATCTCCGCCGTTACGCGGAATCCCTGGGATTCATCGGTGGCCAGCAGAACGCAATTTCCACCAGCGTAACGGACGATGTCTTTGAACGAAACCCAGTAGGGCACGGGCAGGATGACTTCATCGCCGTGATCCACCAGAACCTGGAGCGCGTTGAAGATCGCGTGCTTGCCGCCGACCGAAGCGATGACTTCCTCGCGGCGGTAATCGGAATCGAAGTCCACGTTATGGCGGTGCGCGATGGCATCGCGCAATTCGGCGGTGCCGGCGACTGCGGTGTATTTTGTGAAGTTGCTTTGAATGGCAGCGATGGCCGCCTCTTTAATGTGCGGAGGCGTGGCGAAGTGGGGCTCACCGGCGCCGAAATCGACCACGTCGATTCCCTGCGAGCGCAGTTTGTCGGCCTCGGCGACCACCATCATGGTGGCGGAGGGCTCGATGCGGTTGATGCGGTCCGTGAGTCGCAGCGCTTCTGTGGTTTCCCTGGTAAAGCTGGCCATGGTCATGCCTTCTTCTTCCTTCTCCTTTGAACTTCGGCCGAATCTGCTTCCCGCAGTTTGTAGGCGGGATCGAGTTTTTCCCGCAGCTTCTGCTCCACCAAGTCGGGAACCAGGCCTTTGACCTTCCCGCCCGCCTGCGCCACTTCCCGCACCAGGCGGGAACTCACATACGAGTATTTGTCGGCCGGCATCATGAACACGGTTTCGAGCGTGGGCTCGAGTTTGCGGTTCATGAGCGCCATTTGCAGCTCATATTCGTAATCGCTGATGGCCCGGATGCCGCGCAGCACGCAGGCCGCGTCGATCGACTTCGCGTACTCAACCATTAAGCCGTCAAACGTATCAATGCGGACATTGCTCAGATCGGCCGTGAGTTCGCGCAGCATTTCCGCCCGTTCGGCCACGCTGAACATCGGACTTTTTTCTGAATTGCGCAGGATCGCCACCACCAGCTCTTCAAAAATCTTGCTGCCTCGCTCAATCAGATCGAGATGCCCGTTGGTGGGCGGATCAAACGAACCGGGATAAATCGCAATGCCTTTATTCAATTGTCCTCACAGGGAAGTCTATGATCTTAACAATTTGGCGCCACGGTGAAGCAATTACGAGATTTTATGCGGGTGGGAGTAGAGATGGCAATTGGGGAGTTTGAACGCGCCCGACTCGTTTTGCTGTCGTCCCGAGCGAAGAGGGGCCCCTCGCTAGGCTCGGGACGACAAGGACGTCATGACATCAACGCCGCGCCGCCACTATCGGGGCTTTCACCGGCTCTGCCGTCGGCATGGTCGTAACGCGGCCGCTTGGCGTGGCAGCCGGGGCCGACGTGGCTGCAGGTTGCGCCGAGGCCGGCGTCAATCCCAGCGCTTTGCGCACTTCGGCTTCCAGCTTCGTCATAACGTCCTTGTTGTCTTTGAGGAACTGGCGGGCGTTCTCGCGGCCCTGTCCGATGCGCTCGCCCTTGTAGCTGAACCACGAGCCGGACTTCTCGAGGATATTGTTGTTGACCGCGATGTCGAGCAGGTCGCCTTCGCGCGAGATGCCCTCGCCGTAAAGAATGTCGAACTCGGCCTCGCGGAACGGCGCGGCGACCTTGTTCTTGACCACTTTCACCCTTGTCCGCGAGCCCGTGACGATTTCGCCTTCCTTGATGGCGGCGATGCGGCGAATATCAATGCGCACGGAGGAATAAAATTTCAGCGCCCGGCCGCCTGTAGTCGTCTCCGGATTGCCGAACATCACGCCAATCTTTTCGCGAATCTGGTTGATGAAGATCAGGCACGTTCTCGATTTCGAAACCGTCCCGGTCAGCTTGCGCAGCGCCTGCGACATCAGCCGCGCCTGCAGCCCCATGTGGCTGTCGCCCATTTCGCCATCGAGTTCGGCCTTGGGCACCAGCGCCGCCACCGAATCAACTACCAAAACGTCAATGGCATTCGAGCGCACCAGGGCCTCGGTGATCTCCAGTGCCTGCTCACCGTAGTCAGGCTGCGAAACCAGCAGGTTGTCCACATCGACGCCCAGTTTCTTGGCATAGGCGGGATCGAGCGCGTGCTCGGCGTCCACAAATGCGGCCATGCCGCCGGTCTTCTGCGCCTCGGCGATGACCTGCAAAGAAATCGTCGTCTTGCCGGAAGATTCCGGCCCGAATACCTCCACTACGCGACCGCGGGGAAAGCCGCCCACACCCAGGGCCGCGTCGAACGAAATCGAGCCGGTGGGGATGACCGCGATCGGCACGATCGCTTCTTTCGACCCCAGCCGCATGATCGAACCTTTTCCGAACTGCTTTTCGATTTGTGAGACTGCCAGGTCAATCGCCTTGCCCCGTTCGTCCGCCATGGGAGTGGCTCCTTTAGAACCGCAGAATGAAGCTGGCCGGATTATACAATCAGATTGAAGCGAAGAAAAGGCGAATCTTGCAAATTGTGGTGGAAATCGTCCCAAAACGGGCCGGGGGACCGCACCACCGCGAAGATCGCTAAGGATGCGCAAAGGGCGCGAAACCCCGGAATTCTACGCAGGGGGGCGCCCGCGCCACATAACCTACCTCTGCAGCAAATCCACCGGCGCGCTCACATCATGCACGCGAAAATACTTGGCCAGCGCGGGATACTTGCGGGCCACGGCTTCATACATGGCATAGGCCACGTTGCGATAGGAAATGTGACCGGCGGGCGTGGTGCGCAGTTCGGAGATGTATACAACTTCGGCAAAATCCATCTTGAACAGCGCGCGTTTCTTGAACGCCAGCGGAATGGCATACTGCGAATTTTCCTCCGCCTCGGGCGTGTCCCTCTTCGCCAACGTCTCCACCGTCGTCTGGGCCCGCCGCATGGTCGCGTCGAAACGGTCGCGCACTCCGGCATCCTCGATGTCCATCAGCATTTCGTAGCCGTGCTGGGTGGTGAATCCCTGCATGACCTGAATGCACCGCCGGTGCCGGTGCATGTCGCGGAAGCCGCCGGTGTCCATGAGGATGTCGAAGCGGAACTGCTGCCCGGCGCGGAAGGCACGCAGCATTTCGTCGTGCTTGCCGCGATGCCGCAGGCCGAGGTCAATGATCTCGCGCCGCCGCCGCTCGCCCGCGACCTGCACCGCCTGCCGAATCTGACGGTAGGAATGATGGCAATGCTCGTAGAGGAGCGTGGTCGCGATCTCGACTTCCAGCGGCTCTTCGTCGAGCAAGTCCACAATCGCCTTTGACGGGGCGAGTTGCTCGTGCGCCATCAACTCCCGCGCCGCCTGCCGCAACTCACGCCGCGTTTCCATCTCATACGCGTTCGGGTCGGCATACTTCACCAGCGTCGGCGCCATGCGGACCTCGCGCAGCAATTCCTGCTCCGCCCGCACGGCGAGTTCCGGATTCACGGCGCGAATCTGCTCCACCAGATCGCGGAAGGAATCGGCATTGACGTTGTAAGCCGCGCCGGTCGCGGCATTCTTCAGCGACTCGCCCAACTGCCGAACCTCTTTGTGGGTGTGCGAGAGCAGATGCGCGACCTGCGTCTCCAGCGTGCGCGCATTGACGATCTCGCCCAGCGAAGTGTTGGTGGCCAGCGGCAGCAGGTAGCGCGTGATGTCGAAGGCCCGCGCCTTCAGCGTGCGCTCGTAGGCTTCCTGCTTCATGTCGGCGGGCTTGGGCGTGATGCTGATCAGATATTGCGCCATGTGAGCCGAAAGCGCTTCGTACTCGGCGAACAGGAAATCCAGAGTCTCGCGGTAGAGCTTGCACGCCTGGTCATCCGTGCCGAAGTCCGGCGTGTAGTAGCCGCTCTTCTTGAAATCCTGATAGCGCGTGGAACGCTCCTGGCCGTCCCAGCGCTGCTCGTCGGCCAACTCGATCGCCGCCAGAATCGAAAGCCGTTCCACGGCCAGCGCGATGTGCGCCAGGTCGGCGATGGAGCGGTGTCCGTACTGGAAATAAAAAGTATTGAGAAATTTCTCTGCCTTCTGCGAGCTGATCTCGCGCAAAGCATCCTTCATCGACAGAGCCGACCGCGAATACTTGGCCATGGCGTAGGCCTGGATTTCCGGCTCGACGCCGAATACGGCGAACACCTCAGTCGAAGGCGCGTCCGACGATGCCGGCTGCGGGCCGGAAGCCGGCTTCTCCGCTGGCACTGGGCCCTCCGCCGCCGAAGGCCGCTGGGTCGAGCGGTGCCCCGAATTGGAGGCGCCGGCGACGGCGCCGGCCGGAGAGGAATTCTTGTTGGAAGGGTCGGGCATCATGACAAGATTACTCGTCGCAGGCTGAGGCATGGGAGTGTGGGAATGTTACGCGTCGGTCTTGTGGAATAGCAATGCGATTCGTCACAGGTTCTCTGCCGGCTCACCCCCGCGTATAATTCTGCGTTCCACCGCATTCATTCGATCGTAAATCCGGGAGATATCTCATGTCCCTTTCAGGACGAGTAGCGCTGGTCACCGGCGCATCGCAAGGCATCGGGCGCGCCTGTGCTCTCAGACTTGCCAAGGAGGGCGCCGCCGTCGCTGTCGCCGCGCGTAATCAGGAAAAGCTGAACGAACTGGTCAGCGAAATCACAGCAGCAGGCGGCAAGGCGGCCGCGTTCCCTCTCGATGTCAGCGATGAAGAGCAGATCAAGTCCGCAGTCAAGGCCGCGATCGCGCAGTTCGGCAAGATCGATATCCTGGTCAATAACGCCGGCATTACCCGCGATCAGCTGGTCATGCGCATGAAGCGCGCCGACTGGGACGCCGTGCTCCAGACCAATCTTACCTCCGCCTATCTCTCGATTCAGCAGGTCATCGGCTCGATGCTCAAGCAACGCTGGGGACGCATTATCAACATCACCAGCGTTTTTGGCCAGATGGGGCAGGCCGGGCAGGCGAACTACGCTGCCTCCAAGGCAGGGCTGATCGGCCTGACTATGGCCATCGCCCGCGAAGTCGGCTCGCGCAACATTACTTGCAACGCCATCGCCCCCGGATTCATCGAAACTGCCATGACGGCGGTTCTGAGCGACGAGTTCAAGCAGAACGCCCTCAAGCAGATTCCGCTGGGACGAGTGGGAACACCCGAGGATGTGGCGAGCGCCGTCGGATTTCTGGCATCGGACGAGGCCTCCTACATCACCGGCCACGTGCTGAACGTGAATGGCGGCATGCTGATGGGATAACTTTCAAGACCTTTAACCACGGAGGACACAGAGGTCTCAGAGGAAATGCAAGCCAAACAACCAAATCCTCCAGCTTCCTCTGTGTCCCCTGTGTTCTCTGTGGTTAAGGGTTTCGCAGTTGCTCAAGCCGAAACGGCTGCGCAGATCGCCCAGGCCCTTGAACTCTTCCTCGAATACGCGAAGTCGCTGGGCTTCAGTCTGTGCTTCCAGAATTTTGAGCAGGAACTCGCTGGCCTGCCTGGCGACTACTGTCCGCCCGAAGGCCGCCTGCTGTTGGCCAAATACGAAGGGCAACTCGCGGGTTGCGTCGCGCTTCACAAGATCAACGACAGCATCTGTGAAATGAAGCGCCTCTATCTACGCCCGCAGTTCCGCGGCAAAGGACTGGGCCGCGTTCTGGCCGATCGCGTCATCGCCGAAGCCCGCCAAATCGGCTATCGGTTCATGCGCCTCGACACCGTCGAGCCGGTGATGAAAGATGCAGTCGCGGTGTATCGCAAGATCGGCTTCAAGGAAATCGCTCCCTACCGGCCGAATCCGATCGCGGGCGCGCTGTACATGGAGCTGGAGTTGTAATTTCCTGCCCACTTCGGCAGAATGTCCGCTAACCAAACCACTCCGGTTGTGAAGAAAGGATCCACACTATGAAGAGAACACTCGCGCTGCTGTCCGCGGTCGTGCTCGTGGCTGCTGCTGCTCTCGCGGCTGACGGCAAGAATGTCTCCTACAGAAGCGGTGACGAAACCGTGCAAGGCGTTCTTTACGCGCCCTCCGGCAACGGGCCCTTCCCAGCCCTGATTGTCGTTCACGAGTGGTGGGGGCTGAACGATTGGGTGAAAGACGAGGCCTCGAAACTGGCCGACGAGGGCTACGTGGCGCTCGCCGTGGACCTTTATCGCGGCAAGGTCGCCACTACGCCGGAGATGGCGCACGAAATCATGCGCGGCGTGCCCGAAGACCGCGCCAAACGCGACCTTCACGCCGCCGTCGAGTTTCTGAAATCGCAGCCCAATGTGAAGAAAGACCGCATCGGCGCGATCGGATGGTGCATGGGCGGCGGCTATGCGCTTGACGTGGCGCTCCAGGAACCGGATCTGGCCGCGACCGTGATCAACTACGGCCATCTGGCTACTGACACCGATGCGCTCAAGAAGATCAACGCCCCGATTCTCGGCCTCTTTGGCGCGCAGGATCATGGCATCACGCCCGACGACGTTCACAAGTTCGAGCAGGCGCTCCAGCAACTCGGGAAGAAAGTTGAAATCAAGATCTACGACGACGCGGGCCACGCCTTTGAAAATCCCAACAACAAAGACGGATACCGGGCTGACGATGCAGCAGATGCGTGGAAGCGCACCGTCGCATTTCTGGCAGGAACACTGAAGAAGTAGTCCCGGACCTTCGTATCGTGAAAGACGGCGCCGGTAGCCGGGTTCAGGCTGGCTGGTTGCTTGTACGCTGTCTAAGTTTATTCCACTCAAGCTGTTGCCCAGGGACTCGATCGGGATTGGTTTGCGAATGGCACGGACGTTCCGGGCATGGCACGAATTTCCACTTGCCATAGAGTTACCGCTCTGGTTACCATGTCGCATCCTCTAATGCTGCCTACCATGAACATCGGCGAGACCATCCGCAACTACCGACTGCAAAAAGGAATGTCCCAGGGCGACATCGAAAAGCGAACCGGCCTGTTGCGCTGCTACCTGTCGCGGGTGGAGAACGGCCACACCATTCCTTCCCTGGATACGCTTTCCAAGATTGCCGGCGCCATGGAACTCCCGCTGTCGCAGTTTTTCGCCGAGTCCGGCCACAGCAACGGTTCCAAGGGACTGCCCCAGCTCTCCGATGACGAAGTCCGCTTCCTCAGCCAGATCCGCCGATACGCCGCCAGTTTGAACGACAGCGACCGCAAGCTGGTCCTGGCCATGGTCAAGAAAATGGCCTCGAATTCGAAGTAAGCTGCGAGTCTTGAGCTGCGAGTCCCGAGCCCCGAGTGGCCCCTGAACTCCACCCAACCGAATTCCTCGCAACTCAGGGCTCACCACTCGCGACTCCCCACCTTACTTTCGTTCCATATCCCTTCGTGACCGACCGGAACCTCGCCGTGCCCCTCCACCCTCACTACACTGGGCAAGGGAGACGACTGTGACCATCGACGAAGAACTGACCGTTCTTGATACTCAGCTGCGCCGGCTGAAGATCGAGTACGAGATTTATTTCAGCAACCCGACCAAGAAGCCTCCCACGGATATCGAGTGGAAGGTGCTGGCCCTGCTGCGGAAGTTCTCCGACGGCGGCCGCATGAGCTTCTCCCAGCGTTACCGCTACAACGAAATGGCTCAGCGTTACGCGATCTACAGCGACCTGTGGCGGAAGAAATCGCGCATCCGCGAGGAAGGCTACCGCCGTCCGCAGGACGCGCTGCTCTCGATTCAGGGAGTGCGCGAAGAAAAAGAACACGAACAGAAGCACCATCCGGTATATGGAGTATCTCAGGCCGCCGCCGCGGCAGCTGGCGCGCACGGTGGCGCGGCTTCGCCGCCGCACTTCGTTCTGCACAAGGTGGACAAGACCGAGCGGGAACAGGTCGAGCGCCTTTACAACATTCTGGTCGCGGCCAAGAAGAAGGCCGGCGAGAATGTCAGCGGGACTGTCGACTCGTTCGCTGCCTTCGTTCAGAAAAAGACCCAGCAGATTCGCAAGCAGTACCACTGCGACGGCGTCGAATACTCGGTTGAGCTGGCCGGCGGCCACGTCAAGCTGAAAGCCAAGGCCAAGACGTAGGAAATCCGTCGTTGGTCCTTAGTCGTTGGTCGTTCGCCCGCCCTCACTGGAAGCCGGAATTTCTTGAATCTCGCCACAACGATTCGCCTTTCCGACTGCAGCCAACGACTGACGACCAGCGACAACCCACCAACGGCTGAGTTGCTGATAGAATCTTCGGTCACCGAAGTCGGCATTCATTTCCGTACGTTCATCTCAAGATCAGAGGGCGATCATGTCTCCCACTTCCCGCATCCAGCGCGCCATTCTCAGCGTCACCGACAAAACCTGCCTGGTGGATTTCGCCCGTACACTTTCCGCTCTCCACATCGAGCTGATTTCCACCGGCGGAACGGCCAAGCTGCTGCGCGATTCCGGCATCGTCGTCAAAGACATCTCCGAACTGACCGGCTTCCCGGAAATGCTCGACGGCCGCGTCAAGACGCTGCACCCCAAAGTCCACGGCGGAATCCTGCACCGCCGCGACGACCCCAAGCACGTGGCCGCTGTGGCCGAGCACGGCATCGCCCCCATCGACATGGTGGTGGTGAATCTCTATGCCTTCGAGAAGACCGCCGCCAAGCCCGGGGTCGCCTTTGATGAATTGATCGAGAACATCGACATTGGCGGGCCGTCCATGATCCGCTCCGCCGCCAAGAATTTTCGCGACGTCGCCATTGTGACGTCCCCGGCGGACTATGGCGTAATTGCCGCCGAATTGGAGCGCTCTGGCGGCACGCTCTCGCTGGCCACGAAGTGGCGCCTCGCACAGAAGGCCTTTGCCACCACGGCGGCTTACGATTCCGCCATTGCTTCCACGCTCGAACGCGTCACTGACGAGACATTTCAGCTGCAGCCAGAGGGTGGAACGTTCCCGCAAATCCTGCGCTTCTCGTTTCACAAGACGCTGGACCTGCGCTACGGCGAGAATCCGCACCAGAAGGCGGCCATGTACTCCGACGGCTCGGGCGCGGGCGTGGCCAACGCCCGCCAACTGCAGGGCAAAGAACTTTCCTACAACAATATCGTGGACCTGCAGGCTGCCTGGGACGTGGCTCAGGAGTTTGACGCCCCGGTGTGCGCCATCATCAAGCACACCAACCCGTGTGGAACGGCCACGGGCAAGACTTTGGCGGAAGCCTACAGGCGGGCCCTCGAATGCGATCCGGTCTCGGCCTTCGGTGGTGTGATCGGCGTCAACCGCCCGGTAGACGGCGAAGCCTCCGAGGAGATGCACAAGCTTTTCCTCGAAGTTATCGCCGCGCCCGCATTTGATGAAGCCGCCAAGGCGACCCTGGCTTCCAAGAAAAATCTGCGTCTGGTTGAAGTCGTTTCCGCGCGGCAGAAATGGGTGCTCAAGAATGTTTCCGGAGGGATGCTGGTGCAGGAGTCCGACTTTCGTCCCTTGCAGGACGCCGATCTCCAGGTCGTCACCAAACGCGCTCCCACGCCCGAGGAGACCCGCGCTCTGCTGTTTGCCTGGAAGGTGTGCAAGCACGTCAAGTCGAACGCGATCGTCTACGCTCGCGACGGCCAGACGGTCGGAGTCGGCGCCGGCCAGATGAGCCGGGTGGATTCGGCCAAGATCGGCGCCATGAAAGCCCAACTTCCGCTGGAGGGCACAGTCGCCGCTTCTGACGCCTTTTTCCCCTTCCCCGATGGCGTGGAAGAAATCGCCAGGGCCGGCGCCACTGCCATCATTCAGCCCGGAGGCTCGCAGCGCGACGCCGAAGTCATCGACGCCGCAGATCGTCTGGGACTGGCCATGCTGTTTACCGGAGTGCGGCATTTCCGGCACTAAACTCAGACCTCAGGCGTCAGACCTCAGACCTCAGCAACGAGCAGTCCGAGGTCTGAGGTCCGAGGTCTGCTTTCTACCGGTCCTGTCCTTCCGGTTTCGCTGGTGCCCAGGCCGCAGCATGGTTTTTTCCCATCCCGTCAGCGGTCGGGGTAGAATAAAAGTACCCTTCCTCTGGTGGCTTTGCATCCAACTGGCTGAGGTTTCGGGAACGCGCTTGCGCATATTCAGGTCCAGCATGAATAGACTTTTTTGCCTCTTCTCTCTGATCGCGGTATTGGCGGCGGCGGCCGTCGGCCAAACCAGCCCTTCATCTCCATCCGGATCAACCCCGTCCGATGCTGCTGCAGCCCAGTCCGCGCCGCGAAAGATCGACCGCGCAGCCGCTTACTACCACTACGCGCTGGCTCATTACTACGAGGAGATGGTCACAGCCTACGGCCGCAGCGATCTGGCCAACTCGGCCATTCAGGAATACCGCCTCGCCATCGAGGCGGATCCGACCGCAGAATTTCTGACCTCGGGCCTCGCCGAACTTTATGTGAAGACGGGACGCATCCGCGACGCGGTCCTGGAAGCCCAGGACATGATCAAGCGCGACCCCAAGAATCTGGAAGCGCACAAGCTTCTCGGCCGTATCTATCTTCGTTCCCTGGGTGACATGCCCGGCGGCTCGGGCTCGGAAAATATGCTCAAGCTGGCGATTGAGCAGTACGAGCAGATCGTGCAGCTCGAACCCAATAACGTGGACAACCACCTGTTGCTCGGCCGCCTCTATCGCCTCAACAACGACATGCAGAAAGCCGAGACTGAGCTCAAGACTGCGATCAAGCTCGATCCCAGCTCGGAAGACGCCGTGACGACGCTGGCGATCCTTTACACCGACGAAGGCGACACCGCACACGCTCTCCAGGTGCTGAGCGCCGTGCCCGATTCGGCGCGTTCCGCCAAGCTTTATGCCGCTTTGGGCACTGCCTACGAACAGCGCAAGGATTACAAGAGCGCCATTGATGCTTACCGCCATGCGGTCATGCTCGACCGCGACAATCTCGACGCGATTCGCGGCCTGGCCGACAACCTGCAGAACGATGGGCAGCTCGATGCGGCGCTGGAACAGTACAAGGTCATCGTGGACTCGAACCCGGAGGACGCGCAGAGCTTCGTGCGCATGGCCGAAATTTATCGCCGCCAGGGCCAATACGACTTGGCGCTCGAGAACCTGAAGCGGGCTGACGGGCTGGCTCCCGACACCGTGGACGTGCCCTACAACATGGCGGCTGTGTACCAGTCCCAGGGCCGTTACGACGACGCCATCAAACTGTTGCAGGACCTGCTGAAGAAATCCGAAAAAAGCGATCCGAATTACAGCCAGGCCGAGCGCAACAACCGCGCTATCTTTCTTGAGCGCCTGGGCATGGTCTACCGCGAGCAGGAGAACTACACCGCCGCCGCCGACACCTTCCGCAAAATGCTGTTCCTGGGCGACGAGAACGAGCGCAGCGGCTACCAGGAGATCATCGATACGTATCGCGAGGCCAAACAGTGGCCGCAAGCCACCGCTGCCGCCAAAGAAGCGGTCGAGAAGATGCCCGACGATCGCGATCTGCGCATGGTGCTTGACTCCCAGCTGGCCGACACCGGCGAAGCCGACAAGGCCATCGCCGACGTGCGCTCCATGCTTAAAGGCGACGCCTCCGATCGCGAGGTTTACATGCGGTTGGGCATTATGTACTCGCGGGTCAAGCGGTGGAAGGATGCCGAGGAAGCTCTGAACAAGGCCGAGCAGTTATCGGCCAAGACTGACGATAAAGCCGCGGTCTGGTTCCTGTACGGGGACACCTTGCAGCGCCAGAAGAAGTTCGACGAGGCGGAAGCCGAGTTCCGCAAAGTCCTGGCGTCGGTCCCGCCCGCTGATCCGCAGATCGCGGCTACGCTCAACTACCTCGGCTACATGAACGCGGATCGCGGCGTGAAACTCGAGGAGTCGCTCAACTACATCAAGCAGGCACTCAGTTTCGAGCCGAACAATGGCGCCTACCTTGATTCGCTCGGCTGGGTTTACTTCAAGCTCGGCAAGTATGATCTGGCCGAAGAGGCCCTGAACAAAGCCGCGGTGCATATGGGGTCTGACCCCACCGTGCAGGAGCATCTTGGCGATCTTTACCAGAAGACCGGCCGTCTGAAACTGGCCGCCGCCCACTGGGAGCGTTCCGTACAGGAGTGGAACAAGACAGTTCCGGCCGAACAGGACAGCGAAGCTTTCGCCAAAGTCCAGCAAAAGCTGGACGCCGCCAAAGTGAAGCTGGCCAAAGAAGAATCTGGAAAGCAGTAGTTAGTCGCCAGCCGCCAGTTGCGACTTGCCAGTAGCGCATAAGCAACGCAACGACGGGCGGGCTTTTCTGGCAACTGGCAACTGGGTACTGGCAACTGCTTTTGATAGACTTCCCCCATGCTGGCTGGCTACGCGGTGCATGTCGAGCATTCCCGCGGACGCCGCTTCCCTGAAACCCAGCATCCTTACCGCAATGATTTCCAGCGCGACCGCGACCGCGTCATTCACGCCCGCGCCTTCCGCCGCTTGGAAGCCAAAACTCAGGTTTTCACCCGCCGCTATTCCGACCACTTTCGCAACCGGCTGACGCACACGCTGGAAGTCTCGCAAATCTCCCGCACCATCGCCGGAGCGCTCGGCCTCAACGTCGATCTGGCCGAGGCGTTGGCGCTGGTTCACGACATCGGCCATCCTCCCTTCGGCCATGCCGGCGAGAAGGCACTCGACACGGCCATGCGCCGCCACGGCCTGTCGTTCGACCACAACCTGCACGCGCTGCGCATTGTGGGAGATTTTGAGCAGCGCTACGCCGCCTTCCGCGGCCTGAACCTGACGTTCGAGGTCCGCGAAGGGATCATCAAGCATTCGCGCGACTACCACGCGAGAGAGCACCCGGAACTAGCCGAGTACCTGCTCGACCAGCGTCCGCCGCTCGAAGCCCAACTCATTGACCTGACCGATGAGATCGCCTACAACACCGCTGACCTCGACGATGGATACGAAGCCCACCTGCTTTCGCTCGAAGAAATCCGGGGAGGCGTTCCGGTCTTCGACGGTTTCTATCGGGAAGTTGCCGAGATCTATCCCGCCGCGCCGGACAAGCTGAAGTTCAACGAAGCGCTGAAGCGCATGATCAATCGCCTGGTTGGCGACTTGATCACTAACACGCAAACCCGCCTGCAAGCAGCGGGAGTTCAAACGCTCGACGACGTTCGCCGACACGGTGAACGCCTGGCTGCCTTCAGCCCCGCGGTCGGTGCCGAGCGCCGGCAGACGAAAGACTTCCTGTACGAGAATCTGTACTTCAGCCCGGCCCTGGCCGACGAAAAAGACGACGCCGAGCGCGTCGTGGGCGAGCTGTTCGCCTTCTGGATGGAACATCCCGAGGCTCTGCCGCACAACTACCAGACGAAAGCGAAAGAAGCGAACGAATCGCTGCCCCGCGTCATCTGCGACTACATCGCCGGCATGACGGACAACTTTATCTTCGAGCAGTACGAGAAGCACTGCGGGGCGGCGTAGACAAATGGTTTTCGCTGGCGGCAGCGCTTCGACAGGTCGATCGGGTTGGTGAGTGCTATCGCCTGTGTCTGTTGAAAAATCTCGGTTCACGGCACGCTTTTTTGTCCCTTCTGGCCTCCTGGTTAATCGCTTCCTTAGTTTCTCCAGACCAGGTTCATGCA
>OMOD01000165.1 GCA_900290255.1 Candidatus Sulfotelmatobacter kueseliae
CCGCCAGCAACCCCGCTCACCCCGACTGGATCCGAGTAATACGGCTCGTTTGTGCCCTTCGGTCCCCATCCGTCGATCGTGCTGATCACACCAGTGCTCTTGGTGACCTTACGGACGCGAGAAGCGCCATAGTCGCCGAGATAGAAGTTGTTGCTGGAGTCATACCCGATGCCAACGGGGCCCATGCACGCGCTCAACGCTGCCCCGCCATCATCATTGCACCAGCCGTTCGTTCCCTTGCCGGCGATCGTCGAAATGTTGCCCAGCTTCGGCACTGCCGAGGAATAGGTCAGAGTGAATTGCCGTACGCGAGCGTTGTTGTAGTCCGCAACCTCCACCGTGGTGGTCGATCCGCTCACTGAGACGTGCGTCTGATAAGGGTTATACAGTTGGGCGCCCACCGCATTGATGCCGTCGCCGTTGTAGCCGCAGCCCGAGGCATAGCTGCCGGCGAGCTGGTAAATATCTTTGCTCGACCCGACTACCTCGCGCACGGTGCAACGGCCTAACTCGGTGATGAAGATGTTCGCCGGCGTCACCGAGCTATCAAGCGAAACCGCCTCCGGTCCGCAGAGATGCCCCGCGATGGCAGACGCTCCATCCCCGTAGGGTGCGGTGCCCTGGCAGTTCTGCTGCGGAGTTCCCGCCACGGTCGTGATCGTCCCCGTGGCTTTGCCGCCCGCGACCTTGCGCACAGCGCCGTTGTTGTAGTCGGCAATGTAAAGATCTGTGGTGGAAGGGTTGACGGCTATTCCGGCCGGGGAATATAACTCCGCCTTGTTCGCCGCCCCGCCGTCGCCGCCATAACCGCAGCTCGAATACGGGTTCCCGACCGCCGGAACAGTTACCAAACCGGCAACCGTACTGATTTTGCCAGTGGTCTGATTGACCATTCGCACCAGGCAATTGCTGGTGTCTGCGATATAGACGTTCGGCGGACTGGCCGTATCCACCGCCACGCCCTGCGGATAGTACAGCTGCGCGTTCACCGCCGGGCCACCGTCGCCGGAGTAACCAGCGGTGCCGGTACCGGCAACAACAGTTTCCGTTCCGGCTGCGCTTATCTTGAAAACTCGCTGCATACCGTACGCCGCAACGTACACGTTGTTCGATGCATCCACCGCGACTTGGTAGGGCTCCAACATGTTGGCGTTGACCCCGGGAATGCCATTGGGTCCCCCGCCGATGACGGTGGTGATCACACCTTGAGCCGCTGCCGAACAAATCAGGCCGCAGACCACTAACAGACAGCATGCAAATTTCGTCAATGTCTTCACAGTGCTCCTCATTTCGTCGTTTAAAACCTGCTGTGGCTCAAAGCCGTGTTCACATTTGCGGTAGCGCCAGAAAGTCCCCCACGTCTAGCTGGAAAGCCGCTGGAGACACCGCGCCAACGCCGAACGCGCTAGTCGGTTCCCTTAGCGGGAGGTACAAACCGGTACGCCTGGATGTCTGCCGCAACGGCGGTGCTTCCGCTGGGCACAAGAAACTGGAGGACCGGCGCATGGCCGTGTTGCCAGCTCTCGTACTCTGCTGCCGAGATGGTGAACGTCTGGCTCGCCGTGACCTGCCCCTTGGAAGGCAGAGTCTTGATCGCGCTGAACGATCCGATAAGAACTGGATTCGGTTCAGAACTCAGAACCGCGACAATGCCGCCCTTCACTTCCGTTTTGCCGGCGTTCCTGAGCGTTAATGTCAGGGTCACCTGGACCTGGCTGCCATCCTCAACCACATTGCTGAGTTCGTAATAGCCGTTAAATGCCCTGGTGGTACTGATCGTGGCTGCCTGGGCAGCGCCCAGAGAAAGAACCACCAGACACAGAGCGCACATCATTCGCACAAAGCTACACCGCATGCTTCCTCCTTGAACTGTTCTTGCGCCGAAGCCTCATGTCCAGCTCGGGCGTGCGCTGCGCCTGCGCAGCGCTCCCCCGCGAGGAAGAGGTTTTGGGATGATCCTTTGTTAGGGCCGAGAGACGACAGATCAGGAACTGCAAGCACTGCGAGCCACTGTACTTTTAACTGGCACTTCCGGCCCGTCAGTCATGCTTATTGCGTTTGCTTTTGGGGGAGGTAACGCCGGAGAAACATCCCACAGTGCAGGTCTCTCCAACGCGGGTGCTATTCTGTGCTAAAGGGCAAGGGTTGTCAAGATGCAGAATTTTTCACACCCCGTCTCACCTGGCTACCGAACGACTGGCACGTGTAACCGCGCCTTTCAAGCAGGGAGGCGAGAAATCATCGTCGGCCGCGACCAACATCGAAGAGATGAAGCGGGAAATCGCTAAGCAACAGCAGGAGACGGCACGACTCGGCCCAGGTGCCGATTCTTCTCTG
This sequence comes from Candidatus Sulfotelmatobacter kueseliae, assembly GCA_900290255.1. Classification (GTDB taxonomy): domain Bacteria; phylum Acidobacteriota; class Terriglobia; order Terriglobales; family Acidobacteriaceae; genus Sulfotelmatobacter; species Sulfotelmatobacter kueseliae. Next base: position 2,338 of record OMOD01000165.1, read on the forward strand.
GCAGCAGCGGCACAAGCCACATTCCCGAACGCGGCCCAGCACGGACCCAATGGATCACCTTTCAACGGTCCAACCGGGGCGCAGTACGGTCAACCGCAGGGAGAATTGACGCCACAACAGCACCAGGCATTGGCCTTCGACACCCAGAAAAAGGAGTTGGCATCCCGCAACACAAGTTCTCCGACAGCTATACACATTGTATGCAATGACTCCACGAGAAGAGCTGCGCCTTCAAGAAAAAAATCTTATGAAAGCGGTAAGGCCGAATGTAAGTCCTTGAAACACAAGTCAGTAGAGTAAACACTGCGGGGCATGAAAATCCCTTGGTACGCGTCCCCACCCCCGATTTTTCTTGACATCATAGATGCCTATGGAGCTTTCATGCGCGGAGGAAAATCAGGGGACCCGCTCAGAAGATTAAGGATACGCGCGGTGCCACCCAATGGAAGGAGAAAAGGTGAACTTACTCGATCGCTCCGCAGCGACACCGAAATGCCTGGTCGATGTTGGGAGACTTGCCCGTCGGCTGGCGTTTCTGCTGATCGCCGTTTCATCTTGTTACTCCGCAGTTGCGCAAACCATCACAGTGTCTGTATCTCCGGGAGTCGCGTCGGTGGGAACCGGGGGATCACTGGGCGTAAGTGCCACCGTACAAAACGACTCCACGAACGCGGGCGTGACTTGGGTTCTCACCGGAGACGGGACCAGTGAAAGCTCACACGGTTGTTCCGGTTCCACCTGTGGAACGCTGACGAATGTTGGCACCTTCTCGGTCACCTACGTGGCGCCCTCAACCGTGCCGAGTCCGGCGACCGTAACATTGACGGCTTATTCAAAAGCCAGCAACACCAGCTCCTCTTCGGTGAACATCGTGGTCACGTCCGGCTCGCTGAATGTGTGGATATCGCCGACCGGCGCCACTGTGTCGACTAATCAAGGGCAGCAGTTCGACGCCATTGTGTCGGGAAATTCCAATACGGCCGTGACCTGGGAAGTGAATGGGGTGACGGGCGGCAACTCGACCGTGGGCACGATCTCGACCTCCGGCCTATACACGGCTCCCGCGACCGTGCCCAGTTCCGGAGTGGTGACGGTCACGGCGGTCTCACAAGCCAACAGCGCGGTATCGGCATCGGACACCGTTGCCGTCATCTTACCGTACGCATCCATAGCCACCACGCCTCCCTGGATTCCCTTGCCCCTGCACGGCGCGACCGTAGCTGACTTCAGCTTCTCGGGCGCGGTGCAGGATATCAGGGTTACGAGCTACCTGGATGAGGTGGTTACTTCCCTGAATAACCTCACGGACCGGCCTACGGTGAGAATCACGTTCACCCTTTGCGCCGTCGGTGACGACGGCTCTTGCTCGTCTCCTTCTGCGGCCAGCGCTTATACATCGGCCATACAGACGCTCAAGTCACAAACCCGTCCTCCATTCCTGCTCGGCGAAGTGCTCGATTCCAGTTATCAGGGTTGCTTCACGGTGAGCACTGCTCAGGCCCGCTGGAACGATTATGTTTCTACGCTTGGTTCCTACGTGGACGTCTGGGAGATTGGCAACGAAATCAACGGCAACTGGTTAGACAGTAAGGACGCTGGTGGTACAAGTAAGATCAGCTGCCCGTGGACGACGCCATCAACCACCGATGCAAACGTCGTCACCGACATGATCAATGCCTACAACACCGTCAAGGCCGCGGGCAAGCTGGCGGAGATGACTCTGTATTATCCCGGTGCCGGATCAGGCTGCGATAGCCCAGCCGCATTCGATCCCATCACCTGGACCGAAGCCAACGTGCCACTCAACCTGAGGAACGGCATGGATTACGTGCTCCTCAGTTACTACCACCAGGACTGCACCAGCGGTACTGACCCAAGCGCGACCACATGGGGCACCTTCTTTACGCAAGTGCAAAACCTGTTCCCGAATGCGAAGATCGGATTCGGAGAATGGGGCTACAGCTCGAAGAAAGTGACCGGCTCTAAATTGGCGACGTTACTCAGCGAAGGCTACAGCATGGACCCATACCCGTTGCCCTTCTCAGCCAACTGGGTGAGCGGTGTGTTTTTCTGGGAGTGGGCGGACCTTGCCGTGCCCTACAACTCCAGCTCTGGTTCAGTCTGGGAAGAGGTCAACACGGACATGCAGAGCCAGCCCTAGTCTGCCGAAGGGGTCAGCCCGCGGTTGACCCCTTCTTTACTTTTGCGAAAGCGGCTCATGAGCGTATTACCCTGTGATGCACTCTTGATTGCAATGGTCAACGGCGGCGCAATCGGGAAGGTGAAAACGCGCATGCCTTTTTCAGCACATATTCAATGATCGCCCAGGCTGGTGCAGCTGAGCCTGGCTTTGAAGTTCTGAGCAGGGTTAGCAGCCCGTGGTGCACGTGAGATTCGTATCAGGGCACGCCTTCAGGCGTACCGCAAGTGCGGTGTTATCAACGCGCCTTCAGGCGCTGCACTTTGAATTCGAGTTTCACCCCAGGCTGTTGGGCTAAGCCCTTCGGGAACCGGCTAGGTCGTACGACGGAGTGAACTGGGCTGTACTGTCGCCACGGTAGGCGGTGCCCTCTGGTTACTTGTCAGCGACTCCGTTTCACAGTGCAATTGCCACTGGGAGGAGTCTATGGGCCGCCTTTTCGGTTTTCTCAGCGTCGTTATTGTGATGGGTGTAGGAATGTACATCTACACCAAGCAGATGCAGAGCACTTCCGCTGCCGCAGGGGCGAACAGCCCGAAGGGCGCCATCACTATCACTGGCGTACGCAGCGACCTGATCAGCATCGCCTCCGCCGAGCGCCGCTACATGGCCAGCGAAGGAAAATACGCCTCTTTCGACGAACTGATCTCGTCGAATTACATTACGGTTGCGCGCCAGCGTCCTCCTTACAGCTACGCGGTTGAGACCAGTTCCAACGGCTTTCGTGTAATCGCGACCCGTTCCGGCGACGACAGTTCCGGCGGCCCCGCCCAGCTCTCGGTCGACGAGAACATGGAGTTCCAAACCTCCCAATAAGACCACTCGCGGCGTGACTCGTTCTCCAGATCGTGTCCGAGCCCAGGCCGTTCCTACCGCGATCCGGTCAATGACCGCTTTCGCAAGCAGCAGCCATGGTCCTGAAAGGGGCGCGGAGAGGGCCGTTTGGCCCGATCGCCTGGTACTTTCGTTTACTGCGCGGGTTACATTCGGATCGCGACAGACGGCGGCCAGCGGGGTTAGCATCAAGAGACATTCCAAAGAACAATTCCGCATGACGATTAGGAGAGGCTTATGCAGCGAATGTTCTGGAAGCTTTTTGGTCTTCTATTGTTAATGACGCCGGCCGCCTACGGACAGCAGCAGTCGCTGGCCGACATCGCCCGCCAGTACCGCGAGAAACGCGACGCTGAAGAGGCAGCCGGAGCGGCGCCCAAGGTGTACACCAACCAGGACATTCCGCCAGCCCAGCAGGTGGGGACCCCGGAACCGGTTGAGGAAACGCAGCCGACGCGCCGCGCTTTTGACGATCGCTCGACAGGACAGCCTAATGCTGAGAGGGGCTTCGCCGAACATCGCGCCGCCGTGGAGTGGAGGAACCGCATCCAGGCGCAGGAAGCGAGGCTGGCTGATCTGCAGGCGCGCATCGACCAGTTCAGCACCATGATTCATTCCCGCCAAGGCAGCGCCCAGTACGAGGGACCGTACACCCGGAATCAGGCGCGTGCCCTCGAGCGTCTCGACCAGATGCAGCAGACACTCGACCAGCAGAAGCAGCGGCTCGAGCAGATGCAGGAAGCGGCCCGGCATGCGGGCATGCAGTCGCGGGTTTACGACCCGTAGTCCTATCAGGGGCGTCATCCCGAGCGCAGCCGCTTTCTGGTAGACCCTCGGCTTCAGCCGGGGGCGAGCGAAGCGAGGCGGAGCGAGGGATCTCCCCAACCCAACGCGGTTGTTCGGGAGATCCCTCGTCCCGCTCGTAAAAGCGCGGGACTCGGGATGACCCCGGGTGTGGTCCTCTCCACCGCCCCGCTATAATAACTAGGTGAGCCATAGTGCAATCCAGCAGATGGCGTCGGCGGATTTCCCCACGCGCTGGGGCCAGTTCCGCATCTATGGCTTTCGCGGGGAATTCCCTTCCGATGGCCCGACTCGCATGGAAGAAGCCGTCGCCCTGGTCATGGGCGACGTCAAATCGGCGCCGCCATTGGTCCGGATTCATTCCCAGTGTTTGACCGGAGACGTCTTCCATTCCCTGCGCTGCGATTGCCGCCAGCAACTGGAGCTGTCGTTGACCATGATTGCCGCCGAAGGCTCCGGCATCCTGATCTACGAGCAGCAGGAAGGACGCGGCATCGGCCTGATGGCCAAGCTGCAGGCGTACGAGTTGCAGGACTCCGGGCTCGACACCGTCGAGGCCAACGAGCGGCTCGGCTTCAAGGCCGACCATCGCGAGTTCACGCTGCCTGCCGAAATCCTCAGGGCGCTGGGAGTCGCCGCGGTGCGCCTGCTTTCGAACAATCCCGACAAGGTGGAGGCTCTGGAACGCGGCGGTGTGCGCGTGGTCGAGCGCGTGCCCTGCGAAGTCACTCCCAGCCCGCACGCCGAGGACTACCTGAAGACCAAGAAAGAAAAGCTCGGCCACCTGTTCAGGTCACGGTAATTGGTAAGACTCATGTGGGGACGGCCGCCCTCGGCCGTCCGGCCGGGCGCAGCCCGGCAGCGACGTTGCAAATTTCCGATTGACGATTTTCGATTTTCGATTGGCGATTGAACTGTGTTGTCGGAGTTTTCAATCAGCAATCTCAAATCGGCAATCGAAAATGCACCTCCTTCCTGTTACGATTCTCCCGCGCGTGCTCACGCCGTTTCCACGAATGTCCGAGTCTCCAATCTTCACCAGACCCCGCCTCGCTGTGCTGCTCGCGCTGCTCGTTGCGGCGGGCATGGGGTACTACCATGTCGGACTTCTGCTGCCGCGCTCCATGGAGCGCGCCGCGGCCCGCGGCCTGGGTGGCGGATATTCCTTCGGCAATGATTTCTATCCCATCTGGCTGACTTCGCGCGAGGCCCTGGTACGGCATCAGAATCCTTACGCCCCGGAAACCACGCGTGAGATACAGACCGGACTCTTCGGCCGTCCGCTGGATGGCCGCAGCGCCGCTGATCCTCCCCGCGACTATCGCGCGTTTGCCTATCCCGCCTACGTTGATCTTCTGTTCTGGCCGCTGACTTTACTTCCCTTTCCGCTGGTCCGCGTCGGACTGGCCGTCGCCCTCGGCATTCTTACCGTATTCAGCATCCCGCTTTGGCTGCAGGCGCTCGGACGCCGCGCCAGCCGTTCGCTTCTGGCCCTTCTGATCTTACTCACGCTGTCGAGCTATGCCGTGCTGGAAGGCCTGTTCGCGGTGCAGCCAGGCCTGCTGGTGGGATTTCTTCTTGCCGCCTCGTTCGCGGCATTGGCGAGGGGCAGGCTGTTTTTCGCCGGAAGCCTGTTCGCGTTCACCCTCGTGAAGCCGCAGATGTCCACCGTCGTCGCTGTCTATCTGCTCGTCTGGAGTTTCTCCCGCTGGCATGAACGTCGTGGCTTTGCCTACGGTTTTTTCGCGTGGTCAGCGGCACTCGGCGGATTCTCGCTGCTCGTCTGGCCACACTGGATTCCGCAGTGGCTGCGGGTTCTCTCGGGATACGGCGCCTACGCCCCGCCCCCGCTGATTACGTATTCGCTTGGCCCGCGATTGGGGCCGCTGCTGGGGCCGTTTCTGATCGCCGCGCTCCTGGCCATCGCCGCCGTTCTGATGTGGCGAATGCGGAACATCCCGGCTGCATCGCCGTCGTTTCTGCTGACCGTGAGCCTGCTGCTGGCGCTGACTTCCATCACGTTGCTTCCCGGGCAAGCCGTGTATGACCACATCGTGCTGCTGTCGGGCATTCTGGTAATTCTCTGGACCTGGCGCGACGTCGTTCTCTCCAGCCGCGCGTTTGCCGTCGTCCTTGCCGCAGCAGCGCTCGCATTGTTCTGGCAGTGGATCGTGGTGCTTCCTTTGCTCGCGAGCAAAGTCTTTCTGTCGTCGGCGCAATTCTATTCAGCTTCCGTGTTCTTGCTTCCCCTGCGCGCCGCGGCCTCCGTTCCGCTAGCTGTCTCGGCAGTTTTGGGATACACGATGTGGAACGCGATGCGGGAAAGATAGCAGGGCTACCGGGTGGTGCCTCCTTATCGTTCCAGAGCAGGCGCACGCAGGCCGAGGCCGGGAAGGCCGATGAGCGCTATCGAGATTTCTCGCCAATCAACCTCGAGAACCCCTTATTTCAGGAACACGGACGAGTCGAGGGCTTGTCCTAAGCGGCCCTCCGCTTCGGCGCGGTCCTGCTTGGTGTACTCCTTGTCAGTTTCGGGATCATACGCTGCACGCGAGATGACGGTTTGCATACCTAATTCATAATCGGGCGAGACAGACGCCATTTAGGCGGGTAGGATTGTGAGTCCAGTCCACTAACGAAGCGGAGCACGATAATGCCAAACCGTATCTCCCGCCGGAAATTCCTGGGTGCTGCCGGCACCGTCGCTGTCAGTTCTCTCCCGTGGAAGGGGAGCGGGAAGAATGCGCTCGCAAACACCACGGGCCAGCAACCTGCTTCTTCACCACGCGCCGATCGCATTGTTGACATGCACGTGCACTTCGATGAGGGCAATCCTAATTTCGTGAGCGATCTGCTGAAGCTCTGCGGCTCGCTCAACCTCGCCGCCTGTGTCTTGACTCCATTTTCTTCGCGGAAAGTAGTGGCGGAGGCGGCCCGGCAACATCCTGGCCAGATTGTTCCGTTCGGCTACGTTGATCTCGATGCACACGACGCTGTCCCGCAGGTGGAACAGTTCCATGCTTTGGGCTATCGCGGCTTAGGCGAACTGGAGTTTGTCAAGAAGCCTTTCAATGATCCCTCTTATTTCCCGGTATACGAACTGGCGAATCGGTACGCCTGGATCGTGCTTTTCCATACCGGTATCGTTTTGCGGGCGAAGTTCGACGAACCCGAGGACGTGGCCTCCGGCAGGATGCGTCCTATACATTTGGAGGAAATTGCGCGACGGTTTCCGAAGATTACAGTGTTGGGAGCTCACTGTGGGAATCCGGAATACGAGTGGGCGGCGGAGGTCGCCCGCTGGAATCCGAATGTGTTCTTCGACCTCAGCGGCTCAACGCTGACCAAGATGCGCGGGCGCCTGGCTGATTTCCGCAAGATCTTCTGGTGGTCCGGAACCGATGAGGGAACGGAAACGCCGAACAACGATCCCAGCGCCTATATCAAGATTGTGTTTGGTTCCGACGTGAAGGTCGGTGGGATCGAGTCGGTGGTGCGCCAATATCAGGCCATGTTCGACGCCTGCGACGTTCCACCGGCGACGCGCAGAATGATTATGGGCGGCACGCTGGCAAAGATGTTGAATTTGCCCTGATAGATTCACTTTGTCTGCTGACGCCTTCCATGAGAAGGCGATTACGCTCAAAACCGGCAGAGTCTTCATTTTCCTGCAGTAGCTATCCCCACCTTCCCTTCAACCACGCAGCGCGTTCGTCAGTTCGCCTCGTCTCTTTGCCGGCAGGTAGCGCAGGGCGGCGCGGGCCAGCGCGGCGTAGACCTCGCGGGCGGGCGGCACTTTACCGAGGACGCGCAGATGGCGCCGCACCGTGTCCACATCGCCGCGGACGATCGGCCCGCTGAACGCGCCGTCGGCCCCGTACGACGCGTAGTTGGCGAGCGTCTGCAGCAAAATTGGAATGATCCGCCGCCGCGCTTCCCTCCGCTTCACTCCCGCAAGAATCGCCACCTGCTCGCCGGTCGCGACCAGCGCGGTGAACAGCGGCGAGGCAAACGCTCCCCAGGCGTGATAGGCAGCTTTATCTTTTTTCCGGATCGCGCAGGAGTAGCCAGCCAGATCGTTCACGATGCGGCGTGCTGCGCGCACAGCCGCGGCGTCGCCCTCGACCGCGAATGGCACTCCCGCAAGCGATGGCCGCGAGGCGCGCACAAACGTCATCATGGGATGCGCCGACGCGACCGCCGCTCCCCGCCGCCGCAGCGCGTGCAGTTCGTCGCTCGCCAGCGCGCCGCTCGAATGCAGCGCGATCTTGCCGTCCCATTCGATCTTGGAAGCCAGATCCCGCGCGGCAAGCGCGATCTGCCCATCCGGCACGCAGAACCAGATGACCTTCGCCTGCACTTTCGCCGGCAGGCCGACAGAAGCAGCCGCGCCGACCTGCCTGGCCAGGGTTCGCGCTTTTCTCAACGACGCCCCGCGGCGACGGGCGATCACTGCCTCGATCGCGTACCCGGCCCCTCGCAGCGACACGGCCAGAGCCGTTCCGAAGTTCCCTGCCCCGACAATCACGATTCGCGGCTTCGTCGCCATGCCGGGAAGCATAGCAGAACGGACCCCGGACCTCGGACCTCAGACCTCGGGCTTCAGACGTCAGGATCTAGCAACTTCTTCACCTCGAAAAACATGGCAGCAGGAATGGTCTGAGGTCGTATGCCTGGGGGTCCGGGGTCCGAAGTCCGAGGTCCGAGGTTCCGAAGTCCGAGGTCCGAGGTTCCGAAGTCCGAGGTCCGAAGTCCGAGGTCTGTTTTATATTGTCTGCATGTCCAAATCTTCCGCTCGTCGCTGCCATTCCCGCACTGGCCGAAAAAAAGCCCGCCTCGTCTCTTCCCGCACCGTGTACCGCGGGCCGGTATTCTGGATAACGACCGACCACGTCGAGGAACCCGGCGGCGTGCGCGTGCGCCGCGATGTCGTTCGTCACTCGGGATCGGTCGTAGTGCTGGCGGTCGAAGACTCCTCAACGCCCCGCGTTCTTCTCGAGCGCCAGTACCGGCACGCCGCGAAAGACTACCTGTGGGAATTGCCCGCCGGCCGCATCGATCCGGGCGAAACGGAACTCAAGGCCGCCCGGCGCGAACTGCTCGAAGAAACCGGATACACCGCCCGCCGCTGGCGGCGCGTTCTGCGGTTCTATGCCAGCCCGGGCTTCGTCGCCGAAACCATGGCGGTGTACCTGGCCACCGGCCTGCGCAAGGGCGAGGCGCAGCCCGAGGAAGACGAAATCATCTACCAGCGCATGGTCCCGCTGTCCACCGCCGTGAAGATGGTCCTCCGCGGGACGATCCGCGACGCCAAGACGATTTCGTCGGTGCTGTGGCTGGATCACACGTTGTGCGCGGGAGCGTTCCGGGCCAAGTCCGCAAGAAGCCGCTAAGCCCGGAGCGCTTACCAGTTCGAGGCGATGGTCCAGATTCGTATCGGGACACTTCTTCTTCTGAGTCGCAGCCTTCGGTGTAACTACGGTTCGTATCAGGGTATGCCTTTAGGCGTACCGCTAAGGACCGCCAGATCGAGCCGCCTTCAGGCACTGGATTTGCATCAGAGTTTCGCCGCGGCATGCCGCGCTGAATCAGATTACAAACTCGCCAGCGTCTTTGAACTTCACCTCAGGGCCTGAAGGCCAAATTCTCTTGGCCTTCGCTTCGGCACGGCTGAAGCCGTGCCCTGATACGAAACCCTGGATTATGCGACAAACTTCTGACTCATGACATCCGGGTCGCCCAGCCATCCATCCGCTTGACAGTCCTCCCCTGTCGCCCGAAAATGCATCTAGGGAACTGTGGTGCACGTCCTTCGCCCCCCGTAAAGGACGTGCAGAAAGAGGGGGCTTACGTGGAACGTCTGAAAGGAACCGTCAAGTGGTTCAATAACGCCAAGGGATACGGGTTCATCGGCCGCGCGGATGGCCCCGACGTTTTCGTTCACTACAGCGCGATTACCTCTGAGGGATACAAGAGCCTGCAGGAAGGCGACCAGGTGGAGTTCGAAATCACCGAAGGTCAGAAGGGACCGCAGGCCGCGAACGTGACCAAGGCTTCGTAACGGCTGTCCCTCGTCGAACGTCGGCTCCCATCCTCGGCGTCATCCCGAGCGCAGCCGCTTTCGTAGACCCTCGGCTTCAGCCGGGGGCGAGCGTAGCGAGGCGGAGCGAGGGAGCTGGCGCGGAGTGTCACTGCTCCCGTGCCACCACACGCGAGATCCCTCGTCCCGCTGGCGAAAGCGCGGGACTTCGGGATGACGCAAGTCTGAGAGCTAGCCCTCCCTTCCAATCTTGTTTATCTTTAACCGGTGGACAACAAGGCCATCGCCAACATTCTCTACGAGACAGCCGACCTGCTCGAAATTGACGGGCAGGATTCGTTCCGCATCCGCTCTTACCGCAACGCCGCGCAAGCCATCGAGAATCACTCTGAGCAGATCAAAGACATCATCTCCGAGCCCAAGAAAGTGCTTGAGATTGCCGGCATCGGCAAAGGCATGCTGGCCAACCTGCAGGAACTGTTCGAGACCGGAAAGCTCACCGTTCTCGACGGACTGCTCGAGAAATATCACCCGTCGATGCTGCAGTTGCTGAAAATTCAGGGCCTCGGTCCGAAAACGATCGCGTTGATCTGGAGCGCCTACAAAGTCAGCGACGTCGACGGCGTCGAAAAACTGGCGCGCGAAGGCAAAATCCGCGTCCTGCCGCGCCTGGGCGAAAAACACGAGGCCAAGCTGATCAAGGCGATCGAAGACTATCGCCGCATCAGCGGCCGCTTCCTGATTGACGCCGCCGAGGCCGAAGCCGAAAAGCTGACGGAATATCTGAAGAAGTTTCCCGGTATCGACAAGATCACGCCTGCCGGATCGCTGCGCCGCGGCCGCGAAACCGTGGGTGATCTCGATATCCTCGTGACCGGCAAGGCCTGCACCACCGAAGAAGGCCGCCAGAAGGCCATCGCCTATGTGGCGAAATATCCTCCGCTCATGGATGTCATCGCCAGCGGCGACAACAAGATCAGCTTCCGCGTGCGCAGCGGCATGCAGGTGGACGTGCGCCTGCTGCCGCCCGAGTCTTTCGGCGCGGCCATGCAGTACTTCACTGGATCGAAGGCGCACAACGTGGCCCTGCGCCAGCGCGCGCTGAAAATGGGCTACACGCTGAACGAGTACAGCCTGGCCGATCTGAAGACCGAAAAGCCGGTCGCGGGAAAAACCGAGGAAGAAATCTACTCGAAGCTCGCTCTCGACTACATTCCACCGGAAATGCGCGAGAATCTCGGCGAGATCGATCTGGCCGAAAAGCACGCTCTACCGAAGCTGATCACGCAGGGCGATCTTCAGGGCGACGTGCACATGCACACCGTCGAAACCGACGGCAGGAACACGATCGCAGAAATGGCCGAGGCGGCCCGGGCGCGCGGCTACAAATACATCGCCATCACCGACCACTCCAAGAACCTGGCCTTCGCCAACGGGTTGGATGACAAGCGCGCAGTCGAGCACATCCGGCGCATTCGCGAAACCGGCAAGCAGATCGACGGCATCACCATCTTCGCCGGCATTGAAGTCGACATCCTGGCCGAAGGCGATCTCGATCTCTCCGACGACGTGCTGGCGCAGATGGATGTCGTCATCGCCAGCGTGCATTCGGTTTTCAATCAGGAGCCGGAAAAGATGACCGACCGCCTGCTGAAGGCGATCGGCAATCCCAACACGTCAATTCTCGGGCATCCCACCGGCCGGTTGCTCTTGCGCCGCGATGCCTACAAGTTTGACATGGCCTCGGTGCTGTCCGCGGCTGCGAAGCACAAGGTCGCCATGGAGCTGAATTCGTATCCCGACCGGCTCGATCTCAACGACGTTCATCTGCGGCAAGCCAAACAGCAGGGGGTGAAAATCGTGATCTCGACCGATTCCCACCACACCTCGCACCTGGAAAAGATCCGCTACGGCATTCTGCAGGCGCGCCGCGCCGGCTTGACCAAGGACGATGTGCTGAATAGTCTGCCGGCGCAGAAATTCGCCCAGGCGATGAAACACACGTGGTGAGAGTAAAGGTAAGCGTAGAATCGGCTACGCAGGAAGATGTGTCCAGTTAGACTTAAATGAGACCCTTTTCCCGGGTGGGTCATCCCGAGCGCAGCTGTTCTTCAAGCGGAGCGAGGGATCTCCCCTACACACAGCGGTCGCAGGGGAGATCCCTCGTCCCGCTGGTAAAAGCGCGGGACTTCGGGATGACGCCAGCTGATATTTAACTGAGGCACTGCCCACAAGGAAGAACGCCATGCCCGACCAAACACCGAACCCTCCCGGTCAACCTTCCGCTCCCTCTACTCCAAACCCGACTCAGCCCGCAACTCCGGCTGGTCCCACCATCAACATCGGCGAGGAATATGGCACCGCGAAAAAGAATCTGCCGCCAGCCAAGATTGTCCTGATCGCGGTCGCGGGCGTGCTTATTGTGATTCTGATCGCGTCGTTTCTCAAGCGCGCCAGGCCGCAGGCCGCCGGCTCTCTCGATAACGTGAACGCGGTGGAGATTCCCGATCAGGGTTCGACCATGGTCGCGCTGACTTTCACCCTGACCAATAGCAGCGACAAGATTCTCTATGTCCACTCGCTGTCGGCGAAACTCAAGACCGCCTCGGGAGAATTCACGGCCGACGCCGTTTCCGCCATTGATTTCAACCGCTACTTCCAGGCCTTCCCCACGCTGAAGAACGGCATCCAGCCCGCGCTCATGCCCGAGACCAAGATTCAGCCCGGCGAGAAAGCTGTCGGCAGCATCATCGTGGCGTTCCCCGTAACGCTGGACGCGTTCAATCAGCGCCAGACCGTCAGCGCCGTCATCTGGCCCTACGACCAGCAGGTCCCGGTGGTGCTGACGAAATAGCATTCCGGGTGCTGTGCCTTTCTTTGCGATCTTGGCAGCTCTTCTTCGCTGCCTTGTCGGTAAAGACTTGCACCGCAAAGAGCGCAAAGGATTCGCGAAGTTCGCCGAGGATACGCGGCGCAGGCTGGCGCCCACCCCTTGCGCGAATCGCCACAATGCGTTTCTATAGGGACCATGAAAATCCACTGGAATCCTCTCTGCACTCTCACGTTACTATCCACGCTTTCATGGATAACCGTTCTCGTCTCCAACGCGGCCCCTGCCCCCAAAGGCAAGTATCTTTTCTACGTCGGCACTTACACCGAAGCGGGCAGCAAGAGCAAAGGCATCTACGCCTACAGCTACGATGCCGACACCGCTCAGATCACGCCGCTCGGCCTGGCGGCGGAGACGACCAACCCGTCGTGGGTAACGCTTCATCCCAACGGCCGCTTCTTATACGCGGTAAATGAAGTCCAGAACTACAAGGGGCCGAACAGCGGAGGGGTCAGCGCCTTTTCGATTGACCGTTCTAAGGACCATCGCGCCACGGGCAAGCTCACATTCCTGAACGAGATGCCGACGCGCGGCGCCGATCCCTGCTACGTCACGGTGGACAACACCGGAAAGTACGTGCTGGTGGCGAACTACACCGGCGGCAGCGTCGCCGTGTTTCCCATCCACGAAGACGGCAGCCTCGGCGAGGCGTCGACGTTTGTGCAGCACACCGGCCACGGCCCGAATCCCCAGCGCCAGGAGGCGCCGCACGCCCACTCCATCAATCTCTCGCCCGACAATCGCTTCGCCTTCGTCGACGATCTCGGCCTCGACGAATTGCTCGTCTACAAGTTCGACAGCGCGAAAGGATCCCTCACTGCCAACGACCCGCCCTTCGCCAAACTCGCTGCCGGAGCGGGCCCGCGCCATTTTGCCCTGCATCCCTCGGGACAATTCGCCTATGTGATTTCTGAAATCGCCTCGACGGTGACCGTGTTCGCGAATGACGCCGCCACGGGGACGCTGCATCCCTTGCAGGCCATTTCGACGCTGCCCAGGGATTTCAAAGGGCAAAATGACGATGCCGAAGTCGAGGTCGATCCTTCCGGCAGGTTTCTCTACGCCTCGAATCGCGGGCACGACAGCATCATGGTGTTCTCCATCAACCCCGCCAAGGGCACGCTGACCCCGGTCGAATACACCCCCACGCAAGGCAAGACCCCGCGCAGCTTTGAGATCGACCCTACGGGCACGCTGCTGTTTGCCGCCAACCAGGAGTCGAACAACATTGTCATCTTCCGAATCGACCAGAATACCGGCCGCCTGACGCCCACCGGACAAGTGCTCGACGTTGGCGCCCCCGTGTGCGTGAAATTTCTGAAGGTCGAGTGACCGGGGGAAATTTCACCACGGAGGAGGCACGGATCCAATTGTTGAATTTTGATTGTTGATTGTTGAATGAAACCCTAGGCGAGGCAGATTGAGGTTCTCCATCAACGATCAATAAGTCAACAATCAACAATGCGTTTCTTCCGCCGATCGCGTCAGGAAATGCACGTTGCTGGCGATTGCGCGGCGACCCACGGCTGAAAGGCTCGGTGGCTGGGGCTCGGGATACCCCCCGTTTTTGCGCGCTCTGTCGGGATATTAAATCGGTTTAACTAACGGATGTAAGTGATTTATTACACGATAGTTATACTACTTCTTTTCCACAGGAAACGCGCCCTGTACGCTGTGGAAAATCAGCTGGTTAGAGGGTAGTTGCACCAATTATGGGCTCTGCAAAACTCGTGCGGGCAATGGGGCCTGTGGTGTCTAATACCTGCATGCGGCGGATAATTCTCACCGTCTGGCTGCTGATACTCACAGGCTGTTTGTGGGCGCAAGCGCCGTCTGCCAATGACTCGGAAGAGGCCGCTATTCAGCGCGCGAAGAACGCGCTTGTGTCGTCGTTCGATAGCAGCTTGCCGAAGGTAAGTCTGGAGTTTTTCCTGAATTACGAAAGCGGAGGAGCGCCGATCCAGTGGGAAGTAAACGATTGCGGGAAAAAGATCGGGAGTCCGGCGGCTGATCGCGGGAGCGACTCTCCCGTGTGCGTCGTGGCGGACTTCTGGAAAGACCAGACTGCCGTCACTGTCCTTATTTCCGTCGGAACGTTGCGGCAAGGGCTGTCGGGCGCTCTTGCGCTCTTCCGGGTGACCGTCAACGACGCCAGCGGGAACGGCCGCTCCCTGCGTCGGCTGAGCGACTTACCTATGGAATTGCATCGCCCGTTACCTAAATCACCGCGAGATTTGCCGGTCCCTATTACTGCTTCCTCTGAATCCCTTTGCGCCGCGCTAAATGCGTGTTCGCGTCTGGCTTGATCTCGTCGTATTTCAGGCAGCTGATCGAGCCATCTACTTCGAGCACCGCCAGCGCGACCTGGTCACAGCCGCTGATGCCGTGTTCGCGCAGCGCACGATTCAGTTCGTCCATGCTGACGCGCTCTCTGGCCATGTGCGATTCGATTACTTTGCCGTCATGAACCAGCAAGGAAGGCTGGCCCTCGATCAACCGCCGCATCTTGCGGCTGCGGCCGGAAACATTCGCCACAACGAAGTTCATGATGAGCAGCGTGGCAGCCGCGACCGCGCCGCCGGCGAGCGACGTGTCGGGCCCGGTCATGGCATTCTGCACGGAATTGGACAACAGGAGCAGCAGCGTGAGGTCGAAGGGAGTCATCTGTCCGACCTCACGTTTGCCGCTTAAGCGTACGCCGATCAGCACCAGCAGGTAGATGACACCGGTGCGCAGCACGATCTGGGCCAGCACGGAACTACCCGGGGAAAAAAGCTCCGCTCATCGCTCCATCCTCACTCGCGGACCTGGGCCATCATCATTGCGCACTTCGCGCGCAACCCCGGACGAATGCGTCCGGGGCTACACATGTCTTTATGCGTAGGGGCGGACGCATTCGTCCGCCCCGCGAGCCACAGTTCTCAGTTCGCCGTCACGGGCACGGGAGCGCTCTTGGGCGTGCTCAAGTATCCCGTAGCTTTGTTCTTGTCGACGGTCCACACCACCAGCTCAAACAGCAAGTGGTCGCGGCCGCAGTAGAACTGAATCGGCTCGGCGATGTTGCGGTCCTTCTTTTCGATGGTCTTGTCGTCGGCCGTGACGTTCATGGTGAACTTGCCTTTTTTGGCGTCGGTCTTCTTCAGTTCCAGACTCACGGTGGCCACCGGCTGTGGCTTGGCGCCTTTCAGCAGGGTGAACTCGTAGTAGTTGCGGTCGCCCTTGTGCTTGAGGGTTTCCAGGTCGGAGCGCGTGGTGGCAATCAGACCGCTCTGCACGCCCAGGTCGCCAATCGTGCTCTGCAGCTTGGCTTTGGTGGCTTCCAGGTCGGCTTTGGTCGAGGCCACGTCGGTCTTGACTCCGCCAACATCAGTCTTCACGCCGGCGATTTCACCGGTGACCTGGCCAATCTGCTCCTTCTGTTGCGCTTCGAGGCGGCTTTGAGCGGCGCGCTCCTGGGTCTGTTCGGCCTGCAGTTCGGCGGTCTTCTGCACCAGTTCCTTCTTGGTCATGCCCGCCTGGTGCGCCAGCGTCTCTTCCTGCGCCTCCGCCGTCTGCATGCGGTCCGCGAGTTCTTTGACTTGGGCCTGGCTGGTTGCGAGTTGGTCGGTCAGCTGGTTGATCTTGGCGTGGGTCACGTATTGCACATAACCGAAAGCGGCCACAACAATCACTGCCAGCAGCAGCAGAAGCCATTTGCCTGTATTCGAGTGATGTTCCATTAAGACTTGATTGCCTTCATCGGCCATAAGTTCTTCCTCCTCGGAAGCTACAACGAATGAAATGCACGGGTAAGGATATCGTTATTGTTGAGCAGCGATATCGCAGTGTCAATTATCCCGGCTGGTGCGGTCCTATCACAAACCCCGTGGGACGTCATCCTGAGCGCAGCCGTTTTTCAGGCGGAGCGAAGGATCTCCCGCGCAACCGGACCCGGAGCGGGAGATCCCTCGCCCCGCCGGTGAAAGCGCGGGGCTTCGGGATGACGCCATTCCATCTGACTGACGACAGCCTTACGGACGCAGCGCGAGAGCTTCGTTCAGAGCCGGCTCGGGATCGCGGCGGACAGCAGCGGCCGCGGTACCTAACCGCTTCTCCAACTCTTTCTCCAATTGCTTTCGTGCTTCGGTCAAAGATTCCGGAACCGTGGTGTTCGGAAGCGACTGCGTGATCTGCTGCGACTTCACCAGGCCGGCGTAAGCCAGGCGCGGCGAAAATCCAGCTTCATCCAGAAAACGGCTGAAACTGAACCAGTCTTGCGCGCTGGCGCTCGAGTCGTGGATGGCGTCGTCCAGTTTCAGGGCGTGCTGGTAAAGCAGCATCGCGTCCCGGAACCGGCCGGATTTCAGCTGCAGCGCAGCCTCATCCACGTCGGCGACGCTCGCTAGTTTGGCCTGCCCGGTTTGCGCCGCGAGTTTTTCCGCCAGCTGATAGGACTTCACCGCCCGATCGATTTGCGACAAGCGTATCTGGCAATCCGCCATGCGCAATAGAACGGCGATGACCTGGGCGGGCGCGGGGCGATTCTGCGCCGGCCCGCGGGCAATCTTTTCGAGCAACGTGGTGTAATGCGCCACCGCCGCTTGCGCCTTGCCTTCGCGATCCAGTTCCGTCGCGAGATACAAATGGGCGTTGATCTGGTCGGGATCGGCGGTAATGGCCCGGTCCCAGTCGGCGAGAGCTTCGTCGGCGTGGCCGCGCTTCAATGCCAGCAGCCCGCGGTCCACCAGCAGATTCGCATCCTTGGGCGCGTACTTGAGCGAAGCCTGGGTCAGATCGTAGGCTTCGTCGTAGCGATTCTGGTCGATGAGAAACTGCAACAGCGCCTGGCGGGGAGCGGGATCGGACGGGTTGATCCGTATCGCCCGCTTCCAGGCAGCTTCGGCCTCCGGCAGCTGGCCCTCTTCCATCGCCCGATGCCCCAGCCGTGTCTCGACCAGACTGTCGTAAGAATTGAGTGCGGCAGCGCGCTCCAGATCGCGCAAATCATCGCCGCGTAGCGCGAGATAGTAGCGGGCCTGATCAACCGTTCCCCAAACCAGCAACACCAGGGCCGCGCCTACGCGCAAAGCGCGGGCGCCTGCGGTACTACCCGCCAGCCATCGTCCGGCGGCGGCGAAGCGCACGCCGGTTTCCGCCGCCGCGTCGGAGATCCGTCCGCGCGAATTGAGCAGCAGTGCCGCGATGCGGCCGTCGCGCAGCTTCCAGATGGCGCCGTCAAGAATGAAGTGGTGAATGTTGACCAGCGCGGTGAAGATCAGGAAGCTGGCGGTGAAGTCGTGATGGAAGGCGCGGCTGGCCAGCCATGGTCCGGGGACAAAGAGCGCAATGCCGCCAATGATCAGCGCGCCAAAATAGGCCAGCGGACGCCAGTTGTGGAGCTGTTCGCCAGCGCTGTTGCCTTCTCTGGCCGCTTCGCGCCGGGCATAGTAACTCGTGATCCAGAGATACTGCGCTGAATGCATGACCGCCAGAACGCCCGTGCTGTAGCGGTTCTGCGGAATCTCCAGGCCCCTGACCAGCGAGATCGCCGCCGGCAACAGGAACCACAGGAACTGTGAAGAGAACAGGGTGAGCGATGGCGTGAGCTTCTTCCACCCCGTCTCGCGTGCGAGCCGCGAAAGGCCAACTGCCGAAAGCACAATGAAAACGAGGACCAGTGCAATCTGCTCCCAGCGACTGATGACGGCCGGAATGCCGAGCGAGACGAAGAGCGGATCAGAGGACGGTCCGGTGTGAAATCCCAGGAACAGAATCAGATATGACGCGATGAACGCGCCATACAACGAGCGCTGCGTGATCTTGTCGGGCTCGGCGCCGGCGCGGCGGGCGAACATCATGAACAGCCCGTAGTTCTGGCCGCTGTAATGCCACGGGCTCCAGGTCAGGTAGATGGTGAAGATCCAGGGCAGAAGACGCAGCCAGAAGTGGGATGCGACCAGCGTCAGCAGCACCAGTGCCGTAATGTGCACGGTAAAGACGCGATACTTGTGAAAGTCTTCGGCGCGATGGTAGGCGCGATAAAGCGTCGCCATGTAGTGGGGATAGTTGAAGAACAACGCCAGCCCGTAGAAGGCCACCGACCAGGCCCGCGTGCTCGAGGCCAGCGAAAAATAGGCGAGCGCCAGCAACGGCGCCGACCACGCGCCGCAGCCCACGATCAGGTCGAGCCAGGGATTGTATATCCAAAGATGGTTGGAGCCTGGCCCTGCCTGTTCTTTCGGATTTTGCCGGAATTTCCCCATGAGATGTTTTGGAATTGCTGCGACCCTGCCTGGAAAGGGCACGGCTTCAGCCGCGCCAACCCAAGCTGAAGATGAGCTGGCCTTTAGGACCTGAGAGTAATTCCCTCAGCGGCTAAAGCCCGCCTCCTCTCTGTCGGCATTCCCTGCA
Organism: Candidatus Sulfotelmatobacter kueseliae; assembly: GCA_900290255.1. GTDB lineage: Bacteria > Acidobacteriota > Terriglobia > Terriglobales > Acidobacteriaceae > Sulfotelmatobacter > Sulfotelmatobacter kueseliae. The sequence continues at coordinate 21,496 of OMOD01000165.1, forward strand.
CGGCTCGAAGCCGTGCCCTTTCAAAGCGCCCAGGCAAACACCAATCTTGTCTGGCATGAACAAATTATAGGTGGGCGAATCGCAGAGACGCGTAACCGGAAGAGTACAGCCAGGGTAACGAAGGTAACGGAGACACCATGGGGCTCAGATTAAAGCAGTTCCAAAGATGATGCGGCCGGTCCTTCTTTGCGTCCTTGGCGAATCCTCTGCGAACTTTGCGGTTTCCAAAGCAATGCAGTTCCGTCACAAAAGACCTGGACCGCAAAGTACGCAAAGTAATCGCGAAGGGCGCGAAGTTGCCGCTCACCATGCTGCCGCTATCGCACCCCGTGACCGGTCAGAGTGGACTCGCGCTTCTCGTTCTCTGAATGCCCGGCCGACCGCTTCACGTGCATCAACTCCACCGCCTTCTCGGCGATGTGCTCGGCGCTGACTTCAAATTCCTTGATCAGTTCCCAGGGAGCGCCCGAGTCGCCAAAGCGATCTTTCACACCGATAGCGCCGGTGATGACTGGCATGCCATAAAGTTGCGGGCTTTCGGTCAGCACGCCGCTCACGCGCCAGGCCAGCGCTCCGATCTGGTGTTCTTCGGCAGTGATGACGACGCCCGTCTCCTTCGCGGCGCGAATCAAGGCCTCGGTGTCGATCGGCTTGAGCGTGTGCAGGTTGAGCACGCGGGTTTCATAACCAAACTCTTTCTTCAGGATGTAGGCGGCACGCATGGCCTCAGGCACCATGGGTCCGCAGGCAACGATGCTCAGGTCTTCGTGCTCGTTCTTGTAAGCCGCGGCCAGCCCGGTTTCGAAGGCTTCGAGAAAGTTCGGCCCTTCGCGCCGCAGGCGGATCACATTCGCCCGGCCGAACACGAACGGAGTTTTTTCATGGCTGACGATCGGCGTCGCCTCGCGCGCAAAGCGGATATACTTCGGCCCTTTGTGCTCCAGCAAGAGATAGTTGGTCGCCTTGCGCGTTTCCACCACATCGCACGGCACCACGACGGACATGTTGGGCAGACCTTCCATGGCAAAAAGATCTTCCAGCGCCTGGTGCGTGGCGCCGTCGGGACCGACCGAGACTCCGCCATGCGCCCCGGCGATCATCACGTTGAAATTGCCATAGCAGACCGAGGTGCGGATCTGGTCGAGATTGCGCGCCGCGGCAAACGTGGCGTAGGTGCCGAGTACGGGCAGCTTCCCTTCCCGCGCCAGTCCGGCAGCGGCCGAGGTCGCCGATTGCTCCGCGATCCCCATGCTGATCCAGCGTTTCTTGCGCTCCGGCTTGCCGGCGTAAAAATCGCTGATGGTGATGGACCCGGAAATGTCGAGGCCGAGGCAAACCACGCGCTCGTCGCCGCCATTTTCCGCCAGCGACTGGCCAAAGCCCTTGCGCGTGGGCTCCATTTTCACTTTCATCGCGTCGCCCGCATTCCACCAGTAGTCGCGGGTAAACTTGGGCATTTTGGCGTCGAGCTTGCGCTCGACTTCGGCCTGGTAGTGCTTGGCCGTTTCGAGCAGACGCTCGACTGGAATGCGCTGGCTCACGCCCAGCTCTGCCAGGCCTTTCGTCAGCTCTTCATAATTCGGAGTCTTGCCGTGCCATCCGGCCTGATCCTGCATGAAGCTGACGCCCTTGCCCTTGACCGTATCGGCCAGAATGACCACGGGCTTGCCGGTTGTGGCTTTGGCCTGCTCCAGCGCGCCCACAACCTCGTTCATGTTGTGGCCATCGATGCGTATGGTGTCCCAGCCGAAGCTGGCGTATTTCGCGGCCAGCGGCTCAACTCCCATTACATCTTTGACCCAGCCGTCGATCTGCAAGCGGTTGCAGTCGACGATGCCGATTATGTTGTCGAGCTGAAAATGTCCGGCCTCCATGGCCGCTTCCCAGACCTGGCCCTCCTGCTGCTCGCCGTCGCCCATGATGCAGAAGATCTTGTGCTTCTGTTCATTCAATCGGGCCGCCAACGCCATCCCGACCGAGATGCTCAGCCCCTGTCCCAGCGATCCGGTGGAGACCTCGACGCCCGGCAGCTTCAGCCAATGGGGGTGCCCCTGATACGGCGAACTCAATTTCCGCAGGGTGACGACGTCGTCCAGCTTGCAGAATCCAGCGAAGGCCAGGCCCAGATACAGGCTGGGAGCCTTGTGTCCGGTGGACCAGATGATGCGGTCGCGGCCGGCCCAGTTGGGATTCCTGGGATCGTGATTGGCGACCTTGAGGTATAGAGCCGCGGTGATGTCCATGATGGAGAGCGTTCCTCCCGCGTGTCCCGAGCCGGCGGCATAGAGCGCCAGCAAGTCGTAGCCGCGCATCAGGCTGGCGGCATCTTTGAGTTCTTCGATGGAATAGTCGCGGAGGACGTTTCCGCTGCTGGAATCGATAAGGGCCATAGTTTTCCCCTTGGCGCCCCAGACGGAAGGGCGCTCTGACTGTGCTGTAGGGAGGGTAAGTGAGGGCGCCAGTGCAGGCCGTGATTATGATCACAGAGGGGGGTGACAAGAAACCGTGGCGCCGGTCGTGTGGCGCGGGCACTCTTGCCCGCGAAATGCCGGCAGCTCATCGAATGTGTAGCGCACTCAATTCCGACAGTCCAGCTGAACTCAAGATGTGGCACAGTGGCGAGATTTGGCGGGCAAGAGTACCCGCCCCACATTCTTATTCGAACTGCCAGCGGGTGGACTTGTTCTGGAAGTGCTTTTCCCACAGGCCAAACACGACCCGCGGGCGGACGGCGAACACCGGCTCCTTCATCGACAGCATGTCGTCTTTCATCTTGGATAAATCCCAGTCGTATTTCTTTTCGTAGACGGGAATCATCTTGCGGCGGGCAGCAACGTCGGCGATTTCTGCGATGCCCTCGACGATCACCGCTTCGTGCGCGTCTTCGGTGCAGACGATGCAGTTCGGGTTGACGGCCAGGTTGCGCGCCTTGCGCGACGTGCTGCCAGTCGAGAACAGGAATCGCCCGTCCTGCCACAATCCCCAGACGACCATGGTGTGTGGAGAAACGCCGTGCGGTGAGCCGTCCCTCTTTATTGTTGTGATCCAGTAGTTGTGCGATTTCTTCAGCCGCTGCTCCGCCCAGGACCAGCGCAGGAGTCCCTTCTTGCCTTTGGGGAAGCCATAGCCGGGCGCGTGCGGGCGGGAGGGGTTGGGGTTTTTCCCGGAGCTTGTCTTCATAGTGGCAGCGTCCCGCAGGGACGGATGAAAATAGCCCGCCAGTTTACTGGCGGGTCATGCAAATTCAATAGAGCCTTGTGCCGGAGGCACGATTGAAATCCGTATCCGTATGCGGCATTTCAGGCGTCCCCTCCGGGACGCGGTTAATTCCACCCTGCTTACCCGGCGTTGAAACGCCGGGCTATTGTCGGCGGTCCCTCCGGGACCATCCTCATCATCGTCTCGGCAACGTCCCGCGGGGACGGATGAAAATAGCCCGCCAGTTTACTGGCGGGTCACGCCGGATCAGAACTTCAACCTCGTGCCGGAGGCACGATTGAAAGCGCGACAACATTTCAGGCGTCCCTCCGGGACGCGTTCAATCTTGCCCTGCGCTTACCCGGCGTTGAAACGCCGGGCTATTGTCGGCGGTCCCTCCGGGACCATCCTCATCATC
>OMOD01000164.1 GCA_900290255.1 Candidatus Sulfotelmatobacter kueseliae
ACGGAGATCTTGGTTTCGTAGTTCTCGATCTGCTCGCGGATCAGCTTGGTAATTTCGTCTGCCTTGATTTGTGCCATAGAATCAGCTCTTAGCGTCTAGCTTCTAGCTTCTAGCTAAGCCAAGCCCTTTGGGTTCAAGCTAGAAGCTAGGAGCTAGCAGCTAGGAGCTTATTGCTTCTTTGATCTTCTCCAACTGTCCCTTCACCGAACCGTCGTAAATCGTGCTGCCCACGCGGACCACCGCGCCGCCGAGCAGCGATGCATCCAGTCCAAACCGCGCACGAACTTTCTTGCCCGTCACCTTCTCGATTTGCGCCTCGAGCCCACGCTTCTCTGCATCACCCAGTTCGCGGGCGCTGGTGATGTGCGCTTCGGCGAGCCCCATGCGCGCATCGAGTTCTTTCTCCAGTTGCACAACTATCCGCTCCAGGAAAGGAATGCGGTGATGATCGATCAGCACCGCCACCAGATTGCGCACCGGCTTTTCGATGCCTTCGCGCTGCACAATCGCGTCCAGCAAACGGCGCTTCTGCTCCGCGGGAACGGCGGGATTTTCCCACACCCGCCTCTGCTCCGCGGGAACGGCGGGATTTTCCCACACCCGCCTCAACTCCGTGCTCTCTGCCAGTAAGCCCGAGATGCGGCGCAACCCGCCGATGGCCCGGCCTGCATCCAGATGCTGGTCCAGAACCACGTCGGCGAAAGCCCGGGCGTATATGCTGGCGACGGAAGCCACGGCTTAGTTCTTGTCCTTTCCTGAATTGTCCGAAGCGCCCAGTTCCCGGGCAAAATTGCGCACCAGCGATTGATCGGTGGCCGCGTCCACGTGAATCTGTTTCTTGGCCAGCCCAACCGCCAGGTCGGCAGCGTGGGCCGTCAACTGGCGCCGCGCCGCTTTGGCCGCCGCGGCGATCTCCTGCTCTGCCGCCGCCACAATTTTCCGCGCGTCCTCCTGCGCAGCGGCCTGAATGCGCGCCTCTTCTTCCGTGGCTTCCTTTTCCGCGGCGTTGCGCATCATGCCAATTTCGACATCCAGTTTCATCAGCCGCGTTTCGATCTCCGCCAGTTTGCGGCGCGCCTCTTCGCTGGCTTTCTGCGCTTCCTGCATGGCTTTCTGGATGGCCGCGGTGCGGTCGCGGAATATTCCCGGCAAGTACTTGCGCCCGGCCCAGATAATGATCGCGGCAATCACCGCAAAATTCAGCATTTCGGCCAGCCAGTACGAATTTCCGACATTCAATCCGGTAAGGCGCGAAATCAGTTGCACCGAGGGCGAGTGCTTGAACTCGTCCATCTCGTCCTTCTCTTGTCCGGCGGCCTCTTTGCTCCCCTGCGCCAGTTCACGTCCTGGACTGCCGGGATTCTGCGAAGAATCATTGCTGACTTGCTGCTGATCGGAGGAAGAGGACGCAGACCGGTCTTGTGCGCTCAGGAGGCAGGCGCTGCTGACGATGAGCAACACCAGCAAGCATGCCCGGACGATCTTGCTGGGTGAGACCATCTTCGTCGAGATCATCTTCCTTGAGATCATCAACGCCCCGCTCCCGCCGGCTGCAGCACCCGCCGCACGATTTCCTGCGCCAATGCAGCGGCTTCTCCCTGCAGACTCGCTTGTGCCGCGACCCGGTCCGCCTCGATAGCTTGCTTCGCCGCCGCCACCTGCGCCTGCGCCTTGCCCCGCGCCTGGTTCACGGCATGAGCGCGGGCGTCGAGCACCGCCTGCCGCCGCGCTTCCTGGGCGCGGAAAACTGTAGCCCGCGCCTCGCGCAGCCGCTGTTCGTAGTCGGCCGTGCGCGCCTCGGCCGCGGCGATGTCGGCCCGCGACTTCTCCACCGCGCCCTCGGTCTTGCCGCGCCGCTCCTCCAGCACCCGCCGCAGAGGCTTGTGCACAATCGTGGTGTAGAGCGCGTAAACGAGCGCCAGCAGAATCACTGTCGGCACCGCTCCGAGCAGTAATTCGCCTAGTTGATGCAGCGTCTCATCCATGGGATTGCTGAAGTACGACCGCCGATATAGACCAGCTCAACGAGGGCTGTAGAAACTCATAAGTCTAACGTCCCGAGCAGCTTATGTCAACGCGAACGGCGGCCTCGGACCTCAGGTTGGACCATTGTTGGCCAAAGGCAAGCTGGTATAGACCTCCCTCCGTTCGCGGCTTTTTCCTTTCCCTCAGCCGCAGAATCACAAGCCTATCGATCGAAGGAGGCCTCCCATGAAGATTCGTTGTCTCACATCTGATCCGAGGACTTGGGCTCAGTCGGGTGAACCAGGCGCAATGCGGCAAAAACAAAGGCTTTGGGGCTTTCCGGGGGCGACTCGGCAACCGCCGCGTCGCAGATTTCTGCATATATTCCTTGACTTCAGGCGAAACAGGAATAGCATAGAAATATCACCTCCGATCCAATTCAGGATCGAATGGGCCGATAGCCAAGGAATGTCACCGCTTCTTGGTTGCCGGCCCATTTATTTTCCAAGCATCAGCCGTCAGTCCGCACTCAAAGTGCGCGGTGTCTAATCCTGATTAGATGATGAAAATTCGTTACGCCCTCATCCTTCCGTTGCTTCATCTGGCAATCGCTGCGCCTCCTGTGGTCCATCATCAATCGGAGGAATGGCAATTTATTCCGCAAGCCCAGGCAGCCGAGGATTTCGACAAAGCGCATCCGGGACCCATAGCCGCCGGAATGCCTTGGGACCCGTGCTATGAGTATCGCCTTCCGTCTGCCGGCCGTCTCATCCTTACGGCCGATTTTCCGGTAGCGCTGCTGGTCAACTCTTCGGCGGATGAGTGCGCGCTTCGCACAACAGGTCTGATACCGAATGGGCTGAAGTATTACGTTCCCGTGAAAACCCGCGTCATCGTTACCGACTGCCTTCTAGTCCTGGGAATCATCGTGCAGTGGTGGCTAGTCGGCGGCTGGCTCGATGAACGACACGCGCAATCCAAACCCACGCGCCAGTGGATCATTCCGGTCGCAGTCATTACCGTCGGAGCGATTGTGATGGCTTCAACAGCCTTCGGGCAGGGAGCCGCAGCTGAGATCGTAAACTACTTTGCTGGAATGATCACGCTTCTGGCGTGGATCGTTCTGATCGTTATGTTCGTCGTGGCTGGGACAGCATGCGTACTCAGAAGAATCCGCCACTAGGTTCCCAACCCGTGAGTTCTCGTCCGTGAGTCCATGCCAAAAACTAAGAACCTACTCCACCCACTCCCTCACTCTCCGCACCACCGACGCCGGCGCCTCCACTTCCAACTCCACCGCGCCGCCTTTATACTTCCGCGAAAAAATCCGCGCCTTCGCCTCCAGCATGGCCAGCATTTTGCCTTCTTTTTGCGGCACGCGCAGATGCACCCGGCTCACCGGGTCTTCCTCGATCATCGCGTCAATGCGTTCCAGCAACCGATCCAGGCCCGTGCCCTCCACTGCCGACACATACAGCGTCTTTCCCCCATGCGCCGCATCGGCCAGCAGGCTGGCAGTCACTTCTTCATCCAGCAGGTCAACTTTGTTCATCACGTGCAGGCGCGGTTTCTTCTCCGCCTCCAGTTCTTTCAGGACGATTTCCACCTGCGCGTCCTGCTCGGCCGAGAGCCGGCTGCTGGCGTCCGACACATGCAGAATCAGCGACGCACGCTGCACTTCTTCGAGCGTGGCGCGAAAGGCCGAGACCAGCGTATGGGGCAGGCTGCGAATGAATCCCACGGTATCGGAGAGCAGCACTTTGCGCTTGGAGGGCAAATCCACGCCGCGGATCGTGGGGTCGAGCGTGGCAAACATTTTCGGCGACGACAAAACGCCGGCCCGCGTCAGCGCGTTAAACAACGTCGACTTTCCCGCGTTCGTATATCCCACCAGCGCCACGGTTGCGATTGGCGCCGATTCGCGCCGCTGCCGCTGTTGGGCGCGAATGCGCCGCACGTTTTCCAGCTGTTGCTCTACATTCCGGACGCGCCGGTAAATCTTCCGCCGGTCCGTCTCCAGCTGCGTTTCACCCGGACCGCGCGTACCGATGCCGCCGCCCAGTTGCGACATCTCGACTCCGCGCCCGGCGAGCCGCGGCAGCAGGTACTGCAACTGCGCCAGTTCGACCTGCAACTGGCCTTCCCGCGTGCGCGCGTGCCGGGCAAAGATGTCGAGGATGAGCTGCGTTCGGTCGATCACCCGGCGGTGAACCACCTTTTCAATATTGCGCTGCTGGGAGGGACTGAGATCGTGATCGAACAGCAGAACATCGGCATTCACTGACGCGGCCGCGCCCGTGATCTCTTCCAGTTTGCCCGCGCCGACGAGCGTAGCGGGATCCAGCCGTTCGCGCCGCTGCAGAATTTCGCCGACGACTCTCGCCCCTGCGCTTTCCGCCAGCGTGCGCAATTCCGCCAGCGACTCTTCTGCATCGAACTCAGGGATGACCGGTTTCCCGTTCGACTTCGGCGCAGCTCCGGCGGCCGCGGACACCGGCATTCCAGCCGCATCGCGGGCGGCAGCGGCCTGCGCCGTCACCGTTCCTTTCGTACCGCGCCCGCGCGAACGCACGTCCAGCCCGACCAGGAAGGCGCGTTCGCGGTCGCGGTTCTCGCCGGCGCTCTCACCAGGCACACGGCCGCGTGCGCGCGTCACTCCGCGGAATTTCTTGGAAACAGGACCCAAGCTGAAAACGCCTTACCCTTCGGTGCCCGATGCGGTTGCCGGGGTGGCCGGAGTCGCCACGGCCGCCGGTTTCTCCGTATGCGCCACGTGAGGACCATGCGCGGCCGCCACCCGCCCCATCACCACGGTGGAGATGGCGTGCTTGAAGATGAGTTGCTCCTGACCGTTCGCCTCCAGCACCACGGAGTACTTGTCGAAAGAGCGGATGCGGCCCGTCAGCTTCACCCCACTCAGCAGATAAATCGTAATGCTGAGTCTTTCCTTGCGGGCCGTGTTGAGGAAGGAATCCTGAATGTTTTGCGCCGGCTTATTGTTGTCCATTGCCGATCTCCTCTGTTCATAGGCTGCGGACCATCCACTTACTGTCCATGCAACTTCTCGCGTGGCGCTCCAACCAACAGCATGTTCCCGAAAGCTTTCCTGCTCGCCACAGGAACAAGGGAGGACAAATCCTGCCGGCGATGCGTCCTAAAAGCGCAAGAACACGCCCGACAGACAGATGCCAGTACGATACGGCGATCGCCGCCGCTTTTCAACCGGGAAATTGCCCAAGAACTCATCTCTCAGTTGACAGAGCCCGCCGGCACGGTGCAGACTTCCCACGACTTGAACCCCAGTGGTCGGTGGCCAGCAACCGCCGCTGTCCCAGCCTGCAGACTTTTGCTGACCACTGGCCACTGATCACTGACCACTCGTTGTACCGGAGGATATTCTATGCACCATTTCGTCGTCCCGGCAGCCTATTTCGTCATGCCTTCCGTCAGCGGCAACGAGGCTACCCAGTTGATTCTCCGCTGGTTCCATTTCCTTGCCGGCATCACCTGGATCGGCCTGCTGTATTTCTTCAACCTCATCAATGTCCCCTTCATGAAACAGGTGGACGCAGCCGTAAAGCCAAAGATTTTTCAGAATCTGACCCTGCCAGCCCTGAACTGGTTCCGCTGGAGCGCGCTGGTCACGGTCTTCGTCGGTTTCTGGTACTGGGCGCAATTCTTCGTGGGAGAAGACGCTCGCCGCGACAATGCCAGCCCCTGGAGCACGATCGGCTTCTTTCTGCTGCTCTGGATCGTGGTCTGGTTCATTCTGTTTTTGCTGATCAAGAAGTGGACGCCCAGCGGCTACGTCCTCGGCGTGATCACAGCCATTTTGACCTACGCCGCGGGCTGGGTGTTCGTGCACCACACGCCGGTCGGCGGAGACGATAACCACGTACTCTGCATCGGCATTGGCGGCGGCTTCGGCATCGTGATGCTGTTCAACGTGTGGGGCATCATCTGGCCCAACAACAAGAAAGTAATTCGCGGAACGCTGGCCGGCACGCCTCCGCCGGACGCCCCCGCGCTGGCCCGCCAGGCTTTTCTGGCCTCGCGCACGAATTTCTTCTTGTCGGTCCCGATGCTGTTCTACATGGCCGCCAGTTCCCATTTCTCCAGCACCGTGATCTTCGGGAAGTAGTCAAACGTTAGAGCGGTTTCGTTTTTACTATAGTCCAAAGTTTTGTCATCCTGAGCGGCGCCCTTTGCCGCGAAGGACCTATGCAACTGGCCGACAAGTACATAGATCCTTCGCTTCGCTCAGGATGACAAATGTATAGATCACACTATTTCCGAAAATGCTCTAACGCTGTAAGAAAAAGCCTCACGCTTGCGCGTGGGGCTTGGTTTTTGCCTGCAAAAAGTAAGGGAGCCGGAAGTATCCGGCTCCCTTACGAGATTTGAGAAGGCGCCACGCAGGGTGGCGCCTTCTCAGGTGAATGGATTAGAAGCGGACGCGTGCACCGATTTCGATGTTCCGCGGCTCGGCCTCGGCAGTGCCGTTTGTACTGTAACCGCCCCCTAGGTTACCGAAAGCGCCGCTCCCCTGGTAGAGACCGACGTAATTATCGGTCCACTGGTTATGGTTGAAAACGTTGGCGAACACGCCCTGGAATTCCAGGTTGACGTTCTCCGCCACCCGGATGCTCTTCTTGATGCTGAAGTCCATATTCCAGTAGGCCAGTCCGTTGAGGATCCCGTTGCCGCCGTCCCGGTTATCAATCCCCAGGATTGGGTTACGCCAGTTCGTGATTTGGTTCGTCCCGTTCGGGAAATAATTTACCGGGTACCCGCTTGTCTGATTAGAGCAGAATCCGGTGAAATTATTGCCCGGGCAGACGTAGGCTTTAGTATGGGGAATGGGCCCAATCGGCACCGCATTCTCGGAGTCGTAGTCGCCACAGCCAACTCCGTCGCATGCACCAAAGGCCTGGTAGTCACCGTAAGTGGTACCGATCTGAGTAGGACTGCCGGAGCCGGCTGCGACGATCGAGGCAAACGTCCAGCCGCCCAGCAGGCGTCCCATCACTCCCGACTGTCCCTTGTAGAACGGGGGCGAATACACGAAGTACGTGGTGAAGATGAATTTGCGGTCCCAGGCCTGTCTCCCATACTCCTCCTGTAGATTGAAAGGATCGAGAGCCGTAAGTTCGCTCGAGGACTGGGCGTTTGCTCCCGTGCCCAGAGCCTTGGACCAGGTGAAGTTGGACTGCGCCGTCAATCCTCGCCAATCGGCCGTATGGACGGAAACGAAGCCCGCGTTGTAGTTGCTGTAGCCTACGCTGGCATTCTGATAGGCTCCGTCGGTGAAGGCGCCGGAGGCTCCGTTGGGGCTGCTGGGAATGGGCGTGTTCTGCATGCTGCGGGGGAAGTTGAACCCGCCGTTGTCCAGATCGCTCCACAGGCTCCAGACTTGAGCATTGGCGAAGTTCCCCGCCTCGTTGCTTACCACAGCTTGCGTGCAGTTAGCGAACCCCTTACAGTAGCTCTTGCCCGCTACGCCGCCATAGTTGGTAGTGTTCATTGCATGCTCAAAGAACGGCTGCGCTGTGACCGCACTGAGGTTACCGGCGCAACCGCCGCCGGCCATTCCAGTAACGCCACCGCAGTATTCCAGCACCGCGTTGGCGTAGGCTTGCTTAAACTGCTGGCCGCCCAGCGTCATCATGTAGGGAACCGGATTCAGTTCGATGGGCTCGTACTCATGGGTGATTCTGCGGTACATGTAGCCCGCTTCCAGCGTAATCCTGCGGCTCAGCTGCTTCTGGAAGGTGGCGTTGATGGAGTCAATCGCGCTGGCCCGGAAATTCGGATCCAGACCCTCGGGGCTCGAGGAGTAGGTGTTGTTGTACCCGGGATAGACCGGCTGGGGCAACGTCTGACTCAAAAGCGAGCCGAGGGGGACAGTTGGGCCTCCGTTAGCTGAAGCCGCTGACCCTACGCGGAAGGCTTGGTTCGGACCCGCTCCGTAGGTGCCTGCACCCGAGGCTCCGCAGGCCCACCTGCCGCCCACGACTTGGTTCGACTTGCAAGCCACGGGCTGTTCAAAGCCAAGACCCAGCAGCGGCACCAGCACCTGCACCACGCCGTTAGTGCGGCCGTATTGCCGGCCATAACCGACACGGAACACGGTATTGCCCAGGACACCGGTTGTGGCTTTCGGCGACCAGGCAAAGGCAACCCGTGGGCTGAATTCGCCATAGAACGGATTGTAGGGATACTTCAACCCGTTGGCTGCATTATGCACCAGGGCAAAACCAATTACGGGGTTATAGACCTGGCCTGCCAGGGCAGCTTTCTTGGTATTAGCCTCGTAGGTTGCCGTGCTCAGCGGCTCATTTGCGGCATCCACCAATACCGCCTGCTTGCCCTCCTGCTCGACCGGCGGCATTTCCAGCGCATAACCCAAGCCGTAGGTTAACGTCATCGTCGGCTTCAGGTGCCAGGTATCGCTGAAATAGACGTTGTAGTAAGGAATCGTGCTCTTGTCGAAAGCGTTAGACAAGGGAGGCTGCAAGGTCAGATTCGACCCGGCACGCATAAAGACCTGCGAGGCGATGGAAGCCACCCCCAGCACGGTCGCGGCAAGGGAATCGCAGGTCTTTGCGCTGGTGGAAATGGTCGGGGTCGTTGCGCAGGGATACAGGGAAGAAGAGAGCAACGATCCGTTACTTCCATCACCCAGCGAATACACGGGATAAGCGTTGATGGCGCCGCCGCTGTCGTTGCGCTGATGGAAATTGAAGTTGTGCTGATAGGTGCCGCCAAACTGGAACAGGTGGTTGCCGTGCAGCTGGGAGACGTCGTCGCGGAACATGTTATCCATTCCGTCCCAGAAACGTTCGCGGATTGACTGATTGTTTAAGTTGTACGGGCCGAGGTCCTCTCCGTTTACCCCGGAGTTATCCGAAGTCTGGCCGCTGTCAAGTTCGAGCGCGCCCCCCAATCCGGGAATCTGCGGCGGACCCCCGCTTCGCGACCAGGCCCACCAGTTCCTCAGGTGGCTGAAGTGGAAGTCGTTGGTCACGTTGTTGCTGATGTTGGTGGTCAGACCCGCAACCAGGTACCAGTCCTGAACCGGATTGCTGGCAAGCGACGCGGGCGTGCCCAGTTTGTCGCCGCTGAAGAAGCCGCCGTAATCTACCTGGTCGTCACCGGCGAGTTTGATCTTGTAGTAGCGGTAGCTGGCCACGAAATGCTCTTTGGAGCCAAAGTCGTGGTCGATGCGCCCTACCCAGAAATTGCTCTTGGTTGGAAGACTCAGGGCGCCCGCAAATTGCTGAACATTATAGCCGTCGCAAAGGCCCAGGCTGCATGTGCTAGTGTTGGACTCGGGCGAGTACTTGCTCCATATCTGCTGGACCAGAGGGTTCAGCCCCAAACCAAGCGGGTCGCAGAGACCTCCCGGCGCACCGCTACAACCGTAATTCGCCGCGTACACTTTGCCATCGGGGCCGGTCACCTGGGTGTTGTTCAGGTTGTAAGCGATCTTGCCGGTGGCGGTGTCCGTCAACAGCCCCAACTTCAAGGCGTCCGAGGGAACGTTCTTGAAAATGGTCTCCGAGTTTGGAAAACGGAAGCCCTCATAGTTAACGAAGAAGAAAGTCTTGCCGCCGAGAATCTCGCCGGGATGGACCGGTCCACCGACCGCGCCTCCAAACCGGCTGTAATGAAAGGAAGGAAGCCCGATGTGCTGGTTGTTCCAGTTATTCTGGTTGTTCTGCCAGGTGTTCGACGACCAGTTGTTATCTTTGTAGTAATCGTAGGCGGTGCCGTGGAAGCTGCTGGTGCCGCGCTTGGTGACGACCTTGATCTCGGCGCCGGCCGAGCTGTTGAAATCCGCCGTCTGGCCGGCGGTGTTCACCTTGAACTCCTCGACACTGTCTGCGGGAGTGGGCATCACCCCCGACGGGGGAGCGTAACCTGCACTCACACCCAATGCCATGCCACCAGTCGGGTCACCGATGACGAGTCCCTGTTGCTTGCCGGTGTATACGCCGCCGCTGCCATCCATGTCGTTCGAGTTGTTCCCGCCATCGAGCGAGAAATAGCTTTGGTCGTTGACCGCACCCCCAACGTCGCCGCCGGTGCTCACGCCCGGCTGCAACTCGATAAAGGTGTTGACATCGCGGCCGATCGTCGGCAGGTTGTCCAGGGCAGCCGAGGTGAGCGTCTGACCCACGGTGGCGTTCATGGTCTGCAGTTCAGTGCCCACAGACGTTACTTCCACCACGACATTCGCGCCACCCACCTGCAGAGTCATGTTGATGGTAATGGCGCTGCCGACGGTTACCGTAGTCTGTGTCTTGCTGGTGGAGAAACCCGGCTTGGCGTAGGTGACATCGTAAGCGCCGGAGAGAACGTCAGCGAAAATGTATCTTCCCGCGCCGTTCGTAGTCTCAGTGCGCGCAGCCTTCGTCGCAGTATCTGTCAGCGTCACCGTAGCGCTGGCGACAACCGCGCCAGTCGAGTCCATTACCGTTCCGACAACTGTGCCGGTGTTGGTTGACTGCGCCCACATGGGCATAGCGACGCCCATGCAAAGTATTGCAACTGCAGCCATGAGAGAGAGCACTCGCAGACCAATGCGCATAGCAGCATCCTCCTGAAAAAAATCACTCCCGCGTGCATGACGCGGGCTGGTTGTCTTCCGACTTCGAATTGTTGCGGTTAAGATCCGCGGGAAACACCAGCAGGCAATTTGCTGTTCTAAATCGCATTTCCCGCTTCCTTAACAATGTCGTATTCAGAATCAGATCGAGGCGCCTTGGCCGGTTTCCTGGGAGCAATAGCGCCACTGCAAATCTCTTGGACCCGTCAGCTTCTTGCGTCAGCTGGGAACTCAATCACTGCCAACTTCACCCGTCTGTGGCGGGTTTCGTTATACGCCTTACACCAGTCCGTGAACAACACGGAATGTTAGACCCCAGCAACTTACAATCCAAAAGACAATCATGGCAAACATTTTGTTTCCAATAACTTAGCGTTTGTGCTGTGAGCCGAGCTACTTAAATTGGAATGATTTTGAGGAGTTCCATATGATATTTGGAATGGTTAGAGAGACGACCCCGAGGAAATCATCCCCGGCGCTTTCTGGCCGAACTAGCGGGCATTTCCCCTGGCGCCAGCACCCGGCGCACAATAGGCGTATTCAGCTTGTACTTGCGCTCGCTCACGTTGCCGGCTCCATCCTTTACGCGGAGTAGGAACACTGGCAAGGTGCCTTCCTTGTCGAAGTTCTCTTGCGTGACCGTGACCGGCAGGACGCCGTCCAGTTTGTGTTCGCGGTAGGCGGTCTCATAGCGGTGCTTTCGGACGTTCCAGGTGAAGACGCGGACCTGATCGTAGTCGTAGGGCAGACCGTCGTGGGGATCGGTCAGCACGCAAAGATATTGGGAAACTTTCCTCCGCACGCCTTTATCGTTGTCCTCGACCTGGTTCAGCACAAAAAAGGCAACCAGGCGCTGGCCTTCGGCGTACTGTGCGATTTCGAGGGGGGCGTCGACGTCCACCATGCGGGCCAGCACCCATCCCACGTGGCCCTGATCGTCACGCACCAGCCACCAGTCCTCCAGCATGGGCTCGCCCGCGGCCTGGGCGGGGGCTCGGGCACCCTTTGAAACTGCAGTCGGTTTCGCTGGAGGAAGCGCTCCCAGCTGCTTTTCCGCCGTCGCCCGCTTCAGAATCGAGACCTTCGCCCCGGAGGCGAGCTGGTACAGATGTTCGGTCTCGCGCCCGGGAGTGACGTGCAGATTCGTGTCATTGCGCAGTACCCCGGGAGCCTGCAGGGGATCGTCCTGATTGTCCTGTGCGAGTTTCTGCACCGCGTCGAAGGTCTTCTGGTCCACTAAGTATCGCTGCTCGATCCAGCCTTCACCGCCGCCTGCCGTGCGGACGCGCGCGAAGCGCTTCTCGCGTTCCAGGACCTCGACGCGGTCTCCGTTTTTCACCGTGCCGACGCGGTTGTAGACGGCCGCTACCTGGTCGCGCAGCGCCGCCTGCGGCGCCGACACATAAGCCACTTCGAGCACGCGGTGGCGCCCGCGATTGCAGGCAGGGAACAGGAGCGTCGCGGCTAGGAACGCCGCCAGCGGAAACCAGCCAATTCGGGATGGGCCCAAACGTGACACGAGGGATCAGCCGGAGAACCTTCTACTATAGCGCGTTGTCTGGTCGTCCCACCTACACAGAGGCTTACGCCTGGTGCCCTGTCGGACGCATCGCAGGCAATCAAGACACCTTCAACCCGCTTCGGTTACCATCAGCACAGTCTTTTGGAAGGTTGCGGTTCGCACGCCGGACTGTCAACATTCCGTTTTCAGCGTCTAATGTATGGAACGGGGTTTTTTGGAAAATGCTAAGAACACGTTTGAGAAATACGTTCGGAAGTGCTTTTGCGCTGGTGGTGGTCATGTCGGCATTCGCGCTGGCAGTTTGCGCCGCGGCCCAGGATACAGCGGAGTCTGTGCTCCGTCCACCCAAAGGAGCGCAGGTCGCAATCGTGGTCTTCGAGGACCTGGAATGTCCCATGTGCGCCCGCACCCAGCCGCTCCTGGAACAGGCCTCCAAGACCTACAACATTCCCCTCATACTGCATGATTTTCCCCTGGGGCCGGGGCACCCTTGGTCATTTCAGGCGGCCGTGATGGCGCGCTATTTCGATACTCATTCCAAGGCCCTGGGCAACGAATTCCGCGACTACATTTTCCAGAACCAGATCGAGATCACGGTGATGAACCTGCGTTCGTATGGGGAAAAGTTCGCGGCGGCGCACAAGGTGGACCTGCCGTTTGTCATCGATCCGGGAGATAAACTCGCGGCCCTGGTGAGTGCCGACCACGACTTGGGCAAGGCCATCAAACTCGAACACACGCCTACGATCTACATCGTCAGCAGCCGCAACCCTAACCGGCCCTACGTCGAGGTCAAGGAACCCAGCAGCCAGCTCTACTCGACCATCGACGCCATGATGAAGGACTAATTTAATTGCCGATTGCCGATTTTCGATTGCCGATTGAAGAGAGCGGCGAGACCGGTGCTCTTAAATTTACAATCGCAAATCGAAAATCGGCAATTCTACTCCGGCCGCCCGGTGTAATGCTCGCGGGTATGCACGTCAGCGTGGTCTTCCAGCGATTCCAGGTGGGTGATCACTTCCGCGGGCATCGCCAGTTCCACCGGCAGCCGCTCCTCGAGCACAGTCGCCAGCCGATGCGCTTCTCCCACCGCGGTGGCCTGAGGAAACAGCAGGTGCACCTCAATGATCTGGCGATATCCCGTGGTGCGGTAGCGCACGCCGTGGTAGTCGAGGCCAAGCTGGCTGCAGATGGCATCGAGTTTTTCGCGAATCCGTTTTCCCGTTCCCGGATCGGAATAATCCAGTAGTCCAACCGCCGAGCGCCACGCCAGCCGTCCGCCCGACCAGAGAATATTCAGCGCCACGGCCATCGCGATCAGCGGATCGAATGGCTTCCATCCGGTCAGCATGACCAGGCCAAGCCCGGCCACCACGCCAAAGCTGGTCAGACTGTCGGTGAGCACGTGCTTGCCGTCAGCTTCGAGGATGAGCGAGTGGCTGCGTTTGCCGACGCGCAGCAGATACCAGCCCAGCCAGGCATTGAGCACTCCAGCGCCGAGCAACAGCAAACTGCCCGAGCCAAGATGCTCCAGACGCAGCCCCGCCAGCCATTTCTGGACCGCCTCGATCAGAATCCAGATGGCGGCCACTATGATCATGGCGCCCTCAAATCCGGCGGAGAAAAACGCGATGCGCTCGTAGCCGTACAGAAAAGTCGGGCCGGCGGGCCGCGTGCTCAAACGCAGGCTGAACGCCGCAAATCCGACGGCAATGACGTGTACCACCGATTCGGCGAAGTCCGACAATATGGCCGCCGACCCGGTCACGTAATAGGCCGCGGTCTTGCCCAGAAGCATCAGTACGCCAACCGCCAGCGACAGGCGCATGGCGAATCGCGCGGCGCGCAGTTGCTCCTGGTCGAGTTGGAGCGCCGCGGAGATCGGCGCGGGGACGCTTCCCGACATTGGATTTCCCTGCAGTCGGGATCATAGTCACACGAATTCCCAAAGTAGGAAAGTGATTTAAATCACTCTGGAGGGGGCGAACCTTCGACCTCAGGCGTCAGACTTTCGACTGAAACCTGGGCCCCCAGAGTTCCCTTAGGACGATGCGAAACCTGACTATGGTTCGACGTCTGAGGTCTGAGGTCCGACGCCCGAGGTCTGAGGTCCGAGGTCCGACGCCTGAGGTCCGAGGTCCGATCTAGTTTCCGAATCCGATTCCCACCGCTCGTGCCGTGCGCACCAGTTCTCCATCGGGCTGCACCGCTTTCAAGTGCCCGATGGCGCGGGCCACGTCCACCGCGACAATCGAACCGGCGCGCAGCGCGACCATCTTTCCGAATCCACCTTCGGCAATCAAGTCCACCGCAGCCACGCCGAAGCGTGTGGCCAGCACGCGGTCGTAAGGCGAGGGCGAGCCGCCGCGCTGGATGTGCCCCAGCACGCTCACCCGCACTTCCTTGTGGGAAATCAGCGAAATCGCTTCGCCCACCAGTTGACCTACCGCGCCGCCGTGGGCAATTTGCTTCAATTCGGGCGGCAGCTTGATGCCTTCCGCGACCACTACAATCGTGAAGCGCTTGCCCTCTTTCTCGCGCTGTGCGATGAAGTCGCAAACCTTCTGGATGGTAAACGGAATCTCCGGAATCAGAATGATGTGGGCTCCGCCGGCGATGCCGCCTTCCAGCGCGATCCAGCCGCAATCGCGGCCCATGACTTCGACCACCATCACCCGGTGATGCGACGCCGCCGTGGTATGGATCTTGTCAATGGCGTCAGTGACCGTGTGCAGCGCGGTGTCGAAGCCGAATGTGACCTCGGTGGCCGAAAGATCGTTGTCAATCGTCTTGGGCACGCCCACGATCTTCACGCCCTTCTGGCAAAGTTCGTAGCCGATCTTCTGCGAGCCGTCGCCGCCAATGGTGATGATGGCGTCAATGCCGAGTTGCCGGGCGTTGGCGATGACCTGGTCGGAAATGTCGCGCACCACTTCCTGGCCGTTCTCTTCGGTTTTGTAGTTGAAGGGATTGCCGCGGTTGGTGGTGCCCAGAATCGTTCCTCCGCGGGGCAGAATTCCGCTCACCCGGTCAAGCGTCAGCTTAAACGATTTCTCCGGCCAGATCAGACCGTCGAAGCCGTCGGGAATGCCGATGACTTTCCAATTGTGCTTGAGGATCGCGGCTTTCGTGGCGGCCCGAATGACAGCGTTGAGGCCGGGAGCATCCCCGCCTCCGGTAGCAATGCCGATGCAGCGTATGTCTGACATGGATGAGTCCAGGTTCGGATGAGTCCGGGTTCGGATGAATCTAAGTTCGGTCGGTTCGCCGTTGATCGCCTGCCGCGAATGATTCGGAGAGAGAGTCCCCCGGTTAGCGACCGCGACGAACCTCGAACCTGTGATCATACCGCTTCGCTGCGCGAGGGGCACAACGGTACAAGGGGACGTGCATGCGTCTGTCCAGAACGGGCCTTTGCGACGTTGTCTGGCGGCGGTGTCTTGGAACCACGGTCCGTATCAGGGCCCTGGGGGCTGGCCCATCTCTGATTTTCGTCGGCACCACCATAATAAAGGCTGCCCCACGCTTCGCGGGTTTCGAAGCGTAGGCACCATGGACGACGGTATCGGGTGATTCTCCTTACTCGCAGCCCGAGCTTTCCGCGGTCCGTTCAGCAGGACCGGCGCGTGTCGGAAGCAGGTCACTCGCGCGTTCGCCCTGGCCCGGTTGATTTTTCCCGCCGTTTAAGCTAGACTAAGCTAGATTAATCTTGGGGTGCTATCCAATGACGGAAATTGGTGCCTTCGAAGCCAAGAACACCCTGGGCACTTTGCTCGACCGCGTCGAGCGCGGCGAAGAAATCGTCATTACGCGGCACGGCCGGGCCGTCGCGCGCCTGGTCCCCAACACCCGGCGAGTCAACCAGGGCCAGGCCCAGGCTGCCTTCGCACGCATTCGCCAGCGCTCCGGACGACTCCGCAAGGCAAAAGCTGCACGCGCCCCGTTCGATTGGCCCGCGCTCAAGAAACTGCGGGACCAGGGCCGGCCGTGAGCAAGCGGCTCCTCGGAGCTGATTCAGACCCAGTTACATGAGCATAGTTCTCGACAGCTCGATCACCCTGGCGTGGATTTACAGTGACGAAACCACCGTGCCTGTAAGGCAAGTATTCGATGTACTCAGCGAGGCGGGCGCCTGGGTTCCGGGACTGTGGCGCCTGGAAGTTGCCAACGTTCTGGAGATGGGCGTGCGGCGCAAGCGCCACGACAGCGGCTTTCGCGACGGCACGCTGGCCGATCTGGCGCAACTGCCGATTCAGGTGGACACCGAAACCGACCAGCAGGCATGGGCCGCGACCCTCCGCCTGGCCGAGCGTCATCAGTTGACTCTTTATGACGCCGCGTATCTGGAACTGGCGCTGCGCCGCAATCTTCCTTTAGCCACCCTGGACGAAGATCTGCGCCGCGCTGCCCGCGCCGCGAAAGTCCAACTGCTCGGAGTGTGATTGGAACGCACGACGCTCCCGCTTCCCGCAGAAACCGCGAAAAATGGGCCACCTCGCTTACCTAGCATGTCGGAAACGGGCCGCACGCCCTACGGCGTAACGTTCAGAGTGGCTTGGCCGGTCACCGACGTGCCCGGGTAACTGGCTTTCAACGTGTAGGTTCCTTCGGCAGACGAAGTCGCCGTGGCGGTGCAGTCATAAGTATTCGGCGTGTTGGCCGTGTTCAGGGCACACGTCACGTTGCTGTTCGCCGGGGAAAGCACAAATGTGGCGCCGGACGTGACGTCGAGCGAACTCGTCCCCACGGTTGCCAGTGCCGAGAAGGATTGTGTCAGGGTTGTGCTGGCAATGGATATTGAGGCTTGTTTGGGATTAACCGTGATCGCGGTAACGTTCGTTATATAGACCGTGGCTGTCGCTTGCGCTGTCAGACCCTGCACGCTGGCCTGGACTTGGCCCGTTCCCAACGCCAGACCGTTCGGGACACCCGTGTTGGCGTCAATGGAGACTATGGTCGGCGACAAGCTCGACCAGGAAACGCCGGACGTGACCTGCGACCGGTTATTGTTCGAGTCAGTTCCCCAGACCTGCAGAGGGGCTTGGCTTGGTGTGCTAAAGGCAACCTGCGGAGCCGAGGGCTGAATAGTGATCGAACTGAGAGTGGCGGCCGGGAAAAATCCCCTGCAACTCGCCGCGAGCGCCAAAGCTGCCAGCGCAGCAAGCGCTGCCATTACGCGGAGTTTCGACTTCGTCGAGGACATGTTCGTAACCACTCCTTGGGCGCGCCCGCTTCGTTCTTTGCGCCGCACGTTTCTCAATGCGTCTGCGAAAATTGTAGCAGAGCTGACTGCGGCTGGAGCACGCGGGGATGCCGGAACCGCCCGGAACCATCCCTGGCAATCGCAACCTCGCAGGCCGCGTCCCCGGTAGAACGATGCGCACAAGCCCGTCTTGCAGAAAAACCTTGATTAACTCAAGTTTCTTGTCATTCCGAGCGAAGCGGAATTGCCCGTTTACGGGCAATTTCGCGAAGTCGAGGACCCTGCTTTTCCTCGACGCCAGACTTAATCAGAGTTTCCCTAAAGAGCCGTCCCTTACAAGTTCCCCCTGCAAGAAAAACGGCCAGCGCCTGAACTAGCCGCTGGCCATTGAATCCCGGACGCCGGTCTCCCTAGAACTTGCCGTGTTCCTTCGGCTCACTCTGTTTGTGCTGCGGAGGAGGCGGCGGGCTCGACTTCTTGGGAGCCGGCGGAGCCGGCTTTGAAGTATTGGCCTGGGGCGCGTTGTGCGCTGGAGTCGAGGCCGGAGTACCCGTCGCGGTCTTATTCTGCGGGTTATTCGAGTTGGGCGGAGTAAACGGCCGGAATCCCTGGTTGGAATGCGAATTCATCGGCGTAGACGGTCCCCGCGCCTCGGCCGGCGACATGGCCGGGGCATGATATTCCCCGCCCGCAGCCCGGGCCGGAATGACCGAGTGGCTGCTGAAGTCGCCAGGCCTGGCCGTGGCAGCGATCGCCGGTCGGCCCTGATTGACACTGGCCCAATTCTGGCGGTTCTGACCGGCCAGAGTCTCGTGCTGGGTCTGCGCCGCCAGCGGAGCAGTGTGCGGTTCGTTCGTGGCGGCCTGTTCCTGCGGCGTCGGACGCGCTGTAACGCCGCCGGTGCCGCCGTTGTAGCTGACGTTATTCACCGTCGTGTTGTTGACGATCACGGTCTTGTTGTAGACGTTGGTCACGTTGGTGACGCTGACGTTGGTGACGGAGCGATTGTAGTAGAGCCCTCCGCCACGCCATTCGCCGCCGGCAAAGCCCACGCCTCCGTAGCCGAATCCGTAGTTAATCCCGCCGTAGAAACCGATGTGCGGGCCCCAGTACCCGGCGTTCCACATATAGAGTCCCCCGCTCCAACCCCAATAGCCGGGAGTCCAGTACATGCCCACGGGCGCCATCACCCAGGTGCCTGGCACCCAGTAATAGCCGCCATCATCGTTCCAGGCCCAATAACCCGGCGTCCACATATAACCCGGCCCGGGAACCATCGGCTGCGCATACACCGGCAACGCGGGTGGACCGATGCGCACCGAAATACCCACCGCGATCTGGCCGAACGACGCCGCTGAGAGAGATGTCACCACGACTGCCAATAGCAGCCAGCGCACTATGCTTCGATTCATCTTCATTGCCTTACCCCCTGTGCTCACTGAGCCAGCCCGGCTAGCTCATACTATAGGGCCATTTTGACGCAAAAGTCCTCGATCGGCCTCATTACGTTCCTCCCATGTAAACACTGAACCTTTGAGTATGTTGCGGGGCTGAAGTTACCTGGAATGTTCGGCTTCGGAGCGGGAGCCCCTGAACCGGCGAAATACCGCGCTGTTGGCGCGGAAGACGCCGAAAGTGCAGGCAGATCGCCGCACGCCGGGCCCGGGAGCTCGGCCTAGTTCGTCTTTCTGCCGCGCGCGATGCGGTCGTCAATCGGCTTGCGCCCGGCGAATCCTTCTTCGGTACCGTGCCAGTGGGTAATCGACTTCTCTCCCAGCTTCCAGCACAGCAGCACGATGCGGCCGTCAACCTGGCAGGGAAAATCGAGCAGGCCGATATTCAGGTCTTTCACCTGCACGCCGATGGAGTCAATTTCCGCCAGCGCGTCCTTGGCCCGCTGCTCTGCTTTCATGCGCTCCGCCTTGCGCCGGGCCAGCGGGACCACGTCCAAGTACGTGCCCCCGTTCAGAAAGAGGCGGTGGGCCAGCGCCTGTTGCTCGGTTTCCACCTGCTCCATCAGTTTCTTGGCGTTCATGGCCGTGCGCAACAGGGATTCCAGCACCGGCAGCAGGGCCTGCGCTTCGTCGAGGGTAAAGGTTCGATCCGACATGAGATGTTCGGTAGTGGCGCAGCTCGAGTTTCCCGGATAACTTCTTTGCGCTCTTTGCGAATCCTTGGCGTACTTCGCGGTTTAAGATCTCTTACCGCAAAGCTCGCCGAAGAAAAGCCGCGAAGTCCGCAAAGCGGCGGCAGTCGAGATTCTGAAACTGCACCACTATCAGATGTTCTTATTTTACCCCAGTCCGCAGCTGAGTCGTGGCTTGAGCCTGGCTTCATCCGTGCAAATCCGCGTGAATCCGCGGCCAGGAAGTCTTCCGGCTCAGCGAGTACGTCCGTGCGAGGGATCGGGCGACGTGGCAGCATTTAGGTCCACGTGGAGCTTCAGCGCGGCGGCGACTCCGGGAGGATAACAATTTCCGTCGCGGCTGTAGCCTGTGCATTGAGCCGCCGCGTCTTTATCTTTGCGCTGCGGAGATTGCGCGAACTGCCACACTTCCGCAAAACGCACGCCGCTTTGCGAAGGATCGGGCGGACGCTCGGGGAAGGTGCATCCCGGCGCGGGCGGGCAGGAATCGTTGGTGGCCCAGTAGACGATATCGCGTGTGGCGCGCACCTGTGTGGCGCGGGCACTCTTGCCCGCGAGACCCTCCTCTCCCGCAACCGCACTATCCGCGTGCTGACGAATGTCTTCAGCCGTCACCACGTGATCGCTGGTTGGCGCCGGGGTGCCCGAACAATAAGTGCCCGCGCGATATCCCGCCGCAGTCACGCCGTCTACCCACGCGTAGATGTAAGCCTTCTGCTCCGGCAGCATCCGCCCGCCCTGCTCCTGATCGAGAAAGATGACAGTCGCACGCGGAAAGCCTTCGTGCCGCGCGGCTGCAACTGCAGCCTGCGCATCCGATTTCCCCAGCTGGGTGGCGTGAGCCTCGGTTTTCAGCTCTGCATAGAGCCGCCCGTTGAACAGCACCAGAAATCCGAATCCCGCGGACTCGACTGCGGCGCGATGACCTGCCCAACTATTCGTCTTTTCGCCCGGAGGATTGTTGAGCCAGTATCCCGTGTAAGCAAAAGTCTGCCGCAGAGCGGCGAGGTTGGCGTCGCCGGGATATTCGTTGCGGTCGAAGCCGAGGTAGGTGGCGTTCTGCGCTTGAAGGGTTGCGCAAGAGAAAATCAACGCCGCGCTCGCTGTGACCCACCGCCAACTCATGAACGTCATCTTAAATGGCGCGCACCCGCAGCGGCTAAAGCCGAAATTTTCGTTCCCCATCTGGACTCTGCGATCTCGGCGGTGAAATGTCTTCGCTGACGGTTGAGAGCTGACGGCTATCCCCCAATATGCACCATGGTCCGCGACGCGTGCACAAAATCCGGTTCGCCGATATGATGCCGCTCTTCTTTCTTCTCGACCACTGAGCGAATGAACTCGGCCAGTTCCTCATCGCTCGCTCCGCGGCGCATCTCGCCGTGCAGGTCGTGGTCCCAGACGGAGAACAGGCAGGTGCGAATTTTTCCATCCGAGGTAATGCGGATGCGGCTGCAGTGTCCGCAAAAAGGGTGCGACACGGGCGCGATGATGCCAATTTCCCCGATGCCGTCCTCGAAGCGGTAGCGCCGGGCGGTTTCCGAGGCCGCATGCGGGATTTCCTCCAACGGGCGGTACTCCGCCATGCGCGCCAGGACTTCATCCATGGTAACCACGGTTGCGGGCGACCAAGTTCGCCCCTCTTCGAGCGGCATGAATTCGATGAAGCGCACGATCACACCCTCTTCGCGGGCGAACATGCCAAAGGGAATGATCTGATCTTCGTTGAACCCGCGCAGCAGCACGCAGTTCACCTTGACCGGTCCCAGCCCAACGCGCCGCGCCGCACGGATGCCCGCCAGCACGTTGTCGTATCCCGTGGGCACGCGCGTGATGCGGGCGAAGCGGTCGGGATCCACCGCGTCCATCGAAACCGTCACCCGCGCCAGGCCCGCATCCTTGAGCGGCTGGGCCAGATCGGCGAGCATGTGCCCGTTGGTGGTCAGTGCGATGTCGAGGGGATGGTTGCTTGTGTAGGGGCGGACGCCCTCGTCCGCCCGCGCGCCAATTTGACCACCCCGGACGAGGGCGTCCGGGGCTCCATGAATCACTGGCAGCAGTTTCGACAATTCCCGTACGAACTCGACCACACCTTTGCGCAGCAGCGGCTCCCCGCCGGTGAGCCGGATCTTCCTGATTCCCATCCCGACCAGCACCCGCGCCATGCGCAGGTAATCCGCGAACGGCAGATCGCCAAACAGCGCGCCTTCGTTCCCCGTCCTGCAATAGACACACTTATAGTTGCAGCGGTCGGTGATGGAGATCCGCAGATCGGTGATGGCGCGCCCGAATTTGTCGTGAAGAGCAGCCATTGGCGATTAGCTAGGAGCTAGCAGCTAGAAGCTTCAGGAAAAGAAAACGAGCAGGCGGGACATCCCCGGCGGTCGTTTCCTTTCCAATGCGCTCCTTTCGGAGCGCGGGAGGCGCCGGCGTTTCCACCAGCACCTTCGGGAGTGTGGCGCGGGCACTCTTGCCCGCGAAACTCTCTCCCTCGCCGCCACAGCCTCGGGGTATGCCCAAAGGCCAGGGCGGTCGGAAACTCAGCTTTATTATAGACTCAGTCGGAAGCTATCCGTCGTCAGTTACTGGAAACTGGAAACTGATGACTGATGACTGATGACTGACGACTTATTTCATCGCCTTCTTGATCGCCTTCTCCGCCAGCGGCGCCATGATCTTGTAGCCGGCATCATTCGGATGCAGCCCGTCGCCGGTCAGATCACGCTTCAGCATGCCCTTGTCGTCCACCAGCGCCGAAAAGTAGTCCAGATACACCAGTCCGTTCCTCTCGCAGTAGTCCTTGAGCCAGGTGTTCAGCGCCAGAATTCTCTCGCGCGGACGCAGGGCAAACGACTCCTTCGCATCCTCCGTGTAGTTGTTCACCGGCAGCACGGAGGCGAACACCGTCCGGATACCGTGCGCTCGCGCCAGTTCGGCCATGGAAGCGTAGTTGGCCTCGATGTCTTCATTGCGCGTGGGCCCGGTGACGCCGGCGAGATCGTTGGTCCCCGCCAGCACGACGAGCACCTTGGGGTCGAGGTCAATCACATCCTGGCGGAAGCGCACCAGCATCTCGGGCGTGCTCTGTCCGTCAATGCCGCGGTTGAGGTACGGCTTGCCGGGAAAATAGTCCGCGAGCTTCCAGCCGTCGGTGATGGAGTCGCCGACGAACACGACCCGATTCTCGCCCGCGGCCGGAGCAGCCAGCGCAGCATTGGCCTCGCGATAGCGCGCCAGTTGCCCGAAGTCGTCGGTGTAGATGGCAACTCGCGACGCCCGGTACTCGTCCAGCCCGGGAAAGCCGGTGGAAGGAATGGAAGGCGCGGGCTGCTGGGCGATGGCGGGAAGCGTCACGAGGAGCATCACGATCATTGCAAGAAAACTGAGCCGTCGGTTCGTATGCATGCAGGAATGCTAGCACGGCCGGTTGGAGTGTCCTTGTCACGCGAATTGACTCATCGGCGCTCGGAATGACAACTCCTGCTCGATCCGCGTAAATCCGTGTGAATCAGTGGCATAGAAGTTTTCGGTGTGGATCGCAAGGAATGCCGTCCGCGCTCCAGACGTCCGCCCCACCCCCTGTGTGTCCCCCGTCACACCCTGCCGTGATATATCTCACTGAGTTTATTCCGGCCTGGGTACAACCTCTGACTGTAATAACGCTTCCCGCGCAGCCTGGGTCTCAGGGGCCCTTCCACCCGCGCGGGAGTTTCCAGTTCGGACCCCTGCTCGCCATCAGCGAGCTACTTCTCTACATCTCGGTCGGAGGACTGCATGCTTCATCTCGACACCGGCAATACCGGTTTTATGATTTTATGCACCAGCCTGGTCATGTTGATGACGCCAGGACTTGCGTTCTTTTATGGCGGCCTGGTGGGCCGCAAGAACGTCCTGGCCATCATGATTCAAAGCTTCGTCTCGATGGGCTGGACCACCGTCATTTGGTACCTTTATGGCTATTCTCTGTGCTTCAGCGGTGACTGGCACGGGGTGATCGGAAACTTCCACTACGCCTTCCTGCGCGGCATAAATCTCAGCACGCCGTCGCCGGGAAACGACACGATTCCTGCATTCGTCTTCATCGCCTATCAGATGATGTTTGCCATCATTACCCCGGCGCTCATCTCCGGGGCGTTCACCAACCGGGTCACGTTCAAGGCCTACATGCTGTTTCTGACCGCCTGGCTGACCTTCGTCTACTTCCCGTTCGTACACATGGTGTGGGGCGGAGGATTCCTGCAGCAATGGGGCGTGAAGGACTTCGCCGGCGGCATCGTGGTGCATAACATCGCCGGCATGGCGGCTCTGGCTTCCGTGTTGTATGTGGGCAAGCGGCGCGTGCAGGACCGCGGCCCGCACAGCATTCCCCTGGTAGCCCTCGGCACCGGCCTCCTGTGGTTTGGGTGGTACGGTTTCAACGCCGGCAGCGAAATGCGGGTGGATTCGGTCACTGCCACAGCCTTCCTGAATACCGATGTCGCAGCATCGTTTGCCGCCATCGCCTGGCTGATGGTGGCGTGGCTGAACGAGAAGAAACCGAAGTTCCTGGGCCTGCTCACCGGTGCGGTCGCCGGACTGGCCACTGTGACTCCGGCTGCGGGATTCGTCTCTCCCACGACAGCGGTGATCATCGGCATCGTTTCCGGCGTGGTTTGCTACTACGCGGTGGAGACGAAGAACAAGCTGCAATGGGACGATGCGCTCGATGTATGGGGCGTTCACGGCGTCGGCGGCTTCCTTGGGATCATCATGCTGGGTATCTTCGCCAACAAGCAATTCAATCCCGAGGGCGCTAATGGATTGCTGTACGGCGATCCGATTTTCCTGCTGAAGCAGGTCACCGCCGTGGTGTTCTCGTCGGTCTGGGCATTCGTGTTTACCTATGCCATGCTGCGGATTATTGATGCCTTCACCACCGTAAAGGTCAGTGAGACCTCGGAGGAGATTGGCCTCGATGAGTCGCTGCACGGCGAGCACGCCTACGAGCAGCTCACCGATGAAGACGTGGTTCATAAGCTCGTCCAGTCGGTCGGCACTAACGCGATAAGAAAATGATCGCGTCAGAAATGAGCGCCCAGAGAGGTGTACTTCTCTGCCTTTTTGGCCAGTTTGTGCTGGTGGGGGTGATGCTTGCATCACCCCTTTTCTTATTGGCGCAGAGCAATGGCAATGCCCCACCCGCCTCTTCCCCCAGCGAGGTCCACAAGTCCTGGTGGAGGGACATCACCGCTGACGGGTTTATGTCCCTGTCGTACACCTACAACACCAACGACCCCATTCCGCGGCTGAATCAATTCCGGGTCTTCGACTTCAACGATGACGATCCTCAACTCGACGTGGCCCAGTTGGTCATTCAGCACCCGGTCGCCGAGTCCGGCCAGTTCGGCTTTCGCCTGAACATGATTGCCGGCTCCGGCGTGCCTGAGATCACCGCCGCGTACGGAATGTTTCGTGATACGCACACCGGGATTGCGCATCACTTCGATATTCCCGAGCTCTACCTCAGCTACGTTGTGCCCGTTGGCAAGGGACTTCGCTTCGACCTGGGAAAGTTCGTCACCCCGTTCGGCTATGAAGTCATCGGCGGTTACGATGGATACAACGACAATTTCAGCCGCGGCTTCACCTTCGGCTACGGCATCCCTTTTACCCATACCGGCGTAAAAGCCGGCTATTCCTTCACCAGCAGGATTTCCGGGGCCGCATTCCTCACCAATGGTTGCGACGCCGTGTCCCGGCTCAACGGAGGTGTCACCGCCATCGCCCAGATCACCGCGGTCACTTCCAGGACGACGAATGTCTCTTTTACTTTCCTTCACGGCCCCGAGAAGCCGCACAACGACCACGACCAGCGCAGCCTGTACGAACTGACTGGCTCGTGGAAGGTGCTTCCGCGTCTCAACTTCGGTTTTGACGGACTCTACGCCGACCAAGATCACGCTGCCAGCAACGGCAGCGATGCCATCTGGAAAGGTCTTGCCGGCTATTCGAAATACAATTTCACCAAGGAATTTTCGCTGGCGTTTCGGGGCGAGGTCTTTGCCGATATCGGGGGCAGCCGCACCGGCACGTCCCAAACCCTGCGCGGATTCACGCTGACTCCGGAGTACGTTCTCCCCGCGCGTCTCTCCCGCCTCAAGTCTGAGCTCAGGCATTTCGACGGAAAATTTGTGACCCGCGGCGAATTTCGCAAGGACTTCTCCGACCAGAATACCTTTCGCCAAGGCACGGGTTTCACCAACCACCAGTTCACCACCGCAGTAAACCTGATTTACCTGTTCTGAATGAATATCCTCCCGCGCGACAGTGTTGCACTTTGAGAGATTCGTATCAGGGCATTCCTTTACAGGCTGCGGAAAAAGTCGCGAATGCGTGCGCCACTGTGGAAGAGCGGCGCTTCAGCGCCGCGTAAGCGGTTTGAAATCAAGCGGGCTTCAGCCCGGTGGTCATTCTCCGATCGTGGTCATTCTCCGATCGTGGTCATTCTCCGATCAACGACGGACTTTTCCCGCATCCTCCCGCGCCGTCTGCCCTGGCCGCTTCCGCCCGTCCTGTTAGACTGTGCAAGGCTTGCCTGAGCTTGCCGAAGGGTTGTCCGGAGACATGCTCCTATGAACTGGACGGGACGCATCGTCCTGCTGCTCGCCATCGCCACCTCTGTATCGCTGTTCTGGCGGAAATTCGGCCGCGTGCTGCGCATCATCCGCGAGTCGAAACCGGACGCCGACTTTCAACTGCGTCCCATCGGCCCCCGCATCCGCAAAGTCCTCTGGGAAGTTGGCGCGCAGGGACTGGTTATCGCCCAGCGCCCGCTGCCCGGCCTGGCCCACGCCTTCGTGTTCTGGGGATTCTGCGTGTTCGCGCTGGTCACCCTGAATCATTTCGCCAGCGCATTCGGCCTTGGTTTTCTCTCGCGCAGCGGCTTCGGGCGTTTCTACTTCTGGTTCGCGGGCGCGTTCGCCGTGGCTGTGGCGGTTTCGATCGCCGGGTTAGCATTCCGTAGGTTCGTCATCCGCCCCAAGTGGCTGGAGCCGCTCTCGCCCGAATCCGGCCTGATCGCGTTCCTGATCTTCGCCCTGATGGTCACCTATCTGGCTGCCTTTTTCGTGCCGGAAGGCGGCGCCGCGGAATTGGCGCTGTGGTGGGCGCACACGCTGGTCCTGCTGGCGTTTCTGCCGCTGATTCCCAAGACCAAGCACATGCATCTGGTGCTCAGCCCGCTCACCATATTTCTGGAGCGCGATGGATTCAGCCGCATCCCGCCGCTGGTCGGCGACGAGGATTTCGGCCTCGACACGGGCAAGGACCTCACCCGCATCGCCAGCCTGCAAGCCTATAGCTGCGTTGAATGCGGCCGCTGCACCGAGCATTGTCCCGCCAACAACACGGGCAAGGTTTTGAATCCCAAAGAAATCATTCTCGGCACGCGGCATTACTTGAATGAGTTCGGCCCCAAGAGCGGCGAGTTGCTGCTCGGCAAGCACCTGTCCATGGAAGCGGCTTTCCAGTGCACCACCTGCGGCGCGTGCGAATACCAGTGTCCGGTCGGCATTCAGCATTTGCCGATCATCGTGGGCCTGCGCCGCGGCGCGGTGAACACCGGCAAGTGGGACAACCCTCACGGCAGCGAATTGTTTGTGACCCTGGAACGCCACGGCAACGCCCTGGGATTTGCGCCCTCCGAGCGCCAGAAATTCATCGAGAAAAACAATCTGCCGTATTTCGACGGCACGCAGGAATACTGCCTGTGGATGGGCTGTCTCGGCTCCTACGATCCCAACGGCCGCAAGATTGTGCTGGCGCTGGCCGAGGTGCTGCGTTATCTCGGAATCACCTTCGGCGTCCTGAAGCAGGAGAAATGCTCGGGTGATCCGGTGCGGCGCCTGGGCAATGACTACCTTTTCGGCGAACTGGCGCAGCAGAATCTGGAGCAGATCAACGAAAGCAAAGCCACCAAGCTCGTATCCATTTGCCCGCACTGCGTGCGCACCATCGGCACCGACTGGAAGGAACACGGCGCCAACGTCGCCATCGAGCACCACACCGAGTTGCTGGCGCGTTACCGCGACCAGTTGCCGGCGGGCGGCGACGGGCAGAGCGTCGTCTTTCATGACGCCTGCTACCTCGGACGCTATCGCGGAATCTACGATCAGCCTCGCGACGTGATCTCGCGTTTCGGCAAAGTCGTCGACCCGCCCCGCGCGCGCGAACGCGGCTTCTGCTGCGGCGGAGGCGGCGGCTTGATGTTCCTGGGCGAAGAAACCGGCAAGCGCGTCAATCTGGAGCGGGCGCAGGAACTCGCCGGCACGGGAGCGAAGGTGGTCGCGGCAGCGTGTCCGTTCTGCAACTCCATGCTGCGCGACGGCCTGGCCGCGAACTCGGCGACGCCTCCCGAGTTGCTCGACGTGGTGCAGATCGCCGCCGCCGCGATTCAAAAACAAACATAGCCACAGATTCGCGCGGATCGTCACGGATAAACCCAGTCTGCTCTTCGATCCGTGCAAATCCGTGGCGAAGAATCTAGCTTTTCGCCTTCTTCACTTCCTCGATCAGCGGCGGGATGATGTCGAACAGATTCCCCACCACGGCATAATCGGCGATTTCGAAAATCGGCGCCTCTGAATCTTTATTCACCGCGATGATCGCCTTCGAGCCTTTCATCCCCACAATATGCTGAATCGCGCCCGAGATTCCCAGCGCCAGATACAGCTTGGGCGCAACCGTCTGTCCCGACGAGCCCACCTGCCGGTCCATAGGCAGCCAGCCCGAATCGCAGATTGGACGCGACGCCGCGATCTCCCCGCCCAGCGCGTCGGCCAGCTGCTTGGCCAGTTCAATGTTTTTCTGCTCTTTGATGCCGCGGCCCACCGAAACAATAACTGCCGCTTGCGTAAGATCCACCGCCTGCTTGGCCTCTTTAAAGGCAGGCTGCGGCCGGTTGCGGACGACGCCGTCGGCAATTTCGACGTTCACGGTCTCAACCGGCGCGGGGCTCGCTGCGTCTTCCGCCTGGTCGCCGCGAAAGGCACCGTTCTGAAACGTCGCGAACCACGGAGCATCTCCGGTGAAGCTCACGTCGGCCGACAACTTGCCCTGGAACATCTGCCGCGTGAACAGCAGCTTTCCGCCTTCATGCTTGAAACCAATGCAGTCGCTGATTGCTGTCCGCCCCATCGCCGTAACCAGCTTCGGGACAAAGTCGCGCACCTGGTACGTATGCGGCATCAGCACGAGCTTCGGCTGCTTCGCCGTGAGGAACTGCTTCAGCGCATCCGCGAAGGCGTCGGGCGTGTAGGGCTCGAGTTTCGGCGACTCGATCGCATAAACCTTCGCGACTTTCTTCGCCGCAACTTCCGCCGCAATGGATGCGATTCCGCTGCCGACGACCGCCGCTTCGAGCGTCCAGCCGGTGGCCGCGGCAATGGCCTGGCCCGCGGTAATGGTTTCCCACGACACGCGATTCAGCTTGCCTTCGCGTTGTTCGACGGCAACTAAAATCGTATCGGACATAAAATCAGCTACTAGCTCCTAGCTTCTAGCTAAATCTCTTGTCATTCCGAGCGTGCGAAGCTTTTGCCTTCGTTGGCAAGCCTCATGTGGGGACAGCCGCCCTCGGCTGTCCTGCCGAGCTTCGCTCGGCCGGGCGGACGAGGGCGTCCGCCCCTACACGAGCATCTAAAGCAGGTGCAACTCGTTCCGCAGCTTGTCCACCAGCTTCCTGGCGATTTCCGCCGGCGTTCCCTCGATGTGTTCCGTCTTCTTCGTTTTCTCGGGAACGTACAGGCGCTCGATCTTCTGCAGATTCTCTCCCATTGCCGCCTGCACTTCGGCCAGCGGCACCTTGCGCATCGGCTTGTTCTTCGCCTGCTTGATGCCGATCAGCGTGGCATAGCGCAGCTTGTTGATGCCCGACTGGATCGTCAGCACCGCCGGCAACGGCATGTCAACGTACTGAAAGTATCCCGCTTCGAGTTCGCGCTTCACCCGAATTCCGCTGTCGGTCTTTTCGATCTGCATGATGATGGTCGCGTGCGGCCAGCCCAGCAGTTCGGCCAGGATCACCCCGGTCTGGGCGTAGCCGTAGTCGTCCGATTGCAGGCCGGTGAAGATCAGATCGAATTTCTCGTCTTTGATGGCGGCCGCCAGCGCTTTGGCTGTATGGAACGCATCGAGCCCAACGAACTTGTCGTCTTCGAGATGGATGGCTCGATCCGCGCCCTTGGCCAGCGCCTCGCGCAGCACCTGCTGGGCACGCGCCGGGCCGCTGGTGACGACGACCACTTCCCCGGCATGCTTTTCCTTCTGGCGCAGCGCCTCTTCGAGCGCGTAGGCGTCCGGCTCGTTGACTTCGTAGGAAACGTCTTCGCGGATCCAGGTGCCCGCTTCATTGAGCTTGAGCGGCGTGTCTTTCTGCGGCACCTGTTTCATGCACACCAGGATTTTCAAAAGAATCTCCCCAAGCCGTGGCCTCGATCAGCCGCGGCAAAACTTGTCAGTATAAACGAGCGGCGCGCGCGAGGGAAAACGAAGCCGACCGCCGGTAGTGCCTCGGTTTGCAGGAACAACCATGTGGGGACAGCCGCCTCAGCTTGCCCTGAGCGAAGTCGAAGGGGCTGTCCGCTCGAGCAAGCTCGACGGCGCAGTCTGCCTGAGCCACTCGATCGCCCGGCAGTGCTGCAGCTTGAATTTCTCGGACGACTTCTTTGCGCCCTTTGCGAATCCTCCGCGTGCTTTGCGGTTTAGAATCTTCGACCGCAAAGCTCGCGAAGAAAAGCCGCGAAGTCCGCAAAGCAGGGGGCGGTCGAGATTCTGAAACTATCCCTCGACCGATTCGCCCGCACGCCCGAAAAATCCGCCGAGTAACGCACCCGCCTCGTGTGATCCCAGTCACAGACGCCGGACAGCCTTCCGCGGCAGCATGGCGCAGGTACTTTTATGCCAGATAACAACTATTCCGCAATGCGGCAGAGCATTGTTGACGGCGCTGCCGACACCGCTTCCAGTCTCGCTCAGCAAGCCGTCGCTTCCGGCGTCGCTCCACTGGACGCCATTAACAACGGTTATGTTCCCGGCATGCAGGATGTCGGAGAACAATTCGCCAAGGGCCAGATGTTTTTGCCCGACATGATGGCCTCGGCCGAAGCCATGCGCGCCGCCATGGCCGTGCTCGATCCGGAACTCAAGAAGATGGGCGCCGAGCGGCCTCCGGAGGGCGTGATCGTGCTGGGCACAACCAAGGGCGACATCCATGAGATCGGCAAGACTCTCGTGGGAACGCTGCTGGCCGCGCACGGCTTCCGCGTCCATGATCTAGGCGTCGACGTTCCCGGCGAGAAATTTGCCGCCAAGGCGCGTGAACTCCATGCCGACATCGTCGGCGTCTCAGCCCTGCTCACGACCACCATGCGCAATCAGCGCGGCGTGGTCGAGGCGATGGAAAAAGCAGGCCTGCGCTCGCAGGTCAAGATCGTGGTGGGCGGAGCGCCGGTGACGCGCAGTTGGGCCGATGAAATCGGTGCCGACGGCTACGCCAAAGACGCCATGAGCGCAGTCGACCTGGCCCGCGAACTGATGGGGCGAAAACTGCAGAAGGCATAGAACCGGGCACGGAGCCAGTATGAGACCGAAATTCGAACTGCTCGACAAGCCGATGCTCGAACGCATTCTGGAAGAGGCCTTCGAACTCATCGAGGATCCCGGCGTGCGCGTGGCGCCGTATGTGATCGATCTGTTGCGCGGCGCGGGCATTACCGTGAAAGACGGCGTGGCCCACATCCCCGAGCCCCTGGCTCGCCGTTTGCTCGATCTGGCGCCGCACGGATTCTGCCTCTACGACCGCAGCGGAAAACCGGCCGTGCGCTACGGTGGCGATGATGTGCATTTCGATCCCGGTTCCTCATGCCTGAACATTTTGGATCCCCAGACGCAGCAGGCGCGTCCGGCCATGGCTGCCGATCTGGTGCGGATGGTGCAGGTCGCTGAAATGCTGCCGCAGTACGCCGCGCAGTCCACCGCCATGGTCTGTAATGATGTTCCTCAGGACATTGGCGACTGGTACCGCCTGCTGCTGGTGTTGTGGTATTCGCAAAAGCCCGTCGTCACCGGCGCTTTCTCGGCCACGAGCCTGCACACGCTCCTGGAGTTGCTCGCCATCGAAAGCGGGGGCGCGGAGGCTCTTCGCCTGCACCCGCGCGCGGTGTTCGACGTGTGCCCGTCGCCGCCGCTGAACTGGTCAGACTTCGCTTCGCAGAATCTGGTGGATCTGGCGCGGGCGGGAGTGCCGGCCGAAATCGTCAGCATGCCGCTGGCGGGCGCGACCGCTCCGGTCACGCTGGCCGGATCGGTGGTGCAGCACGCCGCCGAATGCATCAGCGGTATCGTGATTCATCAACTCGCGCAGCCCGGTGCACCCATCGTCTGGGGAGGCGCGCCTGCCATCTTCGATATGCGCACCGGCAAGACTCCCATGGGCGCCATCGAAACGGTAATGCTCGATTTGGCCGGCACACAGGTGGGAAAACATCTTGGCCTGCCCACCCACGCCTATCTCGTCGCCGGCGACGGACGCCGGATCGACGCACAGGTCGAAATGGAGAGCGGCATATCCGCCGTGCTGGGCGCGCTCGCCGGCATCAACATGATTTCCGGCGCCGGCATGCTCGATTTTCTGGCTTGTCACAGCATCGAGAAGCTGGTCATCGATGCCGAGGCCATCGCCTCGGCGCAGCGCTTGCTCGAGGGCATCCAGCCGCGCAGCGAATCGCTGGCCATCGCCATGTTTGCCCAGACCGGGCTGCGCGGCGACTTTCTCCGGCTGAAAGAAACCCGCACCCTTTTCCGCAAGGAACAGCACTTCCCTTCTGCCGTGGTTGATCGCGGCTTGGCCGGTACGAATGGCGCGCCTGACGTTCTGGAACGTGCCCGGCAGCGGGCCGATGAATTAGTCTCCTCTTACGAACGCCACGCCCTGCCCGCTGATCGTGAACACGAAATGATCACCTTCGCGCAACGGGAAGGAAAGAAAGCCGGACTCAAAGGACTGCCCGGAATCCGCGCCCTGGAGTACGCCGGGGACCGGGCCTGACCTGGCCTTGCTTCACTATATTGGTTTGGGAGGAATTCGGGCTCTAGCGAGGAATTCGGGCTCTAGCAGGGCGCTGGGAAACTCGACCCGCCGCCCTGTTTTGAAAGGGCACGGCTTCACCGGCTGCGGCAGAAATCGCGAATGCCTGCGCCGCTGTGGAAGAGCGGCCCTTCAGGGCCGCGTAGCCGCCTGCTCCAAAGACAGGGCTTTGGTGTGTGCGTGAAAACTCGAATTTGGGTGAGACGGCGGAGTAAGCTCTGCCGAATCCTAGCCCCGCAGGGGCGGGATGGGATAGCCCGGCACGGGAGTGCCGGGTAGGAGTGGGACAACGGAGCGAGTCCCGGAGGGACGGCACCAGTTCCCACGCACACGCTTTAGCCCCTGTGGCCTCTATTCCGTGAACACCACCGACTGCACGCTGGTGATCTCGAACCGCTTGCGGCAGCGCATGTTCTTGCAGGCCAGCATGTCGTCTTTGCGGAGCATGTAGGAGCGAGCTTTGGCAAAGCGGGCGCGGTCGCGCTCGTCGGCCCGTCCGGAAAGCTGGCGCTTCTTGGTGCGGACTACCCAGGTAATCTCGTATTCCGCGGATTGCTGGCAATGCGGGCAGTTTAGCGTGGCCAGTTTCTTTTCCTGCCGCTCGTCAAAAAAATCGCGTTCTTCCATGAGACCGTCGTTAGTCGCTGGTCGTTCGTCGTTGGCCGGCCAGACTCGTTTCGCAGCCACCGGAGGTCGATCCAACCGACAGAGCATTATTATTGCAGGTTCGACGCCGGCAAGCTATGGCAACATGGATGCGGCAGGCGCAACCAATGCCGCGCAGAAAGAAACCCAGACGCTTCGAAGCCGTGACCGCAGTGAAGGAACTGGCGCGGGAGCGCGTGGGCACGCCTCCGGCCGGAAAGGTCGTCCCCAACAAGAAGAAACTCCCCGAAAAACACAAGCCGACCCTGGGGAAAATTCTGGGTGAGGAATAAGAAGTCCGTCTACTTGCAATTGGCATTGTTCCAGCCGCTCACCGGGGCGCTGCCTAAGACCACCGACCCGCTTGGGTTACCTGGCGGGTTGTTATACGTCGCATTGACGAGTCCGCTCCCGCAACCATCTGTGCGGGTATACGTTACCAGCCCTGTTTGTGTGATCGTCCCGAAATTCGCAATGTCAAGGGTCCAGACGACCTTGTCGCTAATGTCCTTGTTTTCGGGGGGATGGATGAAGCTACCGTATGCGGTGAACTGCCCAGCCGCATTGTATCCCTCAAAGACGAATCCTCCGGAGGGTTGCAGAGTGATCGCCACCAACTGCTGGCTGCGCGCGCAGCTGGGCTGACTCATTAACATGGCCCCGACGACCATCAAAACGGCAATGCTGAACCACTTCCCCTTCATGGACGACTCCTGGATTTTCAAAGCTCGATGACACGCATCCGGCGCGGGATTGCGGCCAATGTAGTCAAAAGCCGGCCAAAAAGCAATAGCCGAACAGGGTCACACTTCAGCTCTTGACCGCCTCCGCCACCACCCTAACAAAATCCTTTACATCCTCCTCCGTCGTATCGAACGAGCACATCCAGCGCACGATGCACTCCTCCTCGATCCACGGATAGAAGAAGTACCGTTCCTTGATTTTCTCCATGGCCTGCCGCGGAATCTGAGCGAACACGCCGTTGGCTTCCACCTTCCACACAATCCTGACCTGCGGAACCCGCCGCAACTCTGCTTCCAGCAGCCGCGCCATGCGGTTCGCGTGCTCCGCGCTGCGCCGCCACAGATCGTCCGTCAGCAAGGCCTCGAACTGCACGGCGATGAATCGCATCTTCGACGCCAGCTGCATTCCCTGCTTGCGCAGGTAAAGAAAATCGCCGCTCAGCGCGCGATCGAAGAAGACCACCGCTTCCCCGCCCATGATTCCGTTCTTGGTCCCGCCGGACGACAGCACGTCCACGCCCAGGTCGCGCGTGGCCTGCCGCAGCGTCTGGCCCAGGCTGGCGGCGGCGTTCGAGATCCGCGCGCCGTCCACGTGCAAAAACATTCCGTGCTCGTGCGCAAAGCGGGCCAGCGCCTTTATCTCTTCCGGCTGGTAAACGGTTCCCATCTCGGTGGATTGCGTAATCGAGATGACCCGGGGCTGCACGTGATGTTGATCGCCGATGCCGTGGTAGGCGTGGCGAACCGCATCGAGCGTGATCTTGCCGTCCTGGTGGGGCAGCGGGATCAGTTTGCATCCCGTGTGTTTTTCCGGCGCGCCGCATTCGTCGCTATAAATGTGCGCGTAGTCGCTGCACAGCACGGCGTGATACGGCCGGTTCAGCGCCTCGAGGCCGAGCACGTTGGCGCCGGTTCCGTTGAAAGTGAAAAACACATCAATGCCCGGACCCAGGTGCTCTTCAAATTTTGCGATCGCAGACCGCGTGTAGGGATCGTCGCCGTAGGCAATGACGTGTCCATGATTGGCGCGCGCGATCGCCTCCAGCACTTCCGGATGAACTCCGGCATTGTTGTCGCTGGCAAAACTGCGGGTGGGCTTGGCAAGAACAGGCGGCATAAGAGAACAATTTAGCAGAGTAGCATGGCCCGTGTAGGGGCGGACGCATTCGTCCGCCCCGCGAAGCGAAGCGAGCTTGCCCGGACGCGAGCTTGCCCGGACGAGCTTCCCCGGACGAATGCGTCCGGGGCTACATGCTGGTTCCCGATTGTCTCAGATTGGCGCATGCGCCAACCCACGCATTACAATCCAGGTTTCTGGAGGCACGCGCTTGACCTTGACCCGAATCATTCACCGCGGTCTGATTCTTCTCCTTCTTTCTGCTCTCGCCGCCGCCCAGACTCCCGAGCAGAAAACGGCGCGGTATCTGGACTCGGTGCGCAAGCAACCCTCCTTGCTGCTGGCTTTCCTCGACGACATGCCGAAAGGCGGCGACCTGCACAACCATCTCGATGGCGCGATCTACGCCGAAGATCTCATCGACTTCGCCGCTTCTGACAATTTTTGCGTTGACCGCACCATTTCGCGCCTGCTGGCTCCGCCCTGCGATTCCTGCGAGAAGTACACAGCCAAGCCTGCCATCCGCTGCGCCTATGACGACCACGTCCTCTATAACCAGATCATCGATGCCTGGTCCATGCGCAACTGGCGCCCCGGCGACGAATCCGGCCACGACCACTTCTTCGCTGCCTTCGACAAGTTCAGCCTGGCCTCGCACAGTCACGTCGCCGAAGCTGTGGCTTCGGTGATCAATCGCGCCGCGCGCGAGCATGTCGAGTACGTCGAATTCATGCATACGGCCGACGGCGGGGCGTCCGCCGAACTGGGCATGAAAACCGGCTGGGACAGCGACTTCCCGAAGATGCGCGACCGCTTGCTGGCGGGTGGGCTCAAAGAAATCGCCGCTGCAACCAGCAAGACGCTGGCCGAAGACGAGGCCCGCGCGCGCACCGAACTGAAATGCGGAACGTCCGAAGCCGAACCAGGATGCAACGTCACGGTCCGCTACATTTATCAGGTGCTGCGCGGATTGCCGCAGGAAGCCGTCTTCGCCCAGATCCTGCTGGGTTTCGAACTCGCCTCTTCCGACCCACATTTTGTCGGCCTCAACCTCGTCATGCCCGAGGACTGGTACGTTCCCCTTCACGATTTCAACCAGCACATGGCCATGCTCGATTACCTGCATGGCTTGTACCCCAAGGTGCACATCAGCCTGCATGCCGGCGAACTTGCCGCAGGCCTGGTGAAGCCGGAGGATCTTACCTTTCACATTCGCGCCTCGGTCGAGCGCGGCCACGCCGAGCGCATCGGCCACGGCGTGGACGTCATGCTGGAAAAAGATCCTATCGGCCTGATGAAAGAAATGGCCGCGCGCAACGTTCTGGTCGAGATCAACCTCACTTCCAATGACCAGATTCTCGGCGTCGGCGGCGACGACCATCCTCTGCCCGTTTACCTGAAGTATGGCGTGCCGGTCGCCATTTCCACCGACGACGAAGGTGTCGCCCGCTCCGACATGACGCACGAATATCTGCGCGCGGTCGAGGGATACCATCTCTCCTACGCCGAACTGAAGCGTATGACGCGGCAGAGCCTGGAGCACAGCTTTTTGCCGGGTGCGAGCCTGTGGGCGGAGACGAAGCCCGCATTCCGTCCCGTAGCCGCCTGCGCCGCGGAAAACGCAGCAACTGAGAAACCCTCCGCAGGCTGCGAGAGGTTTCTCGCCGCCAGCGAGCGCGCCCGGGAACAATGGAAATTGGAAAGGGAATTCAGAGAGTTCGAGAAGAAGTTCTAGCGGGCCGCGGAGAAAGTCCGATTTGGGGTGGCGCAGCGCTTTAGCGCTGCGATAAGCTGCCCATTTTTCAATCGCGGCTTTAGCCGCTGCGGCAAACCGACACCGCGCAGGAAATCATGACCGACCAATTCGCACTCGCCGAATCCGCCGCTCAACTCATCCTCGCCCGCACCGCGCTCCGCCCGCAGATCGGGATCGTCCTCGGCTCCGGTCTCGGAGGCTTTGCCGATTCCCTCACCGACGCCACTCGCGTCCCCTACGCCGACATTCCTTCGTTTCCGCAATCCACCGCCATCGGCCACGCCGGCCGCATGGTCATCGGCAAAGCCGGCAGCACGGCCGTCGCCGCCATGCAGGGCCGCGTGCATCTCTATGAAGGATATTCGGCGCACGAAGTCACTTTTCCCATCCGCGTTTTCGGCCGCATGGGAATTCGCGCCGTCATTCTCACCAACGCCGCCGGCGGCATCAATCTCGGCTACTCGCCGGGCGCGCTGGTCCTGATCCGCGACCACATCAACCTGCAGGGAACGAATCCGCTGGCCGGCGCCAACGACGACCGTTTCGGGGTTCGCTTCCCCGACATGACCCAAGCCTATTCGCGCCGGTATCGCGAAACCGCGCACGAAGAAGCGCGCAAGCTCGGCGTCACGCTGCACGAAGGTGTTTATGCCGGCCTGCTTGGCCCCAGCTACGAGACTCCCGCGGAAATCGAATATCTTCGCCGCATCGGTGCCGACCTGGTCGGAATGTCCACCGTGGCCGAGGTCATCGCCGCGCGCCACATGGGGATCAGCGTGCTTGCGATTTCCTGCGTCACCAATATGGCGGCGGGAATCCTCGATCAGTCTCTTTCGCACGCGGAAGTCTTGGAAACCGGCGAGCGCGTAAAGTCGACGTTCGAATCCCTGCTGCGCGCCGTGTTGCCACGAATAGCCAAAGATGTCGCGGAAGGCTCTGATACCTGAGGGTGCCCCACCCTTCTCGCGCCTTTCGCGAGAGGGTGGGGATTTTGACGTTCGCGGATAGATCAAACTCCCCTAGAACAGGAACTTCACTCCCAACTGAATCACTCGCGGCCCGCCGCCGCCCAGCCCAGGGTTGGTCTGCGCCACGTCCGGAGTCTGCGTGATCAGCCCGTCATAGCACCCCTGCGCCGGACTGCATTGCAGGTTGCCGAACTGATCGTATCCCGGAGTAATGTAGTGATCCGGAAGGGCAAAGGTCGGGTGATTGAGAACATTGAAGAACTCCGCCCGGAATTGCACATTCAATCGTTCGGCGAGCTGCGTGTTCTTGGTGATCGAAAAATCCCAGTTTCGATAGCCGGGACTGAAGATCGAATTTCGTCCGAGGTCGCCGAAGGTTCCGTCCGCCGGCTGGCTGAAGGCCAGGGGATTGAGGTACCCCGTCGTTGGACTCCAGTTGGGCATGATGGGGTTCACGCCCGGCACCACGTTCGGGCGCTGGTTGTAGTAATAGCGGCCGCTGTTGTCGTAAGAATTGGCGATCGGAATCGGGCGGCCAGTCTGAACCGTGACAATCGAGTTCAACTGCCAGCCTGAGCCCAGCCTCCGCAACGCTTGCCACGCCGGCAAGTCATAGTTCAGCGCCGCAGTCAATCGCTGCCGCGTGTCGAACGTCGAAGGCCCGTACTCGGCAGCCAGGTTGCCCGGATCCTGCGGAAACGCCGCCCCAGGGGCGAAGTCGATTCCATCGGAGGCATAGTCGAGCGACTTCGACCACACATAACCGGCGAAACCTGAAAAACGATGAGCGTTCTGGATTCGCGCGTTCACTTGCAGCGCGTGGTAGTTCGAAGAACTGGAAGTCATAAGCGCATCCATGGCATCGAAGTTTGGATTCGGGTAGTTGCCGCTGGAATTCAGTTCATTCCAGTCGGTGAGCCGCACCAGTCTGCTGCCCTTGCTCCCCACGTAGCCGACTTCCATCGAAGCGCTTGCACTCAACCTCTGCTGCACGTTCAGATTCCAGTTCTGGCTGTAAGGCGAACGGAACTTCTGCGGCGTCACAAACACCGGGTACGGCCCGCCCGTCGGATACGGTTCCCCCGCAACGCTCATGATCGGAGAATTCGGCACAGGATTGGTGCCGTTGAATGCAGTGTCGTCAAAATTCATCGGCAGCACAGCCTGGGGGCCGATCGGGTTCGTGGCCACTCCCGCCGACGTCGTGTAGTTCGCGATGAGAATATCCTGCGGCACGTAGTCGTAATAGATGCCGTAGCCGGCGTGGATCACCGTGTCCTTCAGCGCATTCCACGCCAGCCCGATTCGCGGCGCGAAGTCGTGGAGATCGCGCTTGTACAACCCGTTGAGGCCGTCGCTGCCGACCATGGCGAGATTTCCATCCGCGCCGAGGTTGGAAAGCAAACCGTTCTTGTCACTGAGCGGACCAAAATATTCCCACCGTAGCCCCAGGTTCAAAGTGAGCTTGGAGGCGACCCGGTAATCGTCCTGCCCGAAAAAGCTGAAACCGTTGTTGTAGGTAGTGCGCTGCGTGTTGCCCGTGTCGACCGAGGCGAACGAACAGCAGTCATACGCGTCCTGCGAACCACCGGTATAGAAATCGGCGAGCGCATCCACCACCGGATCGGGACTCAACCCGACTCCAGCTGTAAACTGAAAGATTCCGCGCTCCAGGTTGTCATTGAAGTTGCTGATGCTGGCGCGGCGGAATTCGCCTCCGAACTTGAACGTATGCTTATCACGCAGCCACGTGAAGTTGTCGAGAATCTGGTAGGTGCCGCTGGTGCGCCCTCGAGGCACGCTGTAGCCGATCGCGCCGAGATTTTCGATGTTCGTGAAATCAAACTCCGGCAAGCCCAGCTTGCCCGTACCGAAGTTCAAGCCAATTGAGGTGGGATCGAAGTTGGCATCGAGGGAACTGAACGAAGTGGTGTAGCGGCTGTATCCAAAGCGAACTTCATTGATGCGGCTGGCGCTCAGCGTGGAAAGAAAACTCAGCGACAGCACCTGCACGCGCGTGGGCGACGTCTGCGCAAACTGCGGCAGTCGCGATCCGGTCCCGTACCCACCCGCTGATCCAAACGGGAATATCTGGTAGTTGCGCGCGAAGGCGTACCGACCGGTCAGCAGTTCGGTCCCTGTGAAATTGTGATCGAGCTTCGCAATCAGGTAATCGCCATTGTTGGTGTCCCGCGCCTCATCTGGAATCTGCCCCGTCGTACTCTGCGGATAAAACCCCAGGATCGCGTCCAGTCCGGGATTGATTTCTCCTTGAATGCTTTGAGCGATGGTACGCGCTTCCTGAATCTGGTTCTGCGTAGGCACCAGCAACAGAAAATCGCTTCCCACCCGCTCCCGCTCGCCCTCGTAAGCTCCAAAGAAGAACGTTCTGTCTTTCACAA
The DNA here is from genome assembly GCA_900290255.1 of Candidatus Sulfotelmatobacter kueseliae. GTDB lineage: Bacteria > Acidobacteriota > Terriglobia > Terriglobales > Acidobacteriaceae > Sulfotelmatobacter > Sulfotelmatobacter kueseliae. The sequence goes on from OMOD01000164.1 coordinate 40,205, forward strand.
CTGGCCCGCCCAGCGAGCCGCCGAAATTATTGTTTTGAAAGGGCGACTTGTGCTCCTCCGTATTGAAGTAGTTGCGCGCGTCCAGTCCGCTGTTGCGCAGGAATTCAAAGCCCGATCCGTGCAGGTGGTTCGTGCCTGATTTCGTGACAATGTTCACCACCGAACCGCTGTTGCGCCCGTATTCCGCCCCAAAACTCGATTGCAGGTTGAATTCCTGAATAGCATCAATCGGCAGCAGCGACGCCGGCGCCCCTCCGATTCCCACCTGATTCAGCGCTGAGTTGTTGAAGAAAGGATCGTTGTTGTCAGTGCCGTCCAGCGTGTAATTATTCGACCGATCGCGGTTCCCATTGATGTTGAATTGCCCAAACCCGGCTTCCGTTCCCGCCACGCCCGAAGGATCCACCGTCGCACCCGGAACCAGCGCCACCAGTTTCCCGAAGTCCCGCCCGTTCAGCGGGAGCTCCGTCACCAGCCGCTGATCCACTACCTCGCCCAGCACATCCCGCGTCGCTTCCACCAGCGGCGCTTCTTCGTTCACCGTGATGGTCTGCTTCTGCCGTTCCACCTTGAGCATTCCAAAGTCGGCCGTCGTGTCCAGCCCGACGTTGACCACCACGTTCTGCGCGACCTGGGCAAACCCAGCCGCATTGACGGTCACCGTGTACGTCCCGGCCGGCAATTCGGCGAGCACAAACGTTCCCTCGCCCGTCGTGATCGTCTCACGGGTCAGGCCCGTATCCACGTTCTTGGCTGTCACTTTCGCGCCGGCGACCACACTTCCGCTGGGGTCAGTGATCTGGCCCCGGATCGCGCCACGGAAGCTTTGCGCCAAAACGAAAGTGGGGATCAGCACAGCCGCGACCGACACCAGCAGTACGCGCGCGGCCGTCTTGCGGAACAAGTGCGAAGTTGTGCGCTTCATAATCTTTAGGACCTGCCTCTCGAACCCAGCTTTTCGAACCTGCTTTTCGAACAACGCCCAAGCGAAAGATTCCGGCTTACGCCTTTTTTACTTTCCTGCCCGCGGAATGACGAGCGCCACCGGCGGCTTGATGCCGTAGGTCGCGGCGAAGCTGTTCTGATTCACCGCCAGGCCGAGACGTCCGCGCGAGTCAATGTAGAGCAGCGGTTGGTTCAGCGGGACGTCGCTGAAAGTCTTCACGAACTTCAACTTCATTTTCTTGTCGCCAACCGTGACCGGGACCTCCTGGCCGCGCTCGTAGCCGAGTTTCAGAAAATCGTCGCCGTTCACATTGGTGACCAGGTTGCCGAACGGCCCGTCCGTCGCGATCACCGTGGCACTGAGCCCGCGCTCGTCAACCTTGGCCACTTTCCAGTCGAGGCGAACCAGATCCTTCACCGGCATCTCCGGGCCAACCAACACCCAGTCGTCGCCTCGCGCCACGTGCGCGCCCACCGGCGAAAAAATATCGCGCCCATGAAACGTGGACGACAACTTGCCTCCAATCATCCATTCCGGATTGCTGATTTCGCGCACCGCCTCAATGCCGTCGCCCTGCTCCACCAGCGTCAGCAGCCCGTTATCGGGCAGCACAAAATATTGTCCGCGCCTCGACCGCGCCACGATCGCCTTGCGCGTGCTGCCCACCGTCGGGTCTACCACCACCACGAAGACCGTTCCCGCCGGATAGTACGGCGTCGTCCCGTACAGGAAGCGCGCTCCGTCGAAAATCGAGAATGGCGTCACCTGGTGCGTCAGATCCACGATGCGCGCGTCCCGCGCGATCGAGTACATCACGCCGCGGCAGATGGCCACCGAGTCGTCCACGACGCCAAAATCCGTCATGAAAACGATCGTCGGAGGAGATTTTCTGGCCGGCTCGTCCGCCGCGAGCAGCTGCGCCGCGGCTCCCGCCAGCAGCAGAAAAAGAGCCAGCAGCGCCACCACCGTCGTTCCCCGAGTCGTTGGCCCGCACGGCTTCCGCGAATGTCCCGCCCATTCAACTTTTCGCAACGGCTCCTCCCCCAGTAAGGTGATTATTTTAAACAAAGTCGGGAAGGAACTGGAAGCCGCGCCGCCTCCGCGTCCCGCACAACCAGCCCGCAGTCTATAATGCTTCCTGCGATTCCGTTTCTGGAGGCTCTCATGTCGCAAGTTATCCCCGAGAAGTACCGCGATCTTTTTCAGAAGCGCGCCTTTGCCAGCCTGAGCACGCTCATGCCCGACGGCCGCCCGCAGGTCACTCCCGTGTGGTGCGATTTTGACGGCGAGCACGTCATCTTCAACTCCGCCCGCGGGCGCCAGAAAGACAAGAACGTGCGCCGCGACCCGCGCGTCTCCCTGGCCATCATCGACCCGGAGAATCCCTACCGCTATCTCGAAATCCGCGGCCGCGTGGTCGAGATTACCGAAGAGGGCGCCGCCGACCACATCAACAAAATGGCCAAGAAATATCTCGGTGCGGACAAGTACCCCTATGGCCAGCCCGGCGAAGTGCGCGTGCTCTACAAAATCAAACCCGAGCACACCACGGTGATGGGATAGCTTGATGAAGGAATGTGGGGACAGCCGCCCTCGGCTGTCCGGCGCCCCAGGTTTATCGGGCCGCGCGGCTTCCCGGTAGACGGATTGTCGCCTGTACGACCGTGGAAGAGCGGCGCTTTAGCGCCGCGTCAGGCACGTAAGAAAGAATCGGGGCTTTAGCCCCCCTTGCGAGGAAAGCGCGATCCGCACCCAAAACCTCTGCTTCCTCGGCTTCGGCAACGTCAACAGGACTTTAGTCCGCCTGCTTGAAGACCGCTCCGCCGAGCTGCGCGAGAAATACGGCATCGCCTTCCGCATCACCGGCATCGCCTCCCGCCGCCTGGGCTGGATCGCCGATGCTGACGGGCTTGATCCAGAAAAATGTGGCGCGGGCGCGTGTGGCGCGGGCACTCCTGCCCGCGAAATGCCGGCCAGCACTTCGAATTCCCAAGCCGGCGACGAAGCCCCACACAACGTCCGTTCCTGGCTCGCCGCCGCCCGCGCCGACGTCCTCTTCGAAGCCACATCCCTCAACGTCGAAACCGGCCAGCCCGCCGTCGACCACATCCGCGCCGCGCTCGACCACGGAGCCCACGCCATCACCGCCAACAAAGGCCCCATCGTTCATGCCTACCGCGAACTGCGCTCGCTCGCCGCCGCGCGCGGCAAGCGCTTCCTGTTCGAATCCACCGTGCTGGACGGCGTTCCCATCTTTTCTCTGTTCGACCAACTGCCCGCCGTTCACCTCAACGGCTTCCACGGAATTCTCAACTCCACGACCAATGTCATCCTCGGCGAAATGGAAAACGGCCTCACCCTCGACGAAGCTGTGAAGAAGGCGCAATCCCTCGGCGTCGCCGAAACCGACGCCACTCACGACATCGACGGCTGGGACGCCGCGGTCAAAACCGCCGCCCTGATCACCGTGCTCATGGACATTCCCGTCCGCCTCGACCAGATCGAGCGCGAGGGCATCCGCGACCTGACGCCCCAGGCCGTGCGCAACGCCCGCCGCGACGGCTGGCCGTTCAAGCTCGTCTGCCGCGCCCGCCGCACGCCGTCTTCAGGAAACCCCGGCGTCGAGGCCAGCGGTGTGGAAGCCAGCGTCCGTCCCGAAAAAGTGCTGGCCACGTCGCCGATGGCCAAGATCACCGGCACCTCGTCCTACATCCATTTCGAAACCGACATCTTCCCGGGCCTAGCGATCACAGAAGAAAATCCCGGCCTGTACGCCACCGCGTACGGAATGTTGGCAGATTTTGTGAGGGCAGTGAAGTAATGTAGCCCCGGACGCCCTCGTCCGGGGTTGCGCGCGAAAGCGCGCGATAAATGGACGCCGCTCGGGGCCGCCGTGGAAGAGCGGCCCTTAAGGGCCGCGTTAGGGCCAACCACGTGACGAATCCACAAAACGTGCGTCGTCATGGTTAAATTGAGATGCCATGCCCATGACTGAAACCACACCCGCCCTCTCCCTCGCCTCCATCCGCTCCCAGTTCCCTTCCCTCGCCCAGACCGTCAACGGACACCCCGCCGTCTTCCTCGACGGCCCCGGAGGAACGCAAGTCCCCGAGCGCGTGATTGACGCCATCTCCGATTACCTGCGCCGCGATAATTCGAACACCGGCGGCGCCTACGCCACCAGCCGCCGCACCGACGCCATGCTCTCCGAAGCCCGCGCCGCCATGGCCGATTTCTTCCACTGCGGCGCCGACGAAGTCATCTTCGGCCCGAACATGACGTCGCTGACCTTCGCCATTTCGCGTGCGATAGGCCGCGATCTCAAGTCCGGCGACGAAATCCTGGTCACACGCCTTGACCACGACGCCAATGTCTCGCCCTGGCTGGCGATGGCGGAAGACCGCGGCCTCACCGTCCGCTGGGCCGAGATCCATGACGAAGACTGCACCCTCGACATGGCCGACCTCGCCTCAAAGATCAATGCGAAGACGAAGCTGGTCGCCGTCGGCTACGCCTCCAACGCCGTCGGCACCATCAATCCGGTAGAGGAAATCATTCGCCTCGCCCACGCTGCCGGCGCCCTTGCCTACATTGACGCCGTGCACTATGCGCCTCACGGATTGATTGACGTGGCCGCGCTCGATTGCGATTTTCTGGTCTGCTCGACTTACAAATTCTTCGGACCGCACATGGGCGTGCTCTTCGGCAAGCGCGAACACCTGAAGCGCCTGCGTCCCTACAAAGTCCGCCCCAACACGAACGCCATCCCCAATCGCTGGGAGTGGGGCACGCTCAACCACGAGTGCATCGCCGGCATCGCCGCCTGCGTGGAATACATCGCCGACCTCGGCCGCAGAGAAAATAACACCAGGCTGCCCCACCCTTCGCGGTTTTCGAAGGGTGGGAACCACGAAACCAGTCCTGAAGCCGGGCTGCCCCACCCTTCGCGGTTTTCGTTGGGGCCTGCCCTGAGCCTGTCGAAGGGTGGGAATAACGAAACTCAACTCTCAACCCGCCGCGCAGCCATCGAAGCCGCCTACGCGGCCATCCACGAGCACGAACGCGCGCTGCTGGCGCGCATGATGACCGGCCTCGCCGCCATCCCCGGATTGAAAATCTACGGCATCACTGATCCCACGCGTTTCGACGAGCGCTGTCCCACGCTTGCCATCCGCATCGCCAATCACACGCCCCTCGAACTCGCCACCAAACTCGGCGAGCGCGGCTTCTTCACCTGGGACGGCAACTACTACGCTCTCAACCTCACTGAGCACCTGGATGTGGAGAAATCCGGAGGCTTCTTGCGGATTGGCCTCGTGCATTACAACACGATCGATGAAGTCGACCGCCTGCTGGCCGCGTTGCGCGAGATTGTCGCGGGCTAGAGCGGCTGCAGAATAACTATATCCAGAGTCACGAGATCTGCTTTGACGGGGCGCGGCCTCCAGCCGCGCCGTTTCCCCCAGAAAGCCGCTGCTGAAGAACTCGATGTCGCACCTGATTTTGGGTGGCGCAGGCCTTCCAGGCCTGCGAACAAGCTGGCGGAAGAAATGGGCTTTAGCCCCAGAGGTGCCTCAGCGGCTGAAGCCGCTACCGAAAACAGGTCCCTTATCGCAGCGCTGAAGCGCTGCGCCACCCCAGCAAGCCAAAACCGGAACTGCTCTAACCGCGGGCCAGGCGGGCAGCGGCGAATAGAATCTCCGAAGCGATAGACTCATCCCTGCTGCGGCCGCGGAGCTGGCGCGGGGGCTGCGGCGGGCGCCGTAACCGCCCCTTCGGAAACGATCAGCATCTCGTATCCTTTGCCGTTCACTTTGAACTTCATCTTGTCTTTGCTGATCGTCAGTTCGACCGGCGCATTCACCGGCAGCATAGCTTTGTGCTCTTCTTTCTGCTGCCGCACGTGATACTCGGTCGTATCGGTGCGGATCACATATTCCTGGCACATCAGCTCGACGGTCTGCTTGTGCCCTTTCGCTTCCGAGCCGCACGGGACGGAATTCTCCGACACGATCATTCCCTGCATCACATTGTCCTTGGCCGCCGCCATACTCGCGGCCAGCGCCACTGCTGCCAGTATCAAGGCCAATTTCTTCATATTCATCTCCTGATGATCACTTTCGATTGCACCCTCAGCCACAGTCACGGATCTTGTCGCGGAGCACCTCTGCTCCGACTTCCGTCCCATACACTTCAGCCCGGGACGCGGTCCCGGGCTGTTGTCTCGACCAAACTCGAAGAGCATGCGCCACCTGCGATGCCGGAGGCATTGCAGCTCGCTTCACACGGCTTACGGCCAGCGCTTCGCCGTGTCTTCCCAACCGGCCGCTCGCACCGGCTGCGGAGCCGGCATGGTCGGCGTGGTGGGCAGCGGCATGCGCGCCGTGGGCTGCGGTCCGTTGACGGCGGTGGCCAGGGCAGGCTTCGCCATCTCCGACACCGTTTCTTTTTCCTCGGAGAGCAGCGGAGCCACCAGACGCAGGGCCTCCACTTCCTTCTCCAGGCGGGTCAATTCCATCTCTTTCTGTCGCAACACTTCATAGACATTCTTCATCGTGGCACCTGGGCGATCGTCGTCGTTCGAGCGTAATTCTCCTTCGAACTTTAGCAGAGTTGCCTGTGTTGTCAAGCGATTAGCGGCTAATCGTTAGTGCCTTCAAGGGCGCCCGGAGCCATGGAGGCCCGGACGCCCTCGTCCGGGCGGGCGAGCGTAGCTCGCCATTCTTTGTCCGGCTACATCATCTGTGAATCCGCGCTAGCGCAACAGGACGATAGCGGCCACGGTGCCCGCCACCACCAGCAGGGCTAAGAGAATATACTTGTTCGCCAAAAACCACGATTGGGATGGTTCGAGTCCGCCACTGAACGTAACCTCTTGCGGCGCCGCCTCCTCAGCCGCTGCCGGAGTAGCTTCCGAAGCCACCTGAGTTACTGCCGGTTCCGGCGGAACGGCGACGGCCACTGGCGGTTGGACCGCTGCAGGCGCGGCCGCCGCACTCGCCTGAGCCGCCGCCGCCGCGAGCGCTCGCACCGCGGGCGCAGCAACCTTGCTCCGGCTTGCCGCCTGTTTCGCGGCCGCTGGCGCGAAATTGCGCTGCCCGCGCCACCTCTTTTCTTCGCATTCCACGCACAGTACGCGGCCGCTGGATACCGGGAATCCACAGACCTCGCACCGGTGCAAGTGCCTCAATACGGGCGGAACGTGGCTCTGGTCGGGCTCGGCAGGTTTCTGCGCCTCGCCGTTAGCATTCAGCGCGGCTGACCAGAACAGCGGCCGCTGGGGAGCCTCAGGTTTCCCCGGCGTGTCTTGCGGTGGCGTATCTTGTGGTGTTGCGGCCTGCGGCGGTGCCGGAGCAGCGATCTCTGCCGGCAATTCCGGCGCGGCTTCGGTCTCCACTTCGGCCTCTACTTCCAGGACCGCTTCCATGGCTGGTTGCATCGCCGCTTCCATGGCGGGTTCCTGCGCCGCTTCCCCGGCCAGTTCGATGGCCGGTTCAGAATCCGGTTCAGAATCCGGTTCAACGACCGGCAGGGTCACATCTACAATTTCTTCCGCCAGCGCCTCCGCCGACGGCTCCACGGTCTGCAGTTGATCAGGCAGGGTTTCAGCGGCATGCGCCAGCCGGACCGCCGTCTCCACCATTTCGCTCAGCCGCCGCAGAGCCGACAGGTCGCGTTCACCGAAGGCATTCGCCCTGCCCGAGAAAAGCTCGAAAACACCCAGGACCTGGTCGTCCTGCACCACCGGCATGATCGCTACCGAAGCGATTCCCATCTGGCGGCAGACTTCGTGATTCACGCGCCGGTCGCGTTCGGCATCATCACAGCGCAGAGGCTGGCGAGTGCGCACGCTCTCGCCCGAAAGTCCAAACTCGGTCGAAAGCAGCGCGCCCAGCTCCGGCGCATTGGAGCCAGTGCTGGCCCGGCACAGCATGTCATTTTTTCCGCTCCGCCGCAGGGCGATCGCCGCTCCGCCCGCCCCGGTAATGTACTGTGCGCGGTCGGCCAGCAATTGCAGGGCGGCGTCAAGATCGCGTTGCGCCATCGCAGCCAGCGACTGGCCGCCATCCTCGCCCGGAAAACGCACGGAAGCCCCCAGCACTCCAGCCGGGATCGCCGCCGAAGCGCGGGCTGGGAAGTTTCGGGTTGGGCCGCCTTGCTCGATCGTGTCCTCCACGTGCGGCCGCTAAGGGCGCGAAGCGGCGCCGCAAACTCATTTCAACTGTTAAAGATGCTGTAATTTGAGTCTCGCCCGGAGCGAGTAAGGTGTCAAGAATCTCCCCACGCGAAAGTACTATGACAAAAGTGCACCGCCGCGAACTGGGCTGCCCCACGCTTCGCGGTTTTCGAAGCGTGGGCATTGATGGCGATGGCAGCAAGAGATTTTTCTCAAGTGAAACCCGGTGGGGAAGGGAGGCGGAACGCTGACTGCTGACGGCTGACTGCTTAGTTCGCCCGCCGCCGCAGTGCCGCCTGCGCCAGACGGTTCGCCTCGGCATTGTCCTTGCGGGGAACGTGCGAGATGGAGAAATTCAGCGAGCGCGCCAGCTTGCGGCAGGTCCAGTGCAGCGAATACAGGCGCGGGCTGCGGCAGGTATACTCGCCCGTCATCTGCCGCACCACCACTTGCGAATCCGAATACACGTGGAGTTTCCGCGCATTCAGCGAGACCGCGCACTGCAGTGCTTCCATCAGCGCGGCGTATTCGGCGACGTTGTTGTCTTGATGGCCGATCCACTTGGCGATCCGGATGGGGCCTCGTTCGCCGCCATTGATCACCACCCCAATGCCCGACGGCCCCGGATTTCCCAGGCTACCGCCGTCCACGTAGGCCACGAGTTCCGACATCACTTCGGCTGTTTGCACTGCCTCTTTGCAAGATGCGCTTAACTGCGTTCTGCGTCAAGACGATTATTTGGTTCCCTTTCAACGCTTTTTCCTGCTTCTTTACCATCTGTGCAACATATGTGCAAAAACCGGGAAAATGATGGCCGCCTGTGGATAACCCTCGGCCAGGCAACCAGTTGCATTTCCGGTTATGCACAGGTTCTGAAAAGGCGATTGCACCAATAATTTGCGTTGACTTTTGTGAACGTTCTGTTAAGGTTGCTCCCGTCGACGGTCGAAAGGGTTGGCACAATAATACTGAGCCAGTCCAAAGTAGACTGAGTGACTAGCTTGGCGGGGCAACCCGTTAGGCTTCCAGACCCGAAAAAACCGACGTGCTCTGCGAGGACACGTTGGGGTCCGGAGCCGCGAAAGCGGTGGTTGCATCAGGGGCTGTGACGGTGCATGTCTCCACGCTGTTTGCTCCCTCGCAGGAGTTGGCGGCTAGAGCATAACCAATGTCACGGCCCTTTTAATTTTTCCCGTCATTTGTTCCTCTTCCCCGTGCGAAAGCTGAGTTGCAACGTTGCGATCGCGCTCTGCTCCATCCTTGGACACGCACAGGCTCTATCGCCCTTACAGAACGCAAGCGGCCTGCGCCTGCTGATCTCGGATGAGAATCCGCAACCGAGCCTGAGGATTGTCTTGCCAGGCCGTCCACCTGCAGATGGCGCGCTCGTCATCTTTCCCGAGCATGTGACTGCCAGAATGCACGGCAGGGTCGAAGTCGAGCATCTTTACATGTCCGGTCCGCCAGCGGAGGGAACGCGTCCGGCCTGGCGCGAGAGCGAACACTCGATTGAGTACGAAAAGGACTTGAAGGGCGACATCCACTTTCTCGCCCGGGCTACACTGGAAGACGACGGTGTACGCTTTCACTACGAATTCACTAACCGTTCCAGCAAGTCCTACGACATGATCTACGCCGTGACCGATCCCAGGCTGACGGGGACCTTCCACGACGTCCGCTTGGAGCGCACCTATGTCCACTACAAAGATGGCTTTGATCTCCTCGCTTCGGAGACACCCGCCCGCCTTTCAATGCCCCTGAATCAATGGCTCCCGTTAAGATACCTGGTATCTTACACATGGTCAGCACCGTCACAGCGGGTCGAACGACGGGAAGACGGCATCACGTATTACAACAAATCGCGCGCCGTGGACGAGCCGATGGTGGCCACGCTCTCGACCGACGGAAAGTGGGTTGCCGCCAGTTTTGCTCGAACCACCGGCAACGTCTGGAGCAATCCGGACTTGACCTGCCAGCACGTCGATCCCGAGACTTGGCTGGGTCCGGGCCAGAAAGCCGTGCTGGAGGTGAAAATCCTGGTCTTTCGAGGCACCCTCGACGATGCGCTCGAAAAAGTGCGGGCCCAGCGCGGACATTTGAACTAACGCCTGCTCCGTCCCGGGCATCATGCCCACATCAGACGAAAAATTCCCTACACAATCGTTTTACTAAACCTCCTGCTCCTATGGGATAATTTCACCCCGTAAACACTCCGCGCTGTCACGGAGTATCCCCAGACTCTTAAAGGCGGAAAATTCATGGCCAAGAATTCCCTGACTCGTCGTCAATTCATTCATCTCGGTACCGGAGCTCTCGCCGCCACCAGCGCGGCGAAAGTCATCCTGCAACCTCGCCTGCTGTCGGCTGCCCCGCGTCCCGTGCCGCCCAGCGATACCGTGCGTTTCGCCTCCATCGGCACCGGCATTCGCGGATGCGAACACCTCGAGGCTTCTCTGCATGTGCCCGGCGTCCAGTGCGTTGCGGTCTGCGATCTCTACGACAGCCGCCACACTGCCGCCCAGGAAGCCGTCAACAACCCCAGCGTTCCCGCCACCCGCGAATATCGCTCCATTCTTGATCGCAAAGACGTTGACGCCATCATTCTCGCCACCATGGACCACAACCATCGCCACATCTTCGAAGACGCCTGCGCCGCCGGCAAAGACGTCTATTGCGAAAAGCCCATGTCGCACACCGTCGAGGACGGACTCGCCATGGTCGAGACCGCGCACAAGTACAACCGCATGATCGCCGTCGGCAGCCAGCGCGTCAGTTCCATCCTCTACGCCAAGGCCAAAGAGATTTACGACTCCGGCAAACTGGGCGAAGTCTTCTGCATCGAGGCTTACTGGGACCGCAATACTCCCAGCGGCGCCTGGGTTTATCCCATTCCGCCCGACGCGAACGAAAAGACCATCGACTGGAACACCTTCCTCGGCAACGCGCCCAGGCGGCCTTTCGATCTGGTCCGCTTTTTCCGCTGGCGCTGCTTCACCGACTACGGCGAGGGCCTGGGGGGCGATCTGTTCGTCCACCTGCTCTCCGGCATCCACTTCATCGCTGGCATCAACACGCCGGCTCTGCGCGCCCAGTCCAGCGGCGGCCTGTTCCACTTCAAGGATGGCCGCGAGTTCCCCGACCTGATCGAGACCTTCTACGACTATCCCAACTGCCGCGTCACCCTGCGCTGCAACCTCAACAATGCCGGCGGCGAGTTTATCGGCTTCTACGGCACCAAGGGCACGCTGATCATCAAGGATTCAACCTTGACCTACCGGCCTGAAGACACCCGCCCGCATCCCGAGGACTATTCGATCGGCGGCTGGCCACGCGAACTGCGCGAGCAATATCTCAAGCAGTGGCAGAGCGAACACCCGGATACGCCGCCCCTGGCCGCGAGCGTTGATGAGCAGGGCGAGTCCTACACCACGCCCCCTGATTACAGCGACACGGTGGACCACCAGGCCAACTTCTTCAACGCCGTCCGCACCCGCAAGCCGGTGGTGGAGAACGAAATGTTCGGCAACAACACCTCCATCGGCTGCCACCTGGCGAATTTTGCCTATTTCAATAAGTGCGTAGCCGTCTGGGACTCCGGGCAAAAGAGGATCGTGAAAGGATAAAAAAGAATAGTGCCGGCTGCCCCATCCTTGCCTCCGCGCTCTTTGCGGAGACAGGGTGGGGATTTTGACGTTCAGGGCCAGTCCCCGCGGGGTGCCCCGTCCTTGTCTCTGCGCTCTTTGCAGAGACAGGGCGGGGACTTTGACTTTCTGACCCCTGACCCCTATCGCTGGGTGCCCCGTCCTTGTCTCTGCGTTCTGTGCAGAGACAGGGCGGGGACTTTGACTTTCTGACCCCCTGACCCCTATCGCCGAGTGCCCCATCCTAGCCGCGTCCTTTGCGGCCAGAGCCTGCCCTGAGTGCAGTCGAAGGGGTGGGGATTTTGACTTTTTGACCCCTAACCCCTATCGCGATGTTTCGCCAACCATCCCTTTGACTTGCCCGCACCGCCCGTTTTGCGACTGCAATTACGGTAGTGGGCTGGTTTTCAAAGTCGCCCACTACCGCAATTACTTGCACGTTGACAGGGCAACAACCACCGAGCATAATCGGGGTGCACGTTTTGGGCCTGCCTGCCTTTTTCCCCTTGCCCCGAACCTGATTTCCCTATTTCCTTACCGGCTTTTTACTGAAAGCATTCGGCCCCGTCTGGAACCAAGGTTCACAAATTTCCAAAGGAGAAATCTCGCATGAAGCTCCGCCTCGCTGGCGTTGTCGTTGGATTCTTGTCGCTGGCTCTGTCTCTGGCGCAACTGACCGTTGCCCAGACCTCCGCTCAAACTACATCCGCCCTGCCTCGGCTGGTCCGCTTCGGCGGTACGGTGAAGGATCTCAACGGCAGTCCACTGACCGGCGTGGTTGGCATTACTTTCTCTTTATATTCTGAGCAAACTGGCGGCGCTGCCCTGTAGCTGGAGACGCAGAACCTGACCGCCGACAACCAGGGACATTACACGGCTCTGCTGGGATCGACCAAGCCCGACGGGCTGCCGGCGGAGTTATTCACCTCCGAGCAGGCGCGTTGGGTGGGAGTGCAAATCTCGGGCCAGGCCGAGCAGCCGCGCGTGCTGCTGGTCAGCGCCCCGTATGCACTGAAGGCCGGGGATGCGGAAACCATTGGCGGACTTCCGCCCTCGGCCTTCGTGCTGGCCGCGCCGACGGCCATCAGTTCGGCTGCGGCGAGCAGCACGGCCGAAACCGTCTCGCCGCTAACCGCTACCGACGTGACCACAACCGGCGGCAAGGCCGACTATCTGCCGATTTTCAACGCGGCTTCGACCATCATCGATTCGGTGCTGTACCAGACGGGTACCGGCAGCACGGCCAAGGTCGGCCTGAACACTACCACGCCTGCGACCACGCTGGACGTAAACGGCGCCGGCACGGTTCGTGGCACCTTGAGTTTGCCGGCAACGGCGGCGGCCACGGCCACGGCCGGCAAGGACTCGCAAGCGCTGAATCTGGTGGCTTCGGCTTTCAACGGCCCCACGACCTCAGCTTTTGCACAAACGTTTCAGCTCCGAGCCGAACCCGTGGGCAATGACACGGCGACACCCAGCGGCGCCTTGAGCCTGCTCTACGGATCAGGCACGGCCGTGCCGGCCGAGACCGGACTGCACATCGCCAGCAACGGGCGGATCACTTTCGCCACGGGGCAGACTTTCCCAGGGACGGGCGACGGCACGGTCACCAGCGTTGCCACCGGACTAGGACTGAAGGGGGGACCAATTACCAAGACCGGCACGCTGACCATCGACACCACCGTGGTCCCGCAACTGGCGGTGGCCAACAAGTTCACGGCGAATCAGACCGTCAGTGGAAGTGTTACAGCCACGTCGTCTGCTTCCAGCAGCATCGTCGGTAACACCAGCGACAGCGCTGGCACCGGCGTAATTGGTAACGCCACGGCTTCGAGCGGTGGCACGACCGGTGTCCTCGGCGAAGCGTCTGCCACTAGTGCTGTTGGCGTGAAGGGTTACGCGTCTGCTGCGACCGGAAACACGGTCGGGGTATGGGGCGTAGCGCTCAGTCCAGGCGGCTGGGGCGTCTACGGAAAAGGTGCGACCGGGGTCGTGGCGCTGGCGACCTGGGTGACCGGTCCCGGCGGCAGTTTTACTGGTTTCTCGGCGGCGTCAAGTTCAGGCCAGAGCGGTACGGACGGAGTCGACAGCACGGGAGGCCGTGGTGACGTTAATCTTGGAAGCTCGACTGGCGGGGTAGGGGTCATGGGCACTGGGGGATTCGGGGTAGGGGTCATGGGCACTGGGGGATTCGGGGGTAATGACGGGGGAGCCGGGGGCAGTTTCTCAGGGGGGGTAGGGAACATGGCTGCCTATGGAGACGGCATTGACGCTACGAATATTGGTGGTGGAACGTTTTCTGAGACTCAAGCCTACGCGGGCAACTTCACTGGAGATATCAATGTCACCGGCAAAATATACGCAGGGACCAAGGACTTCAAAATCGACCATCCGCTTGATCCGGCCAACAAGTACCTGTTTCACGCCTCGGTCGAATCCTCGGAGATGATGAACATCTACACCGGCAACATCACCACGGATAGCGAGGGCCATGCGACGGTGCAACTGCCCGAGTGGTTTCAGGTGCTCAACACCGACTTCCGTTACCAGCTAACGGTGATCGGTCAATTCGCCCAAGCCATCGTGGCCCGCGAGATCGAAAACAATCGCTTCGAGGTCCGGACGAACGCGCCCAACGTCAAGGTGTCGTGGCAAGTGACCGGGGTGCGGCAGGATGCCTACGCCAAAGCGAATCCGCTGGTGGTCGAGCAGGAAAAGGGAGCCCGGCTGCGCGGCTTCTATATCCATCCCGAGCTGTACGGGGCGCCGCCGGAGAAGCAGATCGAATGGGCGCGCCATCCGCAGATGATGAAGCGGATCAAGGAAATGCAAGCCAAGCAGCAGGCGACAGTCCGGGCTGCGGCGCAACCCGCGGCTGCTCAACCCAAGTAAGCGCAGTCGGGCAGATAGCGAGGTAGCTGCAACCAATGGCCGCTCAGTCCCGAGTCTGTTACGAAACGGCGGGCCAAGAAGTAGGAAGGAAGCGATGTTCTGAAACCGGGACA